>CP064997.1:2639451-3299314 GCA_016700055.1 Actinomycetota bacterium
AGAGAGCGGGCGTCGCACGCCGGGCTGGCGGAGGTGCCGATCAGCCAGGCGCCGACCGCCAGCGCTCCGAGCACCAGTAGGGCGACGCCCCACACCGGCGCCATCCCACGCCGTCGGGCGAGCACCTCTGCGGCGACGACGACCACCACCGCTACGGCGGCGACGACGTTCGTCGCCGCCTCGGCGAACGACCACGCGACGCCGCCCGCAACGAGAGCGGTCGACGTGCCGAGGAGTGCACCCTGCCAAGGCCGCGCGCCGAGTCGTCCGACGTGCCAACCGGCGACGTAGCCGAGCAGGCCGATCAGCGCGAGGTCGTGCAGCAGGTGGCCTGCGTCGCCGGAGCGGCCGTGGTACACGAGGCTGCCAACGCCCTCAGCGGCGGCGAGGGCGGCGAGGAGAAGGACCGTACGCGGCATACGGCGGCGCTGCACGGCGAGCGCCAGCACGACGGCCACTGCGACGAAGCCGAGCGAGGTCCACGCGTTGACGTCTTGTTGCCACCAACCCTCGTCGCGCGCCTCGCAGTCGGAGTAGTCAACGCTCGGAATCGCCACACCTGCCTCCCGTACGGCCGGGTTGAACCTAACCGGTGGCGCTTCGGTGCAGACGGACGCGGCCCGGCCCGCAGCCAGCCGTGTTCGGGCTGGCTGCGGGCCGGGTATTGGGGGGTCTGGGGGGTTTGCCGGGCTAACTGGGACGGGGTGAAGAAATGCGTCTGGTCGTCAGACGCCGCTCATGTGCTCCCGGTCGACGACCACTCGGCCGTCGTCGGAGATCTGGCGGGTCCTGGTGGAGCGGAAACCGAGGAAAGAACCCTGCACGATGGCCGCGAGGAGACCGATGCCACCGACCACCATCAGGATGACTCCAACTGCAGTCAGGTCGACATCGTCGACGGCGGTGTTGACCGCGAAGGCCAAGATTGCGCCGGCGGCGATGAGAAGAACGCTCAGGGCACCCATGTGGATTGCTCGCTTTCGTCCGGGTCGTCGTCGACCGTGTGGAAGCCGCAGTACCCCGCGGGCGCGGGGCTCAAACAACCGGGGTCAGGCGTCGGCGAAGTTCTTCGCCGCGAAATCCCAGTTCGCCAGGCGCTCGAGGAATGCGGCGACGAATGCCGGCCTGTCGTTCTGGTGATCGAGGTAGTACGCGTGCTCCCAGACGTCGAGCGTCAAGAGCGCCGTCTCGCCATGGCGCATCGGCAGATCGGCGTCCGACGTGGACTTCACCGATAGGCCGTCGGCGCCCTTCACCAACCATGTCCAGCCCGACCCGAAGTGGGTCTTCGCCGTCTCGGCGAACTCCTCTGACATCGCGTCGAAGGAACCGAAGCTCGACTCGATCGCCTTCGCCAGCTCACCGTCGGGGGAGCCGCCTCCGTCGGGCGACATCGAGCTCCAGAAGAAGGTGTGGTTCCACACCTGGGCGGCGTTGTTGAACAGCGGCCCGTCGGCGGAGCAGATGATCTCCTCCAGCGTCTGGCCCTGGTGCTCGGTGCCCTCGATCAGCTCGTTCAACTTGTCGACGTACGTCTGATGGTGCTTGCCGTAGTGGAAGCTCATCGTGCGTTCGCTGATCGTCGGCGCAAGCGCGTTCTGGGCATAGGGCAGGGGAGCCAGTTTGAAGGCCATCGTCTTCTCCTTGTGGGATGGATTGGATCGAACCGTGGTTGTTCCTACCCGACCCCGGCGACGATCACACTTCGAGACGACGCATTCAGAGCACGACGACGCTGCGCAGGACCTCGCCCCGCTCCATCTTGTGGAACGCGTCCTCCACGCCGTCGAGAGTGATCTTCTCGGAGACGAACTTGTCGAGGTCGAGCCGCCCTTGCAGGTACAGGTCGACGAGCAGCGGGAAGTCGCGGCTCGGGAGGCAGTCGCCGTACCAGCTCGGCCGAAGGGCGCCGCCGCGGCCGAAGAACTCGATCATGGGGATGTCGGGCATGCGCATGTCCGGCGTCGGCACCCCCACCTGGACGAGCGTCCCGGCGAGATCTCGGGCGTAGAAGGCCTGTTCCATCACTGCCGGGTGACCGACCGCCTCGATGCACACGTCGGCGCCGAAACCGCCCGTCGCCGCCCGCACGGCCTCAACCGGGTCGACGTCGCGCGCGTTCACGGTGTGCGTCGCGCCGCACTCCCGGGCCCACGCGAGCTTGCGGTCGTCCAGGTCGACGGCGACGATCGTCGTCGCCCCGGCGAGCTTGGCACCCATGATCGCCGCGTCACCGACGCCGCCGCAGCCGAACACCGCCACCGTTTGGCCGCGCTGCACACCACCGGTCAGCATCGCCGCTCCGAGACCGGCCATCACGCCGCAGCCGAGCAGGCCGGCCGTCGTCGGCGGAGCAGCAGCGGCGACGGGCGTGCACTGGCCGGCGGCGACGAGCGTCTTGTCGGCGAAGGCACCGATCCCGAGCGCGGGCGACAGTGGCGTGCCGTCCTCGAGGGTCATCTTCTGCGTCGCGTTGGCGGTGCTGAAGCAGTACTGCGGCTGCCCGCGGCGGCAGCTGCGGCAGTTCCCGCAGACGGCCCGCCAGTTGAGCACCACGTAGTCGCCCGGTGCCACGTTGGTCACCCCGGAACCGACCGACTCGACTACGCCGGCGGCCTCGTGGCCGAGCAGGAACGGAAACTCGTCGTTGATCCCACCTTCGCGGTAGTGGAGGTCGGTGTGGCAGACGCCGCACGCTTGCACGCGCACGACGGCCTCCCCCGGGCCCGGATCGGGCACGACGATCGTCTCGATCTCGACCGGCGCGCCCTTTGCACGAGCAACGACACCGCGAACCTGCTGAGCCACTGCGACTCCCCCCTTCGAAAGACTGGGCTGCTACTTGCCCCCGACGACCACCATACGCGGTGCGTCGGCGCGAGTCGGTTGGCCGGTTCTGGTGGTGGATCAGGCACGCTGTTGCTCATGCAGCGCGTGGACGTAGCAGTGATCGGTGCCGGCCCGGCGGGGGCGGCAGCAGCGATCACGGCCGCCCGCGGCGGCGCTTCGGTGGTGCTGCTCGAACGCGGCGGGCAAGGGCGCGACAAGGTCTGCGGCGACGGGCTGACGCCGCGCGCTGTCGCGGCCCTCGACGCGCTCCAAGTCGGTCTCGTCGACGGCGCACATCGCATCGACGGGTTGCGGATGATCGCCGGGGGGACCCGGCGTGAGCTGCCCTGGCCGCAGGGCGGCCGCTTCCCCGCGCACGGCGCGGTGTGGCCCCGCCGGCACCTCGACGCGCGGCTGGTCGAGCTGGCGCAACAGGCAGGCGCAGACGTGCGTTGGCACTCCACCGCGCTGCCGGTGATCGAAGGCGACAGGGTGGTCGGGGTCGAGACCGAGTCGGAGAAGTGGTCGGCCGGCCTGGTCGTCGTCGCGTGCGGCGCGCCCGGTGCGGTCGCGAAGATGCTCGGGGCAGACCGGGTGCCCGTCGAGCCGTACGGGATCGCCATCCGCACCTACGTGGAGAGTCCTCGTCACGCCGATCGCCTGCTGGAGGCCTCGCTCGCGATGCGCGCCCCCGACGGCACGCCGATCCCGGGATACGGCTGGATGTTCCCCGCCGGCGACGGCACGGTGAACCTCGGCGTCGGGGCCCTGTCCACGATGAAGGGCTTCCGCCAGCTCAACTTGAACCGCCTCGTCGACCGGTACCGCGACCTCGTGCGCGAGGAGTGGCAGGTGGGCGAGTACCTCGAGCGGCCCCGCGCCTGGCGGCTGCCGATGAGCAGCCAGCGCCGCCACGGCCCGGGCTGGGTGGCGGTGGGCGACGCCGCCGGGCTGATCAACCCGATGAACGGCGAAGGGATCGACTACGGGCTGGAGTCGGGGATGCTCGCCGCCGACCTCTTCCTCGCCGATCCCGCTCGTGCCCCAGCCGAGTACGACCGTCAGATCGGCGAGCGGTTCGACGAGTTCTTGCGCACCGGCAGGCGGTTCTCGTTCCTGATCGGGCACCCGTGGATCCTGCGCGGCGGGTTGCGGCTGGCGCTGGCCAGCCAGTGGATGGCCAACCTGACCCTGCAGGTGATGGGCAACCTGGTGGACTCCGCGACCCCCGGGGCGCCGGGGCGGGTGCTGCGCATTGCCGACCGCGCGCTCGGCGTGGCCGAGCCCGTGCTGCGCCGCACGAAGGCGTCGGCCTGAGCGCTAGACGACGTCGTGCCAGGCGCTCAGCCGCTGGGCGCTGTCGTCGCCGGGCACGGGCAGCTGCACCGCCACCCGCAGGTGGGGCCACTCGGCCGGGGTCAGCACCTGGTACTGGAACACGAGCTCGCCCGCGCGCGGGTGGCGGTAGCGGCGCAGTCGGGTTCGGAAGCGGGCGACGTCGTGCTCGTTCCACCACGTGTCGAACTGCGCCGACGCCGCGCGCAGGCGCGTGACGAGTTTCGCCGCCGTCTCGTCGTGGCCGAGCTGACCGAGGTCGGAGCGCAACTCCGCGAGTAGCAGACGCGCCTCGGCCTCCCAGTCGACGATCAACGCTCGTGTGTCGGACCGCGCGTAGACGACCCACGCCAGGTTCCGGTCTTCTGCCTCCAATTGCTCGATCGCCGGGTAGAGCAGCGCCTGGGGCCGGTTCCAGGCGACGAACTCCCACCTCGGCCCGAGGATGTAGGCCGGTGCCGGTGTCAACGAGTCGAGCAGGTCGACGAGCGCGTCGGGCGGGTCGAGGTCGGCCGCGGAAGGTGACAGCGGCGCCGGACCGAGCGCGGCCAGGGTGAGCAGATGGTCGCGACCCGCGGCGTCGAGGCAGAGCGCCCGGCCGAGCGATTCGAGCACCTCCCGGGAGGCGTTGATCCGCCGGCCCTGCTCCAGCCACGTGTACCAGGTGACCGAAACCCCAGCGAGCATCGCCACCTCTTCGCGGCGCAGCCCCTTGGTGCGCCGACGCGGTGAGCTCGGCAGCCCGACGTCGCCGGGCTGCACCGCCGCGCGACGCGCCCGCAGGTAGTCGGCGAGCTCCGCGCGGCGGTCCATCGCGATCAGCCGGAAGAGCGGCAGGGTTGGCCGCGCAGCGCCCCGCAGGCCGGTGCGCCGGGGGGCACCACTACTCCGGGCACGACCGAGAGCACCACCCGCGACGGCGTCTCGGCGCCGTTGCCGACGGTGACGGTCTCACCGGCAGCGATGGTGTCGAGCACCCAGACCCCACGGCTGTTGCCGGGTGCGTCGATCTGCACCCGCAGCCGAGAGCCGGCGCGGAAGGGGTGGGCGAACGGGAAGATCTCCACCCGTACGGGCGTCAGCTCGCCATCTGGCAGCAGCGAGGCGTCGGCCTCGGCGTTGGTGTGGACGGGACGGAGCTCGGTGGAGGCGTCCTCGTCGAGGGCGCGCTGGCTGGCGCGGAGCCAGCCGCTCTGCACGTAGACCTCGCTGCCGTCGGCGCGCACCTCGCTGAGCGTCACCTCGAGGTCGGTGTCGCCGGTGGACGTGCTGATCCACAGGTCGGCCGAACCCGAGCCGATGACCACGGTGTCGGCGGCCAGGGGTTCGCTCGTGTACGTGAGTCCCGAGCGCGCCGGCAGCGGCAGCCAGTTCCAGTCGACGTCGGCGCGCCAGATCCCGCTGCCGTCTCCTTCGTAGAAGGTGTCGGGCAGCAGCGACGCGTCGGCGACGTATGTGCCAGCGGCGGTCCCTTCGGCGGTGGGGGCCGTCGCGCTCAACCCGCCGGCGGCCGTGAGGTACCAGCTGGTGGCCGCCGCGGACGGGATCGGCCAGCTCTCGAACGACGCGGTCGAGCGCGCGAGCGGCGCGCCGGGCACCGCGGGGTCGGCCGCGCCTTGCTCGAACAGCACCTGGACGGGGGGCTCGGACTCGAACGCGGCCAGAGCCTGCTCGTGGGAGAGCCCGGCGAACCTGTCGGCGGCGGTGATGGACGTCGACACCCCGAAGATGCCCGTCGTCAAGACGGGGGCGACAGCTTGCGCGGCGGCGAGCGACGGCGTGCGTTCGCCGACGTAGAGGTCGAGGAACTCGACGTACCTGGGGAACACCGCCGGGCTGATCGAGTCGGTGTGCAGTCCGTTGAGCAGACTGACGTAGACGTGCGGGGCATTGGTGAAACGGTCGAGCATCACCGCGAAGCGGCCGCCGGTCTGCTCGTCCTGCCAGGCGCCGGCGAGGAACACCGGCACCTCGATGCGGTCGACGAACGTGGCCGGGGCGAGCTGGTCGCCGAGTTCGGGGGTGTAGTAGGGGTTGGCCTGGATCTCGGCCACGAGATCGGGGTTCTGCAGCCGAAGCTCCTGGTTGGCGGCGCACACGTCGTCGCCGGCGTCGGCCCTCGCGCCGGTCCATTCCTGGCCGAACGGCTTGGTCTCTTCCATCCGCGCCGCGGTCCACTCCACCGCGAACCCGGTGTTCAGGATCCCCCCGGGGTAGAGCGTGGACCGGAAGGCATCGTCGAACACCGACAGCGGCGTGATCGCGGCCAGGCTCGGCGGCTGGGTGGCGGCGACGTAGAGCTGGGAGATGCCGGGGTAGGAGATGCCGACCATCCCCACCCGGTGGCCCTGCACGAACGGCTGGGCGGCGACGGCCTCGATGACGTCGTAGCCGTCGACCGACTGCACTGGCTCGAAGTAGCGGAAGGAGCCGCCCGAGCAGCCGGTGCCGCGCATGTTGACGCCCACGTAGGCGTACCCGAGCGTGGTGAACAACTGGGCGAACGTCGCGTCGTCGGGGTTGCTCGGCGAGTAGCCGGAGTACTCGACCACGGTCGGGTACGGCCCGGCGTCGGCGGGGCCGGGCAGCACGATGTTCGCGGAGAGCGTCGTGCCGTCGCGGGTGGTGATGTAGCCGAAGCCGGGGGCAGGCAGGACCTGCTCGGCGTAGAAGGCGGCCGGCGGCGCCTCGTCGACGTCCATCACCTCGACAGGAGCCGATTCCTGCGCCGAATCGCCGCCCGTACGCACCGCGTAGGTGCCCGGCTCCAGGTTGCGGGCCAGGTAGCTGCCCGCGGCGTCGATCGAACCGGTGGCGACCACGGCGCCGTCGTCGCCGACCACCTCGATCGGGGCGCCGGCCGGCGCGTCGAGGACGGCGAGCTGCAGCACCCCCGGCCGCAGCGTGAACGTCGCCTCGGGCAGTGGGGCGGCCGTGGTGGTGGGCGCGGCGGCCGTAGTGGTCGGCGCCAGGCTCTCGAGGCTCGCGGGCGTGGTGTCTTCGCTGTCCGACGAGGTGGAGCACGACACGGCCACGGCAACGCATGCGAGGGCCACGGCCCCGATCTCACGACGACCCCGCATGGACGGCTCCTCCGCTCTTCGACAACACGTGGGACCAGCCCGCGCCCGCCGATGCTAGGCCGCGATCGGCGACGGGTGCCGATGGCGGTGCAGCGCGCGACGATGTCACGGATGCAGATCGGACCTGGGATCGAACTGGCGCTCGCACCGATGCTCGACGATCTCGGCGCGCTCGTCGGCGTCGAGTCGCCGTCACACGACACCGTTGCGCTGGCGCGCAGCGCCGAGGCGATCGCCCGGGTGTTCGCGGCCCGGCTCGGTTCGCGGCCCGAGCTCGTCGACGGCCCGGCCGGCACCCACGTGCACTGGCGTGGTCCCGGGGCGCCACGAGTGCTGCTCCTCGGCCATCACGACACCGTCTTTCCGCTCGGCACGCTCGCCGCGCGCCCGTTCGCCGTGGAAGGCGGGCGCGCCACCGGCCCGGGGGTGTTCGACATGAAGGCCGGCGTGGTGCAGGCGATCCATGCGATCGCCGCCCTCGACGACCCAACAGGGGTGGAGATCCTCTTCACTGCCGACGAGGAGGTCGGCTCGGCCACCTCAAAGGCGCTGATCGAGGAGCGGGCGCGCGCCTGCGGCGCGGTGCTGGTGCTCGAGCCGAGCGCCGACGGCGGGGCGCTGAAGACCGCCCGCAAGGGGACCGGCACGTTCGAGGTCGTCGTCCACGGGCGCGCCGCCCATGCCGGGTTGGAGCCGGAGAAGGGGGTCAACGCGCTGGTCGAGGCCGCCGAGCAGGTGTTGCGCATCGTCTCCTTCGAGCGGCACCAGGTGGGCACCACCGTCACGCCGACGATCGCCGCCGCCGGCACCGCGGAGAACGTCGTGCCCGCCGAGGCCCGAGTCACCGTCGACGTGAGGGTGACGTCAGCGGACGAGCGGGAGCGGGTCGAGGAGCTGATGCGCACCCTGTCGCCGGTGCTGCCCGGGATCCACCTGGAGGTCGCCGGTGCCGTCAGCCGACCGCCGATGCACGAGTCGTCGTCGGCCACGCTGATGCCCGTCGCGGTGAGCGTGGCCGAGCAGCTCGGCCTGCCCGGCATCCACGGCGTCGCGGTCGGCGGCGGATCCGACGGCAACTTCACCGCGGCGATCGGGGTGCCGACCCTCGACGGCCTCGGAGCCGTAGGCGGCGGCGCCCACGCCGACCACGAATGGGTCGACGTGGCGATGATGTCCGAGCGAGCCCTCCTCGTCGCCGGCATCGTCACCCACCTCCGAAATCCGTAGCCCCCAAACCGCAGGTATCGCGCCAATCTGTCAACGAAACTGCGCTGGCCGCAGGTATCGCGCCAGATTGGCGCGAAAGCCGCGAATTGGAAGCCGCGAAAGCCGCGAATTGGAAGCCGCGAAAGCGATCGCGGAAGCCGCGGAGGCTGCTGCTTGGGGGGTGATTCAGTCGGCGGCGCCGCGCTCGACGGCGAGGACTCCGCCGGGGTCGAGGGTGCCGACGTTGCGGTACAGGTCGAGCTTCGCCCGGGTGTCGTCGATGTCGAGGTTGCGCATCGTCAGCTGCCCAATCCGGTCGAGGGGGCCGAACGCCTGGTCGTCGACGCGCTCCATCGACAGCCGCTCTGGTGCGTACGTCAGGTTGGGGCTATCGGTGGCCACGATCGTGTAGTCGTCGCCGCGGCGCAGGCGCAGCACGACCTCACCGGTGATCGCCGAGCCCACCCAGCGCAACAGCGGTTCACGCAGCATCAGGCTCTGCGGGTCGAACCACCTGCCCTCGTACAGCAACCGGCCGAGACGGCGGCCCATCGTGCGGTAGTTCTCGATCGTGTTCTCGTTGTGGATGCCCGTGACGAGGCGCTCGTAGGCGACGTGCAGCAGCGCCATCCCCGGCGCCTCGTAGATGCCGCGGCTCTTCGCTTCGATGATCCGATTTTCGATCTGGTCGCTCATCCCGAGCCCGTGACGCCCGCCGATGGCGTTCGCCTCGGTGACGAGCTCGATTGGTGAGTCGAACTCGCGGCCGTTCAGCGCCACCGGCCACCCCTCGTGGAACCTGACGCTGACCACCTCGGGTTCGATCGACACGTCGTCGCGGTAGTGGGCCACGCCCATGATCGGCTCGACGATGTCCATCGACGTCGCAAGCTCTTCGAGCAGCTTCGCCTCGTGCGTGGCTCCCCAGATGTTCGCGTCGGTCGAGTACGCCTTCTCCTTGCTCGCCCGGTACGGCAGGCCCCGCGCGAGGAGGAACTCGCTCATCTCCGCCCGACCGCCGAGCTCGGCGACGAAGTCTTCGTCGAGCCACGGCTTGTACACGCGCAGGTGCGGGTTGACGAGCAGCCCGTACCTGTAGAAGCGCTCGATGTCGTTGCCCTTGTACGTACTGCCGTCGCCCCAGATGTCGACGCCGTCCTCGTGCATCGCGGTGACGAGCATGGTGCCGGTGACCGCCCGGCCGAGGGGAGTGGTGTTGAAGTACGTCTTCCCGCCGGTGCCGATGTGGAACGCCCCGCACTGCAGGGCGACGAGCCCCTCGTGGACGAGCTCGGTACGGCAGTCGACGAGGCGCGCCTGCTCGGCGCCGTAGACGGCGGCTCGCTCCCGCACACCGGCGAGGTCGGGCTCGTCGTGCTGGCCGAGGTCGGCGGTGTAGCAGTAGGGGATCGCGCCCCGCTCACGCATCCAGGCCACCGCCGCCGAGGTGTCGAGCCCCCCGGAGAACGCGATGCCCACGCGCTCGCCCTTGGGCAGCGAGGTCAGCACCTTCGACATGGCAGCCGACGCTACCGGGCGGCGGCGTTAGCGTTGCCGGGATGGGCCAGGTGGGAGAGACGAGCGTCTATCTGAACCGGATGGCCCGCGTCAGGGCGGAGATGGCCGCCCAGGGCGTCGACGTGCTGCTCGTCTCGGTCGGCCACGACATGCCCTACCTCAGCGGCTACGAGGCGATGCCGCTCGAGCGCCTGACGATGCTCGTCGTCCCCCGCGACGGCGATGCGAAGCTGGTCGTGCCCCGCCTCGAGGCGCCGAGGGTGGTCGAGCAGCCCGGCGTCTTCGACGTGATCACGTGGGACGAGACGCAGGACCCGGTGGCGATCACCGCGGCGCTCGCCGCCGAGCCCGCCCGCCCGAAGGTGGCCGCGGTCGGTGACCAGATGTGGGCTCGCTTCCTGGTGGAGCTGCTGGCACCGATGGCCGGCACCGAGTTCCGCCGCGCGGTCGACGTGGTCGGCCCGCTGCGCATGCGCAAGGACGCCGCCGAGGTCGAGGCCCTGCGCGCCGCGGGCGCCGCGGCCGACCGCGTCGCCCGGCAGCTCCACGGGGGCGAGATCCCCCTCGTCGGGCGCACGGAGGCCGAAGTGTCGGCCGACATCTCGGCGCGGCTGATCGCCGAGGGCCACGATGTCGTCAACTTCGCCATCGTCGCTGCCGGCGAGAACGCGGCCAGCCCGCACCACCACCCCGGCAGGCGGGTGATCCGGGCGGGCGAGATCGTGCTCACCGACTTCGGAGGCACGATGGGCGGGTACTGCAGCGACACCACCCGCTGCGTCTACACAGGCCGGCCGACGAGCGAGATCGCCGACGCATATGCCGTGCTGCACGAGGCCCAGCAGGCCGCGGTCGCCGCAGCCACGGTCGGCACGCCGTGTGAAGAGGTCGACGCGGCGGCGCGGCGGATCATCGCCGCCGCCGGCTGGGGCGAGCAGTTCCTGCATCGCACGGGCCACGGCATCGGCATGGAGGCCCACGAGGAGCCGTACATCGTGAGCGGCAATCGCCTGCCGCTGGAGCCCGGCCACGCGTTCAGCGTCGAGCCCGGCATCTACGTCGCCGGGCGGTGGGGCATGCGGCTCGAGGACATCGTCGTCGCCACCGACGCCGGCCCGCAGACGATGAACGACACCGACCGCGCCCTGGTGTCCGTCGATGCGTGAGCACCGCCGGCACGCGGCGCTGAGCCTCGACGGCGGCATCCACGAGATCCCCGTCGACGCCGTGCCGGGACGGCTGTGGCTCTGCGGCAAGCACGTCGTCGGGCCCGATCCCGAGCGCGTGCTGGAGGCCGTCGGCGCCGACGTGGTCGTGTGCCTCACCGAACGCCACGAGCTGAGCGGTCGCTATCCGACGTACACCACCTGGCTCGACGCCAATGCGGGGCAGCGGGCGCTGTGGTTCCCCGTCCACGACTTCCACGCCCCCGACTCGACGGAGGGCGCGCAGTTGCTGGCCGACCTGGAGACCAGGCTGCGGGCGGGCCAGGGCCTCGTCGTGCACTGCGGAGCCGGCATCGGGCGTGCCGGCACTGTCGCCGTCGCGCTGATGGTGCTGCTCGACATGCCCCTCGACGAGGCCCTCGATCACGTGCGCCGGCACCGTCCGGCAGCCGGTCCCGAGGTGGGCGTTCAGCTCGCGTTCGTGCAAGCAGTGTCCGCTGCCAGGTGCTGCCCGCCAGCGGCCGGAGGCCCGGCGGCGAACTAGGTTCGCGAGACCTGGCCCGCGTCACGAGAGGGGATCGACATGCTGGACACCGTCGTAAGAGGTGGCATCGTCGTCGACGGCACTGGAGCAGCGGCCCGCACGGCTGACGTCGGCGTGCGCGACGGACGCATCGTCGCCATCGGGGCGGTCGACGACGACGCGGCTCAGGTGATCGACGCCGGCGGTTGCGTCGTCGCCCCCGGCTTCGTCGACATCCACACCCACTACGACGCGCAGGCCTTCTGGGATCCGACGCTCAGTCCCTCGCCGCTGCACGGCGTCACCACCGTCGTCGGCGGCAACTGCGGGTTCACGATCGCTCCACTCACACCCGAGGACGGCGACTACCTGATGCGCATGCTCGCCCGCGTCGAGGGCATGCCGCTAGAGAGCTTGGCCGTCGGGGTGCCGTGGAACTGGCGCACCACCGCCGAGTACCTCGACCTGCTCGACGGCACATTGATGCCGAACGCCGGCTTCCTCGTCGGGCACTCGGCGCTGCGGCGCGTGGTGATGCACGACGACGCCACCCGGCGCGCGGCAACGCCGGCCGAGATCGCCGACATGCAGCAGTTGCTGCGCGACGGGCTCTCCGCCGGAGCGCTCGGGTTCTCGTCCACCTGGTCGCCGAGCCACAACGACCACACCGGCACGCCCGTTCCGTCTCGCCACGCCAGCAGGGACGAGATGATCTCGCTGTGCAGCGTCGTCGGTGAGTACCCGGGGACCACACTCGAGTTCATCCCCGCCGTCGGCCAGTTCTCGCAGGACGCGTTCGAGCTCATGGCCGACATGTCGGCGGCCGCGAACCGACCGCTGAACTGGAACCTGCTCCAGGTGTACGCGCAGTCGTGGGAGATCGTGCAGCACCAGCTCACGGGTGGCGACATCGCCGCCGCACGGGGTGGCAAGGTGCTCGCTCTGACCCTGCCCGACTCGTTCCGCATGCGACTCAACTTCACGAGCGGGTTCGTGCTCGACATCTTGCCGGGCTGGGACAAGCTGATGGCGCTGTCCGTCGACGAGAAGCTGCGCCAGCTGCGCGACCCCGCAGAACGGGCCGAGTGGGACCGCGCCGCCCAGTCGGTGGAAGGGCCGGTGCGGGCGCTCGCCAACTGGGCCGGGTACTACGTGCTGGAGACGTTCAGCGAGCAGTGGAAGCCGTACGAGGGACGTCTCGTCGGCGACATCGCCCAGGAGCTCGGCCGTGAGCCGTGGGACGTGCTGGCCGACATCGTCGTCGCCGACGAGCTGCGCACGGTGATCGCCAACCAGGACCGCGGCCAGGACGACGAGACCTGGCGGCGCCGGGTGGAGGTGTGGCGCGACCCACGTGCCGTCGTCGGTGCCTCCGACGCGGGCGCCCACCTGGACATGATCGACTCGTTCTCGTTCGCGACCACGCTCATCTCGAAGGCGGTACGTGAGCACGGGCTGGTGTCGGTGGAAGAGGCCGTGCAACTGCTGTCCGACCGGCCCGCTCGCCTGTACGGCCTCGACGGGCGAGGCCGCCTGAGCGAGGGGTGGAGTGCCGACATCGTGGTGTTCGATCCCGACACGATCGGACCGGCGCCGGTGCACACACGCTTCGACCTCCCCGGAGGCGCAGGCCGTGTATACGGCGGCGCCGAGGGCATCCATCACGTGCTCGTGAACGGGGTGCCGTGCGTGCGGGGCGAGGAGCTGCTCCCCGCTCGGCCGGGTTCCCTGCTGCGCTCGGGACGTGACACCTCCACCGTGACCGCGCGCTGAGGCGCCCGGCTCACCCCGGCAAGGAAGCGCTCTCCTCGAACGACGACCGATCGATGCTCGACGTGTAGTCGGTGAGCTCGATCGACAGGTCCGCGGTGTCCATGCGGGCGACGACACCCGAGTCGAGCGCGCAATAGGTCTTGGTGCCACCGGTGACCGGCACCGCGACGCACGTCGCGGCCTGCCCGGCGATCGTCTCGGTGCTCGCCACGGGCGGCCCCGTACGCACCTCGAAGTCCTGTCGCAGGCGTGCCGCCGGTGCCGACGCGAAGAAGGTGGAGGTGAGCAGCGTGTCGGAGACCCTCGTCTCGTCGATGCCGTCGACGCAGGTCTCGGTGGCCAGCGCGCAGGTGCGGGCGAAGCTGCCGCTCGGCCCGGTCAGGTAGCGGACATCGCCGATCGTCACGCTGTGACCGGCGTCCGTCGCGATGGCGACGACGGCCGACGTCTGCGCGCCGAGGAACTTGGTGACGACGGTGTAGCTCGCGGTCAGCGGGCCCGATGCCTGCGTGTCGAGGCGCTCGAGCACCGCGTCGACGGCTGCGTCGCCGGTGAGGGTGGGGCTTTGATCGTCGATCAACGACGGGCGCTCGCCGGCGAAGCAGGCCGGCAGCAGGGAGGTCGCGAGGAGGACGGCGAAGAGACCACGCGTTGACGGGCGCGCCACACGTGCAGTCGGTCGGCGGGGCACCAGTTCAGCGTACGGGTCGGCGTGGCTGTTGGGGCGTCGAGCGCCTCACCCGTAAGGTCGGGCGCCGTGATCCGCCTCGACGCTGCGATGGTGCTGCTCCAGTGGGCGACTGGAGGCATGGCCTTCTGCTGGTTCACCACTCGCCGGCGAGAGGTGGGGCTCGGCTACGGCTGGCTGCTCCGCGGCATCTACATGGCGATGGCCGTGGGGGCGTTCGCTGCGGGCATGGCGCTCGGCTCGGTTCCGGTGCGCGAGGCGGGCTCGGCCGGCGTCGCGGTCACCACGTTCGTCGCCCTGGTGGTCAGCGTCGTCCGGCGACGCGCCGGTGTCAGCGGCCAGCAGGTGGAACACGACCGGCGTAGCGAGCGGGTGGCCGCGATGACCGGTATCGAACGCGAGGAGAGGCCTGCGGCCGCGGAGGGGCGCGGTGGTCGTGAGTTCCCTCCCGTGCTCGACCTGGTGCCCGTGGCGCCCGGCGCGATCGGGTTGATCGCCGCAGCCGTCGACGCCGGGGGCAACACCACGGTGGCCGTGCTGCGCACCTTGGTCGGAGCCGCGTTCTTGGGCTCGATCACGAACGCGATGTTGCTCGGGCACTGGTACCTGGTGCAGCCGGGACTTCCCCGCAAGCTGCTGAACGAGATCGTGCGCGCCGTGCTCTGGATCTGGCCGCTCGAGGTGCTCGTGATGCTGCTGCCGACGGGCATGCTTGCAGTTCTGCGCGGTGACGTCGACGACGGGTGGGGAGGCCAGCTCGGGTGGTTCTGGCTGGCCTGCGCGGTGGCCACCGGCGTGTTGTGCTGGGTCACGAAGGCCGCCCTGCGCGAGCGCGCCTACTCGGCGGTGATGGCGGCCACGGGTCTGCTCTACCTGGCGATCCTCACTGCGTTCGGCACCGATCTCGTCGCCCGGGCGGTGCTTGCCGGCTGAGTCCGGTTGCCGGCGCGCCGGCGTGCGTGTCGAGCTGTGCTCAGCCCGCGCCGCGCACCCCGCGGCTGGCGAAGAGGCCGACCAGTGCGCATGCCCCGGCGAGCGCGAAGTTGGTGGCCAGCGCGGCGGTGAGGCTCCACGTGGTGCGGTCGGCCAACGCCACGGTGGCCCCGCCGATGCCGCCCATCAGCGCGAAGCCGAGCGAATCCGCGAGGTGCACCTGGCCGGCGACGGTGCCTTCGCGCCCGACCTCGGCATACGTCATCGCCGCCACCGTCGTGGGGTTGAACAGGATGCCCATCCCGAGCCCGCCGACGGCCCAGGCGGCGAACACCGCAGGCAGCGGCCATCCTGCCCGCAGCACCGGGGCCACCATGACGACTCCGGCGAGCAGCAGCACGAACCCGATCGTCGCCCCGTTGCTCGCGCTCCAGTCGCGCCGGCGGGCGGCGATGGCTTGGCCGACAGTCCACATCAGCGCCGCGCCGACGATGGTGAAGCCCTGCACCACCGAGGGCGCGCCGTGGACGCGGTCCGCGGCGAGGGGGACGAAGGAGTCGACGCCGAGGAACGTCGCGGTGGCAAGGGTGCGCACGGCCAGAACTGCGGGTAGGCCGCGCCGTGCTCTCACCACACCGGGCGGGGTCAGGCGACGGAAGGCCGGCGCCGCGGCGATGGAACCGGCTATGGCGAGGGGGAGGGCGACGAGCGGCCGGCCCGTCTGCAGCCCCGCGATCACGACGCCGACACTGACCGCGAGCAGTGCCGCGGCTGGAATGCGTGAGGGCGCAGGCGGCCCGGCGTCTTCGTCGGCCTCGAGGTGCGCCATCGCTCTCGCCGTCAGGGCCGCCACCGCCACAGCGAGAGGCACGAGCGCGAGGAAGACCCACCGCCAGCCGACGGTGTCGGTGAGCAGGCCGGACACGGCGGGGGCGACGAGGCTGGGCAGCACCCATCCGGCCGAGAGCAGCGCGTACATGCCGGGCTGGCGCGCCTCCGGAAACGCCCGGCGCACGATGACGTACGAGATCGACGCCAGGCCACCCGCGCCGGCGCCCTGCAGGACGCGCCCGAGCACCACGACGAGCATCGAAGAGGCGGCCGCGGCGACCACGAGGCCGACGACGAATGTGACGACGCTCAGCACGAACGGTCGCCGGGGTCCGTGGCGGTCGGCCATCTCCCCTGCGGCGACGAGCGAGACGAGGTCGGCCAGCAGGTACGAGGCGAGCGCGGCGCCGTAGAGCGAGTCGCCGCCGAGCTCGTCGGTGATCGTCGGCAGAGCGGTGATCACCGCGGTGGTCTCGAACGCGACCAGGGTCACCGCGAGTACCAGACCGGCGGCGAGCGGCCGATTCCTCGAGTCGCGGTCGGCGGGCGAACGAAGCGAGCTGCTCGACGTCACGAGCCCACTTGCACCGCGAGCAGGTTGATGAAGGTCTCCGGTTCGTCGAGGCTGACGGCGAGCTGGCGAAGGCGCACGGGTATCCCGACCACGTAGGCCCGAGCACGGGGCGCGATGTCGACCACGACGACGCCCTTGGACGAGCCGTTGACCAGCCAGCGTCCTCGCCACCCGTGGGCGCCCCAGGTGAACACCCTGCCCTCGTAGCGTGTGACGGCGACGATCGACGTTCTCGGGACGACGGTGCTGAAGCCCCAGCCCATGCGCACCCTCACCACTGCCGGCTCGACCACCACGCGCGACCACCGCGGCCCCAGGCCGAGCAACCAGAAGAGCCACTTCAGCGAGTTCGAGTAGCTGATGGAGAACGTCATCGGCCGCTCACCCTAGAGTTCGCCCTCGACATGGACAGCCGCGCGTTCCTCGGGCTCGAGCCCACCCACAACCCGTACCGGTGGGTGCTGCCAGTGACGCCGGGGATATGCACCGGCGGGCACTTCTTGTACGGCGGGTGTGGGCTCGGTGCGGCGATCGCGGCGATGGAGGGCACGAGCGGGCGTCAGTGCGTGTGGGCCACGGCGCAGTACCTGAGCTACGCGAAGCCCGGCACCTACATGGACATCGACGTCACCGTCGCCGTCGACGGCCACCAGGTGTCCCAGGCCCGCGCGGTGTGCCACGTGGGGGAGCGTGAGATCCTCACCGTCAATGCCGCGCTCGGCGATCGACCCCTCGACGACCGCGGCCAGTGGGAGACGATGCCCACCGACCTGCCCCGCCCGGAGGATTGCCCGACGCGGCCGCACCACAACGACTGGACCGGCACGATCAGCGAGCGGATGGACCAGCGGTTCGTGAAGGGTCGCCCGATGGAGCGTCTCGACGGCACGCCCGGCGACGGCCAGGTGGTGCTGTGGGCGCGCATCCCCGAGCTGGTCGAGGGCATCGACGCGACGGCGCTCGCCATCCTCGGCGACTTCGTGCCGATGGGGGTCGGCCAGAGTCTCGGCATCCGCGGTGGCGGGAACAGCCTCGACAACACGCTGCGCCTCTGCCGGCTGGTGCCAACGGAGTGGCTGTTGCTCGACATCCGGGTGCACGGCGTCGAGCGCGGTTTCGGCCACGGCCTGGTGCACATGTTCGCCGAGGATGGGACACTGCTCGCGACGGCGAGCCAGAGCTGCATCGTGCGTTACTGGAAGGGGCTCACGCCTACGCGTGACGCCGACGATTAGGGGGAATCGGTGACCAACGAGCTTCCGCAGCGACCGGGCATGACCGTGCCGCTGCCAGGACACCTGCACACGCACCGCGAGCGGCTGAACGAGTTGGCCGACCTCGGCTACACCGACATCTGGTCGGCCGAATCCGACGGTGCCGATGCGTTCACCCCCCTCGCCCTGGCCGCGGCTTGGGAGCCGCGGCTGCGCCTCGGCACGGCGATCGTGCCGGCGTACACGAGAGCGCCGGCGTGTCTCGCGCAGAGCGTGGCTTCTATGGCCGACGCGGCACCGGGACGGTTCGCGATCGGCATCGGCTCGTCGAGCAACGTCATCGTCGAGCGCTGGAACGGCGTGCCGTTCGTGGAGCCGTACAAGAAGGTCCGTGACGTGGTGCGGTTCTTGAACGACGCGTTGAGCGGCGAGAAGGTGTCCAAGCAATACGACACGTTCGAGGTGAACGGCTTCCGGCTCGGCGTGCGGCCCGAGCAGAAGCCGCAGATCCTGGTCGCCGCGCTGCGGCCGGGAATGCTGCGCCTGGCCGGAAGGGAGGCCGACGGAGCGATCATCAACTGGTTGTCGCCGCGCGACGTGTCGACCGTGGCCGCGGTGGTGAACGAGGCCGCGGGCGGGGAGCCGCGCGAGATCGTCGCCCGCATATTCGTGTGCCCGAGCGAGAACACCGAGGTGGTGCGTCAGGCTGCCCGGTTCGCGATCGCCGCCTACATGAACGTGCCTGTGTACGCCGCGTTCCACGAGTGGCTCGGCCGGGGTGAGGTGTTGACCCCGATGTGGGAGGCGTGGAAGGCGGGCGATCGCAAGGCTGCGCTGGCGGCGATCCCCGACGAGGTCGTCGACGACCTCGTGGTGCACGGTTCACCGGCCGAGTGCCGGGCGACCATCCAGGCGTACTTCGACAACGGCGTGACCACTAGTTCGCTCGCGATCTTGGCGCTGGACCCGGAGTTGGACATGCGCCAGGCGGTGCGCGACCTGTCGCCCTCGGCCGGCTGAGCGGCTCAGGCGGCGACATCGCGCGTCCGCCCCGAGATGGTGCTCGACGAGTAGAGGCCGAGTCGGCGGGACTGGGCGTCGAGCACGCGACGCAGTTCGGCCACATGGACCAGGCCGCGTCGGCGGGTGGCGGCGTCGATGCGGAACTGGAGTGGATGTGCGGAGGCGTCGAGCAACGTCATCTGCTCGGGCCCCACCTTGGTGGGGATCGTGGTGGTGGTGTCGGGCATGTAGTCGATGATGCCCGAGGGGTGTGACACTGCTCGGATGAGCCCGAAGGTGACCATCTACCACAACCCCCGCTGCAACTCGTCCGGGCATGCCGTTCGCATCGCGAGCGAGCTCGGGGTCGATGCCGAGATCGTGCAGTACCTGAAGACCCCTCCCGACGCGGCGACCTTGCGTTCGATCATCGACCGACTCGTCGACCCGGTCACCGATCTCGTCCGGCGTGACGACCACTGGAAGGAGCTCGGCCTCTCCGACGCCGACGTCGAGTCACCCGAGCAGGTGATCGACGTGCTGGTGCGCCACCCGCGGCTCTTGCAGCGGCCTCTCGTCGTCACCAAGGATCGAGCGATCATCGGCCGGCCGAAAGAACGCGTGCAGGATCTGCTGAGCTCCCCCTAGCCGCACGGAGCGAGGCTCCGCGCGGCGGGGATCTCAGGCGCGTCGTCGGCCGGCGATGGCTTGCAGCAACAGCAAGAGCAGCACCGCGCCGACGGCCGCGACGAGCACCGTGCGCAACGAGAAGTCGTTGACTCCATCACCGCCGGCCAGGCTCATCAGCCCTCCGCCGACGACGGCGCCGAGCACGCCGACGACCACGGTGTAGAGACAGCCCGTGCGCTCGTCCTTCACGATCCAACGCGCCAGCGCCCCGGCGATGAAACCGACGACAATCCACGCCAAGAGGTTCATACCCGCACGGTACGCCTTGCCCCGGCCCCGGGCGCGGAGCATCGGATCGCTACCCTGACGCCGTCTGGGGTTCGCTGGTGTGAGGGAAGGGGGAGGGTGACGGGAGGGCAAGAGCCGCGCGCCACTCGCGAGGGCTGGAGGCTGCTCCGGCGCACCCTCGGCACTCAGCGTCGCGGCATCGGGCTAGGCGTGGCCGTCGGCTTGGCCTGGACGGCGGGCAAGGTGGTTGTGCCGCTGCTCACCGAGGCAGCCATCGACCGCGGGATCGAGGGCGATGGTTCTCTGCTGCTGTGGTCGTGCCTGATCGTCGCCGCCGGCGTAGTCGCCGGGGTGTTCACCGCGTTGCGCCGCTACTTCGCGTTCCGGGAGAGCAGGTGGACCGAGACGAGGCTGCGCGAGCAGCTCTTCGCGCACCTGCTGCACCTGCACGTCGGGTACCACGACCACACGCAGACAGGCCAGCTGATGAGCCGCGCGTCGAGCGACATGCAGCAGGTGCAGGCGTTCGTGGTGATGATCCCGCTCACGCTGTCCAACGTGGCCCTCGTCGTGACCGTCACCGTCTTGCTGGTGAGCGCCGAGCCGATGCTGGCGCTCGTCGCGCTGGCCCCGCTCCCGCTCGTGAACATCCTCGCCAACCGCTTCTCACGCCGGATCCACCCGGCGGTGCTGGCCGTCCAGGCCGAGCAGGCCGAGCTGGCGACGGTCGTCGAGGAGACGGTCTCCGGAATACGGGTGATCAAGGGGTTCGGGGCAGAGGCGGTGCAGGCCCGCTTGGTGTCCGCGAAGGCTGCGGACATCCGCAGCGTGTCGATGCGCGCCGCCCGCATTCGCAGCGCGTTCGTGCCCGGCATCGACCTGCTGCCCGCGCTCGGCCTGATCGCGGTGCTGGCGATCGGCGGTCGACAGGTGATCGACGGCTCGATGACGGTCGGTGAGCTGGTGAAGTTCAACGCCTACATCACGATGCTGATCCAGCCCTTGCGCACGGTGGGGATGACGGTCGCGCTCGGCCAACGGGCGGCCGTCGCTCTGATGCGGGTGCAGGAGGTGCTCGGGACTCCCAGCGAGGTGTACGCGCCGGCGGATGCGCTGCGGTTGCCGGCGATCGGTTCGGCGCCGACCGGTGCGGTTCGCTTTCGCGACGTGAGCTTCGGCTACGAGCCGGAGCGGCCCGTGCTCGACGGTCTCGACCTTTCGATCGAGCCGGGTCGCTCGCTGGCCCTCGTCGGAGCCACCGGCTCGGGCAAGTCCACCGTCGCCCGACTGCTGCTGCGCTTCTACGACGTGCAGCGCGGTGCGGTGATGCTGGACGGCGTCGACGTGCGCAGGCTCCGCCTCGACGAGCTGCGCCGCTGCGTCGCGGTCGTGTTCGAGGACACGTTCTTGTTCCACGACTCGGTCGCCGCGAACATCGCGTTCGCCCGTCCGGACGCGGGGATCGCCGACGTCGAGCGTGCCGCCCGCCTGGCCGGAGCGCACGACTTCGTCAGCGAGCTTCCCGACGGCTATCGCACCGTCCTCGGCGAACGCGGCTACTCGTTGTCCGGTGGCCAGCGCCAGCGCATCGCGATCGCCCGTGCAGTGCTGGCGGACCCCCGCGTGCTGATCCTCGACGACGCGACGTCGGCGGTTGACCCGGCGAAGGAGCACGAGATCCGTGAGGCGATGGCCGAGGTGATGCAGGGGCGGACGACGCTCGTCATCGCCCACCGGCCGGGCACCATCGCGCTGGCCGACGAGGTGGTGCTGCTCGACGGCGGCCGGGTCGCCGCGCGTGGGCCACACGACCGACTGCTGGCGACGGTGCCCGAGTACCGGCGCGTGCTTGCCGCTCTCGCAGTACGCGACGAGGTGGGCGACGGCGATGAGCCCCCGGTCGAGGCCGACGCGGCGGTGGTCCACGCCGGAGGCCCCGACGCCGAGCGGGACGAAGGACTGGCCTAGCCGTGCGGGCGCAGATGGCTCTGAGCGACGAGGACCGTCTCGGCCGCGCCCAGACCACGACCGTGCTGCGTCGATCGTTCGCAGTGGCGCGGCCGTACCACGCCACGATCTACCTGGCGCTCGCGTACGTCGTCGGGACGACTCTCACCGCTCTCGCCGGGCCGACGATCGTGCGCTACGCGATCGACCACGGCATCGCCGACCGGGACTACGGCGCGCTCCAGAAGTCGGTGATCGCCTACCTCGTGGTCGTGGTCGTCGGGTACGTCATCGCCCGCAAGCAATACCTCGCCATCAACCGCGCCGGCGAAGGCTTCTTGCGCGACCTGCGCGTGCTCGTGTTCGACAGGCTGCAACGCCAGTCGATGGCCTTCTTCGACCGTGAGAAGGCCGGCGTGCTCGTATCGAGGATGACGGCCGACATCGAGTCGATGGGCGAGCTGATCCAGTTCGGCCTGTTGCAGTTCGTCCAGGCGGGCCTGCTGCTCGTCTTCTCGCTGGTGCTGCTCTCATTGCTGTCGTGGAAGCTGACCCTCGTCACGCTGGCCGTCGTGCCGGTGCTGCTCGTCGCGTCGATCCGCTTCCAGCGCCTCTCCAACCGCGCCTATCTAGAAGTGCGCGACAAGGTGGGCCACAACCTGTCGACACTGCAGGAGGGGATCAGCGGAGTGCGGGTGATCCAGGCGCATGCCCGCGAAGAGGTCGAACGGCAGCGCTTCGAGCAGTCGAACCGAGCCTTGTACGACGCCCACCTCCACGCCGTGCGGGTGAGCACCTGGTACTTCGGACTGGTCGAGTTCGTCGGCATCGCCGCCACCGGTGCGTTGATCGGCGTCGGCGGCTGGCTCGTGCACCGCGGCGAGGTCACGCTCGGCACGGTGGCTGCCTTCGTGCTGCTGCTCGCGAACTTGTTCGACCCCGTGCAGCAGCTCTCCCAGCTCTACAACACCGTGCAGTCGGCGGCGGCGGCGCTGCACAAGCTGTTCGCGCTCGTCGACGAGGTGCCCGACATCACGGAGGCTCCCGGGGCGGTCGAGCTCCCCGCGTCGGGCGAACTGCACCTGGACGACGTCTCGTTCTCGTACGCCGGAGCCGACCGCCCCGCGCTGGAACACGTGTCGTTACGCATCGCGCCGGGGGAGCGTCTCGCGCTCGTCGGGCCGACCGGAGCCGGCAAGTCGACCCTGGCCAAGCTCGCCGCCCGCCTGTACGACCCGAGCGAGGGAGCGATCAGCTTCGGCGGTGCCGACCTGCGACTCGCGACGCTCGCTTCCTTGCGTCAGCGGATCGTCGTCGTCCCCCAAGAGGGGTTCATGTTCGCCGGTACCGTCCGCGACAACATCCGCATCGCCCGAGCCGACGCGACCGATGCCGAGGTGGAGGCTGCGCTCGAGTCCATCGGCGCGCTGGAGCGGTTCCGCTCGTTTCCCGAAGGGCTCGACACCGACGTCCGCGAACGTGGTTCACGGCTGTCGGCGGGCGAGCGCCAGCTCGCCGCCCTCGCCCGGGCGGCGCTCGTCGACCCGGCGGTGATGGTGCTCGACGAAGCCACCTCGAACCTCGACCCGGGTACCGAGCTCGAGGTGGAGCAAGCGCTGGAGCACCTGATGGCGGGACGTACGGTGGTGGTGGTCGCACACCGGCTCTCGACGGTGCGCCGCGCGGACCGGATTGCAGTCGTCGACCACGGCGAGCTGGTCGAGCTGGGCTCCCACGACGAGCTCGTCACCCGTGGCGGGCGCTACGCCGCGCTCGCCGACGCCTGGGCCCGTTCCCGCCCAGAGCCGTCTGCGTAGCCACTTCTGGCCTGGGATCACCGGAAGATTTCCTATTTGCCGGGTTGACGAGACGAACATATGTTCGTATACTGGTCTGATGGAACCCGTAGTCGGGGTTGTAGGGGTCGAGGAAGAGGCGCTGGCGGCTTTGAACGCCGGGGTCGATGCGCTCTCTCGGCTCGAGCTCGTCGAGCTGTCTGACGACAGATTGCACGCGTTGACGATCGCCGTGCAGCGCTGCACCGCCCGGTTGGGTGTGGCCCGCGCCGCTGTCGTCCGCCGTTGGGATACGCGGGGGGTGTGGGCCGCAGACGGTTCGCGCAGCCCCGCTCACCGCCTGGCCCGAGAGACGAACACCTCCACGCACTCCGCTCGGGTGGAGCTCGCGAGGGCGCGGGATCTGGCCGTGATGACGAAGACCGCAGCGGCGATCACCGCCGGTCAGCTGTCGTTGGATCACGTGTACCTGTTCGCCAAGGCACGCAAGGAACCCTGCCAAGCCGCGTTCGCCGACAGCGAGCAATGGCTCGTCGACCAATGCGCCCGGTTGCCGTTCCAAGACGCCGAACGGCTCGTCAAGTACTGGCGTCAACGCGCCGACGCCGCCGCCGCCGAGGACGAGGCCGAACGCAACGAGAGCGCCAACACGTTGCACGCGTCCGCGACCTTGGACGGCACGGTGGTGATCAACGGGCAGCTCGACGCGATATCAGGGGCGGTGTTCACCAACGAACTCAACCGTTTGGAGCGCCAGTTGCTGCTGGCTGACAAGGCGCAACTGGTGGTGAGAACCGCTGCGCAGCGGCGGGCGGCGGCGTTGGTGGAGATGGCCAAGCGGTCAGCGGCGTCCAAGACCGGTCGGCAGAGGCCGCTGATCACCGTGCTCGTCGGCGACGAGACGTTGCGGCACATGTGTGAGTTGTCCAACGGCACGGTGATCACCCCCGGCCAAGCAGCCGGACTGGTCAACGACGCACTAGTGGAATCGGTGATCTTCGACAACAAGACCACCGTCATCGCCGTCACCCACAAACGACGCTTCACCGGTGCCCTACGCCGCGCGATCGAAGTCCGCGACCGCCGCTGCCAACACAGCTCGGGTTGCTATCAGACCGTGGAACGTTGCGACGTCGACCACATCACCCCCTACCGCGACGGCGGACCGACCAGCCAGTTCAACGGACGACTGCTGTGTGCCTTCCACAACCGCCACCCCGACGTCAGCGACCACCACCAGGTCAAACCCCAACCACACAGGACGATCGACGACCTCGACCGCCTCCGCGCCCTCATCCGCTGGCGCAACCAACAAGCCCAAGCCGCCGAAGACGCAGCCAACAACGAAGCGAACGACGACAGCGACGGAGAAGACAACGACAGCGACCTGTGACCGGTCGGCCGCGCGGACGGTCAGCGCGCGACGAAGTACTTCGCCTGAGGGTGGTGGCAGATGAGCGCCGAGGTGGTCTGCTCAGGGTGGTACTGCCAGCCCGTCTCCTCGGACACCTCGATGCCCAGGCGGTCGGCGCCGAGCAGGGCGGCCACCTTCGCGTTGTCCTCTAGGTCTGGGCATGCCGGATAGCCCCACGAGTACCTGCCGCCGCGGTACTGCTGGCGGAAGAGCCCGGCCACGGTCGGGCCGTCCTCGCCGGCGAAGCCCCACTCCTCGCGTATGCGGCGGTGCCACAGCTCGGCCATGGCCTCGGTCATCTCCACACCGAGACCGTGCAGGCGCATGTACTGCTGGTACTCGTTCGCCGCGAACAGCCGCGCAGTCTCCTCGCTCACCTGCGCGCCCATGGTGACGATGTGGAACGCCGCGTAGTCGATCTCGCCGGAATCCACCGGGCGGAAGAAGTCCGCGATGCATAGGTAGGGGGCCGAACGCTGCCGGGGGTACTGGAAGCGCGTGAGCTCGGCCGAGCGTTGCTCGTCGGCCCAGATGACGAGTTCGTCGCCCTCGCCGTTCGCGGCGAAGTAGCCGTATACGACCTGGGGCACGAGCACACCCGACGCCTTCGCGGCAGCGATCTGCTCGCGCAGCAAAGGACGGATGCGCGCCTTGAACTCGTCGTCGGTCTCGACGCGACCGTCTGCCCCTGCCTCGGGGCGGTACTGCCACTGGTTGCGGAAGAGAGCGGTCTCGTTGACGAACGCCGCGATCTCGTCGAGGCCGACGCCCTTGGCCACTCTCGACCCGAGGAACGGCGGGCGGAACACCGGGTTGTCCGCCGCGACGTCAGGGGAGCGGCTGGGTCGCTCCACCTCGGCGTCGGCGGAGGTAGGGGTGTTCCGAGCGGGGAGCTGGCGGCCGGAGGGCACGCGGCCGAAGTCCGCGTCCCAGTCGCCGGAGCGCTTCATCGCGAGCAGCCGCTCGAGCGTGGCCAGACCCTCGAAGGCGTCACGGCCGTAGAACAGCCTGCCCTCGTACACCTCACGCAGGTCACGTTCGACGTACGTGCGGTTCAGCGCCGCGCCGCCGAGCAGCACCGGGATCTCGGACAGCCCGAGCGCGTTCAGCTCCTCCAGGTTCTCGCGCATCACGATCGTGCTCTTCACGAGCAGCCCGCTCATGCCGATCGCGTCGGCGTCGACCTCTTTCGCCTTCGCCACCATGTCGCCGATCGAGACCTTGATCCCGAGGTTGTGCACCTCGTAGCCGTTGTTCGTGCACAAGATGTCGACCAGGTTCTTGCCGATGTCGTGCACATCGCCCTTGACCGTGGCGAGCACGAGCCGGCCCTTCGACGTGGCGTCGCCGACGCGCTCCATGTGCGGCTCGAGATGGGAAACGGCGGCCTTCATCGTCTCGGCGGACTGCAGCACGAAGGGGAGCTGCATCTCACCCGAGCCGAACAGCTCGCCGACGACCTTCATCCCCTCGAGCAGCACGTCGTTCACGATCTCGAGCGCAGGCATGCCGGCGTCCAGTGCCTCGTCGAGGTCGTCGGTGAGCCCGTCGCGCTCGCCGTCGATGATCCGTTGCTTCAACCGCTGGTCGACCGGCCACCCCGAGCGGTCCTCGCGAACGGCAGTGGTGGTCTGCACGTCGGCGAACACCTCGAGCAGCTTGGTGAGCGGGTCGTATCCGGGACTGCGCCGGTCGTAGACCAGGTCGAGGCAGACCTGACGCTGCTCTTCGGGGATGCGGGCGAGCGGGGTGATCTTTCCGGCATGCACGATGGCCGAGTCGAGCCCGGCCGTGGTGCACTCGTGCAGGAACACGCTGTTCAGCACGTGGCGGGCGGCGGGCTTCAACCCGAAGCTGACGTTGCTGACACCGAGGGTGGTGAACGCGCCAGGGATCTCGGACTTGATCCGCCCGATGGCCTCGATGGTGTGCTTGGCGTCGGCGCGTAGGTCGTCGTCGCCGGTGGACAGCGGGAACGTCAGAGCGTCGAAGATCAAGTCGCTCGCGTCGAGTCCGTACCTCTCCGACGCGATGTCGTGGATCCGATGCGCGATCTCCATCTTCCACTCCACGTCGCGGGCCTGGCCGCGCTCGTCGATGAGCAGGCAGATGACTGCGGCTCCGTACTCGCGAGCGAGGGAGAAGACGCGATCGAGACGGCTGCCGGGCAGCTCGCCGTCTTCCAAGTTCGCCGAGTTGAGGATCGCCCGGCCACCGAGACGTTGCAGACCGGCCTCCATCACCTGCGGTTCGGTGGAATCGAGCACGAGCGGTGCGGTGGCGGCCGTCGCGAACCGCTTGGCGATCTCGTCCATGTCGGCGACTCCGTCGCGCCCGACGTAGTCGACGCACACGTCGAGAACGTGGGCTCCTTCGCGCACCTGGTCGGCGGCCATCTTGGTGCACGTGTCCCAGTCGGCGTTCAGCATCGCGTCGCGAAACGCCTTCGATCCGTTCGCGTTGGTGCGCTCACCGATGATCAGGAACGACTTGTCCTGGTGGAGCGTCACCGGGCTGTAGATGCTGCTCACCGACGGCTCGTACGTGGGTGACCGCCGCGCAGGTTCGACTCCCCGCACGGCCTCGACCACCGCCCGCATGTGCGCGGGTGTGGTGCCGCAGCAGCCGCCGACGACTGTGATCCCGAGGTCGGCGATGTGGTGCCGGTGGAACCTGGCGAGGTCCTCGGGGGTGAGGTCGTAGTGGGTGCGGCCGTCGACGACGCTCGGGAGGCCGGCGTTCGGCAGCACGCTGACCGGCACCGGGCAGTACTGGCTGAGGTAGCGCAGGTGCTCCTGCATCTCGGCCGGGCCGGTGGCGCAGTTGATCCCGATCACGTCCGGCTTCATCGACAGGATCGAGGTGAGCGCGGCGCCGATCTCGGTGCCGACGAGCATCCGCCCGGTGGTCTCGATCGTGACCTGTACCTGCATCGGCACGGCGCGCCCCTCGGCCCGCATCGCGCTGCGGCAGCCCGCCATCGCCGCCTTGACCTGGAGCAGGTCGTAGCAGGTCTCGACGAGGAAGAGGTCGACGCCGCCGGCCAGCAGTCCGCGGGCCTGCTCGGCGTAGGCGTCGCGCAGGGCGGCGAACGTGATGTGGCCGAGGCTCGGCAGCTTGGTGCCGGGCCCGATCGAACCGGCGACGTAGCGGGGTCGGCCGTCGCCACGTTCGAACCCGTCGGCCACGTCGCGGGCGATGCGCGCCGCGGCCACGTTCAGCTCGTGGGCGCGATCGGCGATGTCGTACTCCGCAAGGACCGTGGAGAAGCTGCCGAAGGAGGCCGTCTCCACCACGTCGACACCCGCGTCGAAGAAAGCCTCGTGCATGGAGGCGATGACGTCGGGACGGGTGAGGCAGAGCATCTCGTTGCAGCCTTCGAGCGTGACGCCGCCGAAGTCGTCAGCCGTCAGATCGAGCTCCTGCACGAAGGTGCCGAATGCGCCGTCGAACACGATCACGCGCTCGTTCGCCGCGTCGAGGAAGGGCTGCCGGGCCATCGAATCGGCCACGCTACCGTGCCCCACCGGGCAACAGGTCGGGGATAGCGTCCGGCGCGATGGCAAGGGAGCGGATCTACACCAAGCGTGGCGACGACGGCACCACCGGGTTGCTGTACGGCGGGAGAGTGCGCAAGGACGACGTGCTCCCCGCCGCGTACGGCACGGTCGACGAGGCCCAGGCGGTGCTCGGGTTGGCGAGGGCCGAGGCCGCTGTGTCCGGCGCGCCCGAGGCGAACGAGCTGGAGCAGATGCTGGTCGGGATCATGAAGGACCTCTGGGTGCTGATGGCCGAGCTGGCCACGCTGCCCGAGAACCGCTCCAAGCTGACCGCCGGCGCCACCGCGGTGTCGGCCGAGATGGTCGCCCGGCTGGAGGAGCTGATTGACTCGTTGGACACACGCTTCGACCCGCCGACTGAGTTCGTCGTGCCCGGTGGGAACCGGATCGCTGCCTGGCTCGACCTCGCGCGCACCGTCGTGCGCCGGGCCGAGCGCCACGCACTGGCTGCCGCCCCGGCGCCCTCACACGCGGGGCCGTACCTGAACCGCCTCTCCGACCTGATGTGGACCATGGCCCGCTGGCAGGAGGGCACCAGCCTGACGGTGCGTGACGCCTAGGGCGTGCGGGTAGGCCAGACTCTGCGCCCATGCCGACCGTGTCGCCGCCCAAGTCCGTGCAGTCTCTGTCGTCGATCGAGGTCGGCGTCGCCCGCACCATCCCCCGATCCGCCGACGCGGTGGGCGTGGCCGTGGCGAGCGTCGGCGCCGTTCCCCGCTCACTCGGGATCAGCCGCGCCGCCCTGGCCGCGCACGGGTTCGAAGGCAAGCCCGGCCAGACGCTCGTGATCCCTGCTGCCGACGGGGCCACCGTCGTCGCGGTCGGCGTCGGTGCTCCAGGCGAGCTGACACCGGCCGTCCTGCGCAACGCGGCAGCGAGCATGGCGCGGGCGGTCCCCCGGCGCGCCCATCTGGCGACGTCGCTCGCCGAGCTCGGCGGTGCCGACGTGCGCGCCGCGGCCCAAGCCGTCGTCGAGGGTGTGCTGCTCGCGTCGTACCGCTACACCGAGCTGAAGGCAGACACCGGGTCGCGCCCGAGGCTCGGTGCGCTCACGCTCGTCGGCAGCGAGGCGAACGCCGCGGCGACGACCGCCGGGGTGCAGCGCGGCATCGCCTCCGCCGCGGCCACGGTGCTCGCCCGGGACCTCGCGAACACACCCCCGGGCCACCTCACCGCTCGTGACCTGGCCGATCGCTCCCGCGAGATCGCGGCGGGCAGCGGTCTGAGCATCGAGGTGTACGACCGCGATCAGCTCGAGGTGATGGGCTGTGGCGGCATCCTCGGGGTCAACCAGGGCTCTGTCGAGCCGCCGCGGGTGGTGAAGCTGGTCTACTCGCCGCGCAACCCGACCGGCCACCTGGCCCTCGTCGGCAAAGGCGTGATGTACGACTCCGGCGGGATCAGCTTGAAGCCCTCCGACGGCATGCACGTCAACATGAAGATGGACATGTCCGGCGCCGCGGCGGTGCTCGCGGCGATGAGCGTGCTGAAGGAGCTGCGCTGCCGCACGAAGGTGACCGGCTACCTGATGTGCACCGACAACATGCCCTCGGGCAGCGCGATGAAGCTCGGCGACGTGCTGCGCTTCCGCAACGGCAAGACGGCCGAGATCCACAACACCGACGCCGAGGGGCGCCTCGCCCTGGCCGACGGGCTGGTGCTCGCGGTGGAAGAGGCACCCGACGCCGTCGTCGACATCGCCACCCTGACCGGGGCCTGTGTCGTCGCGCTCGGAACCAAGATCGCCGGGGTGCTCGGCAGCAACCAGGCGCTCGTCGACCAGTTGAAGGCCGCCGCCGAACGCACCGACGAGCAGGTGTGGCAGCTCCCGCTCGCGAAGGAGTACCGCAAGCTGCTCGACTCGAACGTCGCCGACCTGCGAAACATCGGCGGGCCTTACGGGGGCACGATCACGGCGGCGCTGTTCCTCGACGAGTTCGTGGGCGATACCCCTTGGGCTCACCTCGACATCGCCGGACCGATGGCAGCGGAGGCCGACGAGGGATGGATCGGCAAGGGGGCCACCGGTTTCGGTGCCCGCCTGCTGCTGGAGACCGCGCTCGGCTTCAGCCGCCCGTGACCGGGCGGCACCACGAGGCGTGCAGAGCCTGAACCGGCTCGGGCAGCCGCGCCAGCTGCCGCCCGGCTAGGGGAGGAACGCGCACGCGCACGGCGAGCGTGGCGCCGCTCGAGCGCGCGAGGCCGAAGATCACGAGGCGCTGCACGGCGCGGTTCAACGGGTTCGCCCGGCCGAGCTCCCAGCCGATGCCGAGCGCACCGGCAGTTGCGGCCAGGTCGAGCTCGAATCCCTGAGGTGAGGCGGCGAGGCCGGCGACGAGGTGCCGCAGCAGCCAGGTGGCGGTGGGGCCGATGATGCCGAGCCAGAAGCGCTCCACATACTCGCCGTGGACGTCGTAGCCGACCCGTTCGACGAGCTCGTCGCGCCAGGTGATGATCGTGAGCGCTCTCGCCTCACGGCTGTCTCGTGTCGCGGCGTCGGCGGGCTGGGGGACGGGTGTCATCGGGCCTCCGTCGGGGGGCAGTGGGCTCTGCAACGTGGTCCTCGGGGAAGCCGTTCACCAGGTGTGTGGGCGCGAGACGCACCGCGGCGGAAGACGGCGGCGCCACATTGGGGCACACTTCTCGCCGTGGACGACCGCGTGGACGACGGCGTGGGCAGCGGCGGCATGGTCGAGGGCTCCGCGCTCGAGGAGGCCACCGGTTGGATCGCCGCGGCGCGGCGGGTGACGGTGCTGACCGGTGCCGGCATCTCGACCGATTCGGGCATTCCCGACTTCCGCGGCCCGAACGGGCTCTGGACGAAGGACCCGGCCGCGGAGGCAGCCTCCACGATCGGGGTGTACCTGGCCGATCCCGAGGTGCGCAAGATGGCGTGGCGGCTGCGGCTCTCGAACCCGGTGTGGAACGCGCGCCCGAACAGTGGCCATCTCGCGCTCGTGGCGCTGGAGCGGGCGGGCAAGCTGCACGCGCTCGTCACCCAGAACGTCGACGAGCTTCACCAGCAAGCGGGCAACGACCCGGCCCGCGTCGTCGAGGTACACGGCACCGTACGCCGCACGCGGTGCTGGGAGTGCGGCGACTGCCGCCCGATGGCCGAGACCCTGGCGAGACTGGAGGCGGGCGAGGAGGATCCGCCCTGTCTCGTCTGCGGCGGGATCTTGAAGAGCGACACGATCAGCTTCGGCCAGCAGCTGATCCCGGAGGTGATCGAGAGGGCGTTCGCTGCCGCCGAGGCGTGTGAGGTGCTGCTCGCGGTCGGGTCCAGCCTCAGCGTCTACCCGGCGGCCTCGCTCGTGCCCTGTGCCAGGGCGGCGGGGGCGAAGGTGGTCATCTTGAACGGCGAGCCGACCGCGATGGATGGCTTCGCCGACGCGCTGCTGATCGGCCCGATCGGCGAGCTGCTCCCCACGCTCGTGGGTGCCTGAGCGTCCTTTTTCGGCCACCGGATGGAAACCCGATCATTTCGGTAGACTTTCGGCTCATGCCCACCTTCCGGGACCTCCTCGCGCAGACCAAGACCCAGATCGAAGAGATCGACACCGAGGGGGCGCAGGCCGTCATCGACGCCGGTGGCGTCGTGGTGCTCGACGTGCGTGAGCCCGAGGAGTACGACGAGGGGGCGATCCCCGGAGCGCTCCACATCGCCCGGGGGCACCTCGAGGCTCAGGTCGAGGCGCGTGTGGCGGACAAGTCGGTGCCGGTCGTCGTCTACTGCGCGGGCGGCGTGCGCAGCGCCTTCGCGGCGAAGACGTTGCAGGAGCTCGGTTACACCGACGTCGTCTCGATGGCGGGAGGCTTTGGCAAGTGGAAGGACGAGGGCCGTCCTTGGAAGACGCCGGTGACCCTCACCGCCGAGCAGCGCCATCGCTATCAGCGCCACGTGCTCCTGCCCGAGGTCGGGGTCGAGGGCCAGGCCAAGCTGCTCGCCAGCAAGGTGCTGCTGCTCGGCGCCGGTGGTCTCGGCTCACCCGCAGCCCTCTACCTGGCTGCGGCCGGTGTCGGCACGATCGGCATCGTCGACATGGACGAGGTGGACGGGAGCAACCTGCAACGCCAGATCCTGCACAACATCGACCGGATCGGTGACCGCAAGGTCGACTCGGCGAAGAAGACCCTGACCCTGCTGAACCCCGACGTCGACGTGGTCACCTACGACACCCGCCTGTCGGCGGAGAACATCATCGACATCATCTCCGGCTACGACGTGATCGTCGACGGTGCGGACAACTTCCCCAGCCGCTATCTGCTGAACGACGCGAGCGTCAAGCTCGGCATCCCCGTGGTGCACGGCTCGATCTTCCGCTTCGAGGGCATGGTCAGCGTCTTTCATCCCCTGCTCGGCCCCACGTACCGCGACATGGTGCCCGAGCCTCCGCCCGCCGAGCTCGCGCCGAGTTGCGCCGAGGCCGGGGTGCTCGGCGTGCTGCCCGGCATCGTCGGTTCGATCCAGGCGCTCGAGACGCTGAAGCTGCTGCTCGGCCTCGGCGACCCCCTGATCGGGCGGATCCTCGCCATCGACACCACCGAGATGTCGTTCCGCATCTTCAAGCTGAGGCCCGATCCCGCGAACGCGGTCACCTACGACGCGCGAGACCGGATCCAGGTGCGTGATCTCGAGGGGTCGTGCGCGCCGTGGCTCGACCACTGACGCCGCGCCACGCACCAGAGCCTCCGCGGGAGCGTCGCTCCCTGTAACACTGGTGCCATGAGCGCTTCCGTGATCGACGTCCGGCGCGCGGCAGACCGGTTCCACACCCAGCTGCCGTGGCTCGACTCGTGGCACTCGTTCAGCTTCCGTCCCCACTACCACCCGGACAACACGCGTCACGGGCTGCTGATGGTGCTGAACGACGACACGGTTGCGCCGGGCTGCGGCTTCGACACCCATACCCATCACGACATGGAGATCGTCACGTGGGTGGTCTCGGGCCGGTTGGAGCACCGCGACTCGGAGGGCAACCGCGGAGTGCTGCGGCGCGGTCTGGTGCAGCGGATGTCTGCGGGAACCGGTGTCTCCCATTCGGAGAAGAACGCGAGCAACGACGAGCCCGTCCACTTCATCCAGATGTGGGTACTGCCCGACACACGCGGAGTGGAGCCTTCGTACGAGCAGCGCGACGTCACCGCGGCGCTCATCGCCGGAGGGCTGATCCCCGTGGTGTCCGGTCAGGGCCACGACGGTGCGGTGTCGATCGGCCAGCGCAAGGCCGTGCTGTGGGTCGGCCAGCTGCGCCCCGGCGAGTCGGTGGCGGTGCCGGAGGACCGTCGCGTGCACCTGTTCGTCACCAGCGGATGGGGCTGGTTCGACGGCGAGGAGGCCCTCGCTCGCGGCGACGCCGTGCGCCTCACCCGGGCCGGCGCCGACCGCCGGTTCGAGGCCGGCGCCGACGGGGCCGAGGTGTTGGTCTGGCAGACAGCCTGAGCCGGCGGTCCGACGCGGCCAGTCACGCGGGCGGCTCGCCGCCGGTCTCCCTCACCAGCTTCTCGCGCTCTTGCAGCACCACGCCGCCGAGCACGAGCACCAGTCCGACGAGGTCGAGCGCCGTCGGCCGCTGGTCCAAGGCGACGAAGGCGACCACGGTGGCGGTCACCGGGAGCAGGGCGAGCAGCACGCTGAAGCGGCGCACCGGAATGCGGCGCAGCACGTGCTGGTCGATGCCGTAGCCGATCGCGTTCGAGAACACGCCGACGACGAGGCACGCGCCGAGCAGCCTCGGCGAGCCCCAGACCGGCCCGCTGCCAGGGGCTCCGATGGGCGTGATCGCGAGCGCACCGATGGCGAGCCCGATCCCGAGCCCGGCGACGCCCCGATCGAGGCGCGCCACCCTTGCTCCGACGACGATGTACGCCGCCCACATCGCCGAAGCGAGGAAGATGAACAGGAGCCCGAGCGGCTCGGCGTCGAGCTCGACACCGGACAGCACACCCACCCCGACGGCAGCGAGCACGAGCGCGGCCGCGTTGCGGCGGGTCCGCGTGCGCACGGCGGCAACCGTGATCGGCCCGATGAACTCGATCGCCACCCCCTTGCCGAGCGGAAGGCGGTCGATGCCGAGGTAGAAGAACAGGTTCATCAGCGCCGTCGCGACGCCGAAGAGCGCGGCCGCCCCGAGCTCGGCGCGGCTCCACCGCTCGCGGATCCGGCGGTGCGAGACGGCGGTGAGCGCCGCCGCCGCACCGACCACGCGCAGCCAGGCGACGGTGCGCGGCGCGACCTCGTCGAACAGCCCGACGGCGATCACCGCCCCCACGTACTGGGCCGTCGCGCTGAGCACGAACAGCGCTTCTGGCGACGCGGTGTCGAGGAAGCGGCTCACCGGCCCGTTGCCCGGGGCAACCCTTCCAGGGGGTGGGGGACCGGATGCTCTCCCGGTCCCGGTGCTCACTCGAACAGGTCCGGGTCGGTGCGGCAGATCTCCTGCCAGAGCGGCTGGAAGCTGAGCCACCCGGCGAACGGGAAGCCCGTCTGTTGCGCGGTGTAGGCCGCGTACTCGTGGCGGATGCGCTGCGGTGTGCCGGCGGCCATCGCCATGAGCTGGGCCTGGCACGACCGCTCCATGGAGATGAACCAGAACGCGGCCTCGTCGACCGACTGGCCGACCGTGAACAAGCCGTGGTTCTGGTGGATCGCGGCCTTGCCCTTGGGGAACAGGGCGGCGAGCTCACGGCCGGCCTCCACCTCGAACACGACGGCGCCGCCTTGCTCGGCGATGACGACGTGGTCTTCGTAGAAGATGCACGCATCCTGGGTCAACGGGTCGAGGGGGATGCCGAGCGAGCTGAACGACTTGCCGTAGGGCGAATGCGAGTGGGCGGCGGCGACGACGTCGGGACGGGCCTGGTGGATGGCCGAGTGGATGACGAACGCGGCGCGGTTCACCGGGTGGCTGCCGTAGACGACCTCGCCGGAGTGGTTGACGAGGATCAGGTCGCTCTGGCGGACGTGGCGGAAGCTGATCGCGAACGGGTTCACCCAGAAGTGGTCGGGGAACTCGGGATCGCGCACGGTGATGTGGCCGGCGACCCCTTCGCCGAAGCCGAGCCGGCCGAACACGCGCAGAGCGCCGGCGAGCTTCTGCTTGCGGTAGGCGCGTTCCTCCTCGACCGAATCGAAGCTGGGCGGCCCGGCGATCGAGACCTGCTTCGCCGTGAGCGGAACACCGTCGATCGTCGCCCCGCCCGGTGCCGCCGGTGCCGAGTCGGACTGGTGCGGGTCGGACTGGTGCGTGACGGTCATTCCCGAAGGGTACTCAGGCGGTCACGACTCGGGGACGAGCACCTCGCCGATGACGTGGATGACGCCGTTCGAGGCGGGGACGTCGGTGGCCACGAGCTCGACGCCGTTGACCGAGATGGTGTCGCCGGCGACGGAGACGGTCAGGGACTGGCCCTGAAGGGTCTCGAGCTCCAGGCCGTCGGTCAGGTTCTCTGCCGTGTACTCGCCGGGCACGACGTGGTAGGTCAGCACTGCGGTGAGCAGTTCCTTGTCCTCGTAGACGGCGCTCAGCGTGGCAGGGGGGAGGGCCTCGAACGCCGCGTTGACGGGTGCGAACACCGTGAACGGACCCTCGCCGCGCAGCGGTTGCACCAGACCGGCCTCGATCAGGTAGCCGGCCAAGGCCGTGAACTCGCCTTTTTGCGTGACGGCCTCACCGACGATGTCGCCGAGCGGCTCGACGTAGGGGCCGAGCGTGGTCGCCGGACCGCTGGTCGCGCCGGCCGCGCCGCCGCTGGTGTCGGTCGGGGCCAACGTGGTGGGGGTCGCGTCCGGCTCGTCGTCTGCACACGCCGAAGCCGTGACGGTGAGAGTCGCAGCGCACGCGAGGGCGAAAAGGGAGGAACGGCGCCGGTTCATGGGCGGCACCGTACGGTCGGGTCGTGCAGAGTCGGCAGGGTCCAAGGTCCCCCCCGGTCGGGACCGAGGTACGGCGGAGGGGTCGGCTCACGTGGGACGATATGACGATGCCGCGCGAGATTTCCCCGGCAGGGATGGCCCCGCCGGCTGCCGCCTACGCCCACGCCGTGGTGGTGGAGCGCCCCCAGCTCTGGCTGCACACGTCCGGCGTGGTGCCCGTCGCCCTCGACGGCACGGTGCCGGATTCCTTGGAGGAGCAGGCGGCCTTGGTGTGGGCGAACATCACCGCGCTGCTGGCCGAGGCAGGCCTGGCGACGTCGGACGTGGTGTCGGTGACCACGTATGTCGTGGTGGGCGAGGACCTCGCGGCGGTGATGGCTGCCCGCGACCGGGCACTCGGGGGGCACAAGAGCGCGAGCACGCTGGTCACGGTGCCCGCGCTCGCCAGGCCCGCATGGCGGCTGGAGGTCGCGATCGTCGCCGCGCGGTGAACCCCCACTAGGCCCGGCGGACGGGGTGGTCGTACGCTTGCCCCCATGGGTGACGACGGCAAGTGGACCGACTCGGGAATCGAGGTGAAGGCGCTCTACACCGCCGAGGACCTCGCCGGGTGGGACGCCGGCGAGAAGCTCGGCGTACCCGGCGGGCCGCCGTACACACGCGGCGTCTACCCGTCGATGTACCGGGGCAAGCTCTGGACGATGCGCCAGTACGCGGGTTTCGGCACCGCCGAGGCCACGAACGAGCGCTTCAAGTTCCTGCTCCAGGCCGGCCAGACGGGGTTGAGCTGCGCGTTCGACCTGCCGACGCAGATGGGCTTCGACAGCGACCACCCGCGCGCCGAGGGTGAGGTGGGCAAGGTCGGCGTGGCGATCGACTCGATGGCCGACATGCGCCTGCTGCTCGCCGACCTGCCCCTCGACAAGGTCACGACCTCGATGACGATCAACTCCACGGCGGCGATCCTGCTGCTGATGTACGAGCTCGTCGCCGAGGAGCAGGGTGTGGCCGCCGACGCGATCTCCGGCACCATCCAGAACGACCTGCTGAAGGAGTACATCGCCCGCGGCACGTACGTGTACCCGCCGCGCCCGAGCATGCGGATCATCACCGACATCTTCGAGTACTGCTCCAAGCACGTGCCGAAGTGGAACACGATCTCGATCTCCGGCTACCACATCCGCGAAGCAGGCTCCACCGCCGCGCAGGAGATCGCGTTCACGATCGCCAACGGGATCGCGTACGTCGAAGCGGCGATCGACGCCGGGCTCGACGTCGACGCATTCGCGCCGCGGCTCAGCTTCTTCTGGAACGCACACAACAACTTCTTCGAGGAGATCGCCAAGTTCCGGGCCTCGCGGCGCATCTGGTACCGGCTGATGGGCGAGCGGTTCGGCGCGAAGAAGGAGGCCAGCAAGCTGCTGCGCTTCCACACCCAGACCGGCGGCTCGACGCTCACCGCGCAGCAGCCGGAGAACAACATCGTGCGCGTCGCGGTGCAGACGATGGCGGCGGTGATGGGCGGCACGCAGAGCCTGCACACGAACGGCTTCGACGAAGCGCTGAGCCTGCCCACCGAGCGGGCGGCGCGCATCGCGCTGCGCACCCAGCAGATCGTCGGCTACGAGAGCGGCATCGCCGACACTCCCGACCCGTTGGCCGGCAGCTACTTCCTGGAAGCCCTGACCGACGAGGTCGAGGCCCTCGCCCTGCAGTACATCGCCCGCATCGACGAGCTGGGCGGCGCGGTCGCCGCGATCGAGGTCGGCTATCAGCAGGACGAGATCGAGCAGGCCGCCTACGACTACGCGAAGTCGATCGACAACGACGAGCGCGTCATCGTCGGGCTGAACAAGTTCACCGTCGACGACGAGCCCGAGCCCGAGCTGTTCCCCATCCACCCCGAGCTGGAGCGGGGCCAGCGCAAACGGCTCGGCGAGTACAAGTCCGCGCGTGACGCGTCACGGCTCGCGGAGCGTCTCGCCGACGTCTCCGCCGCCGCTCGCGGCAGCCAGAACCTGCTGTTCCCGATGAAGGAGGCGCTGCGCGCCGACGCCACCCTCGGCGAGATCAGCGACGCGTTGCGGGAGGTGTTCGGGACCTACCACCCCGGACGCTGAGCCCGCCGGCGCGCGTGCGTCAGGTGAGGTGCGTCAGCTCCACAGCCGGCCGCGCGGGCGCTTCGACGTGTCCCGTCGTGAAGCCGAGGTAGACGATGGCGACGATCTCCGTCCCCGCCTCGAACCCGCAGAGCGCGGCCACCGGCTCGCCGGCGCCCTTCGGGCAGCTCGACCAGTACGACGCGAGCCCGGCCGCGGTGGCCGCCAGCAGCGCGTTCTGCACACCGGCCGCGACGGCGTCGCGGTTCTCGGCGGTCCGCAGCGTTGTATCGCCAGGCGCCGATCCGACGACCAGCACCGCGGGCGTGCGCAGGTACTTGGTGCGCGTCTTGTCGACTTTGGCCGGGTCGTCACCCCGTGCCGCCATCGCCTCGGCGGCGACGCGGCCGAGACGGGCGCGGCCATCGCCGGTGCACAGCGCGAACCGCCACGGCCAGGTCCGCTTGTGGCAGGGCGCCCATGTGGCGAGCTCACACAGCTCGGTGACCAGCTCCAAGGGCACCTCACGCGCGCGGTCGACGAGCATGTGGGTGCGCCGCGCCCGGATGGTGGCCGCGAGGTCGGCCAACGAGGCGGAGGAGGCGGCGCTGCCCTGCACGTCAGTTGTGCGTGTGGAGCGCGGCGTTCAACCCACCCCAGGAGCCAGAACGGAGAACGACCTCGACCGCGCCCGACTGGCTGTGGCGCCGGTAGAGCAGCCCGCTCGCCCCGGAGAGCTCGCGGGCCTTCACCACGTCGCCGTCGGGCAGCTTCACGAGCGTGCCCGCGGTGACGTAGAGGCCGGCCTCGACGATGCAGTCGTCGCCGAGGCTGATCCCGATGCCGGCCTGCGCCCCGAGCAGGCAGCGCTCACCGATCGACACGACCTCCTTGCCGCCGCCGGACAACGTGCCCATGATCGAGGCCCCACCGCCGATGTCGCTGCCGTCGCCGACGACCACGCCGGCCGAGATCCGGCCCTCGACCATCGACGTTCCCAGGGTGCCGGCGTTGAAGTTGCAGAACCCCTCGTGCATCACGGTCGTCCCGGGAGCGAGATGGGCCCCGAGGCGAACCCGGCTGGCGTCGGCGATCCGCACCCCGGAGGGGATCACGTAGTCGGTCATCCGCGGGAACTTGTCGACGCCGTGGACGCTCAGCACCCTGCCCGCGCGGCGCTCGTGCCACAGGACATGGTCGACCCGGTCGGGGTGCACCGGGCCGAGGTTCGTCCACGCGACGTTCGTGAGCAGGCTGAACGCGCCGTCGAGGTTCACGGATCGGGGCAGGGCGAGGCGGTGCGACAGCAGGTGGAGGCGCAGGTAGACGTCCGCTGGATCTGCAGGTGGAGCGGCGGTGTCGACGACGAGATCAACCGGCCGCTGCACGACGCGGCGCACGTCGTCGCGGAGCTCGCCCTGAGCGTGCGCGCCGTGCGCGCCGTGATCGTCCGGAGCGGGGGCATCGCCCCAGCCGAGCGTGTGGAACCAGGTGTCGAGCACCGCGCCGTTGTCGGCGACGGTGGCCAGTCCGCGACCCCAGGCGGCAGGCATCACAGCACCTCCGGTCGAAGTGTGGGGAACAGGATCACTTCCCTGATCGAGTGGACGCCGGCGAGCAGCATCACCAGCCGGTCCATCCCGATGCCCAGCCCGCCGGTGGGGGGCAGCCCGTACTCGAGCGCCCGCAGGTAGTCCTCGTCGACCATCGCCGCCTCCGCGTCGCCGGCATCGCGCAGCCGTTGCTCCTCCACGAAGCGCCCTCGCTGCTCCACCGGGTCGTTCAGCTCGGAGTAGCCGTTCGCCACCTCGCGCCCGCCGACGAACAGCTCGAACCGCTCGGTGAGGTGGGGGTCGTGGCGGTCGAGCCGCGCGAGGGGCGAGACCTCTACCGGGTGAGCGGTGACGAACGTCGGGGCGACGAGCGAGGCCTCGGCCGTGGCCTCGAAGATCTCCTCGATCAGCTTGCCCGAGCCCCAGCGTTCCTCCCAGCGCACGCCGTGGGCCTCGGCCAGCCGGCGCACGTCGGCCACCGGCTGGGAGGGGTGCACCTCTACCCCGGTCGCCGTGGCGACGAGGTCGATCATCCGCCGTCGGGGCCAGGGACCGGCGAAGTCGACGGAGTGCTCGATGCCGCCGGAGTCGGGGATGGTCACGATCGTGGTGCCGATCGCGTCGCGCGCGGCGTTGGCGACGAGCAGCTCGGTGATCGCCATCATCTCGCCGACGTCGGCGAAGGCCTGGTACAGCTCCATCATCGTGAACTCGGGGTTGTGCTTCGCGTCGATGCCCTCGTTGCGGAACACGCGCCCGATCTCGAACACCCGCTCCATCCCGCCCACCACGAGGCGCTTCAGGTGCAGCTCCAGGGCGATGCGCATGTACAGCGTCATGTCGAGCGCGTTGTGGTGGGTGACGAAGGGACGGGCATGGGCGCCGCCGGCTTCGACGTGCAGCACCGGTGTCTCGACCTCGACGTAGCCCTCGGCCGACAACGTGCGCCGGAAGCTGGCAAGCACGGCGTGGCGCACCTCGAACGTGCGGCGGGCGTCGTCGTTCACGATCAGGTCCGCATAGCGCTGGCGGAACCGGGTGTCGGGATCGGTGAGGCCGTGCCACTTGTCGGGCAGCGGCCGCAGCGCCTTCGCGAGCAACTGCAGGCGCGTCACCTTCACCGACAGCTCGCCCTTCCTCGTCGTCATCACCGTCCCGTGTACGCCCACCCAGTCGCCGAGATCCAGCTCGCGTATGGCGGCGAACGCGTCGTCGCCGACGACGGCCAACGAGACGAACAGCTGTAGCTCGGCGGAGCGGTCGCGCATGGTGGCGAAGACGAGCTTGCCCTGCTCGCGCTTCAACATCACGCGGCCGGCGACGGCGATCTCGGCGTCGGTCTCCTCACCGGGCCCGAGCGAGCCCCACAGCGCGCGCACTTCGCCGAGGGTGTGGGTGCGGTCGAAGCGGTACGGATACGGCTCGACCCCGTCGGCGCGCAGCTGCTCGACCTGCGCGAGGCGCCGCTTCTTCTCGCCGGCGATGCCGCTGCCGTCGCCGATCCCTGCTGCCGGCGCTGCTTCGTCGGGGAGGTCGGGCGTGCTCACGAGCTACCGAACGTATCGCCTGCCGGGCACTCGGCGCGACTCGATACGGCATAGCCTGCCGTCGTGCCCGTGCGCTTCTTGATCATCGGCGGGGGGCCCGCCGGCAACACCGCCGCCACCTACGCGGCGCGCCTCGGTGCCGAGGTGACCGTCGTCGAGCGGGACATCGTCGGTGGCGCGGCTCACCTGCTCGACTGCATCCCCTCGAAGACGATGATCGCCACCGGGGGAGCGATGAGCTTCACGCGCGACATGCACGGCATGGGCCTCGAGCCGACGACTGTCGCCGAGGTGGACACCGATGCGTTGACCGACCGCATCGAGGGGATCAAGAACCACCTCCAGCGCGGCAAGGTCGAGCTGCTCACCAGCCAGGGCGTGCGCTTGGTCATCGGCACGGCCCGCTTCACCGGCAGCCACGAGGCCGAGATCACCACCGCCGAAGGCACCGAACGGGTGGTCTTCGACGCCGCCCTCGTCGCCACCGGCAGCCGGCCGCGGATCCCCGACTGGTGCCACCCCGACGGCGAGCGCATCCTCACCACCCGCGACTGCTACCCGCCGAAGGTGTTCCCGAAGAGCGTGGTCCTGATCGGCTCGGGAGTCACCGGTGTCGAGTTCGTGCACATGTTCTCCTCGTTCGGGGCCGAGGTGGCCCTCGTCGTCAGTCGCCAGCAGGTGCTTCCCGGCAAGGACCCCGAGGTGGCCGCAGTGCTGGAGGCCGACTTCATCCGCCGCGGGGTGCGCCTGGTGATGGGGGCGCGGGCGGTGGCGATCGAGCAGGACGACGACGGCGTGGTGGTGTGCTGCGACGACGGCCGCCAGGTGCGCGCCACCCATGCGGTGCTCGCCATCGGATCGGTGCCGAACAGCTCCGATCTCGGCCTCGAGGCCGCCGGTGTCGAGATGGACGGCAGCGGCTACATCCCGATCAACCACCACTGCATCACGAACGTCGGCCACATCTACGCCGCGGGCGACGTGAGCGGCAAGCTGCCGCTGTCGTCGGTGGCTTCGATGCAGGGCCGCAAGGTGGCCGAGCACGTGATGGGGCTGCACACCCGCGAACACCGCCACCTCGACTACGACAAGGCGGCATCGGCGATCTTCACCGATCCCGAGATCGCCGACGTCGGCCTCGCCGAGGCCGAGGCGTTCTCCTCGGGGCGCAAGATCCGGGTCACCAAGGTGCCCTTCTCGGCCACCCCGAAGGCGTTGATCAACAACGACTCGCGTGGGTTCGTGAAGATCATCTCCGACCCGGCGACCGGGGTCGTCCTCGGCGGATCGATCGTCGGGCGGCATGCGGCGGAGCTGATCAGCGTCATCGCCCTCGCCGTCACCGCGAACCTGAAGGTGACCGACATCGTGGAAAGCCTGCTCGTGCACCCCGCGCTCTCCGAGGCGTTGATGGAGGCGGCGGAGTGAGCGACGGGGGCGAGCGCGGCGACGCTCGGCCCGGCACACTCGGGCCAGCGCCCGCCGGAAGCGATGCCCTCGCCTCGATCGCGCAGCGGGCCCTCGCCCAGGTGATCGACAGCTTGCTCGTACTCGCACCCGTCATCGTCGTCGTGCTGGTCTTCGACATCGATCCCCTGGCCGGCCAGGACGGGGGCGAGAGCGGCGGGCTGCTTGCGGTCACCGCGCTGTGGCTCGCCATCGGCATCGTGTACGAGACGGTAGCGATCGCGGTGTTCGCGCGCACCGTGGGCAAACGAGTGCTCGGGCTGAAGGTGGTGCGCAGCGAGGACGGCGGTCGCGTCGGCTGGACCTACGCGTCGGTGAGGGCACTCGTGCCCGCTGCTGCCGGCCTGGTGCCGTACATCGGGCTCGGGTTGCAGGTGGCGGTCTACCTGCGCGCGGCGTTCCACCCGCTGCGCCAGGGCTGGCACGACGCCGCGGCCGGCACGCTCGTCGTGCTCACTCGATGACGACCACCACGTCGCCGGAGCCGACGGTGTCGCCGGCGGCGACCTTCACCTCTTTCACGGTGCCCGCCTTCTCGGCCGCGATCTGATTCTCCATCTTCATCGCCTCGAGCACGACCACCGCCTGGCCGGCCTCGACCTGCTGGCCGACCTCGACGAGGATCTTCACGATCGTGCCCTGCATCGGCACGCTCACCTGCCCGGAACCGGCGGCCGCTCCGCCGGCGCTCGACGCGCGAGGCGTCTTCTTGGCCGGCTTGGCCCCGCCGGCCGCGACCGCGAGCGGGGCCGCCTCCGGAACCCACATCTTCACGTCGAACCGCTTGCCGTTCACCTCGACCGTGGTCGCTCGTTCCACGAGCGGGGCCGCCTCACCGTCGGTCTCGGGCGCCGGCGGCGCCGCCGCGGGAGCAACGGCGGACAGATCAAGGTTCTCCTCCACCCATTTGGTCGAGTGGGTCACCGCCGCGAAGTCGGGGTGGCGCAGGATCGCGAGATCGGCGGGGATCGTGGTGGCGATCCCCTCGACGACCATCTCCTCGAGCGCGCGCACGGTGCGCCGGATCGCCGTCGGGCGATCCTTGCCCCACACGATCAGCTTGCCGACGAGGTTGTCGTAGTACTGGCTGATCTCGTCGCCCGACTCGTAGCCGCTGTCGAAGCGAACGCCGAAGCCGTCGCTGACGTGCAGCTTGCGGATGATGCCCGGTGAGGGCAAGAACTTGCCCCCTGCCGGATCCTCGGCGTTGATGCGGATCTCGATGCCGTGACCGCGTCGCTGCGCGGCCACCTCGGCCTGCGTCATCGGCAGCGGTTCGCCGGAGGCGACGCGGATCTGCCATTCGACCAGGTCGATTCCGGTGACCACCTCGGTCACCGGGTGCTCCACCTGCAGGCGCGTGTTCATCTCGAGGAAGAAGAAGTCGCCGTCCTGGTAGATGAACTCGACCGTGCCCGCGTTGTAGTAGCCGACCGCCTTGGCGGCCTTGACGGCGGCCTCTCCCATGGCGTCCTCGACGCCGGGGCCGAGTCCGGGGGCCGGCGACTCCTCGATCAGCTTCTGGTGCCGGCGCTGGGCGGAGCAGTCGCGGGTGGACACCCACACGCAGTCGCCGTGCTGGTCACCGACGATCTGCACCTCGACGTGGCGCGGCCAGGTGAGGTAGCGCTCGATGTAGATCTCGTCGCGTCCGAAGAACGCCTTCGCCTCACGCTGCGCGCTCTCCATGGCGGCCCCGACCTCGTCGGCGGAGCGCACCACCTTCATCCCGCGCCCGCCGCCGCCGTACGCGGCCTTGACCGCGAGCGGCCACCCGTGCTCGTTGCCGAACGCGGTGATCTCCGCGGCCGAGGTGACGAACTCGGTGGTGCCGGGCACGATCGGCGCCCCGCCGCGCAGCGCCGCCTTGCGGCTGGAGACCTTGTCGCCCATCTCCTGGATCGCCGATGCCGGTGGGCCGATGAAGGCCACGCCCATCTCGGTGATCGCCTGAGCGAAGTCGGCGTTCTCGCTGAAGAAGCCGTAGCCGGGGTGCACGCCGTCGGCTCCGCTGCGGCCGATGGCGTCGAGGATCGCCTCGGTGTTGAGGTAGCTCTCTGCAGCCGTCTGACCACCGAGCGCGTAGGCCTCGTCGGCCAGACGCACGTGGAGCGCGTTGCGATCGAGATCGGAGTACACGGCCACCGTGGGGATGCCCATCTCGCGGGCGGCCCGGATGACGCGGACGGCGATCTCTCCGCGGTTGGCGATCAGGATCTTTTGCAGCACGAGTGTCAATGTTGGTGCCATGGAGGGTCACTCCGCCACCCCACCGGATCCGGCGCTGCCCGGAGCGCCCGCCGAGGGGCAGTGGCCGCCCGGCTGGACGGTGCGCTACGTCGCCGAGACGGCGAGCACGAACGCGGACCTGCTCCTTGCCGGAGCGGCGGGTGCACCGGACCGCACGGTGCTCGCCGCCGGTCACCAGACCGCCGGGCGCGGGCGCCTCGATCGTCGGTGGGAGGCGCCGCCCGGCGCCAACCTGCTGGTGAGCATCCTCTTGCGCTCCGTCCCGGCGCGCCCCCAAGAGCTCACCCAGCGCGTGGCGCTGGCCGCCGCGCTCGCGACGGAGCGACTGAGCGGGGTGCGGGTTGAGCTGAAGTGGCCGAACGACCTGCTCGTCGGCGAGCGCAAGCTCGCCGGGGTGCTGGCCGAGCTGGGCCGGAGCGGGCCGGCGGACTCACGGCGGACGTTCGTGGTCGTCGGGCTCGGTCTGAACGTGGCCTGGGCTCCGGAGGGAGCAGCGTGCCTCGGCGACGGCTTCGTCGCGCTCGACGTGTTGCGGGCGTTGCTCGCCGAGCTGGACGAGTTGGACTCGCTGACGACGGGCATCGGCGCTGCCTATCGGGAGCGGCTGGCCACGGTCGGCAAGGAGGTGCGCGTGGTGCTTCCTGGCGAGGCCGAGCCGATCGTCGGCACGGCGGTGTCCGTCGAGGCCGACGGCCGGCTGGTGGTGCTCGACACCCTCGGCGTCACCCACTGGGTGGCCACGGGCGACGTCGTCCACCTACGGCACGCGTGACCGGCACAACAGCGCCCTGACGCCTCCCGCGCGAGCCGCCCAAGTAGCGTTCCTGCCGTGATCCCCACCTCGCCCGCGGTCGTGACGCGCCGCCGACGCCGTAGGCCGCTGCCGGGGATCAACGCCGTCTCCCTCGGGTTGGCCGTGGCCGTGCTCGGGTCCGGAGGACTGCTGCTCGCCACCCGCCAGAAGGCCGACAGCGTCGAGCGGGTCGAGGAGCTGGCTGGCGTCCTCACCGTCGACGTCGGTCCGTTCGAGAACTACCTGCTGGTCGGTAGCGACACCAGGGAAGGCGCCGATCCCTCCGACCCCGACTTCGGCGGCATCGGCGACACCGACGAGGTGCAGGGTCGCCGTAGCGACACCATGATGGTGCTCCACGTCGACTACGAGCGTGACACCGCCTCGCTGTTGTCCATCCCCCGTGACCTGTGGGTGGAGATCGACGGCGACGGCGAGAACCGCATCAACACCGCCTACCAAGAAGGCGCCGACACCCTCGTGCGCACCGTCCAAGACGCGCTCGGCATCCCCATCCACCACTACATCGAGGTCGATTTCCAGTCGTTCAAAGAGATCGTCGGTGCGATCGGCGGAGTCGAGGCGTGCTTCGTCGCCCCGACCCGCGATCGCAACACCGGTCTGCTCGTGCCGACGGAGGGCTGCTTCGTGCTCGACCCGGTACAGGCACTCCAGTACGCGCGGAGCCGGCACTTCGAGGAGTTCGTGTACGGCGAGTGGTTCGAGGACCCGCGCGCCGACCTCGGGCGGATCGAACGCCAGCAGGAGTTCGTCCAGTCCGCGATCGACGCCGCCCTCGCGCAGGCGCGGTCGAACCCGCTCCGCGCGAGCGAGCTGATCGACGCCGCGGCGCGCTCGCTGCGCGTCGACCCCCGCACCGACCTGGTGGAGGTGATCGACCGGCTGCTGCCGCTGGCCGACGGCGCCCTCGCCCGGTACAGCCTGCCGGTGGAGGGCACCGAGATCGACGACAAGGCGGTGCTCGTGATGCTCGACGACGCCGAAGCGTTGCTGGCGTACTTCGCCGGCACGGGGCCGCCCCCGCCGGTGACCTCGACACCGTGAGGCCCGTGCCAGACTGCGGCGCGATGAAGGCCCTGATCCTGGCGGGAGGCGCGGGTACTCGCCTGCGGCCGATCACCCATACCAGCGCCAAGCAGCTGGTGCCGGTGGCGAACAAGCCGATCCTCTTCTACGGGATAGAAGCGATGGTCGACGCCGGGATCACCGAGATCGGGGTGATCGTCGGGGACACCCGCGACGAGGTGATGGCCGCGCTCGGCGACGGCTCGCAGTGGGGGGCACGCATCACGTTCATCCCGCAGGACGAGCCGCTCGGCCTCGCGCACTGCGTGCTGCTCGCGCGCGACTTCCTCGGCGACGACGACTTCGTGATGTACCTCGGCGACAACCTGCTGGAGCAGGATCTCGGCGCGTTCGTCGACGCGTTCGAGCAGGCCCGCTCCGGCGAGTCGCCACCGGCGGCACAGATCCTGTTGAAGCAGGTGCCGGATCCACACCGCTTCGGCATCGCCGAGCTCGACCCCGAGGGCCACGTGCTGCACCTGGTCGAGAAGCCGTCCGACCCACCGAGCGACCTAGCGCTCGTCGGCGTCTACCTGTTCGACCCGTCGATCCACGAGGCCGTCGCTTCGATCAGGGCCTCGGCACGTGGTGAGCTGGAGATCACCGACGCCATCCAGTGGCTGATCGACCACGGACGCACGGTGCGGTGCGAGCTGCTGACCGGATGGTGGATCGACACCGGCAAGCTGACCCCGCTGCTCGAGGCGAACCGGCTGCTGCTGGAGACGATCGCTCCGCTGTGCCTCGGCTTCGTCGACGAGCGGTCGGTGCTCGACGGCCGTGTCGTCGTCGCCGAGGGTGCGGTGGTGGAGAACTCGACGCTGCGTGGGCCGATCGCCATCGGCGCCGACGCGCGGATCGTCGACAGCTTCATCGGCCCGTTCACGGCCATCGGCGAGCGTTGCGAGGTGCGCAACAGCGAGGTGGAGCACTCCGTCGTGATGGCCGACAGCCGCATCGTCGACATCCCCCGCCTGGAGGACAGCTTGATCGGCAGGGACGTCGAGGTGACGCGCAGCCAGCGCCGGCCGAGGGCGCTGCGCCTGATGGTCGGCGACCATTGCCAGATCGACGCGGAGTAGTACTGGAAGCGGAGTAGTCCTATGGCCACCGTCACCGAATCCGAGCGCATCGCGGGTGTCTACGTCGTCGAGCCGCGCGTCCACGGCGACGGGCGGGGGCGGTTCGTGGAGACCTACAGGCGGGAGTGGATCCCGTCGGCTCGCGAGATGCTGCAGTCCAACCGCTCCGACAAGCAGGCGGGCGCACTGGTCGGGCTGCACTACCACCTGCACCAGGCCGACTACTGGTACGTGCCCACCGGTACCGCTCGCGTGGTGCTGCACGACCTGCGCGAGGGCGGTCCGACGCAGGGGGCGACGGTGTGGTTCGACATCTCCGGCGAAGACCACCGTGGCGTCTACATCCCTCCCGGTGTCGCTCACGGGTTCGCGGCGCTGACCGACGTCGTGATGACGTACCTGGTCGACGGGTACTACAACCCCGCCGACGAGCTCGGCATCGCGTGGAACGACCCCGCGGTCGGCGCCGACTGGGGGGTCGCCGATCCGGTGCTGTCAGCGCGTGACCAGGACAACCCGCGCGTCGCCGACCTGCCGCCGGGGCGCCGCCCCTACTGGCCGATGCGGACATAGGGGTTCGCTGCGATGAAGCTCTTCGTCACCGGAGCCGCGGGGTTCATCGGCTCGAACTACGTGCGCTGGCTGCTCGACTGCACTGACGACGAAGTGACGGTGTTCGACAAGCTCACGTACGCCGGCAACCTGGAAAGCATCCGCGACGTCCTCGACGACACGCGCTGTCGCTTCGTGCGCGGGGACATCTGCGACCAGGACGCAGTCGTCGAGCAGATGGCGGGCCACGATGCCGTGGTCCACTTCGCCGCCGAGAGCCACGTCGACCGCTCGATCGTCGACCCCTACGCGTTCGTCCACACGAACGTCTTCGGCACGAACGTGCTCTGCGACGTGGCTCACAAGGTGGGGGTGGAGCGGTTCTTGCACATCTCCACCGACGAGGTCTACGGCTCGATCGAGGTCGGCTCGTTCTCGGAGACCGACATGTTGACGCCACGCTCGCCGTATTCGGCGGCGAAGGCGGGTAGCGACCTGGTGGCGCTCTCGTACTTCACCACCTACGGCCTGCCGGTGGTGGTCACGCGCTGCTCGAACAACTTCGGGCCGTACCAGTTCCCGGAGAAGGTGATTCCGCTCTTCACCACGAACCTGCTCGACGGCAAGCCGGTTCCCCTGTACGGCGACGGCGGCAACGTGCGCGACTGGATCCACGTGGAAGACCACAACCGCGCCGCCGACCTCGTGCTGCGTTCCGGGGTCGTCGGCGAGATCTACAACATCGGCGCGCACAACGAGATCACCAACCGCGAGCTGACCTACCGGCTGCTACAGCTCACCGGACGCGACGAGAGCTTCGTCGAGCCCGTCGCCGACCGCCTAGGTCACGACCGGCGATACTCGGTGAACATCGACAAGATCACCGCGCTCGGCTGGTCGGTGAGCCACGACTTCGACGAAGCGCTGGCGCGCACGGTCGACTGGTACCGCGGCCACCGCGACTGGTGGGAGCCGCTGAAGGCACGGGCCGGCCTCTGATGCGCGCCCTGCGCGTGCTCGTCACCGGCGCGGGCGGCCAGCTCGGTCGCGACGTGGTGCTGGCGTGTGAAGCCGCGGGCGACACCGTGTTCGCTCTGGGGCGAACCGAGCTCGACGTGACCGACCGCGACGCGGTGCTGGGCGTCGTCACGACGCTTGGTCCCGATGTGGTGGTGCACTGCGCGGCGTGGACCGCGGTCGACGCCTGTGAAGCAGATGCCGGCCGGGCGATGACACACAACGCCCTGGCCGTGCGCTTCGTCGCCGAGGGTTGTGCTCGGGTGGGCGCTCATCTGGTGCACGTCAGCACCGATTACGTGTTCGACGGTGCCAAGGGATCGCCGTACGACGAATGGGATGAGCCCAACCCGCAGTCGGTGTACGGGCGCTCCAAGCTGGCCGGTGAGCACGAGGCGCTCGTCCTCGGAACGGGGGCAGCCGTCGTGCGCACTTCGTGGCTGTGCGGCGAGCACGGGCCGAACATGGTGAAGACGATCCTGCGCCTGGCCGGCGAGCAGGACGAGCTGAGCTTCGTCGACGACCAGGTCGGTTGCCCGTCGTTCACCGCCGACCTGGCGCCGATGCTGCGCCGGCTAGGAGTCGACCGCCGCAGCGGCATCCACCACGTCACGAACGGCGGCGCGGTGAGCTGGTTCGGCTTCGCCCAAGAGGTGCTGCGCGCCGGCGGCATGGACGCCGGCAGGGTGCGCCCGATCGCGACGTCGGACCTGCACCCCGCCCGGCCCGCGCCCCGGCCGGCGAACAGCGTGCTCGACAACTGCGTGCTGCGCGCGAACGGGCTGCGCCCGCTGCGCGACTTCCGCGGCCCGCTGGCCGAGCTCGTCGGCGTCCTCACGTCGGCCGGCCCCGGCGTATCCGGCCCGTAGGCTGCGCCGCTGTGACCGACGCTGCCATCCGGCTGACGGAGTGGACGACCTGCGGCGGATGCGCCGCGAAGTGGGGAAAGGACCTGCTCACCAGCCTTGTCGACGAGCTGCCGCGCGGGGACGACCCGGCGCTGCTCGTCGGGTTGGCGCCGTTCGACGACGCCGCGGTGTACCGCCTGAGCGACGACCTCGCGCTGGTCAGCACCACCGACTTCTTCCCCCCGCTCGTCGACGACCCGCACGACTTCGGCGCCATCGCCGCGGCCAACGCTTGCAGCGACGTGTTCGCGATGGGCGGGCGGGTGGTCGTGGCGGTCAGCATCGCCGCCTTCCCGGAGAACTTCCCCCGCGAGGCGATCGCCGCCATCTTCGCTGCCGCGGCCGAGGTCGTTGCCGCGGCCGGAGGGACGATCGCGGGCGGTCACACCATCCGCAACCCCGAGCCGGTGTTCGGCCTCGCCGTGCAGGGCACGGTGCACCCGGATCGTGTCTTCGCCAAGGGTGGCGCCGTGGCCGGCGACGTCCTCGTGATCTCCAAGCCGCTCGGCACGGGGATCGTGCTCGCGGGCGGCGACGCGGCCGAAAAGGCCGCGGCGGTGCTCGGCATGCGTCAGCTGAACCGAGCCGCGTCGGAGGCGCTGCAGGCGATGGGCACCGCGGTGCACGGCGTCACCGACGTCACCGGGTACGGATTGGCCGGGCACGGGTGGGAGATGGCCGAACGCAGCGGTGTCGCGTTCACGTTCGAGAGCGCGCTGCTGCCGCTGTACGCCGGCGCGCTCGGTGCCGCAGAGCGCAGTGTGCGCACCGGGGGAGACGTCCGCAACCGTGCCGCCGTCGGGGAGCACGTGAGGATCGAGCCCGGTCTAGACCCGGCGTGGGAGGCGATGCTCTACGACCCCCAGACCTCGGGCGGCCTGCTGGGCGCGATCGACCCGGCGGCTGTCGACGACTGCCTCCCTGCGGGGTTCACCGTGGTCGGAACCGTCGACCCCGGCCCCTCCTGCATCCGCCTGCGCTGATTGGCTACCGTCGAGAGCGATGGCCGCCCCCGCCCGAGCGACGACGAGCCGGGCGCGCCCGCGCACCCGCCGGGGGCCGACCCGTGGGCTCGAGCGTGAGCTGTGGGATGCCGGACACGCGCTGGTGGTCGGCATCGACGAGGTCGGGCGCGGCGCCTGGGCCGGCCCGCTGATGGTGGGCGCGGCGGTCCTTCCCCGCGACCGGCGGGTGAACGGCGTGCGCGATTCCAAGCTGCTCACCGAGCGCGAGCGGGAGCGCATCTTCGACCGCGTCGCGGCGTGGTGTGAGGCGTGGGCCGTCGGCGCGGCGAGCCAGGAGGAGTGCGACGAGCTGGGGATGAGTGCCGCCCAGCAGCTCGCCACCAGCCGCGCGGTGGCGTCGCTCACCGAGCAGCTCGGCCGCTGCCCCGACGCCGCGGTGGTCGACGGCAAGTGGGACTTCGTGTCGCCGCTGGTGCCGTGCGTGGAGACGCGGGTGAAGGCCGACATGCACTGCCTGAGCGTGGCGGCGGCCTCGATCCTGGCCAAGGTGACGCGAGATCGCCTGATGCGCGAGCTCGCCGAGCACTACCCCAACTGGGCGTTCGACACCAACAAGGGCTACCCGTGCCCGCTGCACAAGACCGCGCTGCAGGGGTACGGGCCCTCCGCCGCCCACCGCCGCACGTGGGTGTTCATGGACCACTACGTGCCGTGGAGCGGCGTGCGGCGTGTCGTGCGGCCCGAGCAGCCGACGCTCTTCGACTGGTGAGTGCGGCGATGGCCGCGAGCCACGACGTCGTCGTCGTCGGAGCAGGACTGGCCGGGATCCAGTGCGCGCGTGAGCTGACCGCGGCGGGCCTCGACGTGACGGTCGTCGAAGCCCGCGACCGGGTTGGTGGGCGAGTGTGGAGCCAGACGTTCGCCGACGGCCAGTGGTGCGAGCGCGGCGCAGAGTTCATCGACGCCGAGCACAGCTTCACCCGCGAGCTCGTCGCCGAGATGGGGCTGTCGCTGTTGCAGCGGCCACCGAGCGCGATGCTGCCCGCGGGGGGATTGCTCGACGTCGGCGGCCGGCCGGCCCCGTTCAAGGCGCACCCCGGCCTCTCCGCCGACCTCGCCGCCTACGAAGCCCTGCTCGATTCCCTCGCCGAGAGAGCCGTGGCCGCCGCCGCGCTCGGCTCGGCCGCGGCCGCGGTCGGCTCTGCTGCGGTCGGCTCGGCTGCGGTCGATGCGGAGTCGCTCGGCGAGGCGCTCGCCGGTTTGTCGATGACCGTGGCCGGCAGGGTCGTCGTCGGCCGCCACGTGCGCACCGAGTGGATGCTGCCGCCCGACGAGCTGAGCTGTCTCTTCGTGGGCGCGCAGCGGGCGAGTCGGGGTCGCGGGGCGGGCCAGGAGGCCTTCCGGATCGCGGGCGGCAACGACCAACTCCCCCGGCGTTTGGCGGAGGGGCTCGGACCCCGGGTGCGGCTCTCGACGCCGGTGCGCGCGCTGCGTCCGGCGGCGGGGGAGGTGGAGCTCGCCGACGGAGCCGTCCTTCGCGCGGCGGCGGTCGTAGCCACGGTCCCTCTGCCGGTGCTCGGGCGCATCTGGCCCGACGCCCCGAGCGAGCTGACCGCCGTCGGCTACGGCATCGGCGGCAAGCTCAGCGTGCACGTCGGGCGCAGGCTGTGGCGCGACTACGGCCGCGACGGCTACGTGGTGAGCGACAGGGCGTTCGGGGAGCTGTGGGAGACGAGCGACGTCCAGCCCGGCGATGCCGGTGTGCTGACCGCGCTCGCGTCGAGCCACGACGGCGCCGCGCTCGTCTCGTTGCCCGACGCGGCGGACCGCGTCGTCGCCGACATGAACCGCATCTTTCCCGGCCTGCGCGGCCTGGTGCTGGAGCGCGTGCTCACCGACTGGACGAACGACCCGTGGAGCCTCGGCTGCTACGCGGCCTTCGGACCAGGCCAGATCGAGCCCGCCCGGGCCGCGATGCGTCGCCGCCACGGCCGGATGTGGATCGCCGGCGAGCACGCCGACGACGGCACCGGGTTCATGGAAGGCGCCCTGCGCAGCGGCTCCGCCGTCGCCGCCGCCATCCTCGCGGACCTCCCCGACCTCCCCAGCTAGCGCGGCTTGCGCGCCAATCTGTCAACGAGCACGCGCCTGGCGCAGGTTGGTTGACAGATTGGCGCGGAAGCTGCGGTTTCTTGGGCGGTTAGGGGTGGGGGTCGAGGGCTTGGGCGAGGTCGGCGACGAGGTCGGCGGCGGACTCGACGCCGACGGAGAGGCGGATGAGGTCGTCGGGAACCTCAAGTGGGGACCCCGCGGCCGAGGCGTGGGTCATCCGCCCCGGGTGCTCGATCAGGCTCTCCACCGCACCCAGGCTCTCGGCCAGGGTGAACAGCTCGGTGCGCCGCACCACCTCGAGGGCGGCGTCGACGCCGCCGCGCAGGGTGAAGCTGACCATGCCGCCGAAGTCGCGCATCTGCTTCGCCGCCGCTGCGTGGCCGGGGTGGTCGGGGAGCTGCGGGTAGAGCACGCGGTCGACGCCGGGGTGGGCGAGCAGCAGGTCGACGACGGCACGCGCGTTCGAGCAGTGGCGCTCCATGCGCAGCGCCAGGGTCTTCAGCCCGCGCAGCACGAGGTAGCAGTCGAACGGGGCGGGCACCGCCCCCGCCGCGTTCTGGGTGAAGCTCAGCCGCTCGGCAAGCCCGTCCTCGTCCACGGCGACCAGACCGCCGACCACGTCGCTGTGGCCGCCGAGGTACTTCGTCGCCGAGTGCACGACCACGTCGGCGCCGAGGGCGAGTGGCTGCTGCAGATACGGAGTGGCGAACGTGTTGTCGACGACGACGAGCGCCCCCCGCGCGTGGGCTACTGCGGCCACCGCCTCGATGTCGATGCAGGTGAGCAGCGGGTTGGTCGGTGTCTCCAGCCACACCATGCGCGTGCCCGCCGGCCACTCGGCGGCCAGCGCGTCTACATCGGTGAGGTCGAACGCGGTCCACTCGATCCCCGCCGGGGCGTGCACCTTGGCGATCAGCCGGAACGTGCCCCCGTACGCGTCGTTGCCGAGCACGACGCGGTCACCCGGGGAGAGCAGGCGCAAGATGTTGTCCTCGGCTGCCAGCCCGCTCGCGAACGCGAGCCCGTGGCGAGCTCGCTCCAGCGAGGCGAAGCACGTCTCCAGTGCCGCCCGGGTGGGGTTGCCCGAGCGTGAGTACTCGAACCCGCGGTGCACCCCTACGCCCTCTTGGGCGAAGGTCGTCGACAGGGTGATCGGCGTGACCACCGCACCGCTCGCCGCGTCGGGCTGCTGGCCGGTGTGGACCGCGCGGGTCTCGAAGCCCCAGCCCTCCTCGTCGGTCTGCTCACCCACGGCCCGTCACCCGCCCTGCCGCGGGGGCGACCGACTCGAAGTACGCGAGCAGGTCGGTGCGGGTGAGCACGGACAGCGGCCGCCCGCCGGCGAGGACCAGCAGCGCGGGTGCAGTCTCCAGCATCTCGACCGCGCGCTGGATCGTCTGGCCGATGCCGATCGTCGGCAGCTTCGGCCCGGTCACCTTCTCGACCGGCGTCGCCATCATCGCCGGGTCGCGGAACACCGCCTCCATCAGGTCGAGCTCGTCGACCGCGCCGGACACCTCGGCCGCGGCGAACGGCGGGGTGTTCTTGCACACGGGAAGCTGGCTGATGCCGTTCGCGCGCATCAGGTCGATCGCGTCGCGCACCGTGTGGGAGGGGTTGACGTAGAGCAGCTGGGGAGTGTCGCCGCGGGTCTGGAGCACCTCGCCGACGCAGTTCTCGCACTCGCGGAGGAAGCCGAAGGTCGCCATCCACGCGTCGTCGAAGACGCGGGACAGGTAGCCGCGGCCCGAGTCCGGGTTCAGCACCACGATCAGGTCGTCGGGGCCGGCCTGCGCGGCGACGCGCAACGCGGCGGCCACGGCCATCCCGCCCGAGCCGCCGACGAGGATGCCTTCCACCTGGCTGACCCGGCGCGCGGTCAAGAAGCTCTCCTCGTCGGAGACGGCGATGATGTCGTCGAGGATGCTCGCGTCCCAGGCGGCGGGAAAGAAGTCCTCGCCGACGCCCTCGACCAGGTAGGGGCGGCCGGACCCGCCGGAGAACACCGAACCCTCCGGGTCGGCGGCGACGATCTTCACGTCGGGGTTCTGCCGCTTCAGGTAGCGGGCTACCCCGGTGATCGTGCCGCAGGTGCCTGCACCGGCGACGAAGTGCGTGATCCGCCCGGCGGTCTGCTGCCAGATCTCGGGTCCGGTGGTCAGCTCGTGGGAGAGCGGGTTGTTCGGGTTCGCATACTGGTTGGGGCGGAACGCAGCGAGCTCGTGGGTGAGCCGCTCGGCGACCCGGTAGTAGCTCTGCGGGTCTTCCGGCGGCACCGCCACCGGGCACACCACCACCTCGGCTCCGTACGCGCGCAGCAGCGAGACCTTCTCCGGGGCCACCTTGTCGGTCATCACGAACACGCACCGGTACCCGCGCTGGGCGGCGACGATGGCGAGCCCGACGCCGGTGTTGCCGCTGGTCGGCTCGACGATCGTGCCTCCCGGGAGCAGGGTTCCGTCGCGCTCCGCGGCGAGGATCATCTCGAGGGCCGGGCGGTCCTTCGAGGACCCGCCGGGATTGGACGTCTCCATCTTCATCGTGAGCAGGCAGGAGACCTGCTCGATCTCGCTCAGGCGCTTCAGCCGGACGAGGGGAGTGGCCCCGATCAGGTCGAGCACGGAGTCCGCGATCTGGGTGCCGTGCAGCCGGGCATCCTCGGCGTCGTCACCCCAGGGCATGGGCGAAACCCTACTGGCCTGGTCGGAAACGACTTCGCCACTCGGGGGAGTTGTCGCGCGGTACCCCGATGGGTAAGGTAGCTATACCCCCTAGGGTATTAGCGACCCGGGAAGTGATCCGAGAGGGAGACCCCATGCCGACCGCCGATCCCATCGCCGCCGAGCGAGCCTCCGGCCACATCCCTGCAGCCGACACCGGCCGCGAGCCGGTGTTCGCGCGCCTCGCCCGCTTCTCCGCCCGCCATCGCCGGATGGTGATCGTGGCTTGGCTGGTCGTCACCCTCGGCGCGGCGCCGCTCGCCCTCACGCTCACCGGCGCACTGTCGGGTGCCGGGTGGGAGGCGCAGGGCAGCACCGCCACCGCGGTGCGCGACGAGCTGCGCACCGACTTCCCCGAGCTCGGCGCCGAAGCGGCGATGGTCGTCTACCGCCAGGAGACGCCCCTCGCCGACGACACCTCCGGCCTGCTGGCACTGGTCGAGTCGCTGCAGGGGGCGCCGGGGACGACCTCGGTGGTCGACCCGACGCAGATGCCGCCGGAGGCCGGGCTGATGTCGCCCGACGGCGTGACGGCACTCGTGCCGGTCAACCTGGTCGCCGAGACCGACGCCGACCTGCCCGAGTCCGCCGGAGAGCTGATGGACCACGTCGCGGGTCTCGACCTGCCCGACGGTGCACGCGCCGAGGTGACCGGGGAATGGCCGATCTGGAGCGACTTCAACCACTCCAACGAAGAGGCGTTGCACAAGGCCGAGCTGCTCTCCGGCCTGCCGACGCTGATCCTGCTGTTCGTCGCCTTCGGCGCCGCGCTCGCCGCTGGTCTGCCGCTGATCCTCGCCATCGCCGGCATCGCCGTCGGCTTCGCATCGCTGCACCTGCTCACCGCGTTGACGCCGCTGTCGGTGTGGTCGATGAACTTCTCGATGATGATCGGCCTCGCCGTCGGCATCGACTACAGCTTGTTCATCGTCTCCCGCTACCGGGAGGAACGAGAGGACGGCCGCAGCGCCGAGGACGCCATCGCGGTCACGCTCGACACGTCGGGCAAGGCCGTCTTCTTGTCCGCGCTCACCGTCGTGCTGTCACTGGCGGCTGTGTTCCTCGTGCCGGTCATGGTCTTCCGCGCGATGGCGCTCGGCATGATCCTCTCGGTCGTCGCCGTGGCGCTGGCCTCGCTCACCCTGCTGCCCGCCGTGCTCGTCTCTCTCGGCGACAGGGTGCTCGTCGCGAAGCCCGAGGACGACCGCGACCGCGCCGCCGAGGGGCGCTGGGCCAGGTGGACGTCGATGGCGCTGAAGCGCCCGGGTTTGACGTTGACCATCGGGCTGGTGCTGCTCCTCGCGCTCGCCGCTCCCGCGCTCGGGATGCGCCTCGGCATGCCCGGAGGACGCGTCGTCGACGAGGGCCGCACCAGCCGCGACGGCTACGAGATGGTCGCCGAGTCCTTCGGAGAGGGCGCGGCCGCACCCGTGTTCGTGACCGTGCCCGCCGAGTCGGCCGCCCAGGTCGTCGAACTGGCCATCGCCGACGAGAACGTCGTCGACGCCCGCATCGTCGCCGAGCCAAACGCAGCCACCGGGCGCACGGTGGTGAGGGTGACCGGAGCGACGGCGATCGACGAGCAGGCGACGTCCGACATGGTCGAGCGCCTCCGCGGCACCATCGGCGAAGCGGTGCCCGACGCCTTGGTGGGCGGTCCGGCGGCGATGAACCACGACCTGACCTCGGTGCTCACCGGGCGCGCCCCCTACGCGGTGCTCGCGATCATGCTGGTCGCGTTCTTGTTGCTGCTCGTGGTCTTCCGCAGCCTGACGATCGCGCTCAGCTCGATCGTGCTGAACCTGATCGGGGTGGCAGCCAGCTTCGGTTTCGCCACGCTCGTGTTCCAGCACGGCGTCGGCGCCGAGCTGCTCGGGATCGAGCCCCAGGGCTTCGTCGACGCCTGGGCGCCGCTGTTCTTCTTCGCCCTGCTGTTCGGACTGTCGATGGACTACCAGCTGTTCTTGCTGGCTGCGATCCGGGAGCGGTACGACGCGACCGGCGACACCAAGCGCGCGATCCGCGAGGGGATCGCCCGCACCGGACGGCCGATCACCAACGCGGCGCTGATCATGATCGTGGTCTTCGTCGCCTTCGGGGTCACCGGGCCGATCCCTCCGACCGAGCTCGGCGTCACCCTCGCCGTCGCCGTGGCGATCGACGCCACGGTGATCCGGATGATGCTCGTGCCGGCGCTGATGGGCCTGCTCGGCGACAGGAACTGGTGGCTTCCCAAGCCCCTGGAGAAGGTGCTGCCCAAGGTGCGGTTCAACCACTGACGCCGCGCCACACCTTCTCGCTACCCTCGCCCCATGGTGGTCGAGGCCGCGCAGAGGTGGTCGGTCGAGCAGGTCGCGGCGCTCGCCCCGGCGCGCCTCGCCGCCGCCCGGGCGCTCGCCGTACCCGCGGCATGGGTCGGCACCGGCTGCGACGCCACCGGCTTGTGGGGTCGCTGCCAAGGTCTCAACCGAGAGCCGTACGACGTGGTCGTCGACCACGTCGGCGTCGCCTTCCGCTGCAACTGCCCTGGCCGGCTGCATCCGTGCAAGCACGCCGTGGCCCTGCTGCTGCTGTGGGCGAGAGGTGACGTGCCCGACGGCGTCCGCCCGGCCACGGCCGCGGCGTGGCTAACCCGGCGCGAGGCGCTGCTCGCTCGCTCGGGCACCGCCACGTCGCTCGAGACGGCAGAGCCCGACGCCAGCACCGCCGGCCCTTCCCGTCCGAGGGCGCGGGTGGGCGCCGCCGGCGGAACCGCGGCGGCGGGCGAGCCCGGAGCCGAGCGCGCCACGGAAGGCAAGTCGCGCTCCGATGCGGAGCGACGCCGTGACCAGCGTGCCGAACGGGTGCGCCATGGCCTGCGTGAGCTCGACCGGTGGATCACCGACCGGCTGCGCACCGGCCTCGGCGAGGCGTCGCTCGCGCGCTACGGCACCTGGGACGAGCTCGCCGCGCGCCTCGTCGACGCCCAGGCGCTCGCCCTGGCGAACCGCGTCAGGCGCATCGGCGGGATGGTGGGGACCAGCTCGGGCTGGCACGAGCGGGTGCTCGCCGAGCTCGGCGTCCTCCACCTGCTGGCCGAGGCCGGCCGGCGCATCCCGTCGCTGCCCGAACCGCTGCCCGAGGGCGTCGCCGCCGCCGTCGGGTTCACCGTGCGCCAGGCCGACGTGCTCGCGGGCGTGCCCGAGACCGACACCTGGTTCGTCGCCGGGCGCGGCGACACCCTCGAAGACCGCATCACCGTGCGGCGCACGTGGCTCGTCGGCGAGCGACACGGATGGGCGCTCGTGCTCTCGTTCGCCGCGTACGGCCAGGTGCTCGACGACTCGCTCCCGGTCGGCGCGTCGTTCGAGGCCGACCTGCACCGCTACCCGGGCACGGTGCCCTTGCGCGCCCTCGTCGGGCGCGTCCACCGCCGGCTCGAGCCGACCGCCGCCGCGCCCGTCGTCGCCCCCTCCATCGCCGCCGCGTGTGAACAGGTCGGGGCGAGCCTGGCCAGCGAGCCGTGGCTGGAGCACGTCCCGTTCGCGGTCCGCGGCGCAGTCTCGATCGTGGACGGGAAGTGGTGGCTGCACGACCACACCGGCGGGCTCGCGCTGGCCGGGCCGGGCGAGCCGGGGGCGGTGCTTGCCGCGTGCACCGCGCATGGCCCGGAGCCGATCGTGGCCGAGTGGACGCCACTCGGCGTCGTCGCTCTCACCGTGCACCTCGGCGACCACTGCGTCGACGTCGGTCCCCGGGGAGGTTTCCGGTGAGCGCGCTCACCGAGCACTGGGACGAACTCGTCGCCGTCGGCCTGCTCGGCACCGACCGCCGACCCGTGCCACCGCCGCCACCGGGGTTGCTGGCCGAGCTGACCGCCGAGGCGCCGCAGGCCGATCCCGCCGCGTCGCTGTTGCAGCAGGTGGCCGCGCTCACCGCGATGCGCCGGGCCGGGATGGGCCCGGTACAGCTGGGGGTGATCGACGATCCGCTGCCCCCCGACCCGCGGCCGCCGACGCCTGCACGCGCGGGCGAGGTGCTGCGGCGGGTGCTCTCCCATTGGGACGTGCTCGAGGACGAGTGGCTCGCCTACGCCGAAGCGGGTGGCTTCCGGCTGGCACCGGAGCACGTGGTGCCGCTGCTGGCGCGCCACCGGTCCCACCCCGAGCGGCGCGGCGCGGTCGAGCGGCTGGCCGGCCCGTTGGCCCCGTGGCTGGTCGACCGGTTCGCCGAGCTCGCGCCCGCGCGAGCACCGCGTGCGCCCGCCCCGGCGCCGGGCGAGCTGGCGCTGCCGGCCGAGCTGCGCTCGGTCATCGACGCCGACGCGCGACACGTGGTCGACGTCGTCGCCGGCGGCGTGCAGCGCGCCACGTTCGGGCGCTCCCACCGAGCGGTGCTCGTGCTCGCCGTGTCGCGGGTGCGCCCCGACACCCTCGTGCCTCTGGCCGAGGCACTGGAAGCCACCGATCACGGCCTACCCGCCGGGGCGGTGGCGGGCGCGCTCGCCGACCTGGCGAGGACCCGGGCCGAGCTCGTCGCCACGCTCACCCGAGAGAACGACCCGGAGGTCCGTAGCGGATGACCGAGATCCTGCGTCCCCACGCCGAGCAGGAGCACGCCGCCGAGCTGGCCGTGCTCGCCGCCGCCGACGACAGGGTGCGTCCACCGGGGTGGAAGCTCTCGCCGTGGGCTGTCGTGCAGTACGTGCTCGGCGGCGAGCTGGCCGACGGCACGGTGATCGTGCCGAAGTACGTCGGCAGCCGCCGACTGGTCGAGGTTTGCGTGGCCACATTGGCCACCGACCGCGCGCTGTTGCTGCTCGGCGTCCCCGGCACCGCGAAGACCTGGCTCAGCGAGCACCTCGCGGCGGCGATCAGCGGTGACTCCACTCTGATCGTGCAGGGCACGGCGGGCACCCCGGAAGAGGCATTGCGCTACGGGTGGAACTACGCCCGCCTGATCGCCGAAGGCCCCAGTCCGCAGGCCATGGTGCCGAGCCCGGTGATGGTGGCGATGCAACGCGGTGCGATCGCGCGTGTCGAAGAGCTCACCCGCATGTCGCCCGAGGTGCAGGACGCGCTCGTCACCGTGCTGTCGGAGAAGGCGCTGCCCGTGCCCGAGCTGGGCAGCGAGGTGCAGGCCGTGGGTGGGTTCAACCTGATCGCCACAGCGAACGACCGCGACCGCGGGGTCAACGAGCTGTCCGGAGCCCTGCGCCGGCGATTCAACACCGTCGTGCTGCCGCTGCCGGCGACCGTCGAGGAAGAGGTCGGCATCGTCGCCGCTCGGGTGGACCAGCTCGGCGCCTCGCTCGGGCTGGCGCCGCCGGGCTCGGGCGCCGACGAGATCCGCCGTGTCGTCACCGTGCTGCGCGAGCTGCGCAACGGCGTCACCGAAGACGCCCGCACCGCGCTGAAGGTGCCGAGCGGCTCGTTGTCCACTGCCGAGGCGATCTCCGTGATCGTCGGCGGCCTCGCGCTGGCCGCCCACTTCGGCGACGGGACGCTCGGCGCGGCCGAGGTGGCCGGGGGTCTCGTCGGCACGGTGGTGAAGGATCCGATCCACGACGACGTGGCGTGGCGCGAGTACCTCGAGGTCGTCGTGCGCGAACGGCCGGGCTGGGGCGACCTCTACGCCGCGTGCCGCGAGGCCAGCAGCTGACGCGGTCGGTCGACATGGCGCGCCGGCACGTGTTCGGGATCAGGCACCACGGCCCGGGGTCGGCGCGCTCGGTGCAGCGCGCGCTCGACTCGACACGTCCCGACGTGGTGCTCATCGAGCTTCCCGCCGACGCCGCGTCGGCGCTGGCGCTCGTCGCCCGTGACGACCTCGTGCCCCCGGTGGCCCTCCTTGCCCACGTCGTCGACCATCCCGAGCAGGCGGCGTTCTGGCCGCTCGCGTCGTTCAGCCCGGAGTGGGTCGCGGCCAGGTGGGCGCATGCGAACGGGGTCGCGGTGCGGGCCATCGACCTGCCCGCCGCGGCGACGCTTGCCCTCGATGCCGCCCCGCGCGACGAACCGACGCTGGCCGGGATCGAGGAATCGACGCCGCCTCCCGCCGATCCGCTGCGCGTCCTCGCCGACGCCGCCGGCGAGGACGACCCCGAGCGATGGTGGGACGACGTCGTCGAGCACCGCGGCGACGGCGAGCCGGCGTTCGACGCCGTCGGCGAGGCGATGGCGGCGGTGCGCGCAGGATGGGTGCCCGGTGGCGTCGACGCGCGCCGTGAGGCCCACATGCGCCGCAGCGTGCACCAGGCCGGGCGGGACGGGTTCCAGAACATCGCCGTCGTGTGCGGCGCCTGGCACGTCCCCGCTTTGGTGGAGCCGTGGCCCTCCGCGGGCCACGACGCCGCGCTGCTGCGCGGCTGCCCGAAGGTGAAGGTGTCGCTCACCTGGGTGCCGTGGACGCTGCGGCGCCTTGCTGCCGGCACCGGATACAGCGCGGGCGTCGCGTCGCCGAAGTGGTACGCCCACGTGTTCGAGCACCCCGGTGCCGATGGTGTCGTCCACTGGTTCGCCGACGCCGCGCACGCGCTGCGGGCCGAGGGCTACGACGCCTCACCCGACCATCTCGTCGCCGCGGCGCGCCTGTCCAACTCGCTCGCCGCATTGCGCTCCCGCCCGCGGGCCGGGCTGGCCGAGGTGCTCGACGCGGCGGGGGCGGTGCTCGGCGACGGCAAACCGGGGCCGCTGCAGCTTCTCCACGACCGCCTCGTCGTCGGTCGCTCGATCGGGTCGGTGCCCGCCGACGTGCCGATGGTGCCGCTCGCCCGCGACCTAGCCACCTGGCAGCGGCGGTGCCGGCTCACCCCGCGTGCCGAGGTGCACGTCGTCGAGCTCGACCTGCGCACGCCGAACGGTTCGGCCCGCTCGCGCCTGCTGCATCGGCTCGACGCGCTGGAGCTCGGCTGGGGTGCGCTCACGTCGGGACGCGGATCGAGCGGCACCTTCCGTGAGGCCTGGCGCCTGGCCTGGGAGCCGGAGTTGGCGGTGGTGCTGGTGGAACGGGCCGGGCTCGGCACCACGGTCGTTGCGGCAGCGAGCGCCAGGTTGGCAGAGCGGGCGCGGGGCACCTCGTCGCTCGCCGCGCTGGTCGGGCTGATCTCCACCGCGCTCGCCGCCGACCTGCGCGGCGCGGTGGTCGAGCTCGTCGATGAGCTCGCCCTGCGGGCCGCCCACGACCCCGCCGTCGTCGACCTGCTCGACGCGCTCACCCCGCTCGCCGAGGCCTCCCGCTACGGCGACGTCCGCGGCACCGAGGCCACTGCGCTCGGCAAGGTGGTCGACGGCCTCGTCGGCCGGGCGCTGGCCGGGCTCGAGACGGCGTGCGTCGCGCTCGCCGCCGACGAGGCGGGGGCGATGGCCGAACGCCTGGCCGCGGCCCAGTCGGCGCTCGCATTGGTCGATCACCCCGCCCGCCACCGCGCGTGGCCCGAGGTGCTCGCGCGGCTCGCCGCCCGCTCCGGGGTCGCGGCGGCGGTGCAGGGGCGGGCCGCTCGCTTGCTGCACGACTCGGGGCACTGGAGCTCGGAGTTGCTCGGCGCCCGCCTCGGGAGGGCGCTCTCGCCGGGGGTGCCTCCCGCCGAGGGGGCCGCGTTCGTCGAGGGCATGCTCTCGGGCAGCGGCGCGGTGCTCGTGCACGACGCGGAGCTGCTCGCGCTGATCGACAGATGGCTGTCCGAGCTGGGGCCCGACCCGTTCTTCGACGCGATGCCGCTGCTGCGACGCACGTTCGGCGCGTTCGCCTCCGCGGAGCGGCGCCAGCTCGGCGAGCTCGTCGCTCGGCGGGCGCGGCGCCCCCACCCGAGCAGCTTCGGCGAGCTCGACGCCGAGCGGGCGGCGGCGGCGATGGCCACGGTCAGGGCGATGCTGGGGGTGGCGAGATGAGCCCTGGACCGGCGGCGGTGGCGGCAGGGTCCGCACCGGGCGCGAACCGCGTGTCGGAGCCCGAGCGCCTGCGCCGTTGGCGGCTGGTGCTCGGCGGCGGCGACGACGGCACCGGTGCCGAGCTTCACGGCGACGACACCCGCATCGACGCCGCACTCGCGGCGGTGTACGACAACAACCCCACCGGGTCCGGCACCGAACGCGGACGGCGGCGCTCGGCCGGCCTCGGCGCCTCGTCACCGGCGGTCGCCAGGTGGTTGGGCGACATCCGCCGCTACTTCCCGACGCGTGTCGTCCAGGTGCTCCAGCGCGACGCCGTCGAGCGGCTCGGGTTGCAGCGGCTGCTGCTCGAGCCCGAACTGCTCGACGCGGTCGAGCCCGACGTGCACCTGGTGGCGATGATCGTCGAGCTGAACCGGCTGCTGCCCGACGCCTCGCGGGCGACGGCGCGCCGCGTCGTGCGCCAGGTCGTCGAGCAGCTCGAACGGCGGCTCGCCGATCGCACCCGGGCGGCGGTGCGCGGCGCGGTCGCGCGTTCGGCACGAACCCGGCGCCCGCTACCGGCCGACGTCGACTGGGACCGCACCATCTTGGCCAACCTGCGCCACTGGCTGCCCGAGCAGCGCACGGTCGTGCCCGAGCGGGTGATCGGCGCCACCCGCCGGCGGCGCAGCATGGCCCGCGACGTGATCATCGCGATCGACCAGAGCGGTTCGATGGCCGACAGTGTCGTCTACGCGGCGCTGTTCGGCTCGGTGCTGGCGTCGGTGCCGGCTGTGCGCACCACGTTGCTCGCGTTTGACACCGCGGTCGTCGACCTGACCCCGGTGGCGGCCGACCCCGTCGACGTCTTGTTCGGCGTGCAACTCGGCGGCGGCACCGACATCGGCGCCGCGCTCGCCGTGTGCCGGAGCGCCATCACCCGGCCCGCCGACACCGTCGTCGTGATCGTCTCCGACCTGTTCGACGGCGGCTCCCGCGACGAACTGCTGCTCCGCGTGGCCGAACTGCGCCGCATCGGGGTGACGATCGTGGTCCTGCTCGCCCTGTCCGACGAGGGTGTACCCGCGTACGACCACTCCCTGGCGGCAGCACTGGCCGGCTTCGGCGTCGTCGCGTTCGGCTGCTCACCGGACGTCTTTCCCGACATGCTGGCGGCCGCGCTCGACCGCCACGGACAGCCCGACCGGCTCGGCCGCTGGGCGGCCGAGCACGGCATCGTCACCGCCGCGCCGACGCCCTAGGCCCGCGCGTACTCGACAGCCGACCCCCGCGGCGCGAAATACGCAGGTCGACCGATGTGGCCCGGTACCTCAGAGGCGCATCATCGATGGTGCACGAGAAGAGACCAGGCCGGAGGCCCGAAATGCTCCCCACCCACGTCATGATCGACATCGCCAACGAACGCAGCGCCACCCGTCAGCGCGAGGCCACGCTGTTCCGGTTCCGCTCCCGGCGAGGCCGCGACGCCGTCTCCCCGGGTGGGTAGCCTCGCCAGAGTGCTGAGCGGCCGCGTCGGGATGAGCCCGGTGATGGTCGGGCGAGCCGGGGTGCTTGCCCGCCTGACCGGGCTGGTTGCCGCGGCAGAGGTGGGCGCCGGCGACCAGCCGGCGGTGGCGCTCATCTCCGGTGAGGCCGGGCTCGGCAAGACGCGACTCGTACGTGAGCTGGCCACTGCGGTGGGCGATGGGGTGCGCGTGCTCACCGTGCAGGCCCAGCCGGGTTCGATCGGGCGCGCCGGGGAGGTGATCGCCCAGCTCGCCCCGCCCGGTGCCAGCGATGCCGCGGAGGCGGCGTTGGCGGCGGTCGGTGCCGCGGCGGCGCTCGGCCCGACTGTCCTCGTCGTCGAGGACCTGCACTGGGCCGACATCGACAGCGTGAACGCGCTCGACCGGATTGCGCAGCAGCCGTGGTCGAGCCTGGTGATCGTCGGCACCTACCGCCCCGGCGACCTGTTCAGGGGCTCGCCCGGAGGCGACCTGGTGCTGCGCCTGGAGCGCCGTCACGCCGTCGAACAGATCCGCCTCGAACACCTCGACCGCTCCGAGGTGGGAGCGCTGCTCGCGGCGATCGACGGTGGCATCCCCTCGTCCGGCGCGGTCGAGGCGGTGCATCGGCGCAGCGGCGGCAACCCGTTCGTCGTCGAGGAGCTGATCCGCTGCTGCGGGCCGACGGCGTGCACCGACGACGTGCTCAGCGCGCAGCTCCCGTGGTCGCTGCAAGACGCCGTCCAACAACAGCTCGGCTCGTTCACACCGGGGGAGCGCCGCCTTGCCGAGGCGATGGCCGTCTACGGCCGCCCGGCACCGTTCGCGGTGCTCGTCGACGTCGCCGACGTCGACGAGGGCGCACTTTCCGGCGAGTTGCAGGCGCTCACCCGGCGCGGCGTCGTCGTCGAGGAGAGCGACGACAAGTTCTGGCTCACCCATGCGCTCGTCGCCGATGCCGTCGACCGCCAGCTCATCGGGCGCGAACGCCGTCGGTTGCACCAGCGGTGCTTCGAGGCGGAGCGCCGGTTGGCCGAGCCCGACCACGCCGCGCTGGCGCACCACGCGCTCGGCGCCGGACGCTTCGACGAGGTGCCCGCCATCGCCCGCGAGGGCGCGCCGCGCTACCTGGCGCGGGGCGCGAGCTTCCAGGCGCTGCGTCTTGCCGGCGCGGCGCTGGCCGAGACGCCCGACGACCCGCTGCTGCTCGGCGTGGCCACCGAAGCCGCATGGCGGCTTGACTTTCGCGACGAGGCGCAAGAGCACGGTCGCCGATGGGCCGCGGTGGCCACGGGGATGGCGCGCGTCGACGCCCTGCGGTTCCTCGCCCGAGCAGAGCTCGAGCTCGACCACGACGTCGAATCGCGCGAGGCCCTCGACGAACTGGTCGAGCTGGCCGAGAGCGAAGGCGATCCGCTGCGCCGGGCCAGGGCCGAGGCATCGGTGGCGCAGATCCTGATGCTCTCGTACAGGGCCGAGGAAGCGATCTCGTGGGCGGATCGGGCCCTTGCCGACGCCGAGCGATGCGGCGACGCGCTGACCGCGGCACAGGCGATGGTGGAGCGCGGCAGCGCGCTGATCGACGCCGCGCCGCGAGACGAAGCGAAGGCCGCTCTGCTCGCCGCCGCCGACGCCGCCCGCGAGGTGGACGACTCGGTGCTGCTGGCGCGCGTGCTGAACAACCTCGCCGAGTTGGTCGCGCCCAACACCGAGGAACGGCGCGCGTTCCGCCGCGAGATGCGCGCCGCGGTGGCAAGGGCCGGCTTCGACAAGCTGGGCGAGCCGGTTGCCCGGCTGTGGGACACCCAAGCGGCGTTCTGGGAGGGCGACCTGCCTGCATACCGGCGTTCCTTCGACGAAGGGATGCAGTGGTGGGCGGGCCGCCAGCAAAAGTTCGCAGCGACGGCACGCATCGACCTCGCGTTGGAGGAGGGACGCCTCGACGACGCGCGCGCGTCGCTCGCCGAAGGTATCGCTCGCCACCTGCCGGGCAGTTCCAGCGAGCGTCTGCGCCAACAGCTCGTGCTTGCCGCTCTCCGCGGTGACCGGGATGGTGCCGAGTCGGCGTTCGCGGATCTCGTCGACTCGCCCACCCTTCCCGACACGGTGTTCGTGCCCACGTTCGGCCTCGGTGTGGTCGAGGCCGCGCTGGCCGCCGGCATCGACACCGCGCGCATCCGGCGCGAGCTGCTCGACGGGTTCTTCCGCGACCACCCCTCGGTGGCGCTCCTGCGCGCTCATGCCGACGGTCTGCTGCTGCTCGCCGACGGTGAGCACGCGCGGGCGGTGCAAGCCCTCACGAGCGTGCTCGACGAACCCGACCTGCATCTCGCGCGCCCGCTCGCCGGCTCGTTGCGCACCGCGCTGGCCCAGGCCCACCTGGCCCTCGGTGACCGGGCCGGGGCACTCGCCGCCGCGCAGGAGGCGGAGCAGGACCTCGCCCGGTGGCCCGGGTGGCGCCGTGACCGCGCCCAGGCGCTGTTGCGTCGCGTGCAGGGTGCCAGCGCTCGCGGCGACGGCGAGCTGACGCCGCGTGAGCGTGAGGTAGCGGCGTTGATCGCCGAGGGTCTGACGAACGGCCAGCTCGCCGACCGGCTGTTCATCTCGCCGAAGACCGCCGCCGTGCACGTGTCGAACATCCTCGCCAAGCTCGGCCTCTCCGGTCGGGCCGAGGTGGCGGCATGGACGGTGCGCCACGGCGTCGCGCTCGAACCGAGCAGCTGATGGCGTGGGTCGTGGCGCGGCTGGCGGACTAGCTTCGGCATCCATGGGCCAACCCGTCGCCGTCGTCGAGAAGCAGACCAGCCGCCCAGGGGTGGTGTTGTTCGAGCTCAACCGCTCGCTCACCGGCATGGGACACGATTCGTTCGCCTCGCCCGCCGACGCGGCCGGCACCACGCCGTCTGCAGAGCTGGCCCGCCGGATGTTCGCCACCGGGCAGGTGGCGGGCATGCACGTGCACGGCAACATCGTCACCGTCGCTCTCGCCGGTGGTGCGGACTCCGCGGGCCTCTTGGAGGTCGCCCGTGATCTCTACCAGTACTGGCAGCCGGGCATGGTCCCCCCCGCGTTCGAGGACCTGGCCCCCGCCGAGGAGGCACCGGCGGCAGGCAAACCGGTCGCGGTCGACGATGCCGGGCTGTCCGAGGCCGCCAAGCGGGTGCCGGCGCACCTGCTGGAGCGCAGCCGTCTCGCGCGAGAGCGCGCGAAGGCGAAGGGCTGAAGACGTCGGGTCGAAGGCAAGGTTGGCTGTAGATCTGCGAACACCCGTTCGCTAATGTAGGGGCATGCCCTCCGCCCTCGACCGGGCCACCCAGATCGACCGCCTCGGCCAACTGGCCAGGCTCACCCAGGCCGTGCAGCCGCTCTCCATGGCCCACGAGCGGCTGCTGCCCGTACACCATGCACTCACCGCGGCGCTCCCCGCCGGAGGGCTGGCGCGGGGGAGCACGGTGTGCTGCACAGGTGGGGCGGCGATGTCGCTGGCGCTGGCGCTCGTCGGTGAGGCGACTCAGGCCGGCTCGTGGGCCGGTGTGGTGGGCCTGCCCTCGGTCGGTCTCGCTGCTGCTGGCGAGCTCGGCCTGGCCCTGCGGCGCACGGTGTTCGTGGCGACGCCGCCGCCGTCGCAGTGGTCGGCGGTGCTCGCCACGCTCGTCGACGGCACAGACGTCGTGGTGGCCGGCGTGCCCGGTTCGTTTCGCCCCGGCGATGCCCGTCGCCTGCAGGCCCGGGTGCAGGCGGGAGGCAAGGCCCTCGTGCTCGTCGGCGACCCCGGCCCGGTGTCCGTCGACGTGGTGCTCGACGTCACCGCCAGCTCTTGGGAGGGTCTCGGCAGCGGTCACGGCCACCTCCAGCGCCGCCGGGTGAGGCTCCAGGCCCGCGGTCGGCGGATGGGGCGCCCCCGCGACGTCGAGCTGTGGCTGCCCGGGGCCACCGGCGCCCCGGAGCCGATCCCGCCCGCCGTCACGAACACGACCACGAACACGACCACGAACACGACCGCTTGGTCCTGTGCCGGCTGAACCCCCTCGCCTAGCGGTGGTCCACGTCGCCGGGTGGCCAGCGGTGGCCACCGGCTTCCCCGGCGACGTGGCGCTCGTCGTCGTGCGGGCCAACCGGGTGATCGCCTGCTCGCCGGCGGCCACAGCCGAAGGAGTCCGCGTCGGCCACCGCCGCCGCCAGGCGCAGGCGGCCTGCCCGCAGGTCGAAGTGGTCGAGCACGACGAGGCGCGTGACGCCCGCGTGTTCGAGCCCGTGGTGCGCGCGGTGGGCGAGCTCGTGCCCCTCATCGAGGTCGCCGAGCCAGGGCGGCTGGCGCTCGCCACCCGCGGGCCCTCCCGCTACGTGGGCGGTGACCAGGCGCTGGCCGAGCGCCTGCACCGGATCGTCGGCGCGGCGATGCCCGCGGCCGGTGCGGTGTGGGGGGTGGGTATCGCCGACGGGCGCTTCGCGGCGACGATCGCCGCCCGACGCGCCGTCTCCACGGGGTCGCCGGTGGTCGTCGCCCCCGGCCCGGCGGCGACCGGTGCCTTCCTCGGGCCCCACCCGGTCGAGGTGCTGGCCTCCGCCGGAGGTGTCGCTGCCGAGCTCGTCGACCTGCTCGAGCGGCTCGGGCTCGGCAGGCTCGCCGATGTCGCCGCGATCGGCGTGGCCGACCTGCTCGCCCGCTTCGGTACCGCCGGAGAGGCCCTCCACCGGCTGGCCACCGGCACCGACGACCAGCCCCCAGCCGCCCGGGCGCCCTCACCCGAGCTCGCCGTCGCCCGTGCCTTCGACGATCCCGTCCCGTCGCTCGACGTGCTCGTGTTCGTCGGCAAGCAGCTCGCCGAAGCGCTCACCGAGCAGCTCGGCACAGCCGGTCAGGTGTGCACCCGGCTGCTCGTCGAGGCCGAGACCGAGCACGGCGAACGCACCACCCGTAGCTGGTACGAAGCGGCAGGACTGAGCGCGGCGGCCATGGTCGAACGTGTCCGCTGGCAGCTCGACGGGTGGGCGACGACACCGGGCGGACCGAGCGGGGGGGTGGTGCTGCTGCGCCTCGTGCCCGAGCAGGTGCGGGCCGACGCCGGGCGCCAAGGCGGGTTCTGGGGTGGGGTGACCCAGGCCGACGATTGGGCGGCGCGGGCGATCGCCCGGCTCACCGGCCTGCTCGGTCCCGAGGCGGTGACCGTCGCCGAGCCGCGGGGAGGACGCACCCCTCACCAGGCCTACGCCCTCGTCGCGGCGGCGGCCAGCGATCTGCACGGTCGGTCGGACGCCGGCGACCACCAGGATCCCTGGCCGGGGAGGTTGCCGGCACCGTCGCCGGCGACCACTCATCCAGCGCCGCTGGCGGTCGAGGTGCGCAGCGCCGACGGTGAGCTGGTGCGGGTGAGCGCGAGGGGCATGCTCAGCGCGCCACCGGCAACTCTCGTGGCCGGGTCCGGTGTCGAAGAGGTCGTTGCCTGGGCCGGACCGTGGCCGGTGGAGGAGCGATGGTGGCTACCTCATGCCCGCCGGGCGGCACGCTTCCAGATCGTCGCCGCGTCAGGACGGGCCTGCCTGGTCGAGGTGTCCGGCGGGCGTTGGTGGCTCACCGCCGAGTACGACTGAGCACCGGTCTCCGCGCCAGCCGGTATTCAGGCCGGGCGACTTCGCCAGGTGCCGGCCTGGTCGAGGTCCTCCTCGCCGAGACGCAAGATGTCGTCGGCGAGGCGGAAGCCCACTCCGCGCACGGTGTGGACGAACTGGAGGCCAGGTGCCCGCTGACGCAGCTTGCGGCGCAGGTTCGACAGGTGCACGTCGACGACATGGCTGTCGCCCACCCAACCCGGGCCCCACACGCTCTCCAGCAGCTGGGCGCGCGTGCGCACCTCGTTCGGATGGCGGCAGAGCTGCGCGAACAGGTCGAACTCGAGACGGGTGGCGGCGATCGGCGAACCGTTCACCCGCAGTTCACGGCGCCCGAGGTCGATGGTGAGCGGGCCGAGACGGATCTCGTTCACGTTGTTCGGATCCCAGCGGGGCCGCTGGCGGCGGGGCCGGCGCAGCAGCACCTCACACCGCAGGGCCACCTCGTCGGCGGAGATGTCGTGCGCCAGCGCCTCGTCGATCCCGTTGCGCAGCGCTCCGAGCCGCCCGCTGTCGTCGGCGCCCCACACCACGAGGTACAGCTCGGACACACGCCGTGCCTTCTCGGCGAACGGCGACAGGTTCGGGGTCACGTCCTTCGCGTCCATCACCAGCACCTCGGGCTCGTACGAGCGCAGGAGCACCTCGGCGGCGGCGGGGTCGACCGTGGCGCGCACCGAGAAGCCGAGCGAGCGCAGTGAGCCCTCGATCTCTCTGCGCATCATCGGATCGTCCAGCGTGACGAGCACGCGCGGGGCGAGCTGGGGGTCCGGTTGCGCGTATCGCATCGGGGGGGAGCTGCGGGTGGTGTACATAGCGGTCTCGGGGAGAGCATCGGCGCGGATCGTCTGGAACTTGAACGGTTCCTTGACACTCCACACATGCCAGGCGCCGACGGCTACCGTCTGCGCCCGATGGCTGAAGAGGCACCTGCGGAGCGCGTCGAAGCGCTCGTCGCCCTCCTCGCCGGGCACCGCCCGGCCGACCAACGAGAAGCCGATTCGCTGGCCGTGATCCGGCGCGAGCTCGTCCGCCTGCCGCGGCCGTTCGACGAGCACGCCGATCCCACTCATGTCACCGGATCGGCGATCGTCGTCGGGCGGAGGGGAGTGGTGCTGCACCTCCACAAGCGCTTCGGCACCTGGATGCAGCCGGGCGGACACGTCGAGCCGGGCGAGGACGTGTGGGAGGCCGCTCTGCGGGAGACCATCGAGGAGACTGGTCTCCTCGTGTGCCACCCACTGGACGGGCCGCTCCTCGTGCACGTCGACGTGCATCTGGCACCCCGGGGACACAACCACCTCGACGTGTGCTTCCTGCTCGAAGCCGGCGACGCCAACCCGTGCCCGCCGCCAGGGGAGAGCCCGGACGTGCGCTGGCTCCCGTGGGATGTTGCGGCTTCCGTCGCCGACGTCGCGCTGCGCACCGCCCTGACGAGTGCCCGGGCGCTCAGTGGTGGATAGCGCTCAGTCGTGGATGAGGGCGCCGGGAACCACGTGGAACCGCCGGCCGGTGACCTCTTCGGGCACGATGCGCACGAAGCGGGGCTTGTACGAAGCGTTCCACGGGAAGAGCGGCAGGTCCTCGGCGTGCAGCACCTCGAGCAGGCGCTCCAGTTCCTCAGCGCGGCCCTTCACGACCACGCTCCACGCCGATTCCTCGCCCGGCTCGTACCCGTCCACCTCGTAGGCCACGCTCGCGCCGAGCAGCGCAGCGGCGAGCTTGGTGCCCTCCGCGGTGCGGAAGACGATCTCGCGCTGATCGATCACGTGGTTGACGGGGAAGATGTCGGGATGGTTCTGGATCGAGATCGCGAGGCGTCCAACGGTCGCGTGTGCCAGCAGATGCCAGCACTCGTCCTGATCGAGGATCTCCATCCCGTTGCGGGCGTCGGTGTCCATCGCACACCTCCGGGTGTCGTGCCGGGCACGGCGTGACCTGTGGGTTCCATCCTGCCAGGCGCGCGGGTCGCCGAGCGAGGGTCGAACGTCATCGTGGAGCACCGCTAAGCCCCGGGTCGGATCCCGGTTGCCACGGCACCACCGTGACTGGTTGACTCCCCCGGTGCCGCGGAGCCCCGAGCATCCCGAGACGCGCCTGGTCCACGGCGGGCGCGCAGGTCACCAGCCGGCGCTCGCGCCGGTGCTGTGGGCGTCGACGACGTTCGAGATCGAGTCGATCGAGGATGGCCGCACGATGGCGCACTCGTCGCGCGCCGAACGCTTCTACTCACGTCACGGGAACCCCACCGTCAACGCTTTCGAGCAGGCCATCGCTGACGTCGAGGGTGCCGAGGCGGCAAGGGCGTTCGCTTCCGGCATGGGCGCGGTGAGCGCGGTCGTGCTCGGGCTGTGCTCCGCCGGCGACCACGTCGTCGCCCAGCGTCAGCTCTACGGCGGCACGATGCAGCTCCTCGCCGGCATCTGCCCGCGGTTCGGGATCGACGTGACCTTCGTCGACGCCACCGAGCCGGGGTCGTTCGCGGCCGCAGTGCAACCCGGGCGCACGATGCTCGTGCTCGCCGAGTCGCCGGCGAACCCGCTGCTCGACCTCGTCGACCTCGACGAGCTCGGCGCGATCCGAGGCCCGATCACCGCGATCGACTCCACGCTGTCCACCCCCCTCGGCGCGAACCCGCTCGCGCACGGGGTGCAGCTCGTCATCCATTCGGCGACAAAGGCGATCGCCGGGCACAACGACGCCACGCTCGGCGTCGTCGCCGGCGAGCGCGAGATGATCGACGCGCTGTGGGGGTTCGCAGTGCTACAGGGTGCGAACGCCTCGCCGTTCGACGCCTTGAACGGGCTGCGCGGGCTGCGCACGCTCGGTGTGCGGCTGCGCCGGCAGGGAGAGACGGCGCTCACGGTCGCCCGCGCGCTCGAGTCGCACCCGGCGGTGACTTGGGTGCGCTATCCCGGGCTCGCCTCCCACCCCCAGCACGAGCTCGCGCAGCGTCAGCTCCGCCACCACGGCGGGATGCTGGCGTTCGAGCTGGGCGGCGGGCTCAGCGCGGGGGAGAAGTTCGTGGAGACGGTGAAGCTGTGCCTGCCGGCGGCCTCGATGGGCGGCCCGGAGACCCTGGTCACCCATCCGGCGTCGACCACCCACGCCGGGCTCACCCGCGAAGAGCTGGCCACGGCGGGGATCACCGCCGGCACGGTGCGGGTGTCGTGTGGGCTGGAGCACCCCGACGACGTCGTCGCCGACGTGGTCGCTGCGCTCGACGCGGTGCTCAGCTCGCAGGGCTGAAGGGGCTGAAGCGGGCCAGAGCGCTGCGAAAGGCCTGGCCGCGGCCGTAGCATAAACGAACAGACGTTCGCTAAGCTGTGCGGGATGGGGTTCAACAACCCGTCGATGCCCTGGACGCAGCTCGAAGCTCTGCTTTCGGGACGCCAGCGCGACGGTCGCGCCCCGGGGAGCCCGTCGTGGAACGCGGGCGGCGACGGGCCGGCCTGGGGGCGCAAGCGCCACCCCTACGAGCCGCCCCCGCCCGACGCGTCCATCGCGCCACGGAGCGCTGGGGTGCCCTACGCCGAGCTGCACTGCCATTCCAGCTTCTCCTTCCTCGACGGTGCCTCCCATCCAGAAGAGCTGGCCGAAGAGGCAGCCCGGCTCGGCCTCGAAGCCCTCGCGCTGACCGATCACGACGGCTTCTACGGTGTGGTGCGCTTCGCCGAAGCCGCCCGTGCCGTCGGCCTGCCGACCGTGTTCGGGGCCGAGGTCACCTTGGCCAAGGGCGCTGCCGATGCCGCGCGGGTGGCGCGCAGCGAGCACGACACCGTGCAGCAGGTGTCGGCGCGCCGTACCCCGTCGCCCCCACTCGCCGACCCTCACGGCGAGCATCTCGTCGTGCTCGCCGACGGGCCTAACGGCTACGCCAGCCTGGCCCGGGCGCTCAGCCTCGGCCATCTCGCCGGCGAGAAGGGGGCACCCCGGTTCACCCTCCCCGACCTCGCCGATGCCGGGGCAGGTCGGTGGTGGGTGCTCACCGGCTGCCGCAAGGGCAGCGTCCCCGCAGCGCTCGGGCGGGAGGGGCCCTCGGCCGCGGGGCGTGAGCTGCGCCGGCTCGTCGAGGCGTTCGGGCGTGAGCGGGTGCTCGTCGAGCTGTGGGACCACGGCGACCCGCTCGATTCGGTGCGCAACGACGCCTTGGCCGAGCTCGCCGCCCGGCACGACGTGGCCTGCGTGGCGACGAACAACGTCCACTACGCCGTACCTGCCCAGCGGCGCCTGGCCACCGCCCTCGCCGCCGTGCGCGCCCGGCGCAGCCTCGACGAGCTCGACCCGTGGCTGCCGGCGGCATCGTGGGCGCACCTGCGCAGCGGCGCCGAGCAGGCCCGCCGCTTCGCCCGCTACCCGGGGGTGGTCGAGCTGGCTGCAGAGATCGGGCGGGCCGCGGCGTTCGACCTCGCGCTCGTCGCCCCGAACCTGCCTCCCTACCCGTGCCCCGACGGGCTGAGCGAGATGAGCTACCTCCGCCGGCTCGTCGAGGAAGCCGGCCGGCTTCGCTACGGGGCGCGCCCGCTCGACCCCGCAGAGGATCTGAGCGTCAGGGCGCGGGCATGGCGCACGATCGACCACGAGCTCGACGTGATCCAGCACCTCGGCTTCCCCGGGTACTTCTTGGTGGTGTGGGACATCGTGCAGTTCTGCGCCCGGTCAGACATCTACTGCCAAGGGCGGGGCAGCGCGGCGAACAGCGCGGTCTGCTACGCGCTCGGCATCACCAAGGCCGATGCGGTCTCGCTCGGGCTGCTGTTCGAGCGGTTCTTGTCGACCGAACGCGACGGGCCGCCCGACATCGACCTCGACATCGAGAGCGACCGCCGCGAAGAGGTCATCCAATACGTCTACGAGCGCTACGGGCGCCACCACACCGCCCAGGTGGCGAACGTGATCACCTACCGGGCCCGTTCGGCGGTGCGCGACATGGCCCGCGCGCTCGGCTACGCGCCGGGCCAGCAGGACGCGTGGTCGAAGCAGATGGACGCCTGGGGCGGGGTCGCGTCCGTCTCCGCCGCGGTGCGCCCGGACGGCACGCCCGACCACGACATCCCCCCTGCCGTGCTCGAGCTGGCGGCCGAGGTCGAGGACGCGCCCCGCCACCTCGGCATCCACTCCGGGGGGATGGTCATCTGCGACCGGCCGGTGATCGAGGTGTGCCCGGTCGAGTGGGCCCGCATGGAGCGGCGCAGCGTGCTGCAGTGGGACAAGGACGACTGCGCGGCGGCGGGGTTGGTGAAGTTCGACCTGCTCGGGCTCGGCATGCTGAGTGCCCTGCACTACTCGGTCGACCTGATCGCGAAGCACCAGGGCATCGCCGTCGACCTCGCCACCATCGCCCAGGACGACGACGTCTACGCCATGCTCTGTCGCGCCGACACCGTCGGTGTGTTCCAGATCGAGAGCAGGGCCCAGATGGCCACCTTGCCGCGGTTGAAGCCCCGCCGCTTCTACGACCTGGTGGTCGAGGTGGCCCTGATCCGCCCCGGCCCGATCCAGGGCGGCTCGGTCCACCCGTACATCCGCCGCCGCAACGGGCAAGAGCCGGTCACCTACCTGCACCCCTTGCTCGAGAACAGCCTCGGCAAGACCCTCGGTGTCCCGCTGTTCCAGGAGCAGCTGATGCAGATGGCGATCGACGTCGCCGGGTTCTCGCCGGCCGATGCAGACCAGCTCCGCCAGGCGATGGGCTCCAAACGCAGCCGGACGCGGATGGAGCGCCTGAGAGAGCGCCTGTACGCGGGGATGGCCGAGCGGGGCATCACCGGAGAGGTGGCCGACGAGATCTACACGAAGATGTCCGCCTTCGCGAACTACGGCTTCCCCGAGAGCCACAGCGTGTCGTTCGCGTACCTCGTGTACGCCTCGGCGTGGATCAAGTACCACCAGCCGGCGGCGTTCTGCGCCGGGTTGCTGAACGCCCAGCCGATGGGCTTTTGGAGCCCGCACTCGCTGGCGCGCGACGCGCGCCGTCACGGGGTGGTGGTGCGCGGACCCGACCTCAACACCTCTCTCGCCGGCGCCACGCTCGAACCCTGCGCCGACTCGACGAGCGGGCAGGCCGTCCGGCTCGGGCTCGGCTCGGTGAGGGGCATCGGCGCCGAGCTCGCCGCCGAGATCGAAGCGGCGCGCACCGGGCCGTACGACAGCATCGAAGACCTCGTGCGCCGGGTGCCCGGGCTCAACCTGGCCCAGCTCGAGGCGCTCGCCACCGGCGGCGCGTTCACCGAGTGCTTCGGGTTCGAGCGCCGCCAGGCGCTGTGGGCGGTGGGGGCCGCCGCCCAGTCGACCCCGGATCGTCTCGCGGGCCTCACCTGCGGCGTCGAGGCCCCCCCGCTGCCCGGCATGGGCCCGATCGAGACCGCCGTCGCCGACCTGTGGGCGACGGGCATCTCCGCCGACGGCCACCCCACCCAGTTCCTGCGCCGCCGGCTCGACGCGATGGGGGTGGTCACGTCGGTCGAGCTGTGGAACCGCGAGCCCCGCTCCACCGTGCTCGTCGCCGGCATCGTCACCCATCGCCAGCGGCCGATGACGGCCCAGGGGGTCACGTTCATGAACCTCGAGGACGAGACCGGCCTGATCAACGTCGTCGTGTCGAAGGGTTGCTGGGCTCGGTTCCGCCGTGTCGCTCGGGGAGCCCCGGCACTCGTCGTGCGCGGTCGGTTGGAGCGCAGTGATGGGGTGATCAACATCGTCGCTGAGCACCTCACCCCGCTCGTCGTGCCCGCCGGCGTGTCGAGCCGCGACTTCCGCTGACCCCTATGCCCTCGACGGCGAGGGCGTGAGCGCGGCGTCTGCCTGCGCGGGGTGCGTCGTGGCGGCCAGCACGCCGAGGGCGATGAACACCGTGCCGGCCACGTACCGCTGCACGAACGCCAGCCCGCGGCCGCGCAGCAGCACCTCGCGGAACGCGCTCGCGGTCAGCGCATACGTCCCGTCGGTGACGCAGCCGATGGCCACGAACACCAGACCGAGCACGAGCGCCTGCATGCCCGCGGCACCCCGGTCGGGATCGATGAACTGCGGCAGGAACGACAAGAAGAACAGCGCCACCTTGGGGTTCAAGGTGTTCACCACGATTCCCTGGCGGAACGCCCGCCCGAGGCTGATGTGGCGGCGGTCGCGATCGACGGGGTCCGGGCGCCGGCGCAGGGTCTGGATGCCGACGAACACCAGGTACCCGGCGCCCAGCCACTTCACCGCGGTGAACGCCACCGCCGAAGCGGCGAGCACTGCCGACAGGCCGGCTGCGGCAGCGACGACGTGGACGAGGTTGCCGATCTCGATCCCGGCCACCGCCGCGAGGCCGACCTCACGCCCGTCCGCGACGCTGCGGTTGACGATGTAGATCACTGCCGGACCGGGGATGACGAGCAGGGCGAACGACGCGGCGGCGAAGGCGGCGATGGCGGCGGCGTCGGGCACGGCGGAACCGTAGCCGGGCGCTGTTCGGCTCAGTCGGCCGGTTGATCGCGCAGGCCGTCGTTGAACGCCTTGTACATCTCGTAGATCGACTTGCACTCCTCGCACACCGGGAGCTGTTTCGGGTCGCGCGAGGGCACCCACACGTGTCCGCACAGCGCTTCGAGCGGCGTGCCGTATATGCGGGCTTCGAGCACCTTCGCCGCGGCAGATTCGCCGGGGTCGGTCTTCACGATGTGGGCCGCGGCCGGCGTGCCGGTCTCGGTCACCTCGTCGGTGACCGGGATCGTCTGGGCGGGCATCGTCTGCAGTTCGGACATGTCTTCCGCCTCAGTCGAGCAGGTGGTGGGCGACACCGGTCCAGAAGTCGGCCGCGAGACCCAACGACTCGACGTCGATGCGCTCGTCGTTGCCGTGGAAGCGAGTGCCGAACGACTCGAGCGTGACGGAGGGCGAGAACAGCCCGGCCCCGTACGCGACGACACCCTTGTCGCGGAAGAAGCGGGCGTCGGTGCCTCCGACGAGCAGCCCCGGAACGAGCTGCGCCCCCGGGTAGGCCACCTGGGTGCGGGCGGCGACGGCGTCCCACAACGGGTTGCCGACGGGTGAGATCGTGGCCTCGCTCGCCGGGCTGTGGTGCTGCACCTCGACGTGGTCGGCCAGCTCTCCGAGCGCGTCGCGCAGATGCGCATCGACGTCGAGGGCGGTGACGCCGGGCACGGTGCGGATGTCGACGTCGACCTCGACGAGGTCGGGGATGATGTTCGTCTTCTGGCCGCCGTGGACCACGTTCGGCGAGAAGGTGGTGTGGGTCATCGCGTGGCATGTCCGCGCGTGCGGCGCCGGCAGACGCTCGATCGCGCTCCAGATGCGTGCCGGGTCGACGAGGTCGGCCTTCATCTCGTCGGGCAGGTCCATGACGGCCACCTGGGCACGCCACAGGTCGTCGACGTGGGCGGCGGGGCGGTATGCGGCCAGCCGCCGGACCACCTCGGCCGCCTTCACCAGCGCGTTGTCGACGCCGTAGGGCATCGAGCCATGAGCGGGCGTACCCCCGACGCGCAACCGTCGCCAGGCGATGCCCTTCTCGCCGACGTTGACGGTGACGCGACGCGCCCCGTCGGGGGCCACCGACGACCAGCCGCCGAGCTCGGTCAGCACGTAGTCGCAGCGGACGGCATCCCAGTGGTTGTCGATCATCCACTGCGCGCCCCACAGGCCGCCGGCCTCTTCGTCGGCCACCCCGAAGTAGATCAACGTCCCGCGCGGCTTCCACGAGCTGCTCGCCAACTGGCGGAACGCGGTGGCCATCGACGCGGTGACGTTCAACATGTCGATCGCGCCGCGTCCCCAGACCTCGCCGTCGACGAGCTCCCCACCGAACGGGTCACGTGACCAGCCGGCCGGGTTCACCGGCACGACGTCGATGTGGCCCATCAGGCACAGCGTCGGCGCCGTCGGGTCGGTGCCCTCGATGCGGGCGACGAGCGAGCCGCGCCCTGGGCGGGACTCGAAGCGCTGCACGTCGAGACCCGCTCCTTCGAGGTAGGTCTGCAGCAGGTCGGCGTTGCGGGTCTCGTTGCCCGAGTCCGGCGTGCCGTCGTTGACGCACTCGTTGCGGATGAGGGACTGCAACAGCTCGGTGGTGGGACCTGTCAGGGTGCCTGCTGCTTCGGCCATCGCTCGTCGAGCGTAGCCACCTACACTGCGTGCCGATGCCGTTGTACGAGTACCGCTGCCGCACCTGCGACGCTGCGTTCGAGCTGCGCCGACCGATGGCCGAGGCCAACGAACCCGCGAGCTGTCCCGAGGGCCACCAGGGCGCGGTGCGCGTGCTGTCGGTGTTCGCGTCGGTGGGTGCATCGTCGAGCCCCTCGTCGCCCTCACCGGCCGCGCCGTCGCGCGGGGGCTGCGGCTCGGCCTGCGGCTGCGCGCACTGACACCGGGCGGGCGCTTCGGCAGTCGGCGGCCCCGCCTTCCCAACGGAGCGGACCTCGGGTAGGGTTCGACTCATGCTCGTCACCGTGATCGCCGCCATCGCCGCTGCTGCAGCGGCCGGTGCCGTGGTGGCCGCGGGAACCCCTGCGCCGATCCCGCTGCGGGTCAAGTCCCGCCGCGGCTCACGCAGATCCTGAGCTTCGAGCCGATTTTCAGCTCACCCGCTGCCTTCGATCGCGGCCAGCTCAGCCTGCATGTTCGCCCGGGCGCGGTGCTCGTGGGTGCGTTGCATGGTCTCGGTGCGGTACAGCACGAGCCTGTCGAGGAAAGCGCGCAGCACGCTCGCCCGCCCTCGCCGCCAGGTGAAGTCGTCCAGGTGCCCGTACTCGGCGCGCACGCCGCGCACGTAGGCGTCGTATTCGGCGGGCTCGGAACCGAGCACGGCCAGGTCCGCGTCTACCAAGACGTCGGTGTCACGGTCGTCGCCGCCGTGGTGGTGGGGCCCGGTGTAGCCCGCGGTGGCCATGATCAGCGCTTCCACGCGGTCGAGCGTCGGGCGCCCGACGCCGAGTGGGTGCAATGACCTGCGGGCCAGCACGGCGCTGGCCACCTCGTTGTCCGCGCGGCGGGGGTCGTAGACCGCGTCGTGGTACAGCGCTGCCAGGCGCACCGCGGTCGCGTCGGCCACCGCAGGTTCCTGGGCGATCAGCAGCTCCACGTCGGTCACCACCGCGGCGATGTGGCGCAACGTGTGGTACGTGCGGTGCGGTTCGCGATAGCGCGCGGTCAGCCCTTCCCACGCCTCGTCCGCAGCCGGGCCGGCAACGACGCCAGCCCGCCAGGTGGCTCGCACCATCGACTCGTCCGTTCCCACCCCGACACGGTAGCCAGGTGCCGTGACGGTGCTGGTGGACGAGCCGAGGTGGTGGTGGCGGGGGCGCCGGTGGTGCCACCTGGTGAGCGACCAGACCCTCGACGAGCTGCACCGGGTGGCACAGGCGGCGGGCCTCCCCGAACGCGCCTTCCAAGGCGACCACTACGACGTGCCCGAAGAGCTGCGCCCCGCCGTGATCGCTGCGGGAGCGGTCGAGGTGGGCAGTCGCGAGCTCGTGCGACGGCTGCGGGCGGCCGGGCTGCGGCTGTCGCCGGCGCAACGGCGGTTGCGCACCGGCCACCCCGGCGATCTGCAGACGCCCCCGTGATCCTCAGCCGACGACGGCGACGCTCAGCCCGACCGCGGCGAGGGCGACCAGGCTCGGGGCGACGTAGGTGGCCCAGAGCGGGAAGCGCTTCCAGCCCGGCGCGAGCACGACGATGCCGCAGAGCACGCCGGCGACGATCCCGCCGATGTGGCCCCCGATCGAGATGCCCGGGATCGTGAACGTGATCACCAGGTTCAAGAGCAGGGTCAGCCCGATCCCGGTCTGGAAGATGTTCACGCCCCGGCGGTGGAGCCCGACGGCCGCGGCTCCCATCAGGCCGAAGACCGCGCCGGACGCGCCACCGTGCAGCCCGAGGCTGTCGCCCTGCAGCACGAGCACGCCCGCTGACCCGCCGAGCAGCGAGGCGGCGTAGACGAGAGCGAACCTGACGCGCCCGATCGCCGGCTCGATGAGCTGACCGAGCTGATACAGCAAGAACATGTTCATCGCCAGGTGGAAGATGCCGAAGTGCAGAAAGCCGCTCGTCACCAGGCGGTACCACTCGCCCGTGGCCTCGAGGATCGCCTTGTTGAGCCCGAGGTCGAACTCGCGTGCGGTGACACGACTGCCGAGGGCACGGCTGCTGCCGAGCAGCACCCAGACGAACACGGCCGCGTTCACGGCGATCAAGGCGTAGGTGACGAGCACCGGCTGACGCGCGTTCCAGTCACGTGCTCGGGTGGTCGTGCTCGGGCGGCTGGCGCGCGTGCAATCGACGCAGTGGCTCCCGACGGTCGCCTGCACAAGGCATTCGCTGCACGCCGGACGGCCACAACGCGTGCAGCTACGACCGGCCTCGCGGTCGGGGTGCCTGTAGCAACGCGCGAGTTGGGGAGGCGGCAGAGGTGCCATATCGCCGCCGACGGTACCTCGCCCGCAGGCGATCCCCCGGGCAGCGAATGCCGGGGGGCGCCGGGCTACGGTCGGCGGCGCAGACGACCAAGGGGGGCGACGCAATGGCCTGGGACTTCTCGACCGAGGCAGAGTTCGAAGAGAAGCTGGAGTGGATGCGCGGCTTCGTCCGCGAAGAGATCCTGCCGCTCGAGACGCTCGCCGAGCAGTGGCGCTCGCCCGAGGGCCGGGCCACCTACGCCAGCATCACCGACCCGTTGAAGGACGAGGTGCGCCGCCAGGGCCTGTGGGCGGCCCATCTCCCCCCGGACATGGGCGGGCTCGGCTTCGGCCAGGTCAAGCTCGGTCTGATGCACGAGATCCTCGGCCAGTGTGCGTACGCGCCGGGGATCTTCGGCAACCAGGCGCCCGACTCGGGCAACGCCGAGCTGCTCGCCGTCGGCGGCACCGACGACCAGCGCCAACGGTTCATGCAGCCACTGCTCGACGGCACGATGCGCAGCTGCTTCTCGATGACCGAGCCGAACGCCGGTGCCGACCCGACGCTGCTCACCACGTCGGCGATGCGCGACGGCGACGAGTGGGTGATCAACGGCCACAAGTGGTTCTCCTCGAACGCCTCGATCGCGGACTTCTTGGTGGTCATGTGCAAGACGGGCGACGCCGACACCAGCCCGTACAAGGCGTACTCGATGATCCTGGTGCCGACGAGCACTCCCGGGGTCGACATCGTGCGTGACGTGCCGACGATGGGCGAGCCCGACCACCGCACGGGCGAGCCCGGCGGGCACGCCGAGATCATCTACGACAACGTGCGGGTGCCGTTCGAGAACGTGGTCGGCGGCGAGGCCGGCATCGGGCAGGGTTTCGCGCTGGCCCAGAAGCGCCTCGGGCCGGGACGCATCCACCACGCCATGCGCTGGCTCGGCCAGTCGCGGCGCGCGTTCGACATGCTCTGCGAGCGGGCGCTCACGCGGTACGTGCATGGGTCGATCCTGGCCGAGAAGCAGATGATCCAGGACTGGATCGCGGAGAGCCACGCCGAGATGCAGGCCGCGCGCCTGCTCACCTTGCAGGCGGCGTGGAAGATGGACCAGCTCCATGCCGCCGGCAAGCACTACAGCGACGCCAGGGTGGAGATCGGGGTGATCAAGTTCTGGGGCGCGAAGGTGCTGTACAACGTCATCGACCGCGCCATCCAGATCCACGGCAGCCTCGGCTACACCACCGACTTGCCGCTGGAGGCGATGTATCGCGCCGCCCGCGCGGCCCGCATCTACGACGGCCCCGACGAGGTGCACAAGGTCACCGTCGCCCGCCAGCTGCTGAAGGGCTACCGTCCGAGCGACCCGCCGAGCGAACACGTGCCGACCCGTCGCGCCGCCGCGCTCGCCAAGTTCGCGGACTACCTCGACGACGCCGCAGTCAGCTCCTGAACCGGCGATCTCACGCGGGCGCTCAGAGCGTCGGCTGGTCGTGGGGCAGGTTCGTGCGCGCGGCCCGGAAGTAGGCGAACGGGGTGCGTAGCCCGAAGTTGGACACCCGCGAGGAGTAGACGTCGGCGTGACGCTCCACCTGGCGGGCGAACAGGCTCTTGTCGTTGCCGGCACGCATCAGCGGGCCCCACGTCGGGTTGCCCAACCGGCCGGCCGCGATCGCGAGCGGGGTGATCTCCTCGTCGAGGCTGCGCAACCTGGCCTGGACGCCCTCCACCTCACGGTGCAGATCTCCCGCCCGGTCGCCGCGGCGGGCGCGCCCGTCGCGCAGGCGTGCCAGGCGCAGGCGCAGGTGAGCCACACGCTCCTCCTTCTCGGCCTTCTCCTCCATCAGCTCGACAAGCTTGGCCTGGTCGGCGGCGAAGTCGTGTGCAGACGAGAGGTCGGCCTCGAGCTCGCGCATGATCAGTGCAGTCCGCCACCGTTGCGTGGCCTTGCTCACGTGGACGTCGCCGAACAGGTGGTCGCCGACGTACAGGATCTGGTCGCCGGCGAGGCCGAGGCTGCGCTCGACGAGCCTCGCGTTGCCGCCGTGGTAGACGCCTCCCAGCTCGAGCACGCCGACGTGGGGGGCGAGCAGGCCGCGCTCCAGGTCGACGACCTCGTAGACCGGCTCGTCGATCTCGAAGAAGCGAGGCTTACCGGCGGCGACGACGACGACGTCGAACAGGTCTCGCCAATTGCCGCTCGGCACGAACCGGTCGAACGCGTAGCCCATCATCGAGCGCGTGTACGACCACTCCGAGTTCGTGATCAGCATCAGCTTCTTGCCCGCGGCGCGCTGGTCGAGCAGGGTCTCCACGACCGCGGGATCGAGCTCTAGGTAGTGGTCGGGATCGCGCACGATCTCGGCCTTCAGCGCACCGGTGGTGTGCGACTCGTCGAGCGCAGCCTTCACCACCCGGTGCAGGTCGTCGTAGCCCATCACCCCTGCCACCAGCCCCTCGTCCAACTTGTCGACGAGCTGGACGTAGAGCGAGGCCTCGGACAACGAGAACAGGGTGTTCAAGAACGCGAAGCGCGGCTCGCCGAGATCGACGAACGTGCCCGAGTAGTTGGAGCGCACCTCGTCGAAGGCGAGCTGGCGGGTGCCGTGCTGGGCGCGGATCACGTACCCGAAGCGTGTCGCCTTCACCAGGTTGCCGAGCTCGAGGTCGAGCACCAGGCCCTGGATGAAGTCGTCCGGCGCGAACGTCGCGTCGCCGGCGGGGTAACCCCGCGAGACGAGCAATGAACGGGCGTGCTCGAACGCCGTCGCCTCCCACACCTCTGCCCGGTAGTGCAGCAGCGTGTAGTCCATGTCGTAGCCGATCGCGGCCACGGACCGCAGGTTGAGCGTGCGGTTGGCGAAGACGCGACGCTCGGCGGGCGGGTCCTCGAGCTCTGCGGGCATGGCCCGGAGGCTACGGGCAGCGCACCTTGCCGAACGCGTCTGCGGGTACGGGCTCGCCGAGCTTGTAGCCCTGCACGAAGTCGCAGCCGAGCAGGCGGAGCCGTTCGAGCTGGCGATCGGTCGTCACCCACTCGGCGATGACGGCCATGTCCAAGCTGTGCGCGAGCTGGATCACCGAGCGCACGATCGGCTCGTCGGAGTCGTCCGTGCCGAGCCCGCGCACGAACGAGCCGTCGAGCTTCAGGTAGTCGGCGGGGAAGCGGCGCAGGTACGAGAGCGAGGAGTAGCCGGTGCCGAAGTCGTCGATCGAAAGGCGGACGCCGTAGCGCTTCAACGACTGCAGCGTGCGCACCGTCGCCGAGGACTCGTCGAGCAGCGTGCGTTCGGTGAACTCGAGATCGAGCTGGGTCGGCGCCAGCTCCAGCTCGCGCAGCGTGGTGAGCACTCGTTCGACGAAGATCGAGTCGGCGAGCTGGCGGGCGGACACGTTGACGTGGATCACGAACTGGCGGTCGACGAGCCCGGAGTCGATCCACGCCCGCAGGTCGGTGCACGCCTGCTTCAGCACCCAGTCGCCGATCGGGACGATCAGGCCGGACTCCTCGGCCAGCGTGACGAAAGAGGGTGGGGTGAGCACGCCGCGCTCTGGATGGCTCCAGCGCAACAGCGCCTCGGCGCCGACCACGCGGCCGGTGTGCGCCGACACGACCGGCTGGAACACCAGGTAGAGCTCACCGTGGGCCATCGCCCGCTCCAGCCCGGCGGACAGCACGAGGCGTTCCTTGGCCGAGGCCCGCATCTCTTCGGTGAAGATCTCGCATCGGGCGCGGCCGCGGAGCTTGGCGTGGTACATCGCGGTGTCGGCGTCGCGCATCAGCGAGATCGCCGTGTCGTGGACGCCCTCGTTCTCCATCGTCTGGCTGTGGGCGATGGCGATGCCGACGCTCGCGCCCGTGTACACCTCGATCCCCTGCAGGATGAGCCTTCCGGTGACCGCGTGGCGCACCCGCTCGCCGAGCTCCAAGGCGGTGGACGTCTCGGCGACGCCTTCGGCGAGGATGACGAACTCGTCGCCGCCGATGCGCCCGACGACGTCGCCCGGGCGCGTCGCCGACACCAGGCGCTTCGCGATGTTCGTCAGCAGCAGATCGCCGAACTCGTGGCCGATCGAGTCGTTGACGTCCTTCAAGTTGTCGAGGTCGAGGAACAGCACGGCGAGCGACGTGCGGGCGGTGCGGCAGCGCTCGAGCGCTTCGCCGAGGCGGCGCAAGAACATGGTGCGGTTCGGCAGCCCGGTGAGGGAGTCGTGGGTCGCCTGGTGCGCAAGCTCGGCCTGCAGCTGCTTCGCGGCGGTGATGTCGCGCAGGCAGCACGCGTAGTACTCGACGATGCCGTCGTTGCCGCGCTGCACGACCATGTCGAGCTGCAACGTGCGCAAGAAGCCCTCGGCCGTACGGAAGCCGACCTCGCCCTGCCACGTCGCGCTCTCCGGTGCGGTCATCACCTCGCGGGGGAGCTGATCGCGCAGCGCCTGCACGAGCTCACGCGTGCCCTGGTCACGCACCATGTCGACGTCGTGCTCCAGGGAGAGCAGCCGGCGGGCACCCTCGTTGACGAACTGCGGGACACCGTTGCGGTCGAGGATGATCACCGCGTCGCTCGACGCGTCGAGCAGGTGCACCAACCGATCGGTGAGCTGGCGCTGGCGCACGTATTCCGTGTGGTCGGTGGCGATGCCGAGATAGCCGCGCGGCGTGCCGTCGGGGTTGTGCTGGACGGTCGTCGTGATGCGCACCCACACCAGCCGACCGTCGGGGCGCCACACCCGGAAATCCGTGGTGAACGGCTCGCCCCGGTCGGCAGATCGCTGCCAGGCGAGCTCTGCGGCGGCGCGGTCGCCGGGGTGAGCGTTGGCCCACGGGGCGAAACCCAAGGGGACGGCCGCGCCGGCCAGCACGAGCGCGCGGAAGGCGTCGTTCGCAGCGACGAGTCGACCTGCCTGATCGGTTTCGAACAATCCGATCGGCAGGGCCGCCGCGCTCGTATTGAGCTGCCCGTTCCCGATGCCGGCCATTGTTCCACCAGCCGGGCTCCCCGGGGGTGAGGCCTTGAGGATTCCTTGACGAAAACGGGCCGTACAGCCCGTGGGGCGCTAGCGGGCGAAGTCGCCGAGCACCACTGCACGCTCGATGCTGGAGAAATCGATCGCGGCCAGCAGGTCGGCGCCGACGGTGCCCTGGTCCATCTCGATCTGCTGGTCGAGCGCATGCACCTCGATCCGGTACGTGTGGGCCGGCTGGCCAGCGGGCGGGCACGGCCCCCCGTAGCCGAGCTGGGGGGCGTCCGCCGAGCCGAAGCCGTTGGAACCCTCGATCGCGCCCGGAGGCAGCTCGCCCTCGGCCACGCTCGTCACCGCAGGATCGATGCCGGCGACCACCCAGTGGATGAAACCGCCGTCACCGGTCGACACCGCGTCGTCGTCGAGCATCACGATCGCGAGCTCCACCGCGTCGTCGGGAACGCCCTCCCAGAAGAGCTCGGGAGACACGTCGAGGCCGTCGCAGGTGTGCCGCTCGTCGATCTCGCCGCCGTCGGGCCAGGGGGCGCTGACGGCGAACCCACCATCTACTGGCGGCGCGGTCGGCGGCGCCGTCGTGACAGCGAGCGTCGACGACACGGCCGAGCCGAGCGTCGGGCCGACGGTGCTCGGAGCAGGCGTGTCGAACCCGCCGATGTCCTCGCTGCCGGTCACCGAGTCGATCGGGGCGGTGCTGGTGGTGATGATCGAAAGGCTCTGGTCCGGCGAGGGCTCACGCATCTCGCGACCGTCGTCGGAGCACGCGGCGAGCGCGAGCACCGTGGCCGCGCTCGCGAGGCTGGCGAGGACGAGGCGCCGGGCCGGCGCGGGGGGTGGCGGAGGCACTTGCATGACAGGGCCACACTAGGGGCCGGTAGCCTTCCGCCGATGTCGGTGCGAGATCTCCTCAGCCAGGCCGACGCGCCGTTGTGCCTGCTCGCGGTGCACGCCCATCCCGACGACGAAGCTTCGAAGGGTGCCTCCACCGTCGCCAGGTACCACGCCGGCGGGGTGAGGACCGTGCTCGTGTGCTGCACCGGCGGCGAGGAGGGCGACCTGCAGAACCCGGGGCTGCGCGACGCCGGACAGCCCTTCCACGGCCTCGACGCCGAGGCCGAGAAGGCGCTGATGGCGCACCTGCGCCCGATCGAGCTCGCCCGGTCGGCGGCGATCATCGGGTACGACGAGGTGGTGATGCTCGGCTTTCGTGACTCGGGCATGCCCGAGAGCCCGGCCAACGAGCACCCGGAGTGCTTCCACCAGGCCGACATCGACGAGGCCGTCGGCCGTCTGGTGACGATCATCCGCCGCGAGCGGCCCCAGGTGGTCCTCACGTACAGCGACGACCAGCGGGGTTATCCGCACCCGGATCACGTGCGCGTCCACGACATCTCCGTGCTGGCGTTCCACCGGGCCGGCGACCCGATCTGGTACCCGTGGGCGGGGCACCCGTGGCAGCCGCTGAAGCTGTACTACAACGTCTGGTCCAAGGCGCGCCTGCTCGCGGTGCACGAGGCGATGATCCACCGCCGCGGCTCCTCGCCCTACGAGCAGAGCTGGCTCGACCGCCCCGGCCAGGACCACCGGATCACCACCCGGCTCGACGTCGGCCCTTACCTGAGTGCCCGCTCCGGGGCGCTGCGGGCCCACGCCACCCAGATCGACCCGTCCGAGCCCTGGTGGTTCGGGTTGAGCGACGACGAGCTGGTCGAGGTGTATCCCTGGGAGGACTGGGTGCTCGCCCGATCGGCGGTCGACGGGCCGAGAGACGGCGAGCTCGAAGACGACCTGTTCGCCGGCGTGCGCACGCCCGACCTGGTGTCAGCTGTCGCGGGCTCGGCAGGCGGCGGCGCGTGAGCGTGCAGTACCGGGTGGTGGTGGGCAAGGGCGACGAACGCGTCGACGGCCCCGACGACGCCGAGGTGGTGATCGTCGTACCCCTGGCCGACGCGCTGACCGCTCCCGACGTGGCGTACATGCGCGGACGGCTGAAGGCCTCCGGTGACACCGGGGTGCTGCTCGACGTGCTCCGCTCCGGCGAGGCTGCTGCTGTGCTCGCGCGGCTCGCGGCGAGCTGACGCCCTCAGCCGCGGCGCATCGCCTCGCGCAGCTCGCGATAGCCGACCAGTTTCGCGTCGCGGTCGGCGAGCAGCCCTCGCAGGTGCTCGTCGCCGACGACCAGGTCGAGGTCGTCGATCCAGCCCTCGGCGGCGTCGGTGAGCGCCCGCACCTCGGCGGTGTCGATTGCGGGCTGCACGTGGATCTCCGTCACGCCGGGCTCGAGCCGGGCGACCGCGTCGTAGACGCGCTTGCGGCTACCGGCGCGCCAGTCGCGGTCGAAGTGGTCGGGCACGACGACTCCCTCGTCGGCGGCCAGTTGGCGGAAGGGGAACCCGGCCTGCTCGGCGCTGATCGTCGAAGGCAGGCGCATCGGCACCCTGAACTCGACCGCGAGCTCGAGGTAGACGTCGAAGAACTCGGGGCGCAGCGTGATCGCGGTGAGATGCGGGGTGAGGTGGGTGATGTCGATTCCCCAGACGATCGCGCGCTCGATCTGGGCACGGCACTCACGCAGCACCTCGGCCGGGTCGGCGTGCTCCCAGAGGTCGTCGACCGTCTTCGGGAAACCTCCGTCGCCCGACAGCAGTGACGGCGCGTGGGTGATCGGGCCCCATCCGTAGAGAGGATGCTCGGCGTTCAGCGTGAGGTGCACGCCGATGTCCTCTCCCCGGTACATCGAGGCCGCGTGACGTCCCCACGGCGCAGGGACCATGATCGACGCGCACGTCGCGAGGCCCTCGCGCAGCGCCTGGTACACGCCGACGTTGGCCGCGTGGCAGGAACCGAGGTCGTCGCAGGAGATGATCACGAGACGGTCATCGGGGCGATGACCAAGGCGTTCGGCGAGCGACCTCACCGGTCGGACGCTATCCGCCACACGCTGCCCAGAGACCGAGGTCTGCGGCCTGCGCGTCGCGCGCGGCAGCGACGAAGTCGTCGGCGAAGGTGACGTTCGGCGGGAAGGGGAACGGCACCGCATAGCCGCCGCGGACGAGCTCGAGGTTCACGAACATCGCGTCACCGGCGCGGTACACGTAGGCGAGCAGGCGCCCGTAGTCGTCGCGTGCCTCGACGTCACGCACCAGGCGCACGACGCTGCCCGCGGGCAGAAGCTCGCCGGTGCGCGCCGACGCCTCGGGACCGAAGCACTCGACGGGCGAGTCCGGCCTGACGCTCTCCGGGGTGTCGATGCCGATCATGCGGACCCGCTCCACCGAGCCGGCGATATCGACATCGATCGTGTCGCCGTCGACGACCCCCACCACGAGGGCCTCCCCGGCGGGACGGGTGCTGTCGCCGGCGCCGCGCGTGCAGCCGGCCACCGCGGCGAGCGCGGCCGCCGCGCATGCCACTGCCGAGACCGTTGCCGCAGCGCTCCGTGCCGTGCCCCCCACGGCGGCAGTTCTACCGGGGCTCGAACCGCTAGAGGCGTTCGAGGACGGTGCCCGTGCCGAGGCCGCCGCCGCAGCACATCGACACCAGCCCATAGCGTCCGGCGGTGCGCTCCAGCTCGTACAGCGCCTTGGTCAGCAAGAACGCGCCGGTGGCGCCGAGCGGGTGGCCGAGCGCGATCGCGCCGCCGTTCGGGTTCGTCTTCTCCAGGTCGGCGCCCACCTCTTTCGCCCAGGCCAACACGACAGAGGCGAAGGCCTCGTTGATCTCGAAGGTGTCGATGTCGCCGATGGACAACCCGGTGCGCGCGAGCAAGCGCTCGGTGGCGTCGATCGGGCCGGTCAGCATCAAGACCGGGTCGGCGCCGACGAGGCAGGTGTCGACGACGCGGGCGCGCGGTGTCAGGCCCAGCTCGGCTGCCTTCGCCTCGGTCGTCAAGAGCACCGCCGCCGCACCGTCGGAGATCTGCGACGAGTTGCCTGCGGTGTGCACTCCGTCCTCCCGGGCGACGGGCTTCAGCGTGGCGAGCTTCTCGAGCGACGTCTCGCGCAGGCCTTCGTCGCGGTGGACGCGATGGGTGGTGCCAGTGGGCTTGCCCTCTTCGTCGACGTCGGGCGCGTCGACTTCGACGACCTGGCCGTCGAAGCGGCCCTCCTGCCACGCCCGGGCGGCGCGCTGCTGGGAGTCGAGACCGAACCGGTCGGTGTCTTCACGGCTGATGCCCCACTTCTCGGCGATCCGTTCTGCTCCCTCGAACTGCGACGTGAACTCGTAGCGGGCGAAGTAGGACTTCGGCACCGGCACGCCGAGGCCGAGCTTCTTCGACGAGTTGACCCCGATCGGGATACGGCTCATCACCTCGACCCCGCAGGCGACGGCGACGTCGACGACACCCGCTTGCACGAGCGCCGTCGCGAGGTTCGTCGCTTGCTGGCTGGACCCACACTGGGTGTCGACGGTGGTCGCGGCGGTTGCCATCGGCAGGCCGGCGGCCAGCCAGGCGGTGCGGGTGATGTTGAAGCTCTGCTCACCGACCTGGCTCACGCATCCGCCGACGACCTGGCCGATCTCGGTCGGGTCGATGCCGGTGCGGTCGACGAGCGCCCGCTGGGCAACACCGAGCAGCTCTGCGGGGTGCATCGTCGAGAGACCGCCGCCGCGGCGCCCGATGGGGGTGCGGACGGCGTCGACGACGACGACACTGGACGTAGGGGTGGTCATCGGGCCAGCCTACGAGCGATGCCAGGAGCCGACTTCACCCCGCTGTTCGAGCCGCCGACCGACGCCGTGTCGCAGCGCTTCATCCACGTCGTCGGGGTGAGCGTCTGGGTGCACGAAGCACCGGTCGACGAGGGATGGGGCCGGCACTTCGTCGGGATGCTCGGTGACGACGCGCTGTGGAGCGTCGACGTGCCCGCCGGCGAGGATCCGACCGAGGGTGCCGCGGTCGACCTGTACGGCTACCACGGGAGGGTGAGCGAGGCCGAGTGGCTCGCCGCGGGCCGCGCGGTGCAGATCGTCGAATGGGCGCGCACCCATCGCTTCTGCGGGCGCTGCGGAACACCGACCGAGCCTGCCCGCGCCGAACGGGCGATGAAGTGCCCGGATTGCGGGCTCGTCGCGTTTCCCCGGATCGCACCGGCGATGATCACCCTCGTCACACGTGGCGACGACGACGAGGAGGCCCTGCTCGCTCGGGGCGTCCACTGGCAGATCCCGATGTACTCCTGCCTAGCCGGGTTCGTCGAGCCCGGCGAGACGCTGGAATCGGCGGTTGCGCGCGAGGTGCGCGAAGAGGTGGGGATCGAGGTGAGCGACGTTCGCTACCAGTCGAGCCAACCCTGGCCCTTCCCGCACAGCCTGATGCTCGGGTTCCGGGCACGCCACGCAGGCGGCGAGATCGTCTGCGACGAGACCGAGATCCTCGACGCGGCGTGGTTCCGCCGCGACGAGTTGCCGATGGTGCCGGGGGGCATATCGATCGCCCGCAAGCTGATCGACGCGTGGGTGGCCGGCGGGGGGTGAGCGTCGCTCTCAGCCTTCGGCGGGCTGGAGATGCTCGGCGAAGAAGTCGAGGATGATCTCGGCCCGCTGGCGGCGGTGTACCGGCGAGCCGCCGCGTGACAGCTCGTGGCCTTCGCCGGGGAAGCGGTAGTACGTGACGTCGCGTCCGAGCAGGCGCAGGGTCACGAACAGCTCGTCGGCCTGGCTGATCGGGCAGCGGAGGTCTTCCTCGCTGTGCACGATCAGCAACGGCACGTGGATGTCGCGCGCGAACATGATCGGCGACATGCGCAGGTACTCGCCGGGGTTCTCCACCGGGTCGGGGCCGTGCTCGACGCGGAACATGGTGCCGATGTCGCTCGACCACTCCTCGGTGAGCAGGTTGTTCACCGACCGCTCGCTGCAGATGGCCTTGAACCGTTCCCCGTGGTGGGCCGCCAGCCAGGTGGCCATGTAGCCGCCGTAGCTGCCGCCGAGCATCCCCACGCGCTCGGGGTCGCAGAACGGGTATCGGGCCAGCGCGGCGTCGAGCACGGCGAGCACGTCGTCGACGTCGACCGTGCCCCAACCCGAACCCGGTCGGGTGGGGTGCAACGGGCCGAGGATCGCCTGCCCCCAGGTCTCTTCGCGCCCAGACGAGCCGCGCGGGTTGCACAGCACCACCACGTAGCCGGCCGCCGCCTGCATTTGGAACTCGTCGAAGAACGTCTCCCCGTACTGCGTGTGCGGTCCGCCGTGCACGTTCAGCAGCACCGGGTGCTTACCTTCGTCGCCCAGCCCGGCGGGACGCATGATCCACGCGTCGATCTCGACCGTGCCGTCGCTCGAGGGCACGGTGAAGCGCTCCCACGGCTGGGGCCGGGCGCGGGCGACGTACGCGTCGGTGAGCGAGCTCGCCGCGCGCTCGCTGCCGCCGGCGGTGAGCAGGGCGAGCTCGGCGGGGCGGTCGACGCTCGCGACGACGATCGCCACCGTGCCGTTTGCCGCATGCGCTCCCCGCACCCACCTGTCGCCGTCGGTCAGTGCGACCGGCGGGTCGATCGCCCGGGCGTCGAGGCGGTGCAAGTGGCACCGGCCGCGGTCCTCGGCCGTCGCGAGGAGCGTCGCGTCGTCGACCCAGACCGGCGCGACCGTGCCACTCGTGGTGTCGAACGTGCGGTCGAGGGCCTCACTGACCCACCGCCGCTCGCCGGTGGCGAGATCGAGCACTCCCACCTTGGAGTTCTGGGGGTAGGTGAGCGGGTCGTCGCTGCCGACGAACGCCAGCTGCGTGCCGTCCGGGGAGACCGACGGTGAGCCGTAGTTCCCGGTCTGCTCGGTGAGCGCTCGTGGCTCGCCGTCGAGGGGCACCACGTAGAGATCGGTCGCGAGGTCACGGTCCCAACCCTCGTGCCGGGCGGCGCCGGTGACGAGCCCGGACGAGTCGGCCAGCCACGACAGATCGTGGTGTTGGTGGGTGCCGGGGGTGAGGTCGCGCGGGGTGCCTGTGCCGTCAGCGGCCACGACGAACACGTGGCTCGGACGGTCGAACACCCATCCTTCGCCGTCGAGGCGGGTGAAGAAGGTCTCGATCCTGCGCGCCGACTGCCACGACTCGTCCTCGGCGTCGTAGCGCTCGTCGGGTACGCGGCTGGTAAACGCCAGCCAGCGCCCGTCGGGTGACCACGAAAGGTCGCCGGCACCGTCTTTCATCGTGGCTACCGTGCGCGCCTCGCCCGGGCCGTCGACCGCCAGCACGTGCACCGTCGCCTGGCCCTTCTTCTCGCTGCGACGCGATACGAACGCGAGCTGGGTGCCGTCGGGTGACCAGGCGGGGGAGGACTCGCCCGGGTCGCCGGCCGTGAACGGGCGCGGCGACCGGGACCCGTCGGCAGGTGCGAGCCACACCTGCGACACCGTCTTGTTGCGGGTGAGATCGACCCGCCCGACGACGAACGCCACCTGCGCGCCGTCCGGTGAGACGACGGGGCCCCCGGCGGCGACGAGGCCGTCCAGGAAGCGCTCGACGATCGGGCGATGCTTGCTCGGTTCGGGCGGCGTAGGCATGGCCGGCGACGCTACACGCCCCCTGGGACCGGCCTTCCGGGATTCAAGACCGTTCGATGCGCGCGCCGAGCACCGCCTGTTCGTCGGGTTTCGCGGCGAGGATGTTCGCGACGTAGTCCTCGACCGCCTCCGTGAATGGCACAGAGGCACCGGCACGCTCGGACATGAACCAGCGGTGCTCCAGCACCTCGTGGAAGATCTGCGCCGGTTCCAGCTTGCCGCGCATCTGCTGGGGCACCGAGGTGCGAACCAGCTCGAAGCGATCCGTCACCCAGCGATGCGCCGCGAACTCCTCGTCCTTCAGGCCGAGTCCCAGCTTGATGCGGTACGAGTCGAGGTCGATCAGCAATCGCCGCGCCTGGTTCTCCTCCACGTCGAGTCCGGTGAGCCTGATCAGACGGCTCGAGTGATAGCCGACGTCGACGACCTTCGGCCGGACGTGCACGTGCTCACCGTCGGGCTCGGTGTGCAGCTGCAGCTCGGCCACGTCGAAACCGAGCGCGTTGAGCGCACGCATGTGCTTCTCGAGGGCGTAGCGATCGTCGCGGGTGATGACGATCGGCGTCGTCACCCGCTCCCACAGCCGGTCGTAGCGCCTCCGTAGGCTGAGCCCGGTCGAGACAGGGTCGATGTCCTCCTGCAGCCGGCCACCTGCCTGCAGGTCCATCAGCTCGCCGACGGCATTCGTCGCCGCCGTGTCGAGGTCGTACTCCCGCTGGCCCCTGGACAGCGACGGATGCAATTCGCCGGTCTCCGCGTCGACGAGATACGCGGCGAACGCGTCGGCGTCGCGGCGGAACAGCGTGTTGGACAGCGAGCAGTCGTTCCAGGCGAAGCCGGCGAGGTGAACCTGGACGAGGAGCAGGGCGAGTGCGTCGAGCAGGCGTCCGGCGGTGTCGCCGCGCAGGCTGCTGGAGAACAACGCGCGGTAGGGGAGCGAGAACGCCAGGTGTCGGGTGATCAGCGCGGCGGGCAGGGGCTCGCCGGAGCTGTCGACACGCTGGGCGATGACGCCGATCGGTTCCACACACGGGATCCCTCGTCGGTTCAGCAGAACCAGCAGCTCGTGCTCGCGCTCGGCGTAGCGCTGCTCGACCTCCTTGATCGCGAAGACCCCGCCGGGCAGGCGCACGAAGCGCACGACGTGACGGGAGATGCCACGCGGCAGCGCGACGACCTGCTCGTCGGGCCAGTCCTCGAGCGCGACGTCCCACGGAAGGAAGACCAGGCCGGTGTCGGCCAGTTGCCCGGACATCAGCACCGGCGAAGCATCGCACGGCCCCCGGCACCGGTCGCCTATAGGTTGGCCGCGCATGAACGACCCGTCTCCCGCCCCGCCGCTCGACCGCCAGTCACTCGGGCGCGTCGGGCTCTGGACGTTCCAGCTCGACCTGCAACCGATGACCGCCGCTCAAGAGGCTGCGGCCGAACTCGAATCGCTCGGTTACCGCGCCCTCTGGGTGCCCGAGGCGGTGGGACGCGAGCCCCTCGTCAACAGCGCGCTGTTGCTGTCGGCCACCGAGCACCTCGTCGTGGCCACCGGCATCGCCAGCCTCCACGCCCGCACGGCGATGACGATGCAGGCCGGCCAGAAGACGCTCAGCGAGGCGTTCCCCGGCCGCTTCCTGCTCGGTATCGGGGTCAGCCACCAGGCCGCGGTCGAGGGGCTGCACCACGCCGGGTACGAAAAGCCCTACACGACGATGGTCGGCTACCTCGACGCGATGGACTCCAGCTTCTATCTGGGCGCGGCCCCCAGCACTGCGCCCCAGCGCGTCTTGGCCGCGCTCGGTCCGAAGATGTTGCGCCTCGCCGCGGAGCGTGCTCTCGGCGCACATCCCTACTTCGTGCCCGTCGAGCACACGGTGCTCGCCCGCGAGACGCTCGGCCCTGACGCCCTGCTGGCGCCGGAGCAGGCGGTGGTGCTGTCGAGCGACCCGGCGGTGGCCCGTGAGGTGGCGGTGCGGTTCATGCGCGGCTACCTCGGCCTGCCGAACTACGCCAACAACCTGCGCCGCCTCGGCTGGACCGAGGAGGACATCGCCGGGCCGAGCACGGCACTCGTCGACGCGATCGTCGCATGGGGCGAGCTGGATGCCGTCGTCGCCCGCCTGCGCGCGCACCTCGACGCCGGTGCCGACCACGTGTGCGTGCAAGTGCTGACGGAAGACCCGCGAGCGCTGCCGATGGCCGAGTGGCGCACGCTCGCCGCCGCCGTCGCCGAGCTGTGAGGATCGACGGCATGGACCGCTCCTCGTACCTCGCTGCCCTGCGTCGTGACGGCCAGGCGTTCGCCGAGGCCGCGCTCGATGCCGGCCTGCCCGAACCGGTCGAGTCCTGTCCCGGCTGGGACGTCGGTGAGCTCGTCTGGCACCTTGGCGAGGTGCACCACTTCTGGGGCACGATCGTCGCCGAACGACGCCAAGACCCTGCGATCGCCGAGCCACCGCGACCTCCCGCCGACGAACTGATCGAGTGGTACCGGGCCGGTCTCGATCGCCTCGTCGGCGCACTCGACGCGGCCGCCGATGACGATGCCGTGTGGACGTGGAGCGACCGTCGAGACGTCGGCTTCGTGGTGCGGCGGATGGCCCAGGAGACCGCAGTCCACCGCTGGGACGCCGAGGGTGCCGCTGGGCGCGCGGCGCCGATCGAGCCCCTGCTCGCGAGCGACGGCATCGACGAGTTCCTCCACCACATGCTCGGCGCGAGAGAGGCGCTGGTGGTCCTGCCCGGTTCGGTGCACCTGCATTGCACCGACGTTGCCGGCGAGTGGCTGGTCGTGCCCGGAGCAGGCTCGTCGCTCGTCGTCACCCGTGAGCACGCGAAGGGGGAGTGCGCGCTGCGCGGCACGGCGAGCGACCTGCTGCTCGCGCTGTGGCGTCGCCTACCGGTGAGCGCGCTGGATGTCGTCGGCAACGCCGCGGTCGGCGCCGCTTTGCTCGCCATGACGAACCTCGACTAGGTCGCGCGGCATCGCCTGCAGAAGATCTCGGATTCCTCACTCTTCGGGTTGCCGATACGAACATATGTTCGTATACTGTCTTCATGGAACCCTTAGTCGGGGTTGTAGGGGTCGAAGAAGAGGCGCTGGCGGCTTTGAACGCCGGTGTCGATGCCCTCTCTCGGCTCGACCTCGTCGAGCTCTCTGATGACAGATTGCACGCGTTGACCGTTGCGGTGCAGCGCTGCACCGCCCGGCTAGGGGTCGCCCGCGCCGCTGTCGTTCGCCGCTGGGATACACGCGGGGTGTGGGCCGGCGACGGGTCACGCAGCCCCGCCCACCGCCTGGCCCGGGAGACGAACACCTCAACGCACTCCGCCAGGGTGGAGATCGCCAGGGCGCGGGATCTGGCCATGATGACGAAGACCGCGGCGGCGATCACCGCCGGTCGGTTGTCGTTGGATCACGTGTACTTGTTCGCCAGGGCGCGCAAGGAGCCCTGCCAGGCCGCGTTCGCCGAAAGCGAGGAATGGCTCGTCGATCAATGCGCCAGGTTGCCGTTCCCCGACGCCGAACGGCTGGTCAGGTACTGGCGTCAGCGCGCCGACGCCGCCGCCGCCGAGGAAGAAGCCGAACGCAACGAGAGCGCCAACACGTTGCACGCGTCCGCGACGTTGGATGGCACGGTGGTGATCAACGGTCACTCGGCGCGATATCGGGGCGGTGTTCACCAACGAACTCAACCGTTTGGAACGCCAGTTGCTGCTGCTGACAAGGCACAACTGGTCGTGCGACCACGCAGCGGCGGGCGGCGGCGGGTGGAGATGGCCAACGCTCAGCCCAAGACGGCCGCCAACGACCACTATCACCGTGCTCGCGGCGACGAAACCTTGCGGCACATCTGTGAGTTGTCCAACGGCACGGTGATCACCCCCGGCCAAGCAGCCGGACTGGTCAACGACGCACTGGTGGAATCGGTGATCTTCGACAACAAGACCACCGTCATCGCCGTCACCCACAAACGACGCTTCAGCGGCGCCCTACGCCGCGCGATCGAAGTCCGCGACCGCCGCTGCCAACACTCCTCCGGCTGCTATGAGACCGTGGAACGCTGCGACGTCGACCACATCACCGCCTGGCGCGACGGCGGGCCGACCAGCCAGTTCAACGGGCACTGCTGTGCGCCTTCCACAACCGCCACCCCGACGTCAGCGACCACCACCAAGTCAAACCCCAACCCGTGAGACCAATCGACGACCTCGACCGCCTCCGCGCCCTCATCCGCTGGCGCAACCAACAAGCCCAAGCCGCCGAAGACGAAGCAAACGACAACGACGACGACGCCGGCTGACGACGGCGACGTCGCCTACTCGGCGATGCCCACCGGCTGGCCGTCGATGATCTGGTCGAGGTACTCGGACAAGCCGTAGCCCTCGGCGTCGTCTTGGGCGTCCTCGCCGTCGCCGTGGAGCGTCCAGCGGGTCATGCCCTCGCTGATCCGCGTGACGAGCCAGTTGCCGTCGGGGTCCTGGCGCCTGTTGCGCAGCGGGATCAGGCTCAGCACGTCGCCGGTGAAGCGCCACTCCTTACCCGAGCGGCTGGAGCTGAGCACGCCGTCGACGCGGCGGTGGTATACGTCGTCGCCGGTGAACTCCGTGCTGATCTCGCAGTGATCGCACAGATGCAGCTGGCCGTCCTCCCACACGAAACCCCCGCGTGTACCGGGGCCGTCCTTCTTGGCCACCCTGCTCGCCATGAAGCCGCGGTCGGGCCCGAAGTTCGCGGTGAGCCAGCGGTAGTACCACGGCGCCTGCCAGTAGCGCGGGCCCCACGAGTGGTCACGCAGCCCGCAGCCGGCGATGTCCCATTCACGGTCGCCGACGCGAATCGTGCCGGTGGCCTCGACGAGCTGCTCGTAGTGGCCCTTCGCGAACTCCTCCCCGGGTGCTTCATGCGGGCTGTCGGGCTCGCCGCCGAACATCGAGTCGCGCCCCTGCCCGGTGAAGCTCAGGTGCACCTCACATTCGGCATAGGGGTTGTCGGTGAAGGCCTCCTTCGGATTCGCCATCTGCAGCGGTTCGTCGAGCAGCACCACCTTGCCGGTGTAGTCCACCCGCAGCTCTTCGAAGGGCGTGACCATCGTCCAGGTGAGCCCTCCGGCGTCGAGTGCGTCGTTGGAGGTGATCGTCGGCCGCTTGAACATGAACCCGACCTGGCCGTCGGGCAGGTACAGGCAGATGGTCATCTCCGCGTAGCCCTCGTTCGCGCGGTTGCCCATGCGGAACCAGCCCCCGATCTGGTGACGGGGGTCGAAGCAGTTGATGTACATGCTCTCGTTGAAGTTCGACTCGGGGCCGAGCTCATGCATGTACTCGTCTGAGGGATCGAGGCGCACCTTCATGCGCGCACCCTAGGAGTCCCTTGTCGCGCCCGCCGAAGCGGACGAAGCGCCTCGGCTTCAGCGGGCGCCGAACCCGCCTCCGCCGCCTCCTCCGCCGCCTCCGCCGGAGAACCCGCCACCTGAGCCGGAGCTGTTCGACGGAGGGGAGAACGAGCTGGAGATGCTGCCGCCGACGTTGTTGAAGCCGTCGATGTGGTCGAGTCGCCCGGCGGGGCCGATGTACCAGGCGCCGAACGCCGGATCTTGGGCGACGGCGGGCAGTCGTGTGGCGAGGCCGCGTAGCAGCTCTGCCGAAACGCCGAGGGTGACGGCGTACACGAGGTAGCGCTCCCACAGCACGAGATGGCCAACGGGTGCATCCTCGAGCTGGGAGAAGTCGCGCAGGAAGTTGCGCAGGCCCTTGGCCTTGGCGGCTTCGGTGGCGGCGTGGGTGCTGCGGTTGCGCACCAGCCACCCCCCGCCGAAGAGGATCAGCGGAGCTACACCGATCGCGAGCCACCCCCATCCGGACCCGAGCCACCTGGCCACGAGTCCGGCACCCGCGACCGCGGCCGTGAGCGCGAGCACCAGCGCGTTGGCGCGCGGCTGGGCGGACACTGCAAAGCCGCGCAGCTTGGCCTCGGCGGTGATCTCCTTCTGCACCTTGGCCAGCTCCTTCGCTGCCGCGCTGCGATGCGCCTGGCCCCACTCGGTGAGCTCGTCGGTGGACATCTGGTTCCGGCCGCGCAGCACCATCGCGACGAGGGAACGCTCGTAGGTCTGCACCTCCGGTCCGAACTCGCGGCCTTGCCAGTGGATCGTGTGCACGGTGTGGTCGGGTCCCCAGCGCTCCTCCACCTCGGCGGTGATGCGCAGGTAGCCCCGTTGGGCGAGGTCGATGAGCGTGGAGGCGATTGCCTGGCCGATCGGAGCCGACCCGCGCTGCAGGTTGGCGATCACCATCGCCGGCGGATCGTCGAGCGGTTCGCGCCAGTACTCACCGATCATCAAGTCGGGCTTGGGTTCGCGCCCGAAGCGCCGCCACAGGACTCCGGCGCCGACCAGCCCGAGGCCGGCAGCGATCGGCCCGAGCAAGCCGCCGAAGCGCCGCCGGGTCTGCTCGGAGTCCTCGTCCTCGATGAACGACCGTTCCTCCTCGAGCACCTGGGCGAGGCGGGGCGGAGTGCTCGGCTCCACGTCGAGCTCCGTGGTCGGGATCAGCACACGCAGCTCCACGAACTGGCGGGAGGGCACGTCGTCGACGGTCGCCGTCACCAGGCCCGGATTCACCGTGACGGCGCCGCTAGCCGGCCCGTGGCCCCACGCGCGCAGCACCGACGCGTCGTCGTCGGGTGAGTCGGGGGTGCTCGCGGGGGAGTCGCCGGGTACAGCCAGCTCCACGGTCATCGTGTCGATGCCGGGGTGGTCGTCGCCGAGGAACTGCCAGTAGAGCTCGCCCACGTCGGGCCCGACGGTGAGCGCATCGTCGACGCGATAGGTGAGCACGAACGTCCGCTGCTCGTTCGTGGCCGGGCTGGCGAAGTGCCACTCCCACTCGCCCGTCGGGGTCTCCGAGGGAGGATCGACAGTCAGCGACCGACCGTCCTCGCTGGCCGCGAAGTCCTGCACCAGGTCTCTGGACGCGGGGGCGAACGACCGAGTGCCGATGGTGAACGGCCCGCCGTCGAACGCGTAGACGATCTCCTCGCGCACTTCCATCGTGCCGTCGGCCAGCACCTCGGCCGCGGTGTGCAGCGAGACCAATCGGAACGACTTGCTGCCCGCGGCGGCGGGCCCGGAGGCCACACCCAAGACGGCGAGCACCCCCGTCACGGCGAGAGCCAGGGCGACGCCGGCGCGAGCGCGTCGGGACACGTTCAGACCCACAGCGCGAGCTGCTCCCAGGTGACAGCCACGTCGGCGACGTTGCACCAGCGGAGCCGCCCTCGTGAGCCCGGTCGGCGGACCTCGATCCGCTCCGGGCGCAGCGAGCGCGCCGCCCCGTCGGCGTCGTGCAACAGCAGGCTGCCGTCGCGCTCGACCGCGGCCAGGCGGCCGTGGTGCCACCGACCGCGCTCGCCCTTGCGGAACCTCACCGGTTCGCCGGGGTGCAGACCGAAGCGCACCAGCGACGCCTCTTGGAGCTGGGCCACCGCGATCACCACCGGCCCGTGACCGAGGCCTGCAGCTTGCGCATTCCGGCGAGCCAGCGGTCACGGTCGGAAGCCTTGCGGCGCATGAACTCGGCCACCTCGGGGTGGGGCAGGATCAAGAACCGCTCGTCGCGGATCGCCTCCACGACGATGTCGGCGACGACAGAGGGCTCGAGCACCTCGCCGGCGGAGCGCACCACGCCCGAGGCCGGGCCCGCGCCGGGGTCGTCGCCCTGGCGCAACATGTCGGTGTTCACGCCCTGCGGGCAGAGGCAGCTCACCAACACACCGCGGGAGCCGTAGGTGATCGAAAGCCAATCGGCGAACGCCACCGCGGCGGCCTTCGTCACCGAGTATGGAGCGGAGCCGATCTGGCTGAGCAAGCCGGCCGCCGACGCCGTGGAGCAGAAGTAGCCCTCGCCGCGAGCCAGCCAGCCCGGCACCAGGTGCTTGGCGGCGAAGCGGTGGGCATGCAGGTTCACCGCGAAGGCAGCCTGCCAGGTCTCTTCATCGGTCTCCTCGAGCAGCGTGCCGGCCGCGATCCCCGCGTTCGCGAAGAACAGGTCGATCGGTCCGAAGTGCTCCTCGGCGGCTCTGATCAGCGCCACGTTGGCGGCCTCGGTGGAGATGTCTGCGGCCACACCGAGCGCCGAGCCCGCCCGAGCGGCGTTCAGCGAGGCGGCGAGCGCCTCGACCCCCTCGGCGCGAACGTCGGAGCACACCACGGCGGCACCCTCGTCGTGGAACGCTCGGCAAAGCGCGGCGCCGATTCCTCCGGCTGCTCCTGTCACCACCGTCACCCGGTCCCTCAGCTCCACGGGAGCGCATGGTAGGTGGCCGCAGACGCCCGCGGCGCGCCAGCCGTTCCGCACCACCGGGCGATACCATGACGCTTGCCGGCCGGTTGGTGGCACTAGCTTTCCGGCAGGCCGCAAAAGGAGGCATCGATGACCGACACTCGTGACGTCGCCGTGATCAACGAGGCGCTGACGGTCATCGACCAGGCCTTGGCCCAGGTGCTGCACCGCGAGCTCGTGTCCGCCGGTGAGGTGGCCGACCTGTTGCTCGACGTCCGCACCCTGCTTACCGCCCCGGCAGGTGCCGCGCCTTCTTCCTCCGACGCCTGAGCGCGCCGGGTTCAGACCTCCGCCAGCAGCTCGTCGAACGCCCGCTTCAGGTGGTGCTGTAGCCGATCGGGGCGCTCCACAGCCGCGGCGTCCACGTTCAACCCCATGTCCAGGCTCCCGACGTGGGACAGCAAGGTGAGGTTGAAGGCCACGCCGGCGAGCGGTCCTACGGGGTAGTTGGCGAGCGCCTCCGCACCGGCGATGTAGACCGGCACCGGCGTGCCGCGCACGTTCGACGTGGCGAAGTCGACGGTTTGGCTTGCCGTGCGCACGATGCGCGTCACGACAGAGGTCGGCAGCGAGGTGGCGATGCTCGCCAGCGTCTCGAGTGACGCCGAGGCCGATGCCTCACGTGCTTCGTCGGCGGCCTCGGCGATAGAGGTGAACCGTTCGGCGATCGGCATCGGGCCGGTGGGCACGAGCATGCGGGCGAGCGAGAACGCGTTGGCGCCGGAGGTCTCCGTGCGCGTGCTGATCGCCATGGACGCGCGCAGCTGATCGACGGGTTCGCCGAACTCGTCGTGATACCGCCCGGCCGCCGTGGCCGCGGCCGTGAGGAACGCGGTGTTCAGCGTGCCGCCGAGGGCCTTCGCGACGGCCCGTGTCTCGTGATAGGGCGCCTTCAGCACCTGCAGGTTGCGGCGCAAGGAGCGTTCGGTCCAAAGCGGCGACCGCGCCGCGTCCATGTCGGAGAGCTGCGACACGACGCCGCGGAAGGCATCACCAGCTGCCGCGCTGGCGCCGGGGATCGACGCCGGGTCGGCGAGGAGGTCCTTCATCTGCCTGGCGATGCCGATCGGCAGGCGCAGCGGCCCGGCGACCAGCCCGCGCAGCAGCTCGTTCGCAGACGGTCCCGCTGTCGCCGCGGCCTCGTGCCGCTCGATCTCGTCGGGCTCGAGCGGTTCGGGTTCTGGTGCGTCGCGGTCGAAGTCGAGGAACTCGAGCGACAGCTTCACCCCGCCCTCACCGTCGGTGATCGTGTGGTGGAGCTTTTCGACGAGGGCTGCCTGTCCGCCGCGGATCCCTTCGACGACGAGGAACTGCCACAACGGGCGCGTGCGGTCGAACGGGTCCATCGAGATGAGCGAGGTCAGATCGAGGAGCTGGCGCATGTTCCCCGGCTTGGGAAGCCCGATGCGGCGCACGTGGTAGGCGATGTCGAACTCGGGGTCTTCCACCCACGCCGGTGCGCTCAGGTTGACCGGCATCGGCTGCACCCGCTGGCGCAGGCGGGGGAAGACGTACGTGGCGCGCTCCATCCGGCGCATCAGCCGGGCCATGTCAGGTGGCCGGTCGAGGATCGTGACGTTCGCGAACGTGGACGAGAGATACGGGTCCTTGTCGAGGCGCCACATCAGCCCCTCGGCGTCGCTCATCTTGTGGTCGTGGTGCGGTTGCCCTGACATCGTGGCTGAGGCTACGCGGCCGCCCGACCTACCCGATCAGCGCGGGATCGCCGTGTGCTTGAACTCGTTCAGGATCGGCCACTCGATCTGGTCGAGCAGCCGCTCGATGGTGGCGCCCGCGAATCCGGCGTCGCCGCCGGCGCCTTCCATGAGGCGGACGAACACAGCTCGTGAACCGGTGACGAACGTCGGCACACCCCACACGTGATGGCTTTCGACGTAGGCGGTGTGCTCGTCCCTGACGGTGGCGAGCGGCCGGCCGCTGTCGACCTCGTCGAACACGGCCCGAGGGTCGACGCCGGCGCTCACCAGCACCTCGCCCACGGCGTCGCGGTCACGCAGGCTGCCCGCGCGGAGGTGGCGGTGCTCGAACAAGGCCTGGTGGACGTCCAGGAATTGCTCGGGCCAGTTGTCGCGCACGGCGACGCCGACCTGGAGCGCGGTCAGCCCGCTGTCTGATTGGGGCTCGTCCCAGACGTCGGGCATTCCCTCGACGACATGGGCCTGGCCGAGCGAGAACGGCAAGAACGTGACGTCCCATTCGGCGCCGCCGCGGAGCCCGGTGACAACGTGGTCGTGGGCGATGCGAGCGAAGGGGCAGCGGTAGTCGAAGGTGACGGCGAAGCGGCGGGGCACGAGGAGGCATAACCGTCGCGCCCTCGCCCTCATTCCCGCTCCGCGGCCAAGCGCTTGACGAGCGGTCGGGCCAGTGCGCCGAGGCAGAGACCAACTACAGCACCGCCGGCCACGTCGGAGGCGTGGTGGATGCGCACGTATGCGCGACTGGTGCCGACGATCACGGCCACGGCGGCGAAGAGCGGCGCGCGGCGCGGCGACCAGGTGGACAGCACCGTGGCAGCGAACGCGGCTGAGCTGGCGTGCCCGCTGGGGAAGGACGTGGTGGACGGTGTGCGGACGGTGAACCGCTCGTCGCCGGAGGCGGTCGGGCGCTGGCGCCGGAACAGGCGCTTCAACCCCTGGTTGACGAGCAGGCTCTCGGCGCCGAGCAGGGCGGAGAGCGCGAGAGCCTGGCGCCGCTCGCGTCGGCCGCCGGCGAGGGCGCGGGCGGCCCCGATCGCGTGCCAGACGAGGCTGAAGTCGCCGACGTGGCTCGCCGTGGTGAACACCGCGTCGGTCACCGGGTTGCCGCGCACCCGTTCGAGCAGGGCGTCGATCCGCTCGTCGGCGGCCGCGACGGCGGTGCCGAGGTGGCCGACGCCGGGGACGCTCGCCGGTGAGGCGCTCACGACGACAGACGGGCGCGCACCTCAACGGCGGCGCGCTCTGGGTCGCCGCCGAACGCCGGGCACCATTGCTGGAAGGCACAGCCGGCGCAGAGGCGCCCGGGCCGAGGACGGAACTGACCGCTGCGACACGCCGATTCGACCGCTCGCCACACCGCGGTGGTGCGCGTGGAGATGAACTTGACCGACTGCTCGGAGGGTCTGGTCTCGATCACCTCGCTGTCGCGCAGGTACATCAGGCGGATGCGTGCGGGGCGTCGCCCGAAGACCTGTTCGCAGAGGAACGAGTAGAAGTGCACCCCGCCGAGGCGCTGCTGCTCGTATGCCCTGGCCGGCGAGCGGCCGGTCTTGTAGTCGGTGACGACCAGCTCACCGTCGTCGTCGAGATCGAGGCGGTCGATGACGCCGCGCAGGCTGAGCTCGCCCACCTTTGCCTCGAGCCGCAGCTCGAGCCCGATCTCGTTCACCCGCGCCGGGTCTTCCATCGCGAGGTAGCGCTCGACGAGGGCGCGCGCGTCGGCCTCGAAGGCCTGCGCGTCGTCGTCGTCGAGCGACAAGTCGGTGAAGTCGGGGTGGGCGCGGTACTCCTCGATCGCCGCGTCGAGCGCCGCGATCGCCGCTGCCCGGTCGCGCTGGCCGGCCGGGCGGGTGAACAGCAGCTCCAGCGCCCGATGGACGAGCGAGCCCTTCGTCATGTGGATGCTCGGTGGCTCGGGTAGGCGCTCGATGCTGGCGAAACGGAACGCGAGCGGACAGCTGGTGAAGGCGTCGACCCGTGACGGCGACAGGCTCGTCGGCACCTGGAACGGCGTTGCGGGAGCGGTGGAGACCGCGGTGTCCGACATCGGGTTCATCGTAGGTAGGGGGTGTGGCAACCGGGGTGATGCCCGGGCACGCGTCACACCTCGAGGGTGTCGGCGAACGTCTCGACGATGCGGGCGAGGCGCGCCGGGTCGGTCATCGGCCCGTTGTGGTCCAGGTCGGAGTACTGGATGTGGTTGCCGTGCGGAAGGCGCTCGGCGATCTGCTCGGCCAGGCTCGAGGGCTGGAACGGCTCCGGCGTGCCCGAGATCACCCACACCGGGACGTCGATCTCGGGCAGGTAGTCCCACGTGCCGTGCGCGCTGCCCCGCTCGACGGTCGCGGCCTCGTACGCCGGGGCGCACTTCAGCTCGACCCTGCCCGCCTTGTTCGCGGACCGGAATCCGCCCTGCACGTAGGCGTTCAGGGCGTCTTCGTCGAAGTAGGACGTCGGTGGCCTCCCACCCAGGTCGGCGAGCGCGGCGTCGATGCTCGCGAACGAGGCGCGGCGCTTGCGGACCCCTTCGACCGCGGGGTTCTTGCGCCCGGGGGGTGTCAGCCCCGTCGGCGGAGGCACGACCGGTTCGTAGACGACGAGGCCGCGAAAGAGCGTCGGATCGCGGTGCGCGGCCATCAGCAGGCACGCACCGCCGAGCGAGTGGCCGACGCCGATGATGCCGGCCCGGTCCTTGCCCTGTTCGGCGACCGCTTCGGCGGCAGCGGTCGCGTCGTCGCCGTACCCCTCCCAGTCCACCTCCCAAGCCGGCGGGGCGAGCGTGTCGCCGTGGCCGCGGAAGTCGAGCGCGAAGCAGTGGAACCGGCGGGCGAGATGGGCGGCGACCGGGGCGAACACGCGCCCGTGAAAGCCGGGGGCGTGCGCCATGAGAAGAGAGGGACCGGTGCCGCCGAGGTCGTGGACCTCGACGGTCACGCCGTCTGTGGAGAGCACCTGCACTGCGCCATCCTCGCCCCTACCGCTTCGGTGGTGCCAGCCTGCTCCCCGTAAGGGAAGGCGCGGCAGGCGAGTGGGGCAGCGTCCTCAACCGTTGTTGCGGCGCCGCTTGCGCCACCCGATGAACAGGCGGTCGAGCACCACCCCGACCGCGATGGCGACGACGATGTTCACCCACTGGCGGCTGTTGATCTCGAAGAACAAGAAGTCGACGGTCTTGCGTTCGCGGTTCTGCAGCACGAACATCGCGGCCGCGGCGGCGACCACGACGAACCCGATCAGGCGCCAGGGAAGGCCGCCGCTCCCCGAGCCCTCGAATCCCTGCGTGTCGTTGGCGTCGGGGTTGCGCATCGAGCTCACGGTTTCGGCTCCCTGGGCAGTCCGAGCAGGCGCTCACCGATGATGTTGCGCTGTACCTGGCTGGTCCCCCCGGCGATTCGCCCGCCGGGTGCGGCGAGCATCCCGAGCGCGGCTGCGCCGTCGAGGGTCGCCTCGAGCCCGGCCAGGTCACCCCGCAGCATCGTCATCTCGAACATCATCTCCGTAATCCCGAGCTTCATCAAGGATGCGGCGGTCGAGGCGACCGCGCCCTGTCGCTGCGCCAGCGCCTTGTAGGCGGTGCCGGTGGCGAGCAGGCGGGTGAGGCGGTCCTTCTCCACCGCCGAGAGGCTGGCGCTTCCCGCCAGGCCGGCGAAGGCCGCGAGCCGACGTTCGAGGGAGATCACGCTTGTGCCGATGTGGCCGCGCTCGCTGGTGAGCACCGCCATGCCGACTCCCCAGCCGCCGTGCAGCGGGCCGAGCAGCGCTTCGACCGGCACCTCGACATCGGTGAGGAAGACCTCGTCGAACTCGCTCTCCCCGGTCATCTGGCGAAGCGGGCGCACCTCGATGCCGGGCAGGCGCATGTCGAGCAGGAAGAACGAGATGCCCTCGTGCTTCTTCGCCTCCGGGTCCGTGCGCGCCATCAGGATGCCCCAGTTGCTGTAGCGCCCTCCCGAGCACCACACCTTCTGGCCGTTCACCACGTATCGGTCGCCGTCGCGTTCGGCGCGGGTGGTGAGCGAGCCGAGGTCACTGCCCGCTCCCGGTTCGCTGAACAACTGGCACCACACGTGCTCGGCCCGCAGAGTCGCCGACAGATGCTCGGTCTGCTGCGCAGCGGTGCCGTAGCGCAGGACCGCTCCGCCGGCGAGCACCAGCCCGACCATGTTGAGCACCGCCGGCACCCCGGCGCGGGCGCACTCGAGCATCCAGATGCCGTTGTGCTCGGGGCCGAGCCCCCTGCCGCCGAACTCGACGGGCCAGTGGATGCCGGCGAAGCCGGCGTCGTGGATCCGGCGCTGCCAGGCGATGCCGGCATCCACCAGGTCGGGTGGGCAGATCGCGCCGTAGTCGCCGGGAGCGTGCTCGCGGTTGGCCGCCAGCCATTCGCGCGCTGTGGCCTGGAACTCCTCGACGCTGCCGGACACCGCCGAGAACGTAACTGCTCGTCTCGCTACTTGAAGAAGGGTAGGAAGAGGGCGGTTTCCTCACCCAGGTTCGCGGGCACCGAGTAGCCGGTCTGGTCGGTCACCGTGTCCCAGTTGTCGCGGAGGTCCTCCGGCGCGAGGTCGGCCTTCCAGTAGCCCTTGGTCTCACCGATGAACACCTGCGCGACGCGGCCCCCGCCGACGGAGAAGACCTGTCCCGAGACCGGGCACTCCTCGTGGGTCAAGAACGCGACGAGGGGCGAGACGAGGGCCGGGTCGAGCCTGTCGCCGAGGCCGCCCAGGATGTCCTCGGTCATCCTGGTGAGAGCAAGCGGGGCGATCGCGTTGGCCTTGATGCCGTACTTCGCGCCTTCCACGGCGAGCACGCGGGTGAATCCGACGAGGCCCATCTTCGCCGCGCCGTAGTTCGTCTGGCCGAAGTTGCCGAAGATCCCCGCCGCCGACGACGTGGACACGATCCGGCCGTAACCCTGCTCTCGCATGTGGAGCCAGGCGGGCTGGGTGACGTAGAAGGCACCCGCGAGGTGCACGTCGAGCACCGGCCCGAGCAGATCGGGGCCCATGTTGTTGAAGGACTTGTCGCGCAGGATGCCGGCGTTGTTGACGACGATGTCGACCCGTCCGAAGGAATCGACCGCCGTCTGCACGATCGCCGCGCCGCCCTCGGGGGTGGCCACCGAGTTGTGGTCTGCCACGGCCTCGCCGCCGGCGGCGCGGATCTCTTCGACGACCCGCTCGGCCGCACTCGTGCTCTCCCCGGTCCCGTCGATCGAGCCGCCGAGATCGTTGACGACCACGAGTGCGCCTCGTCCGGCGAGAAGCAGGGCGTGCTGGCGGCCGAGGCCTCCGCCGGCACCGGTGATGATCGCAACCTTGCCGTCGTAACCGAGATCGGACATGTTCGCTCCTGAAGGGGGATCGGGGACCGTCTCGACGCTACGGCTCGTCCGCATCGTGGACCAAGCCGCCAATCGAGGGGCTCGGCCGGCCTTCAGCGCGCCGGGGGATCGAAGCGTTCGAGGGCGTCCGAGGTGAGCTGGCGGTAGTCGAGCTTGCCGTTGGCCGCGCGCCCGACGGTTGCCAGCGGCAAGACGCGCTTCGGCGCCTTGTAGTGGGCGAGTCGGGACTTGACGTGCGCGATCAGCGCCGCCTCGTCCACCTCGAAGCCGACGTGGGGTTCGACGAGCGCGGTGATCGCCTGGCCGAAGCGCTCGTCGGGCACACCGATGACGGCGGCGTCGGCGACCGACGGGTGCTCCTTCAGCACCTCTTCCACCTCTTCGGGGTACACCTTCTCCCCACCGGTGTTGATGCACTGGCTGCCCCGCCCGAGCAGCCTCACCGACCCGTCGGCCTCGACCTCGGCCCAGTCGCCGGGGATCGACCAGCGGACACCGTCGAACACCTGGAACGTGGACGCCGACTTCTCGGGGTCCTTGTAGTAGCCGACCGGGGTGAAGCCGCGCAGGGCGACGCGGCCGCGCTCGCTGCTGCCCGGGGTCACCTCGCGGCCGTCCTCGGTGAGCACCTTCGTGAACGGGCCGAGCTCGAACTTGGCCGTGCCGCCGCTCGCGCCGTCCTTGGAGACGGTGTTCTGGGCCATGCCGATCGCCTCCGACGAACCTAGCGCGTCGACCATGATCAGGCGCTCGTTGTGGCGGAGCAGGCCGGCCTTCGACTCGGCCGACCACATCACGCCGCTCGACACCACCACGCGCAGGCTGGAGAAGTCCCACCGGGTGGGCTCCGCGTCGAGGGCGCGCAGGATCGGCTTCGCGAACGCGTCGCCGACGATCGACATCGACGTGATCCGCCGGCGCTCGATCGTGTCGAGGAGCTCGACCGGGTCGAAGTGACGACCCTCCATCGTGACGATGCACCCCGCGGCGAGCATGTTCGTCATCGCGTTGAACAGCCCCGTGCCGTGCATCAGCGGAGCCGCCGGAAGGTTGCGCGGCCCGGGACCGGTGATGCGCTCGCCAAGCGCGTCGAGATCTTCTTCGGGGGGCAAGCGGCGCTTCGACGTCGCGTCGAGGCTGCCGAGCAGGTCCATCTGCTGCCACATGACGCCCTTGGGCATGCCGGTGGTGCCGCCGGTGTAGAGCAGCAGCAGATGTTCACCTCGCCGCCCCCAGGGGGCGACCGTTCGCGCCGAGTCGGCGGACGACGCGGCGGACGCAGCAGCCTCGTACGGGACGGCCCACGGTGGGCAGCCGCCGGTCGAGTCGTCCACCCAGAGCCAGGTCTTCACCGCCGGCACGCGGTGGCGCAGGGGGTCGATGCGTTCGGCGAAGGTGCCGTGGAACACCACCGCGACCGCGTCGGCGTTGTCCCACAGGTAGACGAGCTCGTCGGCGGAGTACCGGTAGTTCGTGTTGACCGGTACCAGGCCGGCCTTGAACAGCGCGAACACCGTCTCCATGTACTCGGGGCAGTTGTGCAGGTAGAGCGCGACCTTGTCCTGCTCGGACGCCCCGCTGTCGAGCAGGACGCGCGCGATGCCGTCTGCGCGGCGGTCCATCGCGGACCACGTGAACGTGCGCTCGCCCTGGAGCTGTGCCGGAGCGTCGGGCACGCGTTCGGCGATCGCCTCCCAGGCGTTGGCGAAGTTCCAGCCGTGGGCCTGCGGCGATGCGTTCATCGTCACCGAGCGTAAGCCCTCCTGCGTACGTCTCGGCCTAACGTTCCGCCATGGACTTCCAGCTCCCCGCCGACGACGATCCGCGCCGACTCGCCGTCAGAGAGTGGCTCGCCGCCAATCCGGACCCGAGTCCCCGAGAGCTGGCCGGAGCCGGGTACGTCGTGCCGCATTGGCCGGCGCCGTACGGCCTCGGGGCCGACCCCGTCCACCAGCTGATCATCGACGAAGAGCTGTCCGCGGCCCGGGTGCGCCGGCCGGTGAACCCGATCGGCATCGGCTGGGCGGGCCCGACGATCCTCTACGGCGGCACCGCCGAGCAGGCGGCGCGATACCTGCCGCCGCTGCTCGCGGGCGAGGAGTTCTGGTGCCAGCTGTTCAGCGAGCCGGGTAGCGGCAGCGACCTCGCCAACCTCGGCACGCGCGCCGTGCGCGACGGTGACGAATACGTCGTCAACGGCCAGAAGATCTGGACCTCGGGCGCCCAGTACGCGAAGTACGGCATCCTGATCGCCCGCACCGACCCAGACGCCAGCAAGCGCAAGGGCATCTCCTACCTCATCTGCCCGATGGACGCCCCGGGCATCGAGATCCGCCCGATCACCGAGATCACCGGCGGGCACACCTTCAACGAGGTGTTCTTCACCGACGTCAGGATCCCGGCCGCGAACCTGGTCGGCACCGAAGGGGACGGGTGGCGCTTGGCGAAGGTGACCCTCGGCAACGAGCGCGTCTCGCTCTCGAGCGGCGGTGTGCTGTGGGGCAACGGCCCGACCGCGCTCGAGATGCTCGACGCCGTACGCCAGATGGGCAAGGTGACCGACCCGTCGATGCGCCAGCGCCTGGCCGGCGTCTACACCGAGCACGTGCTGCTCGACCTGATCCGCCTGCGCACGCTCAGCGCGCGCCTGCGGGGCGAACAACCCGGCGCGGAATCGAGCATCCGCAAGATCCTGGCCGACGAGCACGGTCAGCACGTGATGGCGGCGGCGCGCGACATGCTCGGCGCGTCGGGGATGCTCACCGATGCCGGCGCATCCGGCGACGAACAGTTCGTGCCCGGCACCGACAGCCGTGACCTCGGCCCCGGCGTGCCCCCGCGAGACCTGCGCGACCCGGGCTGGTACGACGGGTTCATGTTCTCGACGGCGCTGACGATCGGCGGCGGGACCGGCGAGGTGCAGCGCAACATCGTCGCCGAGCTCGTGCTCGGGCTGCCGCGTGACCACGACGTGGAGCAAGGCATGAGCTGGGCCGAGGCTCAGCGCGCCGCCGCCCGCGCCTGACCCCTTCATCCTTCGCGTCGATCCCACGCGAGACTCTCGCGATGGACCGCTTCGAGACGTTGCGCACCGAGCGCGACCACGACGTGCTCGTCGTCACGATCGACAACCCGGCGAGCGAGCTGAACGCCGTCGACGAGCACCTCCACCACGACCTCTGCGAGCTGTTCCGCGGGCTGAAGCGTGAGCGGACGGCTCGGGCGGTGCTGCTGACCGGCTCCAAGCGAGCGTTCAGTGCAGGTGGCGACTTCGCCTGGTTCCCCAAGCTGCGCAACGTCGGCGCGCTCGACCAGCTACGTCGCGACGGCAAGCAGCTCATCTGGGACCTGCTCGACGCCGAGCTGCCCATCGTCTGCGCGCTGAACGGCTCGGCCGCCGGGCTCGGGGCATCGGTGGCGCTGCTCTGCGACGTGATCGTGATGTCGAGCGACGCGGTGATCGTCGACCCCCACGTCAACGTCGGCCTCGTCGCCGGTGACGGCGGCACGGCCGTGTGGCCGCTGCTCATCGGCCCACTCGCGGCCAAGCGGCACCTGCTGCTCTCCGAGCCGTTGACAGCCGAGGAGGCGCTGCGGCTCGGAGTCGCGGCCGAGGTGTGCGACCCGGTGCACGTCGCCGAGCGATCGTTGGAGTGGGCCCACCGACTGGCGGCCCAAGCGCCGCTCGCCGTGCGGGGCACCAAGCAGGCGATCAACGCCCACGTGAAGCGCGCCCTGCTCGACAGCTTCGACGTGTCGACGGCGATGGAGATCCCGTGCTTCTTGAGCGAGGACCACGTCGAGGCGCTGGCCGCGATCCAGGAGCGCCGCCGGCCGCGGTTCGAGGGCAAGTGAGGATGGACGCGAAGTCGATGCCCGTGATCGACGCGCTGATGACCACGCGGGCCATCCGCCGGTTCACCGACGAGGCGGTCTCCGAGGAGGAGCTGTGGACCTGCCTGCGCGCGGCGCAGCAGGCGCCGAGCGGTGGCAACGTGCAGCCGCAGCAGTACGTCGTTGTCCGTGACCCCACCGTGAAGGCCCAGCTCGCCCGCTGGTACCGGGCGGCGTACGACCGCTACGAGGCCAGCCTGCCCGAACCCACCGGGTTCCGCGACGTGGCGGCGGCCGAGTCGTGGCGACGCACCCGCGACGCCTCCCGGCACCTCGCCGACCACCTGGAGGACGCCCCGGCGATCGTGCTGTTCCTGCAGCCGCGAATCCCGTGGACCCCTGCCGACGCAGAGGGGGAGATGGACATCGGCCGCCTCGATGCCAGCGTCTATCCGGCGGTGCAGAACTTCTGCGTCGCAGCGCGCGCGCTCGGCCTCGGCACCGCGCTCACGACGGTGGTCCGCATCCACACCGCGGAAGTGCTCGCGCTGCTCGGGGTGCCAGGCGCGCCGGACGGCGAGGCCCGCTTCGAGATCGCCGCGCTCGTGCCGGTGGGGCGCCCGGTGGGGAGCTTCGGCGTTGCGCCCCGCAAGCCGGTGGAGGCCGTCACCCACTGGGACCACTGGGCCGCCAAGCGCCGAGGCGGAGCTACCGTGGATTCATGACAGCACCGGCCATCGCTTCAGTCGCCGAGATCGTTCGTGTGCACGGCACGCAGCGTCCGGAGCACACCGCGCTCGTGCTCGGCGAGCGGCGCATGCCGTGGGCCGAGCTGTACGAGCGGGCACAACGCGTGGCCAACGGACTCGCGGCCGAGGGTGGCGTCGGCCCGGAGGACCGGATCGGGTTCCTCGACAAGAACGGGATCGAGCACTTCGAGGCCTTCTACGGTGCCGCCCTGCTGAACGCGGTGTGCGTCGACGTCAACTGGCGGCTCGCCGCCCCCGAAGTCGAGTACATCTTGAACGACGCGCAGGTGAAGGTGCTCGTCGTCGGGGCGGAGTTCGTCCCGATCCTCGACGCCATCGCCCCGAACCTGGTGACCGCCAGGTTGGTGCTCGTCATCGGAGCTCACGACGGGTACGAGAGCTGGGACGACTGGGTCGCCCGCCAGCCGGCCGGAGACCCGGGCATCACCGCGTCACTGGACGACGTCGCGTTCCAGCTCTACTCGAGCGGCACAACCGGTCGCCCGAAGGGCGTGATGCTGACGAACTCCAACTTCTTCGGACTGCTGCCGATGGCCGAGGAGATGTGGGAGCTCGACGCGGACTCGGTGAACCTGGTCGCCATGCCGCTCTTCCACATCGGTGGCGGAGGGTGGGCGACGGCGGGCATGTACCTCGGTTGCACCAGCGTGATCCTGCGCGAGCTCGACCTCGCCGAGCTGGTCCGCCTGTTCGGGGCGGAGCGGATCACCCACGCGTTCTTGGTACCCGCCGTGCTGCAGTTCATGCTGATGCTGCCCGGCGTGGAGGACGCCGACTTCTCCAGCCTGCGGGTGTTCGCGTACGGCGCCTCGCCGATCAGCGAGGACGTCCTCAGCCGCAGCGTGAAGCTGCTCGGGTGCAAGTTCTGGCAGGTCTACGGGCTGACCGAGACCACCGGGACGGTGGTCAACCTGCCCCCGCAGGACCACGACCCCGACGGGCCGAACAAGCACCGCTTGCGCAGCTGCGGGCTGCCCGGGCCCGGGGTGGAGCTGCGCATCGTCGCCGCGGACGGCACCGAGGTGCCCGGCGGGGAGATCGGCGAGATCTGGGTGCGCTCGCCACAGGTGATGCGCGGCTACTGGAACATGCCCGAGGAGACGGCCCAGGCGATCACCCCCGAAGGCTGGTTCCGCACCGGCGACGCCGGCTACCTCGACGCCGACGGGTACCTGTACATCCACGACCGGGTCAAGGACATGATCGTCTCCGGCGGCGAGAACATCTACCCGGCCGAGGTCGAGAACGCGCTGATGGGGCACCCCGCTGTGGCCGACGTCGCGGTGATCGGGGTGCCCGACGACAAGTGGGGCGAGACCCCGAAGGCGATCGTGGTGCGGGCTCCGGGCACCGATCCGACTCCGCAGGAGCTGATCGAGTACTGCCGCTCGCAGCTCGCGAAGTACAAGTGCCCGACGACCGTCGACTGGGCCGACGTGCTGCCGCGCAACCCGAGCGGCAAGGTGCTGCGCAAGGATTTGCGCGCCCCCTACTGGGAGGGCCGCACCCGCCAGGTGAACTGATCCTCCTCGCCCGGTGTGACGCATGCTCGCCCGTGTCGCGGTAATCGGGACCTAGGTCCCTTACACCCAGGCGTGCCCAGCCCGGACAATCGCCGAACGGGCGCAGGCTCGCTTCACGAGGGGATGGGGGTTCAATGACGGTGCACCGCACCTACGACGCCGTCGTCATCGGCGCCGGCCACAACGGTCTCTGTCTGGCCGCGTACCTGGCCCGCTCGGGCCTGCGCACGGCGGTGGTCGAGCGCCGGCACGAAGAGGGCGGGGGAGCGAACACCGAGGAGCCGCTGCTGCCCGGGTTCCGCTTCAACCTCCACGCCCAGTACATGGAGTTCTTCGACATCATGCCGATGGTCAAGGACTTCGACCTCGAATCGCTCGGGCTGCGCACGGTGATGCCCGAGGCCCAGGCCGGCATCGCGTTCGGTGACGGGCGGCCGCCGATCGTCTTGCACCGCCCCGACCTGCTCGATCGCACCCACGCCAGCATCGCCCGCTACTCCAAGTCCGACGCCGACACGTACGTGGAGCTGAAGAAGCGGGCGATGATGCTGGAGCAGATGCTCGCCGTCGGGCTGTACAACCCCCCGGCGCCGGCAGACCCGGCTGCCCAGGAGATGCTGGTCGAAGCCGCGTTCGGCGATCTCGGCGTCTCGGGCCACTTCGTCGCCAAGTCGGCGAAGAACGTCATCGACGAGCTGTTCGAGTGCCCGGAGCTGCGCGCGCTCATGTACCGGACCACCGTCGAGTGGGGCTACCCGGTGGACACCGCCGGGATGGGCGCCGGCTTCCTGACGTTCGTGATGTGGACGATGGGCAACTGGAAGCTGGCTCTCGGCGGCACCCATACGCTGGCCAAGGCGATGACGCAGGCCTGCTACCGCGAGGGCGTCGACCTGATCGAGAACACCGCCGTCGAGAGCGTGCTCGTGGAAGACGGCCGGGCGGTCGGGGTCAGCACGCGCAGCGGCGACATCCGCGCCGAGGTCTGCGTGGCGTCGAACGCCGACCTGCAACAGACGATGCTCGACCTCGTCGGCAAGGATCACCTGTCCGATCTGTGGAGGAAGCGTTCCGAGGCCTTCCGCTACGGCCCGAGCCATGTGCTCGGCACGCCGATGTTCTGCCTGATCGACGCACCGCGTTACCTGTCCGCGCGCCACGATCCGGAGATCGACCGCTGCTTCTACACCGTGGTCGGCTTCGACGGGCCCGTCGACATGGCGCACTACATCCGCGACTCCTACGGCGGCAGGTTGCCCGAGCCCGGCGCCGGGACGTGGGTGAACAGCCTGTGGGACCGCTCCCAGGCGCCGCCCGGACGGCACGCGGCGACCGGCTGGTACTTCTTCCCACCGGCCAGCGCGCTGAGCGCGCAGGAATGGACGGAGGTGCGCGAGACCTACAACGACCGCTTCCTCGCCAAGTGGCGCGAAGCCGCGCCGAACATGACCCCGGCGAACGTGCTCGCCCATCGGCTGTACACGCCGGACCAGATGGAGCACAAGAACAAGATGCGCGAGGGCGACTTCTCGAACGGCGAGTTCGCCCCCGACCAGCTCGGGACGAACCGCCCGTTCCCAGAGGCGTCGAACTACCGCACCGAGATCGAGGGTCTCTACCTGTGCGGCCCCTCGGCATACCCAGGCGGCGGGATCCACGCCGCCTGCGGCTACAACGCGTACAAGGCGATCGCCGCCGACCACCAGCTCGCCAGCCCCGTCGTGAGCGAGCGGGGCTACTGATGCCCGACGCCTACAGCTCCGAGTGGTACGAGGCCGTGCGCGCGGCGATCAACACCCGCGTGGCGACCATGTCGTCGTTGCCGGAAGGCACCTGGCACGTGGCGGTCGACATCGAGGGCGACGGCGTGTCGCCCTACGTCAGTGATGCCGGTTCGAGGCACTTCCTGATCCGGATCGAGGACGGCCACTGCGCCTGGTACCGCGAAGAAGACGGTCCGGCGCAGAGCAGTCCCGAGCTGCGCCTCGACTACCGCTTCGTCGGCCCCGCCGCCGTGTTCGACGACATCGTCGCCGGCCGAATCGACCCGATCGACGCCGCCCTGCGCGGCAACATCAAGGTGAAAGGTGACATGCGCTTCTTGATGCGCCAGGCCGAGCACGTGCAAGTGCTCCTCGACGCGTACGTGAACGGTGTCGACACCAACTGGCCGAAGGGGGCGCCTCCCTATGCGTGACACATGCGACGTGATCGTCATCGGTGCCGGCCACAACGGGCTCACCCTCGGCGCGTACCTGGCCCGCAGCGGGCTCGACGTGCTGGTGCTCGAGCGCCGCCACGAAGAGGGCGGCGGATTGTGCACCGAGGAGCTGACCGGTGCCGGCTTCCTGCACAACATCCACGCCAACTACCACACGTTCGTCGACCTCGCCCCGCCCGTACGCGACCTCGACGTACGCGGGCACGGTGTCGAGTACGTGCGCCCCGAGGTGCAGATGGCGTCGATCTTCGACGACGGCACCGCGTTGACCGTGCACACCGACCTCGAGAAGACGATTGCGTCGATGGCCCGCTTCAGCGAGCGCGACGCCGAGACGTTCCGTCGCCTGCACGCCGAGGCCCACGGCTACGTCGAGCTTCTCCTCGGAACCCTCATGTACCAGCCGCCGATGTCGGTGAAGGAGCTGACCAGGGCTCTCGCCGCCTTCGGCGTGGAAGACCGCTCGGAGTTCTTGTCGGTGAAGCTGCGCCGGGAGACGATCAACGACTTCCTCGACCAGCACTTCACCCACCCGAAGGTGAAGGTGCACCTCGCGTTCCACGCGGCCGTGTGCGGGTACACGAACGACGTCGCCGGCCTGGCGATCGGCTTCCCGTTGCTGATCGGGAAGATGGACAACTGGCACCTGTGCGTCGGCGGCTCCCACCGCCTCGCCCACGCGCTGTGGCGGGATCTGGCCCAGCACGGCGGCGTGATGGTGAGCGACGCCGAGGTGGCCACGGTGGTGGTCGAATCGGGCCGCGCGGTGGGGGTGCAGCTCACGAGCGGCGAGCAGATCACCGCCCGGCGGGCGGTGTGCTCGACGGTGGCCGTGGAGCAGACGTTCCTCGACTTCGTCGACCCGAGCCACCTGAGCGCCGAGTTCCGCGAGCGTGTCGCTACCAAGGTGGTGCACAAGGACTGGACGTTGTTCTCGGTCCACGCGGCGATGAGCGCACTGCCCGAGTACGAGGCGGCGGCGTTCGATCCCGACGTGAACCGGGCCTGGGTGGTGAACCTCGGCTACGCCTCGCCGGCCGACCTCGACGTCGACTGGCGCCTGATCCGCGACGGCAAACTGCCCGATCCGCGCCCGAACGCGGCGGTGAACTCGCTCTACGACCCCACCGACGCACCGGTGGGCTACTACACCGGGCTGCTGCGCCAGTTCGCCCCCTTCGCGGTGAACGGGGCAGGAGCCGGGGAGTGGGAGACGCTCGGGCGGTGGTACGGGCAGCGATGCCTCGACGCCTGGCGCTCGTTCGCCCCCAACCTCACCGGCGACGTCATCCTCGACTGGGTGCCGTTCACACCCCTCGACATCTCCCGCAAGATGGTCAACATGATCGGCGGCGACTGGATGATGGGCGAGGTGTCGCTCGCCAACATGCTCGACCAGCGGCCGTTGCCCGAGCTCGGCCAGTACCGCACCCCGATCGAGGGCCTGTACATGGCCGGGTCCACGCAGCACCCCCACGGGTTCATCACGTTCGGCCCGGCGTACAACGCGCTGCAGATAATCGCCGACGACCTCGGCATTGATCCCTGGTGGAGAGACGTGTGAGAGATGCTCCCGCCGTCGTGCTGTCCGACGGCGACGAGTCCTCCGGCTTGGCGACGATGCTCGCCGAACTGCTGGAGGCGAACTTGCGCGACTTCCGTGGCCGGCGGAGGGTGGCGACACTCGTGCGCGGCGACGTCGTGCTCACGGCTGCCGATCGCGCGATGTCGGTGACGCTCTCGTTCGGGCCGGACGTGATCGCGGTCCGCGACGGCGCCGAGCCCGGCGCGGCCGAGGTGGCCGCTCCGTGGCTCTCGATGGCCAGGGTGTGCAGCGGCACCGTGTCACCGTTCACCGCGTGGCGGGCGGGTGAGCTCGAGGTGCACCGCCTGCGCGGCACGCCGATCATCGCGGGCGCGTCGTTCGTGCTCTCGGTGCCGCGCTCGTTCTACGACGCGGCAGATGGTGTCTCCGGTGCCGGCCGACGGTGGTCGTCGCCGCGGACACAGGCGGCATTGGTGGTGGGCGGGGTCGCCGTGCTCGGCGGCGGCGTGGTGCTGTGGCGCCGGCGTGCACGCCGCATCGTTCGACGGTGAGCCTCGACCTAGGGCATCATCGACGTCTGATGGGCACGACCACCACCGCTTCCTCGCCGCCTCGCTACACGATCATCTCCGCAGACACGCATGCCGGCGGCAGCCATGCGATGTACAGGGAGTACCTCGACCCTGAGTGGAGAGACGACTTCGACGAGTGGCGCAGCGCGTACAAGAACCCGTTCAGCGACCTCGGCGACTATCGCAGGCTGCGCAACTGGGACGACGACCTGCGCAACTCCCAGCAGGACGCCGACGGCGTCGCCGGCGAGGTGATCTACCCGAACACCGTGCCGCCGTTCTTCCCCAGCTTCGTGTTGTTCGCCCCGCCCCCGACGCCCGAGGAGTACCCCCGCCGCCGGGCGGGGATCCACGCCCACAACCGCTGGATGGTCGACTTCTGCTCGCGGTTCCCCGAACGGCGCGCGGGCATCGGCCAGATCTTCTTGAACGACGTCGACGACGCGATCGCCGATGTCGAGTGGATCAAGGAGCACGGTCTGCGCGGCGGGATCCTGCTACCTACGGTTCCCCCCGACGTCGACTGGGTCAAGCCGCTCAACCACCCCGACTACGAGCGGCTGTGGCGGGTCTGCGAAGAGCTCGAGGTGCCGGTCAACTGCCACGGTGGGACCGGCTCGCCGAAGTACGCGATGGTGCCGTCGTCGGCGGTGATCATGCTCGCCGAAGTGGCCGTGTACTCCCGCCGGCCGCTGCTCTTCCTGTTGCTGTCCGGCGTCTTCGAGCGGTTCCCCAGGCTGAAGTTCGTGATGACCGAGCAGGGCTGCTCGTGGCTGCCGCCGCTGCTCGAACAGCTCGACCGGATCCTCGCCGAGATCCGCGCCAACGGCGCCGTCGGCGAGCTGCGCTTCAAGCCCGATCAGGTGTTGGAGCGGTCGGCATCGGAGTACTTCCGACAGAGCGTGTGGATGGGCGTGAGCTTCCCGATGCGTGACGACGTCGAGGTCGCGCGCAGCACGGTCGGCCTGGACCACTTCATGTGGGGCAGCGACTTCCCCCACGACGAGGCCACCTCGCCGTTCTCGAAGGAGAGCCTGCGCCAGCTCTTCCACGACTGGCCGGAGGCCGACCTGCGCAGGATCCTCGCCGAGAACGCGGCGCAGCTCTACGACTTCGACCTCGACGCGCTGGCGCCGCTCGCGGCACGGGTGGGCCCGACGGTGGAAGAGATCGCGACGCCGCTCACCGAGCTCCCCGAGGGCGCGAACGCTGCGCTGCTGCGCAACGCCGTCCCGGCCTGAGCGCGGACCGTCCCGAGCGCGCTACTTGCCGATCGACCACTTGATGGTGGCCACCGCGAACCCGATCAGCAGCGCGGCGATCGCCCGTGCCGCCGCTTGGGCGAGCGTCTTGCCGCCCTTGCGGGTCTCGTAGAACACGAGCACACCGATGAACAGCGCCGCGGACAGCCGGCCGGCGAGGTAGTCGAAGTCGGCCGGCACCACCAGGACGGCAACCGTGGCGATGACCGCCAGGAACACCGCCATCACCATCTGCGCGTAGAGCAGCTCACCGGCGGTGTGGTGCGAATCGGGATCGTGGACCAGGCGGGTCGCCAGCAAGATCGCGAACCAGTGCGCGAGGGCGAGTCCGAAGGTGGTGCCCCACACCACCCAGAACACCTGCAGGTTGCTGTGGTCTCTGTGGTCGTTGCCCGTCATCAGTGCCGCGAGCAGCGCGATCGACACGTAGAAGCCCATCGTGTCGGCCTCGCGGCGCAGGGTGAGGTCCTTGCGGACGCGGTCGACGACGCCACGCCAGCCCTTCCGGTAGGCGAGCGTGTCCGCAGGCGGCATCGGCGTCGAGACTAGGACGCCGGGCCCGTCGCGGTGGAGTTACTCGCGAGCACGCCTCCGACGAACGTGGCCGCGACGAGGTCGACCCCGGGCCTGTATACGAGCTCGATCGGGCTCGCGGCGTCGAGCACGACCAGGTCGGCCCGGGCTCCGGGAGCGAGGTGGCCGATGTCGTCGCGACGCAGCGCGACAGCCCCGCCCTTCGTCGCCGACCAGATCGCTTCGTCGACGGTCATGTGCATCTCGCGCACGGCGAGCGCCAGGCAGAACGGCATCGAGGTGGTGAAGCTCGAACCGGGGTTGCAGTTGCACGCGAGCGCCACGACCGCGCCGGCATCGAGCAGCTGGCGGGCGTTTGGGTACGGCTGACGGGTGGAGAAGTCCGTCGCCGGGAGCAGCGTCGCCACCGTCGAGCCAGACGCCAGGGCGTCGACGTCGGCGGGTGTCAGGTAGGTGCAGTGGTCGGCGGACGCGCACCCGAGCTCGACGGCAAGCTGCACGCCGGGACCGTGCCCGAGCTGGTTCGCGTGCAGCCGGGTACCGAGGCCGGCCGCTCGTCCCGCTTCGAGCACCGACCGACACTGGTCGGCATCGAAGGCACCCCGCTCGCAGAACGCGTCGATCCAGCGCGCGAATGGCGCGCAGGCGTCGAGCATCGCCCCGGTGACCAGCTCGACGTACTCCCCGGTGCGCCCCGCCATCTCGGCGGGCACGACGTGAGCGCCGAGGAACGTCGTCTCTGCGCTCAGCTCTGCCGCGATGCGCAGGGTGCGGGCCTCGTCCACGACGTTCAGCCCGTATCCGGACTTCACCTCGATCGTCGTCGTGCCCGAGCGGTGCGCCGCCGTGAGCAGTCGTCGCGCGCGGGTCGCCAGCTCGTCGTCACTCGCTGCCCGGGTGGCCTCGACGGTGGTGAGGATGCCGCCCGCGGCGTACGGCTGGCCGGCCATGCGAGCGGCGAACTCCTCGGCGCGGTCGCCGGCGAACACGAGGTGGCTGTGGCTGTCGACGAACCCGGGGATCACGGCGGCGCCGCCGACGTCGACAGCTCGGTCGGCGGCCGGCGGCGCACCCGTGCCGAGTGCCGCGACCCGGCCACCAACGACCACGAGCCAGGCATCGCCCAGCTCACCGAGCAACCCGCGTCCGAGCGACGGGTCGTTGGTGACGAGGGTGCCGATGCCGGTGAAGACCGTCACGCCCATGCTGCCTCGACCGCTGCGGCGAGGGCCTGGGGCACGTCGATGTGCACGTGCCGGCCTTCGCGGACCATCACCCGCCCGCCGACGACGACGTGGTGCACGTCGGCTGCACATGCTGCGAACACGGTCGACGCGACCGCGTCGGTTGCTTGCGTGGCGGCGAGGCGCACCGAGTCGAGGGAGACGGTGGTCAGGTCCGCCAGCGCCCCGGGCGCGATCCGGCCGGCTTCGGCCCAGCCGAGGCCGGCGTGGCCGTGCACGGCGGCGGTGGCCAGCAACTCGCCGGGGGCGTGGTTGCCGCGCCGGCCGCTGACGAGGCGCTCGCCGAGCTCGATCGCGCGCATCTCCTCCCACGGGTCGACGACGGCCTGCGAGTCGCTGCCGACGCTCAAGCGGACCCCGGCTGCACGAAGGCGTACCGTCGGGGCGACTCCGTCGGCCAGGTCACGCTCCGTCGTCGGGCAGATGCAGCACGCGCAGGCGGCTGCGCCGAGGTCGGCGATGTCCCGATCGGTGAGATGGGTGGCGTGGACGGCGGTGAACCACTCGCCGAGCGCCCCGGCGGTCGAGAGCACCTGCGTCGGCGTGGCGCCGTACGCGGCGATGCTCTGCTCGTTCTCGGCCGGCTGCTCGCTGACGTGCGCGTGCAACGGGGCGCCTCGGTGCCTCGCCCAGCGCGCGACCACTTCGATCGACGGTGGGTCGACCGCGCGAACGGAGTGCACCGCGGCCCCGATGCGGGTCGCAGCTCCAGCCGAGGGCAGCAGGGCTTCTACACGCTGCGCCCAGGCCGTGGCGTCGCCGTCGCCGAAGCGTTCCTGGGCGGGCGACAGCTCTTGTCCGATGCCGCCGTGCAGGTAGCAGGTGTCGAGCAGCGTCAGCCGGATGCCCGCCGCTGCGGCTGCGTCGATCAGCGCGAGCCCCATCGCGTTGGGGTCTGCGTACGGCTTCCCGCCCACCGCGTGGTGGAGGTAGTGGAACTCGCCGACGGTCGTGTACCCGGCGAGCAGCATCTCGGCGAACGTCGCCCTGGCCAGCTCGTGCAAGGTGTCGGGATCGAGGCCCGCGGCGAGCCGGTACATCTCGTCGCGCCATGTCCAGAACGTGCCCTGCCCGCGGTGGGTGCGGCCGCGCAACGCCCGCTGGAAGGCGTGGCTGTGCGCATTCGCCAGCCCCGGCACGGTGAGCCCGTGCAGGCGCGTCGTGCCGGGTGGCGGCGCGGCGACGCCGGTGACGACGGAGGTGATCCGGTCGCCGGACACACCGACGAGGACCCCTGCGGACACCTCACCCGCGAAGGACGGCGCGTCTTCGAGCCAGGCGAGCTCGCACCAGTAGTCGGTCACGAACCGACGCGCTCCACGAACCGCGTGATCCGTTCCACGAAGGCAGCGCGGTGGAAGCGCTCGAACTGGGCCCACGTCGCGAGAGTGCGCGGGTCGGCGACACGGTCGACGAACAACACCCCGTCGAGATGGTCGCACTCGTGCTGGTAGGTGCCCGCGGTGAGCCCACGGACCACGGCCTCGTGCTGGCCCCCGTCCCGGTCCATGTGGCGGACCCGAACGGTGACGTGGCGCAGTACCGAGCCGCGCAGGTCGGGCACGGACAGGCATCCTTCGTTGATCTCGACCAGCTCGTCGTCGACGGGCTCGATCACCGGGTTGACGACGACGGTGAGCGGGATCGGCGGCTTGTACGGGTAGCGGGGGTTGTGGCCGGCCACCTCGATCACCGCCACGCGCAGCGGCACCCCGATCTGGGGGGCGGCCAACCCGGCGCCGTTCGCGGCGCGCATCGTGTCGACCAGGTCGTCGACCAGCTCCTGCACCTCGGCCGTGGCCAGCTCCGCGGCGGACACCTCACGTGCTCGCTCACGCAGCAGCGGATGCCCGATGGTGAGGATCTCGCGGACGCTCATCCGGAGCCCTCGGTCATCGGCACGCGCACGCCGCGCTCGGCCGCCACCTGGGCGGCCCTCGCGTAGCCGGCGTCCACATGGCGGATCACGCCCATGCCGGGGTCGGAGGTGAGCACGCGGGACAGCTTCTGCTCGGCGAGGTCGGAGCCGTCGGCCACGCACACCATGCCGGCGTGGATCGAGCGGCCGATGCCGACGCCGCCGCCGTGGTGGATGCTCACCCAGGTCGCGCCGCTCGCCGTGTTGACGAGCGCGTTCAGCAGCGGCCAGTCGGCGATCGCGTCGGAGCCGTCGAGCATCGCCTCGGTCTCCCGGTAGGGCGAGGCCACCGAGCCCGAGTCGAGGTGGTCCCGCCCGATCACGATCGGTGCGGACACCTCGCCCCGGCGGACCATCTCGTTGAAGCGCAGACCGACCCGGTGACGTTCGCCGTACCCCAGCCAGCAGATGCGTGCCGGCAGGCCCTGGAAAGCGACGCGTTCTTCGGCGAGGCGGATCCACCGCGCGAGGCCGGCGTCGTCGGGCAGCACCTCGAGCACCGCCTTGTCGGTGGCGGCGATGTCGGCGGGATCTCCCGACAGCGCCACCCACCTGAACGGGCCCTTGCCCTCGCAGAACAGCGGTCGGATGTACGCCGGCAGGAAGCCGGGGTAGTCGAAGGCACGCTCGAAGCCGCCGAGCTTGGCCTCGGTGCGCAGGCTGTTGCCGTAGTCGAACACCTCGGCACCGCGGTCCAAGAACCCGACCATCGCCGCGCAGTGCAGCGCCATCGACGCCCGCGAACGCCGGATCAGCTCCTGGGGCTCCGTGCGGGCGAGCTCGGCCGTCGCCTGTGGCGTGAGGTCGACCGGGACGTAGCTGAGCGGGTCGTGCGCGCTCGTCTGGTCGGTGACCACGTCGGCGGCGAAGCCGAGCTCGAGCAGCTTCGGCAGCGCCTCGGCGGCGTTCGCGAGCAGCCCCACCGAAAGCGCCCGGCGCTCGGCACGCGCGCGCTCGCACCGGGCGACGGCGTCGTCGAGGGAGGTGGCCTGCTCGTCGAGGTAGCGGGTCTCGAGGCGGCGCTCGATGCGGTGCTGGTCGACTTCGACGCAGAGCACGACGCCGCCGTTCATCGTCACCGCCAGCGGCTGGGCGCCGCCCATGCCGCCGAGCCCGGCGGTGAGCGTGATCGTGCCGGCGAGTGTGCCCCCGAAGCTGCGCCGGGCGATCTCCGCGAAGCACTCGTACGTTCCCTGCAGGATCCCCTGCGTGCCGATGTAGATCCACGACCCGGCGGTCATCTGGCCGTACATCGTCAGCCCCATCGCCTCGAGCCGGCGGAACTCGTCCCACGTGGCCCACTCCGGAACCAGGTTGGAGTTCGCGATCAGCACCCGCGGCGCCCATTCGTGCGTTCGGAACACTCCGGCGGGCCTACCGGACTGGACGAGCATCGTCTCGTCGTCGCCGAGGGTGCGCAGCGTGCGCACGAGCGCGTCGAACGCGTCCCACGACCGTGCCGCCCTGCCGGTGCCGCCGTAGACGACCAGGTCGTCGGGGCGCTCGGCCACCTCCGGGTCGAGGTTGTTCATCAGCATGCGCAGCGCGGCCTCCTGCTGCCAGCCACGACAGCTCAGCTCGGCGCCCCGCGGGGCGCGCACCGGCCTGGGTCCGCTCATCGCTGTCTCCCTTCGCTGCACTCCCGCGCGGGCAACCCGCTCACTCCAACATCCCGACGACGTCTTCCACTGCGGCGGTGATCCGTGCCCCGACCACCGCTGCCTCGGCCGCGGCCAGCTCCGGCGCCAGCCAGCGGTCCGGGCCGGCACCTCCGACTCCGGCCGCGCGCAGCGCGCGCAGCGCGGCACCGGTGCCCGGTGCAGGCTGCAGCGGTGAGCGCAGCTCCAGCGCTCGTGCGGCACAGACGAGCTCGCAGGCCACGATGCGCGCCAGGTTGGCCACGGCGCAGCGGAGCTTGCGGGCTGCGCCCCAGCCCATCGACACGTGGTCCTCCTGCATCGCCGAGGTCGGCAGGGAGTCGACGCTGGCCGGCGCCGCGAGGCGGCGGTTCTCGGCCACCATCGCCGCTTGCGTGTACTGCACGATCATCAACCCCGAGTTGACCCCCGCGTCCTCGACGAGGAAGGGCGGCAAGCCGTGGGAGCGGCCGCGGTCGAGCATGCGGTCGGTGCGGCGCTCGGAGATCGCGCCCAGTTCTGCGGCGGCCACGGCGAGGAAGTCGCACACGAAGCCGATCGGGGCACCGTGGAAGTGCCCGCACGACTCCACCCGACCGTCGGCCATCACCGTCGGGTTGTCGATCGCCGAGCGCAGCTCCACGTCGGCCACATTGCAGGCGTGGGCGATGGTGTCGCGGGCCGCGCCGTGGACCTGGGGCGTGCAGCGCAGCGAGTAGGCGTCTTGCACCCGCGGGTCGCCAGTGCGATGGCTGGCGACGATCGCGCTGCCCTGCAAGAGGCGGCGCAGGTTGGCCGCGGACGCCGTCTGGCCGGCGTGGGGTCGCAGAGCCATCAGGTCGGCGGCGAACGCGGTGTCGGTGCCGAGCAGGGCCTCCACCGTCATCGCCGCCGCGACGTCGGCGGTGCGGGCCAGCACACCGAGGTCGTGGAGCGCGAGCACAAGCATCCCCAGCATGCCGTCGGTGCCGTTGATCAGCGCCAGGCCCTCCTTGGCGCGCAACGTCACCGGAGTCAGGCCCGCCGCGTCCAGCGCCGGTCTGCTCGCGCCTTCGCCGATCAGTGCAAGTGCAACATGCGCGAGAGGAGCGAGGTCGCCGCTGGCCCCGAGCGATCCGTGCTCGTGCACCTCGGGTGTGATCCCCGCGTTCAGCAGGGCCAGCAGGCCCTCGACGACGTCGACACGGACTCCGGAGTGGCCCATCGCGAGGGTGCGCGCGCGGAGCAGCATCATCGCCCGCACGACCTCGGGTTCGACGAGTGGGCCCATGCCGGCCGCGTGGGAGCGGATGAGCGCGCGCTGGAGCTCCTCACGGCGCTCGGGTGGGATCACCGTCGTCGCGAGGGATCCGAAGCCGGTCGATACCCCGTACACCGCCTCGAGCGAGTCGGCGTGGGCCTCGACCAGGGCGGCACTACGGGCGATCGCCTCCCGCGCCCCGTCGTCGAGCACCGCCGTGGCACCGGCCCGGGCGACTGCTACGACCTGGTCGGCGCGCAGCCCGTGCGGCCCGATCCGCACGACACCCTTGGCCTCGGTCTCCATGCGCGCCCAATGTAGGTCGCGCCGTGGTCGGGTGCGGTGGGGGGTGCTAGCGGAGCTGGTCGTCGCCGTAGGACCCTGGGTCCTCGACGGGCTCGAGGTGGCTGAGCACGGTGAGGTGGGGGATCGCGCCCTGGAGCTCCCGCTCGAGCACTTCCACCAGGTCGTGGCCGTCGCGCACGGTCCAGGCGCCGGGCACGAGCACGTGCAGGGTGAGGAACCGGCGCTGGCCGGCGACCCGGGAGCGAAGTGCATGGAAGCGCACGCCGCGCGCCGCGTAGCGACCGAGGATGGCGTCGACGACCTCGCGCTCGGCGGCCGGCATCGCCGGATCCATCAGCGAGTGCATCGAACGCCAGACCAGCCTTCCGCCGGTGAGCACGATGTTGAGGCCGACCGCGATGGCGAGCACTGGGTCGAGCCAGCGGAGACCGGTCACCGCGACCAAAGCGATGCCGGCGACCACCCCTGCGGAGGTCCACACGTCGGTGAGCAGGTGTTTGCCGTCGGCGACGAGAGCGAGCGAGTGGTGCTCACGTCCGGCGCGCGTCAACCGCATGCCGACGGCGAGGTTGACGGCGGCGGCGACGGCGCTGACTGCCGCACCTGCACCGACCTGGTCGAGGTCGCGTGGGTCGAGCAGCCGGTCGACTGCCTGCCACAAGATCAAGCCGGCGGCGACGACGATCATCAGGCCCTCCGCACCGGCGGAGAACAGCTCGGCCTTGTCGTGGCCGAACTGGTGCTCGTCGTCGGGAGGCTGCGCGGCGACGCGCAGAGCGACCACGAGCAGCGCCGCGGCGGCGAGGTTGACGCTGGATTCGAGCGCGTCGGAGAGCAGGCCGACCGATCCCGTCATGCGCCAGGCGAGGAGCTTGATCCCCATCGTGACGAGCGCGGCGGTGATCGACAGCCATGCGTATCGGTCGAGCCGGGCGGACACGCGACCGAGTGTCGCGCGCGGCGCACTCGTGCCACGATGGCCGAGTGAGCCTCCCCGACAAGCTCGACGCGCTGCGGTCGGCGCTGGAAGACCTCGGCCGGGTGACCGTGGCGTTCAGCGGTGGTGCCGACTCCGCGTTCCTCGCGGCGTTCGCGAGCGGCGTGCTCGGGGCGTCTCACGTGCACTGCGTGACGGCGGTGTCGCCCTCGCTGGCCGGCGACGAACTGCGTGCCTGCGGCTCGCTCGCCGACGAGTGGGGGTTGCGGTGGACGCCGGTCGCGACCGCCGAGATGGAGCGCGCCGCGTACCGGCGCAACGACGCCGACCGGTGCTACCACTGCAAGCTGGAGCTGATGGAGGTCGTCGGCCCGATCGCCCGGGCCGACAAGGCGACGGTGGTGCTCGGCGTCAACGCCGACGACAACTTGAGCGACCACCGGCCCGGCCAGCGTGCGGCGTTGGAGCAGGGCGCCGTCTTCCCGCTCGTCGAAGCCGGGTTGACCAAGGCCGAGGTGCGCGCCGCGTCCCGCGAGCTCGGGCTGCGCACCTGGGACAAGCCCGCGGCGGCGTGTCTGGCCAGCCGCGTCCCCTACGGCACCCCGGTCTCGGTCGAGGTGCTCTCCCGCGTCGAGCGGGCCGAGTCCGCCCTGCGCAGGCTGGGCTTCGGACAGCTCCGCGTGCGCCACTACGGCGACGTCGCCCGGCTGGAGCTGGACCTCGCCCAGCTCGCCGAGGCGGTGGAGCGCCGGGCCGAGGTGGTCGCCGCGGTGCACGCGGCGGGCTACAGCTACGTGACGATCGACCTCGAGGGCTTCCGGTCGGGAAACCTGAACGGCGCGCTACGGGTGGAGACGGACCCGGAGTCGGAACGTAGGGTGCGCTGAAGAGGAGCCGGTTCGGGCCGGGTCCGCACGGATCCAGGGGGTCAAGACCGTGAAGTTGTCGACGCAGATCAACTACGCCGGTGGGTTCCTAGAAGCGGTCGCCCGGGTGGTCGACATGGAAAAGGCCGGCCTCGACGTGGTGTGGGTCTCCGAGGCGTACAGCTTCGACGCCATCAGCCAGGTCGGCTATCTCGCGGCGAAGACCGAGCGCGTCGAGATCGGTACCGCCATCGTCAACGTGTTCAGCCGTACGCCGGCGCTGATGGCGATGACCGCGGCCGGTTGCGACTACGTCAGCGGGGGCCGCTTCATCCTCGGTGTCGGCGCGTCGGGGCCCCAGGTGGTGGAGGGCTTCCACGGCATGCCCTACGACAAGCCGATGGTGCGGATCAAGGAGTACATCGAGGCTTGCCGGATGATCTGGCGGCGCGAGGTGTTCGAGATGCACGGCCAGACGATCGAAGCGCCGCTGCCGCCGGAGCAGGGAACGGGCCTCGGCAAGGCGTTGAAGCTGATCAACCACCCCGTGCGCGCCGAGATCCCCATCTGGTGGGCGAGCCTGATGGGCCTGAGTGTCGCCGCGACCGCCCAGTACGCGAACGGCTGGCTGCCGATCTTCTTCGATCCCGACAAGTTCGCCGATGTGTGGGGTGACGACCTGCGCAAGGGCCTCGCGCGGCGCGATCCCGCACTCGGCCCGCTGGAGATCTCGGCCGGGGGGATGGTGCTGATCGACGAGAAGCTCACCGGCGGCGCGGAAGACAAGGTGCTCGACTTCGCCCGGCCGATGCTCGCGCTCTACATCGGCGGCATGGGCGCGCGTGACAAGAACTTCTACAACACGATCTGCCAGAAGTACGGCTACGTCGACGAGGCGATCGCCATCCAGGACGCCTACCTCGGTGGCGACAAGGAGAAGGCGGCGTCGCTCGTGCCCGTCGAGATGTTGCGCAACATCAACCTCGTCGGCCCGAGGAGCTACGTGGCGGAGCGCCTCGCCGCGTTCAAGGAGGCCGGCGTGACGATCCTCGCCGTCAACCCTGTGGGACCCGACCCCGTCGCCACGATCGAGACCCTGCGTGAGCTGATCGACGACTGACCGCGTCACCTCGCCCCCCGCCGGGCCGCCCGGCTACGTTCGGACCCCATGTCACACGCACGAATCGGGGGTGACACCGCTCCTGGATGGGAGCCGGTGCGCACGGCGTTCGAGGAGAACATGCGCAGCGGCGAGGAGGTCGGCGCACAGGTCGCGGTGTACCACCGCGGCTCTTTGGTGGTCGATCTCTGGGCCGGCTCGTTCGACCGCAGCGAGCGGCCGTACGACGAGTCGACGCTGCAGCTCGTGTTCTCCACCACGAAGGGCATCACCGCGATCGCGGTCGCGATGTGCGTGCAGCGCGGCCTGATCTCGTACGACGAGCCGGTGTCCACCTACTGGCCCGAGTTCGCCGCTGCCGGCAAGGAGGACGTCACCGTCGCGCAGCTGCTCTCCCACCAGGCCGGGCTGCCGACGGTCGAGGGGGAGATGACGCTCGCGGAGGCGCTCGACTGGGACACGATCACCTCTCGGCTCGCCGCGACCGCGCCGATGTGGCCGGTGGGCTCGGCGCACGGCTACCACGCGCTGACGTACGGCTGGCTGGCGGGTGAGCTCGTGCGGCGCGTCGACCCGGCACGGCGCAGCCTCGGCGGTTTCGTCGCCGACGAGATCGTCGCCCCGCTGGCTGCCGACGATCCGTCGTGTGAGCTGTGGATCGGTCTGCCCGACGCCGAGGAGCACCGGGTGGCCCCGATCCTCGGCCAGCCGATCTCGACCGAGGCGTCGGATCCTGCACTGAAGGCGTTGCTGGAGCAGTTCCTCGGCCCCGGCTCGTTCGGCGGCCGGGCGCTGTCGCTGAACGGCGCGTTCGACGACGGAGCGTTCAACCGGCGTGACGTGCACGCGGCCGAGATCCCCGCGGCGAACGGGATCGGCACCGCTCGTGGGCTCGCGCGCATCTACGCGGCGACGATCGGCGAGGTCGACGGTGTCCGCCTCGTCGAGCCGGCGGTGATCGAGCGGGCGCGCACGACGGTCACCCCAGAGGGTGAGGCCGATGCGTGCTTGATCATGCCCACCACGTTCGGGATGGGCTTCATGACCCACGGCCCGTTCAGCCTCTACGCCGGCCCGGGCTCGTTCGGTCATCCCGGCGCCGGGGGCTCGGTGGCCTTCGCCCAGCCGGAGCGTGAGCTCGCCTTCGGTTACGCGATGAACCTGATGGCTCAGAACCTGGCGAACGATGTCCGCGCCGCTCGCCTCAGCGACGCCGCGGCAGCCTGTGCCGACGCGGCTTAACGACCCGGAGGGATCTCCCCATGCACACCCGCATCTGCGACGTCTTCGACATCGAGTATCCGATCTTCGCCTTCACCCACTGCCGTGACGTGGTCGCCGCGGTGAGCAAAGCCGGGGGTCTCGGTGTGCTGGGGGCGGTCGGCTTCAGCCCCGAGCAACTCGAGGTGGAGCTGACCTGGATCGACGAGCACGTCAACGGCAAGCCTTACGGGGTCGACTTCGTGATGCCGTCGAAGGCGATGGACGTGGACGGCCACGATCCGGCCGACCTGCGCGCTCAGGTGCAGGAGATGATCCCCGAGCGGCACCGCCAGTTCGTCGACGAGCTGATCGAGCGCTTCGATCTGCCCCGCGGCGAGCTGGAGCAGGGCGACGGGGGATCGGGCGGTGTGGTCGGGTGGATCTCGGAGGTCGCGCACCAGCTCGTCGAGGTCGCGTTCGCCCACCCCGTCTCGCTGGCGGTCAACGCGCTCGGCTCGCCGCCGCCGGATGTGATCGACCTGGCCCACGAAAGGGGAGTGAAGGTGGCCGCCCTCGCCGGGAGGGCAGTGCACGCCGAGCGGCACGTGCGCAGCGGTGTAGACGTCGTGATCGCGCAGGGCACCGAGGCCGGCGGCCACACCGGCGACGTGGCGACGATGGTGCTCATCCCGGAGGTGGTCGACGCGGTGGGCGACCAGGTGCCCGTGCTCGCCGCCGGCGGCATCGGTACCGGCCGGCAGATCGCTGCCGCGTTGGCGCTCGGGGCTGACGGCGTGTGGATGGGCTCGGTGTGGCTCGGCACCGCGGAGAGCGACTCGCGCCCCGAGCAGCTCGAGGCGTACCTGAAGGCGACGTCCAGCGACACGGTGCGCTCGAAGAGCTACACCGGCAAGCCGGCACGCATGCTGCGCACCCCGTGGACCGACGCCTGGGAGGCCCCCGACTCGCCGGGGACACTGCCGATGCCGCTGCAGAACATCCTGATCGCCCCCGCCAGCCAGGCGTACTACCGCGCCGGGCGGGTCGACGAGTTCTTCGTCCCCGTCGGCCAGATCGTCGGGGCGATGAAGAAGGTGCGCCCCGTGCGCGACGTGATGTTCGACATGGTGAGCGAGTATCTCGACACGATGGAGCGGATGAACCGGATCACCGGCACCGCGGAGTAGCCGACGCGGCTAATCCGTGAACGCGCCCGGCCGGCGGAACAAGTTGCGGTGCCAGCGTGACGGTGTGACGGCGAGCGCACGCGGCTCGTCTTCGAACATCCACCTGGCGAAGGCGCTGCGGCCCCAGTCGCCGCTCCACGACACGAGACGGAGCGCGCCGCGGGCGCCGAGCGGGTGGGCGAGCACGCGTGACAGCGCGAGCGAGCAGCGGTGGTCGGTGACGAGGTGGTGGTGGACCGCCGCGCGGTACGAGTCGCGGGCGACCCCGGGCACCAGCGCCCCGGCGGCTTCGATCGCGCGCGCGGCCTCGATGCCGGTGAGCAGTGCCTGGGCGATGCCCTCGCCGGTCATCGGGTCGGCGGCGGCGATCGCATCGCCCGCGAGCAGCACCCGCCCGACGCCGGTGACCGCCTGGTCGACGCGGGCGGGGATCGGCCATGCCGTGTGGCGACCCTCCATCACCGCGGTCGGTCCGAGGGCGGCGCGCACGTGCTCCCGGGCGAGCAGGTCGGGCCAGAGCGCCTTCATCTCCTGCACCCGGCGCGTGCCGTCACGCAGCACGCCGAAACCGACGTTCGCCCGACCCCCGGGCAACGGGAAGCTCCAGGCGTACCCCGGCAGCAGGTCGGCGTCGAACCAGACCATCAACTGCTCGCTCGCGGCACCGGTGACGCCGGAGGCGTACTGGCGGAAGGCGTGCCACTCCCCGAGGTAACCGGGGTTGGCCACACCGAGCGCTCGGCGCACCGGGCTCCACATGCCGTCTGCAGCGACGACGTACCTGGAGGTGACCACCCCGATCCCGTCGAGCTCGACCCCGACGGAGCTCGCGCTGTCGGCGGCCGCAAAGCCCGCGAAGCCGTGGCCGTCGTACACCTTGACCCCACACGCTCGGGCGAGGTCGACGAGCGCGTGGTCGAGCTCGATCCGCGGCGTGACAGCTGCGTAGCGCCCGGAGCCTGCGGGCAGGGGGAGCTTCACCTCGAACCCGGTCGGCGATCGCAGCATCACGTCGGAGACGTCGAACCAGCTCGGCACCGCGAGCGGGTCGAGCCCGAGGCCTTCGAGCAGGCGCAGCGCGAGAGTGGTCAGCCCGTCACCGCAGCACTTGTCGCGGGGGAACGTCGCCTTGTCGGCGAGCACGACGTCGCGCCCGGCCCGGGCGAGGGTGATCGCCGCGGCGCTACCGGCGGGGCCTCCGCCGATCACGAGCACGTCGCACGTCAACGCCACGACCGCGAGGCTACGGGCCGGTTGGTGTGGCGGCCCACCCGTGAACTTATGATCGACGCCGTTGGCCCGGACCCAACGGATTCGTGGGCCGGGGTTCGTCACGAGGGGGTAGTCAATGGCTCGACTCTGCGAAGGACGCATCGCCATCGTCAGCGGTGCCGGGCGAGGGATCGGCCGTGAACACGCGCTGATGCTGGCCAGCCATGGTGCCAAGGTGGTCGTCAACGACCTCGGCGGCAACGTCGACGGCAGCGGCGGCGACGTGTCCCCGGCGCAGCAGGTGGTCGAGGAGATCAAGGCGATGGGCGGCGAGGCCGTCGCGAACGGCGACAGCGTGTCGGACTGGGAGGGCGCGCAGCGCCTCGTCAACACCGCCATCGAAACCTTCGGCGACCTGCACGTCATCGTGAACAACGCCGGCATCCTGCGCGATCGGGTGCTCGTCAACATGACCGAGGAGGAGTGGGACTCGGTGATCAACGTGCACCTGAAGGGCACGTTCGCCCCCAGCCGGTGGGCCGCGGCGTACTGGCGGGAGCAGTCGAAGGCGGGCAAGCCGGTGGACGGACGGATCATCAACACCACGTCCGTGAGCGGCATCTACGGCAACCCCGGCCAGACCAACTACGGAGCCGCGAAGGCCGGCATCGCCGCGTTCACGAACATCGCCGCGCTCGAGCTCTCTCGTTACGGGGTCACCGTCAACGCAGTCGCGCCTGTGGCGCTCACGCGCATGACCGAGGGCCTCGGCCCGGCACCCGAGACCGACGAGGAGCGTGAGATGCGTTCCCCGCGGTGGATCGCCCCGATCGTCACCTGGCTCGCATCGGCGGAGTCGAAGGGGGTCAGCGGCCAGGTGTTCGAGGCGAGCGGGCAGATGCTCGCCGTCGCCGAGGGTTGGGTGCGTGGCCCTCAACATGCTCCGGTCGACGACCCGACAGAGCTCGGCCCGGTCGTGGCCGAGCTGTTGGCCACCGCCCGCAGGAACAGCGGAATGGACGGCAGGCCAGGGTCGCGTCCTCAACCTCAGCCCAAGTGACCTCCCCGGCCGATCGGCCGGCGACAGATCGACGAAACACCGCCAAGGAGAGACTGCGATGCCCATCAACCCCGATGCTGTAGGAGCCACGAGCGAGCCTGTCGAGATCTCGTGGACTTCGAAAGACGCCCTGCTCTACGCAGTAGGAATCGGCGCCGGTACGGACGAGCTGGCGTTCACCACGGAGAACACCCAGAACACACCCCAGCGTGTGTTCCCGACGTTCCCGGTGGTGATCGGGTTCGGACGGGGCAGCGGCGGTGCGCTCGGCCAGATCGGTTCGTTCAACCCGGCGATGCTCGTCCACGGCCAGCAGGGCGTCACCTTGCATCGCGAGCTCCCGGTGGAGGGTGCGGCCACCATCACGTCGAAGATCACCGGCATCTACGACAAGGGCAAGGCTGCCGTCGTGGTGTCCGCGGCCGAGGCCGTGCTTGCCGACGGCAACCCGCTCTACACGACGACGATGTCGGCGTTCATCCGTGGCGAGGGTGGGTGGGGAGGCGACCGTGGCCCGTCGGGGCCCCAGAACGTGCCACCCGAGCGCGCCGCCGACCACGAGGTGACGTACCAGACCTCGCCTGACCAGGCGCTCGTCTATCGGCTGTCGGGCGACCGCAATCCGCTGCACAGCGATCCCGCGTTCGCGCAGATGGGCGGCTTCGACCGCCCGATCCTGCACGGCCTCTGCACCTACGGCTTCACCGGCAGGGCGCTGTTGCACACGCTCTGCGGCAGCGATCCCTCGCGCTTCCACCACGTCGAGGGCAGGTTCTCCTCGCCGGTGCTGCCCGGTGAGGCACTGACCGTACGCATGTGGGTCACCGGTGACGGCGAAGCGGTGTTCACCACCGCGGTCGGCGATCGCACGGTCATCGACCAGGGGCTGCTCCGCTTCAGCTAGCTGTTGCTCTCGTCGCCGTCGTCGCTGTCGTTCTTGCTGCCGTCGTCGTCGTTGTCGTTGGCTTTGTCTTCGGCGGCTTGTGCTTGTTGGTTGCGCCAGCGGATGAGGGCGCGGAGGCGGTCGAGGTCGTCGATCGGTCTCACGGGTTGGGGTTTGACCTGGTGGTGGTCGCTGACGTCGGGGTGGCGGTTGTGGAAGGCGCACAGCAGTCTCCCGTTGAACTGGCTGGTCGGCCCGCCGTCGCGCCAGGCGGTGATGTGGTCGACGTCGCAACGCTCCACGGTCTCATAGCAACCTGAGGAGTGTTGGCAGCGGCGGTCGCGGACTTCGATCGCGCGGCGTAGGGCGCCGGTGAAGCGTCGTTTGTGGGTGACGGCGATGACGGTGGTCTTGTTGTCGAAGATCACCGATTCCACCAGTGCGTCGTTGACCAGTCCGGCTGCTTGGCCGGGGGTGATCACGGTGCCGTTGGACAGCTCACACATGTGCCGCAGTGTCTGGTCGCCGACGAGCACGGTGATCAGTGGGCGTTGGCGGCCGGTCTTGGACGCGGCTGAGCGTTTGGCCATCTCCACCAACGCCGCCGCCCGGCGCTGTGTCGCGGTGCGCACGACTAGTTGCGCCTTGTCGGCGAGCAGCAGTTGGCGTTCCAGGCGTTGTAGTTCGTTGGTGAACACCGCCCCCGACACGGCGTCGAGTTGACCGTTGATCACCACCGTGCCGTCCAAGGTCGCGGACGCGTGCAACGTGTTGGCGCTTTCGTTGCGTTCGGCTTCGTCCTCCGCGGCGGCGGCGTCGGCGCGTTGACGCCAATAGCGGACGAGCCGTTCGGCGTCGGGGAACGGCAACCGGGCGCACTGGTCGACCAGCCATTGCTCACTGTCGGCGAACGCGGCTTGGCAGGGTTCCTTGCGCGCCTTGGCGAACAGGTACACGTGATCCAACGACAGCCGACCAGCGTCGATCGCGTCTCTGGTCTTGAGCATCACCGCCAGATCCCGCGCCCTGGCGAGCTCCACCCTGGCGGAGTGCGTCGAGGTGTTCGTCTCCCGGGCCAGGCGGTGGGCGGGGCTGCGCGACCCGTCGCCGGCCCACACCCCACGTGTATCCCAGCGTCGAACGACAGCGGCGCGGGCCACCCCCAACCGGGCGGTGCAGCGCTGCACGGCGATCGTCAACGCGTGCAATCTGTCGTCAGACAACCCGACGAGATCGAGGCCGGACAGGGCATCGACACCGGCGTTCAAAGCCGCCAGCGCCTCGTCCTCGACCCCTACAAACCCAACTACGGGTTCCATCAAACCAGTATACGAACATATGTTCGTCTCGTCAACCCGAAGACGGGAGATTTCGAGAGAACTTCGATCGATCAGAACAGCGTGAGTTCGTCGGGGCGGCTGCCGCGCAGGCCTTCGTAGTCGACCTCGACCCAGCGCACGCCGCGGGCCGCGGCGAGCACGCGCGCCTGGGGCTTGACCGACTGCGCCACGAACACGCCGCGCACGTCGCCGAGCGAGGAGTCGAGACGCAACCGCTCGATGTACCTGCCGAGTTGCTCGACTCCGTCGATGTCACCGCGGCGCTTCACCTCGATGGCCACCAGCTGGCCTTGCTGGTCGCGGCACACGAGGTCGATCGGGCCGATCGCGGTGGGGTACTCCCGCCGGACGAGCACCAGCCCCGGCTCGATGGCTCCCGGCGTCGCGGCGAGCAGCTCCTGCAGGTGCGCTTCGACGCCGTCCTTGCTGAGCCCGGGATCGGTCCCGAGGTCGTGAGCCGTGTCGAGCAGCACCTCGTGCAGGGTGATCCGCAGTTGCTCGCCCTTCGGGTTAGTGATCACCCACTCGCTGTCGGACTCGACGAGCGTGTTCGGCGCGTTCATCCAGTTGAGCGGCTTGTACGCGCCGCCGTCCGCGTGGACGGCCACACACCCGTCGGCCTTCACCATGATCAACCTGACGGCCGGAGGCAGGTGCGCGTCGAGCCGGCCCGTGTACGTGACCTCACAACTGGCGATCAGCAACCGCATGTGTCGAACGTCCCTCGCCGACCTGCGCCGTCAGCGTCCGACGTGTTCGCGCATTCGCTTCTGGATCAGCTCACGCCGGGCCTGCAGCTCACGGTACGTCAGCTGGTCGGTATCGGCATCCACCCCGAAGCTGGCCTTGACACCACCGAGGTCGAACTCGACCTTGGTGTGGTCGATCCCCAGCTCGCGGCCGAGGCGTTCGCCGTGGCGCTCGGCGAACTTGAGCGAGATCGCGCTCACCTCGGCGAGGATGTCGAGGTCGGGGGCCAGCCGGGCGATCGCGCCGTCGAGGAAGACCATGTTCTTCACGTACAGCATCAGTTCCTTCGGCATGTGCGCCCCGTAGCCGAGCAAGGCCTTGACGATCCGCTGGACCTCGTTGACGAGCTGCTCCCCGGTCAGCGACGTCGGGTCGACCGGGGGCTGGTCGAGGTGCAGGTCGCGGATCACGGCGTCGATATCGGTGTCGCGCGGCAGTGCCCCGAGGTCGCGCAGCGCGGCCATCTGGCCGACGACGTCGTTCGTCATCCCGCAGAGCATCATGCGCAAGAACGCGAGGCGGCGCTCCTGCGTGAGCCTGCCGACGATGCCGAAGTCGAGCAGGCCGGTGCGCCCGTCGGGCAGCACGAACAGGTTGCCGCCGTGCAGGTCGCCGTGGAACAGGCCGTGCACCATGGCGCCCTCCATCAGCGCCACCATCTGCGAGCGCACCACTTCGTGGGTGTCGATGCCCGCCTCGCGCATGCCGACCACGTCGTCGAAGTTGAACCCGTGCAAGCGCTCCATGACGAGCACGCGGCGGGTGACGAGATGGGGGTGCGGCCGGGGCACGACGAAGCCGGTCTGGCCGAGGTCGTGGAGTACGGCGGCGGCGTCGAGCATGTTGGCCGCTTCCATCCGGAAGTCGAGCTCTTCGACGATCGTCTCGGCAAACAGCTCGACGAGGGCCGGCGGGTTGGCGAGGGAGGCGACCGGTATGCGCCCGACGAGGTGGGGGGCGAGCCATGCCATCACCCGCAGGTCCTTGCGCACGAGCGTGGCGATCTGCGACCGCTGCACCTTCACCACGACCTCTTCGCCGCTGCGCAGCCGGGCCGCGTAGACCTGCGCGATGGAGGCGGCGGCGAGCGGGGTCGGGTCGAACTCCGCGAACACGTCCTCCAGACGCGCGCCGAGATCCTGCTCGACGGTCAGCCTCACCGTCTCGAACGGCTCTGCGGCGACCTGGTCACGGCACAGCTTGAACTCGGCGACGAGCTCGGCGGGGAACAGGCCCTCGCCGGCGGAGATGATCTGGCCGAGCTTGATGTAGGTCGGTCCGAGCGCCTCGGCCGCGAGACGCAGCCGTCGTGAGATGACGGCGCGGCCCGCCTCGGGCGAGTCGAAGCGCCCGCGTCGGCGTTGCCACAGCCATGGCCCGACGGCGTAGCCGAGACGCCCGACGACGGTCAGCACACGAGCGCCGGGCGGCAGCCGCCGCGGCCTGGTGAGCAGGGGTGCTTCCTCGCGCGCCGCTACCCGCAGGGAGCCGGCGATCGGCGTCCAGTCGCCGCCATCTGGGGTGAGCACCCAGGGGGCCGCGGAGGTGAACGCTCCGAAGTCGAGGTCTGCGGGGGGCTCCGTCTGCATCTCGCGTCAGTGGCCGCCGTGGGCGGTGTCACACCAGCGTTGTTCGCCCTCGGCGATCTGTCCGCCGGCGATTCCCTCCAACGAGGCGAACGGGCCGCACTCGTGGGGGACGATCCATACGTGAAGCATCGGGTTCTGGTGCAGCTCGATCCCGAACGTGCATCCACCCTCGCTGTTGGTCAGACCGACGACGCGGGTCTTGCCGCTGACGTAGGGGTCCTCCGAGAAGCAGAGGTTGTCGTGGATGTGCCACTGGGTGAGGGCGCCGCCCACGTCGGGAACGGTGTCGAGAGTCTCGCCGTCGCGCAGCATGAACATCGCCGACACGAGCGTCTTCTCGCCGTTCTCGTGGCGGTAGACGAGGCTCTCCGGGTACAGCGGGTCGAGGATGTGATCGTCGTTGATGTACGACCAGTTGATGTAGTGCTCGTAGCCGGTGGCACCGTCGAAGATGCTGGCGAAGCCGTCGGCCTCGGCGGTGGCCGGGTCGGCGTATTGCGGCAGGTAGCGCAGCGTGACCGCGATCAGGTTCTCGGCGCGAGCCTGCTGGGCCACCGAGACGCCCTCGACGCCGGACAGGTCGATCGGTAGATCAGGGTCGTACTGCTGGGGAGGCACCGAGGTCGAGGTGTCGTCGGCGTCGGCCTCGGCGTGGTCGGCGTGGTCGGCCTGGCATTGGTCGGCGCGTGGACCGTCACCAGCCGTCTGTCCGGCGCCGTGGCCCTCCAGCGCGGCGAAGGGCCCACACGCATGGGGCGCGATCCACACGTGCACCATCGGGTTCGCGCCTCCGGCCCGCAACGATCCGGGCGGGCATCCGCCGTTGGCATCGGTGACCGATACGACCACGGGCACTCCGTCGCGCAGGCCCCAGCACAAGTTGTCGTGGATGTGCCACTGCATCAGCGCGCCGCCGATGTCGGTGAGCTTGGGGTCGTCCATCGCGGTGCCCGTCGGTGCGATGAACATCGCCGACACGAGCGACTTCTCTCCGCTCGCGGCGTCCACCTGGAACACGAGCGACTCGGGTGCTGTCGGGTCGAGCAGCTTGTCGTCGTTGATCATCTCGCGGTTGATGAAGTGCTCGAAGCCGGTGCTGGCGTCGCCGATCGAGCGGTAGCCGAGGGTTTGGATCGCCACCGGGTCGGCGAACGCGGGCAGCTCGCGCAGCGTGTCCTCGAGCAGCTGGGCAGCGCGCGCCTCTTGCTCGGGGGTGACGCCCGGTACACCGGAGAGGTCGATGCCCTCGGCGGGGTCCCACGGCCGTGGCCACGCGGCCACGTCGGTCGTCTCCTCGTGCGCGACCGAGTCGTCGTGGGGAACCGAGTCGTCGTGGGCTACGGAGTCGTCGTGGGGAACGGAGTCGTCGTGGGGGACGGAGTCGTCGTGGGCGACGGAGTCGTCGTGGGGGACGGAGTCGTCGTGGGGAACGGCCGCCGTGGTCGTCTCGTCGTGGCCGTGGTCGGCGCTCGCGTGGCTGTGGCTGCTGCCGACGAACATCGCCGGAATCGCGAGCGCGGCCATCGCCACGCCAGGTACCACCACCCGCGCCCTCGGCAGGGTCCGCTCGCCGAGCAGCGCCGCGGCTAGAGCGGTCCCTGCCGCGATCACGCCGAACGCGGCGCAGACGCTGTCGGTGAACTGCGCGGCTTCGCGGGTCTCGAGCCCGTCGATCCATGAGATGCCGGCTACGCGGGTGAGCACCCACCCGCCGACGATGGCGGCGTTGCCGACGAAGCCGACGATTGCCATCGGGCGTGACGGGACGGCGAGGGCGAGCAGACCCCAGCCGAGCTGGAACACGGCGACGACGACGAACAGCCGGGCGAGCTGAGGGTGCTCGGTGTGGATGCCGATTGCGCCGGCATGGATCGCCCCCGCCGCGATCGAGGCGAGCGCGGCCACGACCAGACCCGGGGGCCGTTCGACGGTGGCGCGCGCGGCGTGGGCGGGCGCGCCGACCGGGGGGATCTCACCGGGGCTGGAGATGATGGCGGACATCTGGGCTTCGGCTCCGATCGGCCCTGGAAGGAACCTGCGGAGTCTACGACGTGAGGCGCCCTTCGCCGTCGGCGGGGGTGCCGCGTGTCCGGGGTCTTCAGGAACCAGGCCCTGCCCCGCGCCGCTCCGTGCCCCACAGCGCGTCCAGGACCGGTGTGGCGTACTCGGGACGGCAGACGAGCAGGTCCGGCAGCCATGGGTCTCTGTCGTTGTACACGAGCTCGGAGCCGTCGATGCGGCTCACGTGGAGGCCGGCAGCTCTCGCGACGGCGGCGGGAGCAGCGCTGTCCCACTGGTACATGCCCCCGTCGTGCACGTATATGTCGGCCTCGCCGACGATGATCGCCATGGTCTTCGCCCCCGCGGAGCCGAGCCTCACGGCGTCGCAGCCGAGCTGCTCGGCGACCACGACCGCGGCATAGGGGGCGCGGGTGCGGGAGGTGATCAGGCGCGGTCGCTGACGGCTGCTGTCGGCCAGCTCGGGCGCGGGGTCGGTGGCGAACGTCATCTCCAGCGCCGGCAGCGATACCGCCCCGGCGGTGAGGGCACCGCGCTCCCACAGCGCGATGTGCACGGCCCAGTCGTGGCGGCCGGGCTCGCCGAACTCGTTCGTGCCGTCCAGCGGGTCGATGATCCAGACGCGCTCCGCGTCGAAGCGGCGCCGATCCTCCGCCCCCTCCTCGGACAGCACCGCATCGCCCGGCCGAGCCTGCGCGATGGCCTGCGCGAGGTACTCGTGGCTGACGATGTCACCGGCGTCCTTCACCTGCCACGGCGACGCCCCGCGGGCCTGTAGGTCCGCGCGGACCTCGACCAGCAAGCGGCCCGCATCGGTGGCGAGCTGCGCGGCAAGTTGGTGGTCGGAGCGGGTGTCCGTCACGCGCCGCGCCCGAGGTGTACCGCGTCGCGCACGAGCTCACGCACGGAGTGCTCGTCGGCCCCGGCGGCGACGAGGGCGTCGACACGGCGCTCCAAGCGCTCGGCATCTGCCTCGACGAAGACGTCGATCCGCCGGCTGGCGGTGAGCGCCGACGTCACGACGAGGACGAGCGCGGCCACGGCGGTGACCATGCCGATCGTCACCACGTACCCCTCGTTGTTGCCGTTCACCGACGTGACGATCATGCCGGCGATCCCCGCGACGAAGCACACTCCGCACGCGGCCCGGATGAGCTTTGGAGCCATGCGCCCCCCATTCTGGCCGAGAAGGGCCGATGCGCATGGCCCCGCTCGGGTCCGGTACCTTCCCGACGGATGCCCGAAGGAGACGCCACGCTGGATCACCGCGGCAGCCGCCGGCTCTCGGCTCGTGAGACGGTCTTCTGGTACAGCCTCGCGGCGGTCAGCTACATCGTGATCGGGATGTACCACAAGTGGCTGCTGACGTGGTTCCTCGGGCCTGCATGGCTCGTCGTCACCGTCGTCGCCGGCCCCGCCCTCGTCGACATGGTCCGCAAGCACCGATGAGCTGGGCCGCCCACCAGTTCGAGGTCTACGCCGTGCAGGCCCACCTGCCGTCGAAGATGAAGGGCAAGGTCAGCTTCTTCGGGGTGTACCTCGGTGACTTCATGCCCGACTTCTTGTCGAAGTTCTGGGTGTACGGGATCACGGTCAACGGCGTCCACTACGGCGCCGACGTGCCCGAGCGCTGGCACCGTGGATGGCCGGGGATGGGTTTCACCCACACGTTGTTCCTCGGCGTCGTGCTCGGCCTGCTCCTCTGGCTGTGGAAGCGCAATCGGGCCCTCACCGTGGGTTTCGTGTTCGGGCTTGCCGCGCACGCGCTGACCGACGTGAACGACAGCGTCGGAACGATGCTCATCTTCCCGTTCTCCACGCTGAACTGGTCGATGAAGACGTGGGCCTACGCGGCAACGGTCGAGGGAGGCAAGTACCTCGACGCAGCCGCCTACTACAGCAGCCTCGGCCTGGTGATGGACCTGTTCTGGCTCGCGGTGGTGCTCGTCTCGTGGCGGGTGCTGACCCGCGAGTTCTGGCGGACGAACGTGGTCACGGCCGATTCGCGCACCTGGGCGTGGTTCGGGCGGTTCCTGCCCGAGCGGGGCCTGCTGGCCCTCTACCGGGCGACCTTCTTCTTCGGCGTCTGCCGGATGACGGCCTGGTTCTTGTACGCCCACGTACTCGCCACGCCGACGATCGACGGGGTGAAGCGGCGCGGCTATCCGATGGATTTGTCGTGGACCGGCCCGTGGTGGATCAAGGCTCGTTCGCTGCCAGGGGTGAACCCGTGGATCGTGTTCCCTGTGGCGCTGGCCCTGCTCGGGCTCGTCTACTTGGTGATGGCCAGGCTGTGGGAGCCGATGGGGCGGCGCGAGCGGCGTCCCAGCCCGAACCCGTAGCTCGCCGGGGCGGGTGCCCACGCGGCTGCAGCCTCGACGGCGTCGGCGCCGAGCAGCGCCACGGGGTCGAGATCGAGCGAACGCAAGAAGGCGACGGTACGCACGTCGTGCGCGACCGGATCGGGCGGCGCCACGACACCGAGATCGGCGAGCGCCCGATGCACCGGGGCCTTCACCAAGGCACCGACGAGGGCGACGTTGGTGAGCACGAACTCGGCGTTCGACAGGCATGAAGCGCACATATCGGGGGTCCCTCCTTGGCTCGGACCAGGCTACTGCTCAGCGGGCGAGCGGCTTGTACTTCAGTCGGTGCGGCTGGTCGGCCGCGGCGCCGAGGTTCTTATGGCGCCAGGTCTCGTATTCGGCGAAGTTGCCCTCGAACCAGCGCACCTGGCTGTCACCTTCGAACGCCAACACGTGGGTCGCGATGCGGTCGAGGAACCACCGGTCGTGGCTGATGACGATCGCGCAGCCGGGGAAGGAATCGAGGCCTTCCTCCAGCGCGCGGAGGGTGTCGACGTCCAGGTCGTTCGTCGGCTCGTCGAGCAGCAGCAGGTTGCCGCCGCTCTTCAGCACCTTGGCCAGGTGGACCCGGTTGCGCTCGCCGCCGGACAGGTCGCCGACCAGCTTCTGCTGGTCGCTGCCCTTGAAGTTGAACGAGGCCACGTAGGCGCGGCCGTGCACCTCGCGATGGCCGACCCGCATGTGCTCGACGCCACCGGTGATCTCCTCGTACACGGTCTTGGCCGGGTCGAGGCTGTCGCGGCTCTGGTCTACGTAGCTGAGCTGCACCGTCTCGCCGGTCTTGATCGTGCCGGCGTCGGGGGGCTCGTCCCCGGTCAGCATCCGGAAGAGCGTCGTCTTGCCGGCGCCGTTCGGGCCGATGATGCCGACGATGCCCGCCGGCGGCAGGGAGAACGAGAGGTCCTCGATCAGCAGCCGGTTGCCGAACCCCTTGCACAGGCCCTCGACCTCGATCACCGTCTCGCCAAGACGCGGGCCGGGAGGGATCGTGATCTCCAACCGCTCGGGGCCGCGCTCGGCGGCCTCGGCCTCGGCCTGGAGCCGCTCGTACGCGCTGAGCCGGGCCTTGCCCTTGGCCTGGCGGGCCTTCGGGGCCATCCGCACCCACTCCAGCTCGTGCTGCAGGGTGCGCCGGCGAGCCTCGTTGCCCTTTTCCTCCCGGGCGAGGCGCTCCTGCTTCTGCTCCAGCCAGCTCGTGTAGTTGCCTTCGAACGGGATGCCCCGCCCGCGGTCGAGCTCGAGGATCCACTTGGCCACGTTGTCGAGGAAGTAGCGGTCGTGGGTGATCGCGACGACGGTGCCGTGGTACTCCTGCAAGAACCGCTCCAGCCAGTCGACGCTCTCGGCGTCGAGGTGGTTCGTCGGTTCGTCGAGCAGCAACAGGTCGGGGTGGGAGAGCAGCAGCCGGCACAGTGCCACCCGCCTGCGTTCACCGCCGGACAGCGTCGTCACGTCGGAATCGTTCGGTGGGCAACGCAGCGCATCCATCGCGATCTCGACGTTGCGATCCAGGCTCCACGCGTCGGCGGCGGCGATCTTGTCCTCGAGCTCGGCCTGCATCGCGCCGACCTTGTCGTAGTCGGCGTCGGGGTCGGCCCACATCGCCATCACGTCGTTGTACCGCTCGATCAGTGCTTGGACGCCGGCGACGCCGTCCATCACGTTGCCGAGCACGTCCTTCGAGGCGTCGAGAACTGGCTCCTGCGCGAGGAACCCGACGGAGAAGCCCGGCGTGAGCCGCGCCTCGCCCGAGAAGCCGTCGTCGAGCCCGGCCATGATCCGCAGCAGGCTCGACTTGCCCGACCCGTTCGGGCCGATCACGCCGATCTTCGCTCCCGGGTAGAACGAGAGCGAGATGTTCTCGAGCACCGTGCGGTCGGGTGGGTAGTGCCGGGCGAGCTTGTAGCAGGTGTAGATGAACTCGTGCGCCATGTCGAGTTGGTGTCCGTCCTGCCCTCGGGGTGGGGCGCTGACGCTACCGCCGCGCCCGCCCGTGACATTCCCGAGCCTGATCGGGACGCGGTGCTACGGTCCGCGCACCTGTTCATCGAACGTCTAGGGGGTAAGCGATGGAGATCCTCGATCCGGACACCGGCCTACCAGTGCTGTTGCGCGCGTTGCACGTGCTCGCAGGAGTCACCTGGATCGGCCTGCTGTACTACTTCAACGTGGTGCAGGTGCCGAGCTTCGCCGCGTACGGCGACGAGGCCCGCGCCCGGACCGTTTCCATCGACAAGCTCGCCCGCCGCGCGCTGTGGTGGTTCCGCTGGTCGGCGCTCGTCACCTTGATCCTCGGGCTGCTCATGCTCGGCGTGATCAACGACTACATGAAGGGCTTCATGACGGACACCGCCGCGATCGGGCTCGGCCACAGTGCGGCGATCCTCGTCGGCATGCTGCTCGGGCTCACGATGGCGACGAACGTCTGGATGGTGATCTGGCCTCAGCAGCGCACGGTGCTGGCGAACGCGGCCAACGTGCTCGGCGGGGCAGAGGCCGATCCGGCCGCGGCCGGTGCGGGCCGGAGGGCGCTGCTCGCCTCACGAGCGAACTTCATCTTCAGCATCCCGATGCTCTGGTTCATGGTCGCGTCGGCGCACCTGTACGGCTTCCACGATTCCGCAGGCAACGCGTGGGTGTTCGTCCTGATCGCAGTGGTGCTCGGCGCGGTCATCGAACTGGCCGCGCTCGGCATGCTCGGTGGCACCGCCGCCACGAACAAGCTGCTGTGGCCGTTCGAGACGCACCGCAACGCGATGATCACCGGCGGCGTGCTGTTCGTCGTGCTCTACCTGCTGTCCGAAGGGCTGATCATCCCCTGAGCCCGTCGCCGCCCGCCCTCCGGCGGGGAGCCTGCCCGGACTCGCTCACCTGGTGGGCGAGTTCCGTGCGTGCCCGCGCGACGCGAGAGCGGATGGTGCCGATCGGGCACCCACAGGCCTCGGCCGCCTCCTCGTAGGACAGGCCGAGCAGCTGGGTCATCACGAACGCTGCCCGGCGGTCGGGGTCGAGCGCCTGGACGAGCGCCATCAGGTCGGTGGCGCCCGTGTCGTCGGGCGAGGTGGGTCTCGGTCGCGGCAGCACCAGACGACGCCAGCGCACCGCGCGGCGAACGTGGTCGACGGCCACGTGGCGGGCGATGCCGAGCAGCCAGGCGCGCCCGTCGGTCTCGGGTGTGATCCGCTGCAGGCCCGCGCACATGCGGGCGTAGGTCTCCTGGGTCAAATCGTCGGCATCGTCGGGGCTCGTCAGGTAGGCGCAAAGGCGCCACACGTCTGCCTGCGTGCGCCTGACGACGTCGGCCAATGCCTCGCGCTCGCCGTCCGAGGCGCGCAGCATGAGAGACGTCAGCTGGTCCATCTGGCTCCAATGCTGGCGGGCCCGGGAACCAACGGGCAGGGCCGTTCGACTCTAGGTACATGCGGTGTGAAGAAGTCCCCGAAGTGCTCTCCGCCTTCTTGGACGGCGAGCTCGACCTGTCCGGCAGCGCCCCGCTGCAGGAACACCTCGCCGACTGTGCGGCGTGCGCCGCGCTGGAGCACGAGTGGCTGGCATTGCACCGCATGGTGCGCCTGCACCCGGCCGAACCCGTGCCTGACCTCACCGCTGCCGTCCTGGCCCGCGTGCACCCCCCGCGGCTCGGGCATCGCCAGTGGGTGAGGTTCACCCTGGCCTGCGTGGCGCTGACCCAGATCGTGCTCGGACTGCCGGCGCTCGTGCTCGGCGACGACACGGGGGCGACGGTGCACGTCGCGCGCCACGTCGGGTCGTTGACGGTGGCCGTGGCCATCGGTCTGCTGTACGCCGCGTGGCGGCCGGTGCGGGCGTTCGGCATGCTGCCCGTCGTCGGCGCGCTCGCCGTGCTGTCGATGCTGACCGCGGTCATCGACACCGTCGACGGGCACGCGGGCGCGCTCGCCGAGTCCCAGCACCTGTTCGAGGTGGTCGGTCTGCTGCTGCTGTGGTCGCTCGCCGGCCGGCCGCGTCCGAATGTGACGCGAGTCATGCATCACCTCAGCCCCGGTTGGGAACCGTGAGCCGCCCCGGGACGACCTCTAGGGCGACGGCTGCCCCAGGCGCTCACGCGCGAACGGTCAGTCGTGCAGGTAGCTAGACCGACAGAAGCAGCGTGAAACATTCGTGAACGACCGAAGGAGTCGACGACAGATGATCAAGAGATCCCACAGGAGTGCGCTCGTGGCCGGGCTCGCCGCTACGGCGCTCGTGCTCGGTGCATGCGGCGGCGACGACGGCGGTTCGTCGGACACCTCCGGCCCGACCGACGTGACTTCGGGTCCGACCGAGACCGACGCCCCGTCGGAGGATGCGACGTTCGTCATCGAGAACGTTTGGGCCCGCAACAGCCCGGCGATGACGACCGCAGGCGCGGCGTACATGGACATCACCGCGTCGGCGAATGACACGCTGGTCGGGGCAGCGGTCGACGCATCGATCGCCGGCACCGTCGAGATCCACGAGGTAGTGCCTGTCGAGGAGACCGACGACACGGGCATGACCAGCGAGACGATGGAAGGTGGCATGGTGATGCGCCCGGTCGACGAGATCGCCCTGCCCGCAGGCGAGGTGGTCAACCTGATGCCCGGCGGCTACCACGTGATGATGCTCGACCTCGTCGCCCCCCTCGAGATCGGCCAGAAGTTCGAGCTGACGCTCGAGTTCGGCTCTGGCGCTACCCAGACCGTCGAGGTGGAAGTCCTCGAAGAAGCCCCCTCGATGTAGCCAGCACCTGCGCGAGATCCTCTCCCCGCAGCTCTCCCTCGCGCAGGTATCGCGCCAATCTGTCAACGAACGTGCGCTCAGGGTCGTTTCGTTGACAGATTGGCGCGGAAGCTGCGGTTTGGGGTCGGGGTTTTGGCCAGGGGGCCGGGGGGCCGGGGGGCCGGGGGGCCGGGGGCCGGGGGCCGGGGGTCAGGAGACGGTGAGGGTGGAGTTCATCGTCGAGTGACCCGGGACGCGGCAGAAGACGGCGTACTCGCCGGGTTCGAGGGTGAGCGTCTGCACGGCGACGTCGCCCTTGGCGGTGACCTCCCAGTTGACGTCACCGACGATCACGTTGTCGCCCTCGAGGATCACCATGTCGTGGTAGATGCTCTCCTCGTTGACGAGCACCACCTTCGCCTCGCCACCGGTGACGGTGTACGTGGGGCTGTCCCAGCGGATCGTGGGCACAGCGCGCACGACGAGGTCGGCGTCGGCGGGGATCTCCGGCGAGGATCCTGCGTCGTCGCCGCCACAGGCGGCAATGGCGAGGGCGCCGGCAGCGATCGCGACGGAGCTGATCAAGCGGTTGCGCATGGGCCGAGACGCTATCCGGGGGGTCGACCGAAGAGATGGCGACTGTGGCGCCCCGGCCGCCAACCGTCCTGAACAGGGGTGCAACGGGCGCCGGTACAGTTGGCTCGATGTCAGACGGAGATGCGGGTCGCGGGTTCGGCACCAACTCGTGGCTCGTCGAGGAGATGTACGAGAAGTACCGCGCCGATCCGGCTTCGGTCGGCGACGCCTGGCGGGAGTTCTTCTCCGACTTCCGCTCCGCTGAGCCAGCACCACACCTGGCACCGGCACCACCTGCGGCCGCCGAGGCCACCGCGCCGGCGGCCCCCGCCGGGCAGCCGGCACCAGCACCTGCTGCGGCGCCGGTGCCAGCGGTCGAGGTCGGTGACCCGATCCGCGGCGCGGGCGCAGCGATCGTGGCCAACATGGAGCGCAGCCTCGCGGTCCCCACCGCGACGAGCTTTCGCAACGTCCCGGCCAAGCTGCTCGAGGTCAACCGCAAGGTGATCAACGGCTACCGCCAGCGCGCCGGCCTGGGCAAGGTCAGCTTCACGCACCTCATCGGCTACGCCATCGTGCGCGCGATCGCCGACGAGGTCCCGGCGATGAACAACACCTTCGTCGAGGGCACCGACGGCAAGCCGCGCGTGGTGCGCAACGAGCACGTGCACCTCGGCCTCGCCGTCGACGTCGCGAAGAGCGACGGCTCACGCACCCTCGTGGTGCCGGTGGTGCGCGATGCCGACACCGCCGACTTCGCCGCCTTCCTCGGCGCGTACGAAGACCTCATCCGCAAGGTGAGGGCCAACAAGCTGCAGGTGAGCGACTTCCAGGGGGCGACGGTCACGCTCACCAACCCCGGCACGATCGGCACCGTCCAGAGCGTGCCGCGGCTGATGCCCGGCCAGGGGGTGATCGTCGGCGTCGGCTCGATCGATTACCCGGCCGAGTTCCAGGGCGCCGACGAGCGGGCGCTGCGCGGCCTCGGGGTGTCCAAGGTGGTCACCATCACCTCCACCTACGACCACCGCATCATCCAGGGCGCCGAGAGCGGGCTCTTCCTGAAGCGCGTGCACGAGCTGCTGCTCGGCGAGCACGACTTCTACGAGGACGTCTTCCACAGCCTGAACGTCCCGTACGAGAGCGTGAAGTGGCGCCCCGACGTCAACCCGTCCGAGCGCGACGAGGCGATGCTGCACAAGCAGATGCAGGTCGCGACGTTGATCCGCGTCCACCGCGTCCGTGGCCACCTGATCGCCGACCTCGACCCGCTGCGCTGGCGCGAGCCCGAGCTGCCGGTCGAGCTCGACCCGGCCACGTACGGCCTGACGATCTGGGACCTCGATCGCGAGTTCCTCACCGGCGGAGTCGGCGGGGTCGAGCGGGCAACGCTCGGCGACCTGCTCGGCACGCTGCGCGACGCGTACTGCCGCAGCATCGGTATCGAGTACATGCACATCCAGGACACCGAAGAGCAGCGGTGGATCCAAGAGCACGTCGAGGGCGTCGGCTTCGAGCTGTCGAAGGAGGAGAAGCACCGCGTCCTCGAGCGCCTGAACGCAGCCGAGGCCTTCGAGAAGTTCCTCGCCACCAAGTACGTGGGCACGAAGCGCTTCGGGCTGGAAGGCGCAGAGAGCGCGATCCCGATCCTCGACCAGATCCTCTCCCGCGCCGCCGACGACCACATGGACGGCGCCGTGCTCGGCATGGCGCACCGCGGCCGGCTGAACGTGCTCGCCAACGTGATGGGAAAGAGCTACGACCAGATCTTCAAGGAGTTCGAGGGCTACCTCGACCCGACGAGCGTGCAGGGCTCCGGCGACGTGAAGTACCACCTCGGCGCGAGCGGCAAGTACGAGAGCCCGACGGGGCGCAGCATCCGCGTCGAGCTCGCCGCCAATCCGAGCCATCTCGAGACCGTCGACCCGATCGTGATGGGCATCGCCCGCGCCCAGCAGGACCAGATCGAGCCGCCCGGCTCGTTCCCGGTGCTGGCCCTGCTCATCCATGGCGATGCCGCTTTCGCCGGCCAGGGCGTGGTTGCCGAGTGCCTGGCGATGAGCGACATCAGCGGATATCGCATCGGGGGCACGATCCACCTGATCATCAACAACCAGATCGGGTTCACCACCTCGCCCAAGTACGCACGTTCCTCGCTGTACTGCAGCGACGTCGCGAAGACCGTGCAGGCGCCGATCTTCCACGTCAACGGCGACGACCCAGAGGCCTGCGCGCGGGTGGCCCGGCTGGCGTACGAATACCAGCGCCGGTTCGCGAAGGACGTCGTCATCGACATGGTGTGCTACCGCCGCCACGGTCACAACGAGGGTGACGACCCGAGCTACACCCAGCCGCTGATGTACAAGGCGATCGCCGAGCGGCGCAGCGTGCGCAAGCTCTACGTCGAGACGCTCGTCAAGCGCGGCGACATCTCCCTCGACGAGGCCGAGACCGCGCTCAACGACTTCCAGTCGAAGTTGCAGGTCGCCCTCGACGAGACCCGCGCACACGCCCCTGACGAAGTGCGAGCGGCCAAGCCACCAAAGCCTCACGGTGTGCTGCCCCACGTCGCCACCGGCGTCGATCGGGCCGTGCTCGAACAGGTCTTCCACGGCCTCACCGCGTACCCGGAGGGCTTCACACCGCACCCCAAGCTGGCGCGCCAGTTCGCAGCTCGCTCCCGCCAGCTCGAAGAGACGGGCATGGTCGACTGGGCGACGGCAGAAGCCCTGGCCATCGGGTCGATCGTGCTCGAGGGCACCCCGGTCAGGCTGTCGGGCGAGGACAGCAGGCGGGGCACGTTCAGCCAGCGCCATGCGGCGCTCATCGACTACGACAACGAGCGGGTCTTCGTTCCCCTCGACGAGCTGCCCGGCGCGAAGGCGAGGTTCTGGGTCTACGACTCGCTGCTCAGCGAGTACGCCGCCCTCGGGTTCGAGTACGGGTATTCACACGCGAACGCCGACGCGCTGGTCATGTGGGAGGCCCAGTTCGGCGACTTCATCAACTGCGCGCAGGTGATCATCGACCAGTACCTGGTGGCCGCCGAGGACAAGTGGGGCCTGACGAACGGGCTCGTGCTGCTGCTGCCCCACGGCATGGAGGGCCAGGGGCCCGAGCACAGCTCGGCGCGGATCGAGCGCTTCCTCGTCCTCGCCGCCGAGGACAACATCCAGCTCTGCAACGCGACGACCGCGGCGCAGTACTTCCACCTGCTGCGCCGCCAGGTGCACCACGACGTGAGCCGTCCGCTGGTGATCTTCACGCCCAAGTCGCCGCTGCGCATGAAGGAGACGATGAGCAGCCTCGAAGACCTGACGCGGGGGTCGTTCGAAGAGGTGCTCGACGACCCGTGGGTCACCGATCCGGCGGCAGTGCGCCGGGTGGTGTTCTGCAGCGGCAAGGTGGCCTGGGACGCGATGGCCGAGCGCACGAAGCGCGCCGCGCCGGTGGCAGTGGTCAGGGTGGAGCAGCTCTACCCGTTCCCGACCGCGGCGATGCAAGCCGTGCTCGACCGCTACGCCGGGGCGCGGGAGGTCGTCTGGTTGCAGGAGGAGCCCGAGAACATGGGCCCCTGGAAGTTCGTCGAGCACCGCACCTGGAGGGTGAAGGAGCAGGGATACGACCTGCGCCACGTCGCCCGCGTCGAGTCAGGAAGCCCGGCCACGGGCTCGAAGACCATCCACGACCAAGAGCACGCCGATCTGATGGACGCCACGTTCGCCGGCCTCGGATCCGACTAGCGGCCCGATCTCAGCGCAGGTCGATGCCGAGCACGTGTTGGAGCTCGCCGAGCGCCTGGGCAGCCGACGCCACCTTGATCGTCTTCATCCCCATCTCGGCCGCCGGCTTCAGGTTGACGCCGAGGTCGTCGAGGAACACGCACTCCTCGGGGGTCACGGCGAGCAGCTCGCAGGCCAGCTCGTAGAAGCGGACCTCGGGTTTGCGCACGCCCACCTTGCTCGACTCGACCACCACGTCGAACAGGCCCATCACCTCGGCGATCAGGTCGCCGCGGCCGGTGGGGTCACCGCCCCCGCTGACCACGTTGTTGGTGAGGCAGGCCGTGAGCAACCCGGCCTCCTTCACGCGAGCGAGGGCGCGCACCATCTCCGGACGGATCTCACCGTGCAACAGCGCGAGCACCGCCGCACCGCGCACCTCGTGGCCAAGGCGCGCCGACTCGGCGGCGAAGGCAGCGTCGAACGCGACCGGGTCGATCTCGCTGCGCTCGAACCGGGCCCACGCGTTGGTGTGCGGATCGGTCGAGTTGACGCCACGGATGAAATCGGTGGGCAGGCCGTTCTCCGCTTCGTAGTCGTTGAACGCCTCGAACGGGCTCGACAAGATGACGCCCCCGAAGTCCCAGAGCACGGCCCGGATCATCCCGCCACCGTATGCGGCCGTGGTCAGCGGGGCCCATCCCGCCGATCATGGCGCTCGGATGGTTGACTGAGCTGTTGTTATGCCGAGATATGTCGTCGTCGACGGATCCAACCTGGCCACCGAGGGGCGTTCCAAGCCCAGCCTGCGTCAGCTGAACGAGGCAGTCACCTCGTACATCGAAGAGCACCCGACCGACCTGATCACCGTCGTCGTCGACGCCACGTTCGGTCACCGGATCGACTCGAAAGAGGTCGCCGAGTTCGACGAGGGGATCGCCAACAACGAGCTGGTCGCACCCCCGGCGGGCGCCGTCGGGCGCGGAGACGCGTTCGTATTGGCGATCGCCGACAAGGTCGGAGCGACCATCTTGTCCAACGATTCGTTCCAGGAGTTCCACGGTGTCTACGACTGGCTGTTCACCGAAGGACGTCTGATCGGCGGCAAGCCCGTACCCCACGTGGGCTGGGTGTTCGTCGAGCGCAGCCCCGTACGCGGGCCGACGAGCCGGCGTTCCACCCGCGATGCGAGGCGCAAGGATGCGCCGGCCGGGTCAGAGCCGGGCGTCGCCGCCAAGGCCGCGGGTTCCTCCCGCACGAACGAGGGCGGGCGCCGGAGGGCGAGCAAGGCCGCGAGCCAGCCGATGCCGGTACCGACCGCCCCACCGCCGCGGGCGAAGGCGGCGGCACCCTCTTCCGATCAACCTGCCCGCCGGCGGCGGCCGCGTGACACCGAGGCGGCCCAACCGGCGCCGGCGGCCGGAGCCCCGGTGAACGACCTGCTCGCCTACCTCGGGTTCGTAGAGCTCCACCCGGTGGGCAGCAGCGTGAACGCGGTGGTCGACACGTACTCCTCGCACGGCGCGTACGTCCGCATCGGCGACGTCCGCGGCTACGTGCCGTTGAGCCTGATGTCCGACCCCGCGCCCCGCTCGGCGCGCGAGGCGATGCAGCTCGGCGAAGCGGTCACCCTCGTCGTCGAGAGCTATGCCCCCGGCAGACGCAGCATCGACCTCGCCGTGCCCCACGTGGCGAGGGTGCTGCATCTGCAGCCCTCGGACACGCCGGTGCTCGTCGAGCAGGCCGCCACGAAGATCGCGGCGCGCAAGAAGGCCGCGGCGAAGAAGGCGCCGGCGGCGAAGAAGGCGCCGGCCGCGAGGAAGGCGCCGGCCGCGAAGCAGGCACCGGCGAAGGCCGCGGCGAAGGAACCGACCGCGGCGAAGGCTCCGGCCACGGCGAAGGCACCGGCGAAATCGCCCGCGAAGAAGGCACCGGCCACCGAGACCGCCGCCGAGGAAGCCACCGCCGCGGCCACGGCGCCTGCACCCAAGAAGCCGCCGGCGGCGAAGAAGACGCCGGCGGCGAAGAAGCCGCCGGCAGCCAAGTCGGCGCCGGCGGCGAAGAAGGCTCCGGCGAAGAAGGCCCCGCCGGCCAAGAAGCCGCCGGCCAAGCGGGGCGCCAGCTGAACACATCGGGTGAGGCGCTCACCCGTCGTCGGCCCTACGGTTCTTGGTCGTGCGCCTCGCCACGTGGAACGTCAACTCGTTGAAGGCCCGTCTGCCGCGGGTCGAGGCGTGGCTCGCCGAGGTGCAGCCCGACGTGGTGTGCCTGCAGGAGACCAAGCTCGCCGACGCGGCCTTCCCGGCACTCAGCTTCCAGGCGATGGGGTATGCCACCGCCCACTTCGGGGAAGGGCGCTGGAACGGGGTCGCGATCTTGTCCAGGGTGGGCCTCGACGACGTGGTGACCAACTTTGCGCCCGGTGTCGAGCCCGATCACGAGGCCCGCATCCTCTCCGCCACGTGTGCCGGCATCCGGGTGAGCACCGTGTACGTGCCCAACGGCCGGGTCGTGGACCACGACCACTACCGGTACAAGCTGAGCTGGCTCGCGCGTTTGCACGACCACGTCGCCGCGGCGAGCACACCGGGCGACGCGGTGCTGGTGGCCGGCGACTTCAACATCGCCCCCGACGATCGCGACGTGTACGACCCGGCTGCCTTCGTCGACGCGACCCATGTCAGCCCTCCCGAACGGGCGGCGCTCGCCCATGTGGAGCAGTGGGGTCTCGTCGACCTGTTCCGCCTGCAGCACGACGACGCTGGGCTGTACTCGTGGTGGGATTACCGAGCCGGTGACTTCCACCAGGGCCGGGGGATGCGCATCGACCTGGTGTTCGGCTCCCGCCCGGTGGCCGACCGCACCCGTTGGGCGGTCATCGACCGCAATGCCCGCAAGGGCCAGCAACCGAGCGACCATGCACCGGTCGTGGTCGATCTCGACGACTGAGCAAGAAGGAGCATCGATGGAGGAAATCGTTGGCGCGGACCGACCGATCGACGCCCGCCACCGCCTGGCGGCGGCGACGCGGACGATCATCGACGAACTGGTGCGCTCGACCGCGCCCGACGCCGAGCTCGAGGCTGCCGCGACGCTCGTCGAGCAGGCCATCGCGGGCCTGGCCGGGCGCGCCCACGGGCGCAACTACGAAGGCGCGGCGGAGGGCTCGCTCGCCAGGCTCGCTACTCTCGGCCGGCGCAGCAGGAGTCTCGAGGAGTCACACGGCTTCGTCGAGTTCAGCCCGTTCATGGGGCTCCTGAACCCGCTGGCGCCGCCGCTCGAACTGCGGGTCGGCACCGCCGAGGTGGTCGCCACCGCCACCTACGGCTCGGCCTACGAGGGCCCTCCTGGATGCCTGCACGGCGGGTTCATCGCCGCCGGCTTCGACGAGGTGCTCGGCTTCGCGCAAGCCCTGTCGGGCCAGACCGGGATGACGGGCCGGCTCGAGGTGAGCTATCGCTCGCCGACGCCGCTGCACCGGGAGGTGCGCTACGTCGGGCGTTACGAGCGCACCGAAGGCCGCAAGGTGTTCACCCATGCCACGTTGAGTGCGGGCGACACGCTGTGCGCCGAGGCCTCCGGGGTGTTCATCGCCATCAAGCCGGGTGTGTTCGAGCGGCTGCTGCAGATGCGTCTCGGCGAAGCTCAGCCCGAGGAGGCGTCCGGCGGCGCGGAGGCGTCGCCGGCCTGAGCGGCCTGAGCGGGCTCGGGCTCAACCTCGGCTGCGGTCTGGGCGGCGGCGGCGAGCACTTCGAGCATGCGCGGGCCGAACCGGTTCGCCATCATCTGGCCGACGCCGGACACGGCGGCGAGCTCGTCGACGTTCGTCGGGCGGCGCGTGGCCACGGCGGCCAGCACGGCGTCGGGTAGCACCAGCACCGGGTCGATGCCCGCAACCCGCGCCGCCGATTGTCGCCACTTGGCGAGTGCCTCGAGCCTCGGGTCGGGCGCCTTGCGCTCGGCGCGCAGGCTTGGCGGCGGAGCGGTGATGGCGTTCGCTTCGTCATGGGTCGTAAGGCCGTGCAGGTACGGGCTCGGCTCGCGGGGGTGACCGTCGCGCGACGCGGCCCACGTGATCACCGCTTGGTCGGCAGCCCTGGTGATCGCCACGTACGCGAGCCGTGCCTCCTCGGCGCGCTGGACGTTGGTGGTGGCCGACCCGTGGGGGAGCAGGCCGGCCTCGGCCCCGCACACCACCACGCTCGCCCACTCGCGGCCCTTCGCCGCATGGAACGTGCACAGCTCCACGGCGTCGCCCTCGACGTCGGTGAACGGCGACGTCGTGCGTACCCAACCGGCGAACGCCCGCCCGTCACCACCGCCGTCCTCCAGGAACTCGATCACGGCGGCGGCCACCCGCCGGCGGTCCGCGGCCGCAGAATCCTCACCCGCGGTCTTGTGGCGGTGGTCAGCGCCCGGGCCTGGCGACGTCGCGTCGAGGGGTGTGTGGAGCACGTCGTGCGCCCAGGCCGAGAGCCGGTGCGCGCTCGGTTGCGCGGCGGCGTCGGCGACGGCGTCGGCGACGCCCGGGGTCAGGCGGCGGCTGCCGAGTCGGGCGGGGATGGCGCGCCGGGCGAGCTCGTCGAGGATCGGTGGTAGCTGGGCGTTGGTGCGGGCGAGCACCGCCACCGACGACCACCGCCCCCCGGTCGGCGCATGTCGCGGACGAGCCGCGCGACGCTGGCAGCCTCCTCGCGTTCGTCGGCGAGGCCGACGACCCGAACGGCTGCGCCCTCCGGGCGCGACGAGTGCAGTGGTGGGGGAGGTGTGGCGTGGGCGAGAACCCGGCGTCCCGCGGCGACGATCTCGGGGGTGCAGCGGTAGTTCGTGTTCAGCCGGACGATCTCCACCCCGGGGAACCGCTCGCCGACGTCGACGAGCAGAGTCGGGTCGGAGCCGGTGAAGCCGTAGATCGCCTGGGCGGGGTCGCCGACGATGGTCAGGTCGTCGCGGCCGGCGCGCCACAGCTCGAGCAGGCGGGCCTGCAGGGGGTTCAGGTCCTGGGCCTCGTCCACGTACAGGTGGCGCACTCGCCAGCGCAGCGCCTCGGCGAACTCGCGGTCCTGTGCGGCGGCCTCGTGGAGGAGCGAGAGCAGGTCGTCGAGGTCGACGATGCCGCGTCGGCGCTTCAGCTGCTCGTAGTCGGCGTAGGCACGGGCGACGACAGCCGGAGGGGCCGAGCAGCGCCGGCGGGCGGACTTCGCCGCCTCGACGAACTGGTCGGCAGGCACGAGGCGTGCCCTTGCCCAGTCGATCTCCGCCGACACGTCGGCGGGACGGCTGGTGGTGCGGGCGCTCAACACCTCGGCGACGAGGCGCGCGCGGTCGTTGACGACGGTCGGCGGCGGGCGGTTGCTGTCGGCCCAGTGTTGGCGGAGGAAGCCCAGGGCCATGGCGTGGAAGGTGCCGGCCGCGACGGTGTCACGCAGGCCGAGCGTGCGCAGCCGGCGGCGCAGCTCTCCTGCCGCTTGGCGGGTGAACGTGAGCACCATCGTGTGCTGCGCGTCGGCGAGCCCGGTGGCCACGCGATGCGCAACGCGCCTGGTGAGCACGGACGTCTTGCCCGAACCGGCCCCGGCGATGACGGCGAGCAGAGGCGACGGGGTGGTGACGGCCGCGGCCTGCGCCGCGTCGAGCCCCCTCGTGATCGCGTCGACGTCCATCGGCTCGGCACCCTAGGCGCGAGATGTGTTCCGGCTGCCCGCCTGCCGCTCGGTACAGTGCCGCCCATGCCTTACCCGAGGAAGCTGCTGAACGACTACGAGTCGGTGGTGCTCGACCTGCACCCCCACTGGTGGTACTTCGCCGAGGCCGCCCTCGCCCTCGCCCTCGCGATCGTCTTGTCGATCGTCGCCGTGGTCTTCTGGGACCCGCCGTCGTGGGTGAAGTGGGTACTCCTCGCGTTCATCGTGGTCTCGGCGATCGCGCTCGCCATCCGGTACATCAAGTGGGCGACGACGAACTTCGTCGTCACCACCCACCGGATCATCTTCCGCGAGGGGTTGCTCTCCAAGACCGGTATCGAGATCCCCCTTCAGCGCGTCAACAACGTCTTGTTCCACCAGGGCCCGTTCGAGCGGATGATCGGCGCCGGCGACCTGTTGATCGAGTCCGCGGGCGAGACCGGCCAGCAGCAGTTCACCGACGTGCGCGGCCCGGCCCGGGTGCAGAACCTGATCAACGCGCAGATGGAGATGAAGGAGCGGCGCGATGAGGGCGGCGGCGGGTCGGCCGGCACCGACGTCGCCTCGCAGCTCGAGAAGCTCGAGGGGCTGCGCGACCGCGGCAGCCTCACGCCAGAGGAGTTCGAGGCGCAGAAGCGCCGCCTGCTCGGGCTCGGCTGACGCGACCAGGCGGGCGGCCCATCGGCATGCGGGTCGTCAGCCTCGTCCCTTCCGCCACAGAGACGCTGCTCGCGTGGGGTGTCGACGTCGTCGGGTGTACGCGCTTCTGCGACCAGCCCGGCATCGCCCGCGTCGGGGGCACGAAGAACCCCGACATCGCGCAGATCGTCGCGCTGGCACCCGAGCTCGTCGTGCTCGACGAGGAGGAGAACCGCCGTGAGGACGCCGTGGCGCTGGAGGAGCGTGGTCTGCACCTGCACGTGACGGCGGTGCACGGCATCGACGGCCTCGGTGAGCAGCTGTCCGAGCTCGCCTCCGCGGCCGGGGCCGCAACCCCGCACGATCTCGACTCTCTTGCGTCGCCGGGCCCGGCGACCGGGGAAGCGCCGCGGCGGGCATTCGTGCCGATCTGGCGTCGGCCGTGGATGAGCATCTCCGCCGACACCTACGGCGGCGCGTTGCTGCATCGCTGCGGGATCGAGCTGGTGACGGCTAACGCGCCGCAGCGCTACCCGGCGGTGGAGCTCGCCGACATCGGTGCCGCAGCTCCGGACCTGGTGTTGCTGCCGAGCGAGCCGTACGTGTTCGAGGTCGCCCACGAGACCGAGCTGGCGGAGGTGCTGGCGGGCGTGCCGATCATGCGGATCGACGGCCGCGATCTCTTCTGGTGGGGCGTGCGTACCCCGGCAGCGCTTGCCCGGATCGCGCGAGCCCTCAGGGAAGCCCCGCGTGCCCGACCGCGACCCGCGCGGTGAGCACGTGGCCGCTCCTCGCCTGACTGGCGAGTGTGGCGACCGAGCTCGCCGCGGTGCACATGTAGAGGGTCTTGCCGTCGGGGCCGCCCAGCATGCACGCGAAGCACGGTTGGTCGGTGACGATCACCTCGAGCACCTCGCCGCCCTCGGCGACCAGCACGCATTCGGGCGCGAGTGGGTTGGCGACCCACACGTTGCCGTTGGCGTCGAGGCAGATGCCGTCGGGCACGCGGGTGTCGAGATCGGCCCAGACCCTTCGGTTGGACAGCGAGCCGTCGGTGGCGATGTCGAACGCCGTCAGCCGGAAGCCGAGCGTCTCGGCGAGGATCATCGTCGACCCGTCGGGGGTGATCACCATCCCGTTCGGGAAGTGAAGGTCGGTGGCAGCGACGTGGACGGAGCCGTCGGGGTCGACACGGGCGAGCGCCGCGGTGGCGTGATCGGCGATGACGTGCTCGACGCCCTTCGTGGTCATCGCCTCGTCGAGATCGAAGCCGAAGTTGCCGACATAGGCACGACCCGAGCCGTCGACGACCATGTCGTTCGTGTGGAATGTGGCAACGCCCGAGAGGTCGGCGTGCTCGACGGGGCCTTCGGCCTCGATCCGCAGCAGCCGCCGGTCGGTCATGCTGACGAGCAGCAGGTGGCCGTCGGGCAACCACCCGAGGCCGGAGGGCATGCCGGGCACCTCGACCATCACCTCGACGTGGCCGTGCTCGTCGATGGTCTTCACGGCATGGTCGTAGAAGTCCGACAACCACAGCTTGCCGTCGTGCCAGCGAGGACCCTCGCCGAAGTAGAGGCCGTCGGTCAGCAGCGTCGCCTCGGGCATTTGCCACGTCCTTCCCGCGGGTCTCCCACGCTCGGATACGCGGGGAAACATAGGCGATCGCCACGCGGGGCGACGTCATCGCCCCGCGGCGGATACGGGTCCTAGCCGAGCCCGAGCGTGGCGCTGAAGCGCTCCAGGGCGTCGATGTCGAACGGCGGCCGCAGCGCGAGGTTGATCTGCCCGGCGCCGGCGTCGACGTAGCCGGCGATGCGCTCGAGCACCTCGTCGTCGGAGCCGGTCAGCACCCCGCCCCTCACCACGTCGGCGAGCAGGCCGAACTGGCGCTGCAGGCTCTCCTCGGTCCAGGCGATCCCGACGTTGACGCTGCGGCGGATCTCGCCCGGGTCGCGCCCGACGTCGGCGCAGTGGCGGTCGAGCACCTCGTTCTTCGCCGCGAACTGCTCCGGGCTGACGAAGGGCACGTTCCACCCGTCGGCGAAGCGGGCGGCGATGCGTAGCGTCCGCTTCTCGCCCGTGCCGCCCACCCAGATGGGCAGTGCGGCCTGCACCGGGCGAGGCTCGTTGCGGGCCTCGCGCATGGTGAACCACTCACCGGCGAACGAGGTGGTCTCGTCGCGGAGCAGCCCGCGCACGCACTCCGCGGCCTCTTCCAGCTGGTCCATCCGCGTCTTCACCGTCGGGAAGTCGATCCCGTAGGCGTTGTACTCGACCTCGGCCCAGCCGGCGCCGAGCCCGAGGTCGGCGCGGCCCCCCGACAGGTGGTCGATCGTCGTGATCAGCTTGGCCAGTACGGCTGGATGGCGGTAGCCGATCGAGTAGACGAGCGAGCCGACGCGCACCCGGGATGTCTCGCAGGCGAGCGCCGCGTGGAGCGCGACGGCCTCGAAGCACGTCGCGTCGTCGGGCCTGCCGGTGGCTCCGTAGAAGTGGTCCCAGATCGATATCCAGCCGAAGCCGAGGTCCTCCGCCTTGCGCCAGACGGCGCGCAGGTCGTCGATGGTGCAGTGCTGCGGGCCGGTGTGCACACCGAACGTCGTCGAGGAGAAGCGGGCGGACGCCATGGGGCCCGAACGTAGCCGAGGAGTGGCTCCGGGTTGACCGGCGAGGCGGGACCCGGTGAGACTCGCCCGATGCCTCGCGCCACGCTGAACGGGGGGATCGAGCTCGAGTACGACGTCGTCGGCTCGGCCGATGGGACCCCACTGCTCCTAGTGATGGGCTTCACCGCCCAACTCATCGCCTGGCAGGACGGGTTCTGCGAACAGCTCGCCAAACACGGCTTCCGCGTGATCCGCTTCGACAACCGTGACTGCGGGCTGTCCACCAAGTTCGACGGCGTGTCGGTCGACATCGGGCTCGTGCTCGAAGCCGCGCTCGGCGGCCAGCCGGACAAGCTCCCGCAACTGCCGTACACGCTCTCGGACATGGCCGCCGACGCGGTCGGCCTGCTCGACCACCTCGGGATCGACCGCGCGCACATCGCCGGCGCGTCGATGGGCGGGATGATCGTCCAGCAGATGGCGATCGAGCACCCGACGCGAGTGCGTTCGATGACTTCGATCATGTCGACGACCGGCGAGCCCGGTTTCGGGTCGCCCATGCCAGAGGCCGCTCAGGTGCTGCTCGCTCCGCCACCCGAGGGCCGTGACGACTACGTCGAATCGAGCGTCAAGTACTCGGTGTGGCAGTCGAAGCGGTGGTTCGACCCGGTCGAGGTGAAGGCCCTCGCCGCGCGCAGCTACGACCGCTCCTTCTACCCGGAGGGCGCCCAGCGCCAGCTGGGGGCGATCTACGCGACCGGCAGCCGCGCCGCCGGTCTGGCCAAGCTCGAGGTGCCGACGCTCGTCATCCACGGCCGCGACGACACCCTCATCGCGCCCTCCGGCGGCGAACGCACCGCCGAGCTGGTGCCGCGGTCCTCGTTGCTGATGCTCGCCGACATGGGCCACGACATCCCCCAGCCACTGTGGCCGACGGTCACCGGCGCCATCGCAGCACACGCGAAGCTCGCCGACGCCTGATTGCTGCGCCGCAGCTACGAACCCGACCGAGGAGAACGAGACATGCCCGGACCGCTGAGCGGCTACCGAGTGATCGAGATGGCGGGCATCGGCCCCGGGCCGTTCGCGGCGATGATGCTCGCCGACATGGGCGCCGAGGTGATCCGCGTCGAGCGCACCCAGGCGGTGCGCGGCCCGGCACCGGATACGCCGGGCTTCGACGTGATGCAGCGCGGCCGGCGCAACATCGCGCTCGATCTGAAGCATCCTGACGGGGTCGCCACCCTGTTGCGGCTGGTCGAGTCTGCCGACGCCCTGATCGAGGGCTTCCGCCCCGGCGTGATGGAACGCCTCGGCGTCGGTCCGAACGACTGTCTCGGGCGCAATCCGAAGCTTGTCTACGGGCGGATGACGGGCTGGGGCCAGAGCGGGATGTACGCGCACGCGGCCGGCCACGACATCAACTACATCTCTCTCGCGGGTGCCCTCGCCCACTTCGCGAGGGCCGGTGAGGCTCCGGTACCGCCGCTCAACATGGTCGGCGATTTCGGTGGTGGCGGCATGTTCCTCGCCTACGGAGTGGTGTGCGCGCTGCTCGAGGCGGGGCGCAGCGGGCAGGGGCAGGTGGTCGACACGGCGATGGTCGACGGCGCCGCCGTGCTGATGACCATGTTCTGGGCGTTCAAGTCGTTCGGCCTGTTCGACGAGAACGCCCCGGGCACCAACCTGCTCGACACCGGCGCCCACTTCTACGACGTCTACCGCTGTGCCGACGGCCGCTACATCTCGCTCGGTTCGATCGAGCCCCAGTTCTACGCTGAGCTGCTGCGCCTGACCGGCCTCGACGCCGACCCGGCGTTCGCGAAGCAGATGGACAAGGCGGCCTGGCCGCAGCTGAAGGTGCGGATGGCCGAGTTGTTCGCGCAGAAGTCGTGCGACGAATGGTGCGCGATCATGGAAGCGACCGACGTGTGCTTCGCCCCGGTGCTGACGATGAGCGAGGCCGCCGCCCATCCGCACAACGTCGAGCGCGAGACGTTCGTCGAGATCGGGGGCGTCACTCAGCCCCGCCCGGCACCCCGGTTCAGCCGTACCGCTGCCGAGGTGTCGAGCCCGCCGGCGCACCCCGGCCAGCACACGCGCGAGGTGCTGGTCGACTGGGGGCTGACCGACGCCGAGGTGACGGCGCTGGTCGAAGCCGGCGCGGTCAAGGACGCCTGAAGCGCCGATGGGCACCCTCGTCTGCTTCCACGCCCACCCCGACGACGAGTCGATCCAGACGGGCGGCACGATCGCGCGGGCCGCGGCGCAGGGTTGCCGGGTGGTGCTGGTGGTGGCCACCGACGGCGAGCACGGCGAGGTTCCCGACGACCTCGGTCCGGCCGAGACCCTCGTCGAGCGCCGGTGTGCCGAGACGATGTGCTCAGCGGCCGAGCTCGGGGTGGCGCGAGTCGTGTGGCTCGGCTACGGCGACAGCGGCATGACCGGGTGGGACCAGAACGAGCACCCGGGCAGCTTCCTGCAGGCACCGGTCGAGGAGGCCGCGGCCCGGTTGGCGGAGGTCTTGCGTGAGGAGTCCGCCGACGTGCTGACGATCTACGACTGGCACGGCGGTTACGGCCATCCGGACCACATCCAGGTGCATCGCGTCGGGCGGCGCGCGGCAGAACTGGCCGGCACACCGCGGGTGCTCGAAGCGACGATGAACCGCACCCGGGTCGCCGAGATGTTCCTCGCCGCCCGTGAGACCGGCACCGCCTTCCCAGAGATCGAGGGCGAGGACGAGTGGGACCCCGAGGGACCGGCCGACGACGGCAACCCGTTCGGCACGCCCCAGCACGAGATCACCCTCGCCGTCGACGTGACCGCGTTCGTGGCGCAGAAGCGGGCCTCGATGGCCTGTCACCGCAGCCAGATCACCGACACCAGCTTCTTCCTGCAGATGCCCGACGAGATCTTCGCCGGCGCTTTCGGGACGGAGTGGTACATCGAGCCCGGCGTCGAGGCGGACGGACCCCGGGCCGGCTGGATCTTCGGCTGACGAGCACGCTGTGACCCGCCTCTACCTCGTCCGCCACGGTCGGGCCGCCGCCGGATGGGACTCGGACCCCGACCCGCCGCTCGACGACCTCGGCCGGGTCCAGGCCGGGGAGGCCTGCGACACCCTGAGCCCGCTCGGTCCGCTCGCGGTGATCACCAGCCCGCTGCGGCGATGCCAAGAGACCGCCGCCCCGCTCGCGCACGCCTGGACGACGCCCGCCGTCGTCGACGACGCGGTCGCCGAGATCCCCTCGCCGGAGGGGGTGGCGATGGCCGAACGGGTGGTATGGCTGCAGGCGGCGATGGCGGGCACCTGGCAGGCGCTCGGGCCGCGCTACACGCACTTCCGCGACGGTGTTCTGCGCCGGCTGCTCGCGTGCGCAGCCGACACCGTCGTCTTCTCCCACTTCGTCGCGATCAACGCCGCGATCGGTGCCGCGCTCGGCGACGACCGGCTCGTGATCAAGCGCCTCGACAACTGCTCGATCACCGTCGTCGACGTGGTCGGGCCCGAGCTGGTGCTCGTCGAGCCCGGCCGGGAAGCCGACACCTTGATCCGCTGACGGGCCACAATGGGGCCATGTCCCGCTCTGCCAAGGCCGTCGCGCTCGCTGCACTATCGGCGGTGACCCTCCTCGCCGTCTCGGCCTGCGGGGGCGACGACTCGACCGGAGACAGCACACTCGCCCCCGAGCCACCTACGTCGGCGGCGCCGCAGACGACCCTGCCGACGAGTACGACCGGCTCGCCGACGACGACCTCCACGTCGAGCTCCACGTCCACGTCCACCACCTCGACGTCGTCGACCACCACCGTCGCCCCGACGACGACCACGGCCGCTCCCGGCGCGGCGCTCACGTTGTCGGCCACAGGGATCGGCGACGCCGCGTTCGGTGTCGACCCCGAGCCGGTCATCGAGTACATGACCGGCGTCCTCGGCCCGCCCACCGCGGACAGCGGCTGGATCGACCCGTTCAGCCCGTTCGGCACCTGCCCCGGCACGACCGTGAGGGGCGTGAACTGGAACGAGCTGCTGCTGCTGTTCGGCGACGAGAGCGAGGAGTCCTCGGGCGGCCGGCTGCACTTCTTCGCGTACGTCTACGGACCGCCGCTCGGCGCCACGCCCGTTCCCGACGGCCTCGTCACTGCGGAAGGCATCGGACTCGGCTCGTCGGTGGAGCAGCTCCAGGCCGCGGTTCCTGGCGTCCAGCTCTTCGCCGACGACGTGTTCGGGTCGGGCTTCATCATCGAGGAGCGCCTCAGCGGCAACCTCACCAACACGACACCGACGGGCGTCGTCACCTCCGTCTTCGGCGGCATCGGTTGCGGGGAATGACCGCCCGGTAGGCTCGCCGCGCTCATGTCCGCGCTGGCAATGCTCGATCTTCACTCGTCGTGGGCGTGGTTCGTCGTCATCTCCAACGGCCTCGCCGGGCTGTGGGCGCTGGCCGCCCACCGCTTCCGCTCGCTGCGCAGCCGAGCCCTGTGGTGGTTCACGCTCGTCGCCGAGCTCACGATCCTCGTGCAGGTGGTGCTCGGCGTGCTGCTCGTCAACCGGTACAAGCTGCAGTTCCCCGAGTTCCACGCGTTCTACGGGTTCGTGGGCATCATCGCCGCGGCGATCATCTACAGCTACCGCAACCAGATGCAGCACCGCCTGTACCTGTTGTACGGGTTCGGCGGACTGTTCTTGATGGGCCTTGGCATACGGGCGATGCTCGTCGGCCAGGCCTGAAGGCCCCGGCGGGGCTGTTCAGCCGAGCTTGGTCTCGAGGGTGTCGAGGGCGACACCGAGCTGCGCGGGGACCTTGCCGCCGAACTGGGCGTAGTGCGCGCGCACCTGGGGGATGGCGTCGCGCCAGCCCGCGACGTCGACGGACAAGATCGCGTCGAGGTCGGCAGGGTCGACGTCGAGTCCCTCGGTGTCGAGCGAATCCCTGGTCGGCAAATACCCGATCGGGGTGTCGACGCAATCGGCTTCGCCGTCGACACGCTCGAAGACCCACTTCAGCACGCGGCTGTTCTCGCCGAAGCCCGGCCACAGGAAGCGGCCGTCGTCGTCGCGCCGGAACCAGTTGACGAAGAACAGCTTGGGCAGCTTGGCGGCGTCGGTCGCCTTGCCGATCGTCAGCCAGTGGGCGAAGTAGTCGGCCATGTTGTAGCCGCAGAAGGGCAGCATCGCCATCGGGTCGAAGCGCAGCTTGCCGACCGCCCCGGCCTGCGCGGCCGTGGTCTCCGAAGCCATGATCGAGCCGAGGAACACGCCGTGCTCCCAGTCGTATGCCTGCGTGACGAGGGGCATCGTCGTGCGCCGCCGCCCGCCGAAGAGGATCGCCGAGATCGGCACGCCGGCGGGGTCTTCCCATTCGGGAGCCATCGACGGGCACTGCGCGGCCGGCGCGGTGAAGCGGGCGTTCGGGTGTGCAGCCGGTGTGTCGGCCGCGGGCGTCCACTCATTGCCGCGCCAGTCGGTGGCGCTTGCCGGCGGCGTGTCGGTCATGCCCTCCCACCACACGTCGAGGTCGGCAGTCAATGCGGTGTTGGTGTAGATGGAGTTCCCCCAGAGGGTCTTCATCGCATTGGCGTTGGTGTCGTAGCCGGTGCCCGGGGCGACCCCGAAGAAGCCGGCCTCCGGGTTGATCGCGTAGAGGCGGCCGTCGTCTCCGAACTTCATCCAGCAGATGTCGTCGCCCACCGTCTCGGCCTTCCAGCCCGGGATCGTCGGCACGAGCATCGCGAGGTTCGTCTTGCCGCACGCGGAGGGGAAGGCGCCGGCGATGTACTTCGCCTCGCCGGCAGGGTTGGTGAGCTTCAGGATCAACATGTGCTCGGCAAGCCAGCCGGCGTCACGGGCCATCACCGACGCGATGCGCAGCGCGAAGCACTTCTTGCCGAGCAGCGCATTGCCGCCGTATCCGGAACCGAAGCTCCAGATCTCGCGGGTCTCGGGGAAGTGCACGATGTACTTGTTGTCGGGGTTGCAGGGCCACGCGACGTCGGCCTCGCCGGGCTGCAAGGGGGCCCCGACCGAGTGGATGCAGGGCACCCAATCGCCGTCGCCGAGCACGTCGAGCGCGCCCTGACCCATCCTGGTCATGATCCGCATGCTGACCGCGACGTACGCCGAGTCGGTCAGCTGCACCCCGATGTGGGCGATCGGTGAGCCGAGCGGGCCCATCGAGAACGGCACCACGTACATCGTGCGGCCGCGCATCGCGCCGGTGTAGAGGCGCTTCATCTCGTCGCGCATCTCGGCGGGGTCGCGCCAGTTGTTGTTCGGGCCGGCCTCGGCCTCGTCGACCGAGCAGATGTACGTGCGGTCCTCGACGCGGGCGACGTCGCCGGGGTCGGAGTGCGCCCAGTAGCTGTTCGGTCGCTTGGCCTCGTCCAGCTCGGTGAACGTGCCGCCGTCGACGAGTTGCTGGGCGAGGCGGTCGTACTCGTCGGCCGAACCGTCGCACCAGTACACGTCGGTGGGTCCCAAGATGTCGGCCCAGTCGCTGACCCACTGCCGAAGGCGTTGGTTGGTGGTTGTACCGCTCATCGCTCGGACCTTCTTCCTGTGTTCGGTCGACGCCACGCTGCGCCGACTTGGAAATCAGTGACCGGGGGTCTTCATATCGACCTCGGAGCCGAGGCGCAGCCGCGTGGCGCGGCCGTCGGCGTCGATGTCGAAGATCACCCGCTGACCCTGGCGCACCATGCGGAAGATGCTGCCTGCGAGCGCGTCGGGGGCAAGCTCGTACTCGCTCAGATCGGTGTCGGTGATGACGACCCCGATGCGGGTGCCCGGGTCGTAGGACTTGATGATCCCCTGCATGGCGTCGTCGGACCCTCGCTCGCTAGCGGCCGGCCTTCACGATCTTGCCGGCCTTGATGCAGCCGGTGCACACGTACATCCGCTTCGGGGCGCCGCCGACGAGGGCACGCACACGCTGGATGTTCGGGTTCCAGCGACGCTTCGTGCGCCGGTGGGAGTGGGAGACGGACATGCCCCAGGACGGGTGCTTGCCGCACACTTCGCACACTGCTGCCATGACGAGATCTTTCCGGGTGAGCCGTGCGGGTGGAGATCCCGCCTGGACGACGAAGGCTACCAGCGGACACGCCAACTACCCAAGCGTCGACGGGCGATGCATCGTCACTACAGTGCGGCCCGTGGCCCTGCCCGACCGTCCCGCCGAGGTCTTCGACGCGGACCTCTTGCGCCAGACGGTCATCACCTATCGCGACGCGATGCAGGCTCACGCGGCCGGCATCAACCGGCTCAACGTGTACCCGGTGCCCGACGGGGACACCGGCACGAACATGGCGCGCACGCTCGACGCAGTCGTCGCCGAGCTGGAGAAGGCCGCGCCCGACCTGGGGCCGACGTGTCACGCGATCAGCCATGGCTCCCTGATGGGGGCGCGGGGCAACTCCGGGGTCATCCTCAGCCAGATCCTGCGGGGGCTGACGAGCACGCTGGCCGACGCGAAGTCGGCCACGGCCTCGAAGCTGGCCGATGCCCTGTCGGCCGCTGCGGCCGCCGCCTACAAGGCCGTGCTGAAGCCGATCGAAGGCACCATCTTGACCGTCGCGCGCGAATCCGCCGAGGCCGCGCGGGCGAGCGCGGCGGGGGGCGCGAGCCTCACCGAGATGTTGCGGGCGGCCCGCACGGCGGGTCGAAAGGCGCTCGACAACACCCCCGAGCTGCTGTCGGTCCTGAAAGACGCCGGGGTCGTCGACGCAGGCGGCGCGGGATACCTGCTGCTGCTCGACTCGGCGTTGCACGTGCTCGACGGAGAACCGATGCCCGAACCGGACGCATCGGCCGGCCCCAGCCCCGCCCAGCTCGAGGCGGCCGCGCACCGCCACCACGACGCCACCGGGCTCGAGCTCGACGTATCCGAGCTGCGCTACGAGGTGATGTACTTCCTCGACCTCGACGACGAGCGGATCGAGGAGTTCAAGGAAGGCTGGGGCGCGATCGGCGACTCGATCGTGGTCGTCGGTGGCGAGGGGTTCTGGAACTGCCACGTCCACACGAACGACGTCGGCGCGGCGATCGAGGTCGCGCTCGATCTCGAAGGCCGGCCGCGCAAGATCCGGGTGACCGACCTGTTCGAAGAGGTGGAGCACGAGCACGCCTCACGGGAGGCCGAGCTGCACGGGGTGCCTCCGTTCGCCGGCCCGGGCGCGGGGCTGCCGCCTGTCGTCACCGCGGTGGTCGCGGTGTGCAGCGGTGAGGGGCTGGCCGAGCTGTTCGGCCAGCTCGGCGTGCAGGGCGTCGTCACCGGTGGTCAGACGATGAACCCGTCCACCGCCGAGCTGCTCGACGCGGTGGCCCACGTCAACGCCGGCCAGGTGATCTTGCTGCCGAACAACAAGAACATCATCCCCGTCGCCGACCAGGTCGACGCGCTGTCCGACAAGCACGTCCTCGTCGTCCCGACCCGATCCATGCCCGAGGCGCTCGCCGCGCTCGTCGTGTACGACCCCGAGGGCAGCGCCGAGGCCAACCAGGAAGGCATGATCTCGGCCATCGAGTCCGTCGGCACGGGCGAGGTCACGCAGGCGGTGCGCGACTCTTCGAGCGACGGCACCGCGGTGAGGGCGGGGGACTGGATCGGGCTGGTGCGCGGTGAGGGCATCGTCGCCGTCGCCTCCGACCCCGTCGCCGTGTCGACGACGTTGCTCGCCGAGCTGATCCGCCCGGCGAGTGAGATCGTCACCGTCATCGAGGGCGCCGACGCGCAACGCTCCGCCAGCGACGCCATCGAGGAGTGGCTCTCCACGCACTACCCCGATCTCGTCGTCGAGCGCCACCGCGGCGGGCAGCCGCTCTACCCGTACCTGTTCGGGGTGGAGTGACCGCCGCTGGCATCACCTTCCCCGAGCTGGCGGAGATCCCGCTCTCCCGGCTGGCCAAGGTGGGCACCGGCAAGCGCCTCGCTTCGTTCGAGAAGTTCGGCATCACGAACGTGCTCGAACTGTTGATGCACTACCCGCGGCGCTGGGTCGACCGCACCCGTGAGGCCACCGTCGAGGCCGCCGCGGACGGCACCGAGGCGCTCGTCGTCGGCGAGATCCGTTCGGTGAGTGCGCCGCCGAGGCGCGGCCGGGCGCCAGGGCGGGTGGTGGCCACGATCGGTGACGGCACCGGACGGATGTCGCTCGTGTTCTTCAACCAGCCGTGGCGTGAGCGCCAGCTGCAGCCCGGGCTGGTCGTGGCCGTGTTCGGTCGGGTCGGCCGCTTCCAGGGGGTGAAGCAGATGGCCAACCCCACAGTCGACGTGCTCGGCGACCCGCACGAGCGGCCGCGCCCGATCGTGCCGATCTACCCGCAGAGCGAGAAGGTCGATCTCGCTTCTTGGGCCGTACTGCAAGCGGTCGACGAGGCGCTCGCGCGCTGTCGTGGGCGCGGTGTGCACGACCCCGTACCCGGCGCGGTGCTCGCCGGCTTCGGCCTGGTCGATCGGCACAGCGCGCTGACCGGCATCCACGTCCCGGAGTCGATGGCGGAGAAGGAGGCTGCCCGGCGCAGGCTGGCCTTCGACGAGCTGCTGCGCGTGCAGCTGGTGCTCGTGGTGCGCAAACGGGCGATCGAGCGCAACTCGACCGGCATCCGCCACGACGTAGGGGGAGCGCAGGTGCGCCGCTTCCACGAAGCGTTCGGCCATCCCCTCACCGGTGACCAGGCCCGGGTCATCGCGGAGATCGAAGCCGACCTCGCCGGACCCCAGCCGATGCACAGGCTGCTCCAGGGCGACGTCGGATCGGGCAAGACGGTCGTCGCCGTGTCGGCGCTGCTCGTCGCGGTGCAGGGCGAGCACCAGGGCGCGCTGATGGCGCCCACCGAGGTGCTCGCCGAGCAGCACTTCGCCGGCGTGCGGGAGCTGCTCCGCGACGTGACCGTGCCGTCGCCAGCCAGCTTGTTCGGCAACCGGCCGCTGCGCGTCGAGCTGCTCACCAACCGCGTCACCGGCGTGGAGCGGCGCGAGATCCTGAGCGGGCTCGCCGACGGCTCGGTCGACCTGGTGATCGGCACGCATGCACTCATCCAAGAAGGCGTCGAGTTCCACAGCCTCGGCGTGGTCGTGATCGACGAGCAGCACCGCTTCGGGGTGGAACAGCGTGCCGCGCTGCGTTCGAAGGGTGCCAAGACGGCCGGCAGCGTGCCCGACGTGCTGGTGATGACCGCCACCCCGATCCCGCGCACGGCGGCGATGACCGTTTACGGCGACCTCGACGTGAGCGTGCTGCGCGAGAAGCCGCCCGGGCGCACGCCGGTGCGCACCGAGTGGGTCAACGGCCCGCTGATCGAGCAGATGATGTGGGCGGAGGTGCGCAGCGAGGTGGTCGACTCCGGCCGCCAGGCGTACGTGGTGTGCCCGCTGATCGAGGAGAGCGAGAAGCTGGAGGTGTCCTCGGCGCAGGAGACGTACGACCGGCTCTCCGCCGGCGAGCTCGCCGGACTCCGCCTCGGCCTGCTGCACGGACGGCTCTCGTCGGCGGAGAAGGAGTCCGTCATGGGCCGGTTCCGCCAAGGTGATCTCGACGTGCTCGTGGCGACGACGGTGATCGAGGTGGGCGTCGACGTGCCCAACGCGACGGCGATGGTGATCCTCGACGCCGACCGCTTCGGCATCGCCCAGCTCCATCAGCTCCGGGGGCGCGTGGGGCGGGGGGCGGCGGTGTCGAGGTGCTGGCTGGTGACGCCCGAGCGCGAGGAGCCGAGCGCGAGGGTCGAGGCGGTGGTCGGCACCGACGACGGCTTCGAGCTGGCCGAGGTCGACCTCGACCTGCGCGGCGAGGGGACGCTGATGAGCACGGCCCAGAAGGGACGCAGCGATCTGAAGCTCGCGTCATTGCGCCGTGACCGCGAGCTGGTCGGCCTCGCGCGCGATGCCGCGTTCGCGATCGTCGACGCCGACCCCACCCTGGCCGCCCACCAGGACTTGCGTGAGGAGCTCGAGCTGCTGCTCAGCCCGGAAGACGAAGAGTTCCTCTTCAAGAGCTAGTCGAGGTCGTCGGGCAGGACGAGGTCCCAGCGGTCGAGGCAGTCGCGGCAGCGGTACGTGACGATGTCACCGGGCCACCAGGTGCCGTCCTCGCGCGGGTACGAGGTGAGCCGTGCCGGCCCGCCGCAGTCGACGCAGACGATCTCGGGCTCGGGCACCACCATTGGTCCAGTCTGGCCCGTACGCTCCAGCGCATGCGCGTGGTGGCCGGAACGCTCCGAGGCCGGCGCATCCTGGCCCCCGAGGGCAGGGCGACGCGGCCGACCACCGACAAGGTGCGCGAGGCCGTCTTCAATGCGCTCAGCAGCCTGGGACTGGTCGAGGATGCGGCGGTTGCCGACCTGTACGCCGGCTGCGGGGCACTCGGCATCGAGGCGCTCTCGCGCGGCGCGGCCACGTGTGTGTTCGTCGAGCGCGACCGCGACGCGCTCACGATGCTGCGGACGAACCTCGCCAACCTCGGCCTCACCGAGCGGGCCAGAGTGGTGCCCGGTGACGTCGGCGCGCTCGCCGGCACGCTCGCCGGCCTCGACCTGGTGCTTGCCGACCCGCCGTACGGCTTCACCGGATGGGACGGCCTGCTCGGGCGCCTCAGCGCTCCGTTCGTCGTCGCCGAGAGCGACGAAGAGGTGGTCGGCCCCGACGGCTGGGAGGCCGTGCGCTCCCGCCGGTACGGCCGCACATGGGTCACCTTCCTCCAGCGAGTACCGTGACGGCCCGCACCATGTCCACCGCAGCCTTGTACCCCGGCAGCTTCGATCCGTTCCATCTCGGTCATCTCGACGTCGTCGAGCAGGCGGCCGAGCTCTTCGGCGAGGTCGTCGTCGTCGCCATGCACAACCCCGCCAAGCCGAGCGGGCTCTACCCGCTCGCCGCGCGGCTGGCGATGATCCGCGAAAGCACGGCCCACGTCGCCGGTGTCCGCGTCGAGTCGTTCACCGGCCTCGCCGTCGATGCCGCGCGCGAGTTCGGGGCGGACTTCATCGTGAAGGGCTTGCGCACCTCGGGCGACTTCGAGGTGGAGCAGCAGATGGCGCACACCAACCACTCCGTCAGCGGAGTGCGCACTGTGTACGTGCCGTGCAGGCCGGACCTCTCGTTCATCAGCAGTCGGTTCATCAGGGAGATCAGCCAGTACGGTGGCGACGTGGCCCATCTAGTGCCTGCCGCCGTGGCGAAGCATCTCTCCCGTGCCTCTTCTGCCGAAGGGCAGTCCCGATGAGCTACGACGGCTACGACGGTTACGACGACGACGACGACGCCACCCTGCACGAGCACCCCGGCAACGGTGACCTGCGCCGGGGGCGCAACGACCCCCAAGAGGGCGGGCAGTACATCGGCGACGCCGAGACTCTGCTGCGGCGCGCGGTCGACATCGTCGCCACGGCGCCCAACATGCCGTTGTCGTCGACGCCGCGCATCGACCGCGACGAGATCATCGAGCTGCTCGAAGAGGCGCTGCACCGGCTGCCCGACGAGCTCCGCCAGGCCCGGTGGATGCTGAAGGAGCGCCAGGACTTCGTCGCGAAGACTCGTCGCGAAGCCGACGAGCTGCTCGATGCGGCCCGGGTCCAGGCCGAGCGGATGGTGCAGCGCACCGAGGTGGTCCGCGCCGCCGAGCAGCGCGCCCGGGCGATCATCGACGCCGCCGAGACCGACTCGCGCCGGCTGCGCCACGAGACCGAGGACTTCTTGGATCAGCGGCTCGGCAGCTTCGAGATCCTGCTCGACAAGCTGCAGAAGACCGTCTCCGCCGGCCGCCACCGGCTCTCGATCGGCGCGCAGCAGGCAGAACCCGAAGACGCCGAGGAAGATCCGACGAAGGGTTTCTTCGACCAGGACCGCTGAGGCTCCGCCATGGTGAGACCACTCCTCGTCAACGCTCTCGAGCTGCTCCGCCGGCCGGGTTCGGAGCGCCTCGTGGTGCTCGACATCGACGCCGACGAGCTGGGCCTGGCCGACGAGCGCCTCGCCGATGATGCGCGGGTCGACATCGAGCTGCGCGTGGAGAGCCTCACCGACGGCCTCGTCGTCGACGGTTGGGTGAGCGCTCCGTATCTCGTCGAGTGCCGGCGGTGCCTGCGCCCGATCGGGGGTGTCGCCCGCGCGGCGTTGCACGAGCTGTACCAGCTGGAACTGACCGATCCGGACGCGTTCCCGATCGAGCACGAACAGGTCGACCTCGAGCCGATGGTGCGTGAGGCGGTCCTGCTGGAGCTGCCCGATGCGCCGCTGTGCCAGCCGGCCTGCGCCGGCCTGTGTCCGGTGTGCGGTGTGGATCGCAACGTGGAGCAGTGCGGCTGCGCCCCCGACGTGGTCGACGAACGCTGGGCGGCATTGGACGTGCTGCGCGGCAACGTGCCCGACGGCTGAACCGGCGGGCTGGTCGGTTCCTCGATGGCGCCGCTAGTCTTTCCCGGCCTTTGTCGAGGAGAGATCGCCGTGGCCGTTCCCAAGAAGAAGAAGTCGAAGTCGAAGACCCGTAGTCGCCGGGCGGGCGCCTGGAAACTGGGCAGCCCGTCACGCAGCATCTGCCCTCGGTGCGGGAACGCGAAGCTGCCCCACACCGTGTGCCCTGCCTGCGGGTGGTACAAGGACCGCGTCGCGGTCGACGTCGGCTGATCTCCGAACAGACGATGCTCCCGATCGCCGTCGACGCGATGGGCGGCGACCGTGCGCCGGGCGAGATCCTCGCCGGCGCCCACGACGCTGCCGCGCTCGGCATTCCCGTCGTCCTCGTCGGCCCGGCCGAGCTAGAGGGCCTCGGTGATCTGCCCCTGATCGTGGCGAGCGAAGTGATCGAGATGCACGACGACCCCGCCCAAGGGGTGCGGCGCAAGAAGGACTCGACGCTCGTGAGATGTGCCGAGGCCGTGCGCGACGGGCGTGCCTCGGCGATGATCTCCGCCGGCAACACCGGCGCGACGATGGCTGCCGCGCTGTTCCGCATGGGGCGCGTGAAGGGCGTCAACCGCCCGGCGATCGCCACACCGATACCGGTACCCGGCTCGACGCCGACCGTGCTCCTCGACGCAGGTGCCAATGCCGAGGTGCAGGCGGAGTGGCTGGTGCAGTTCGCCCAGATGGGCTCGGTCTACGCGCGCCACCGCTTCGGCATCGCCGTTCCCCGCGTCGGGCTGTTGTCGATCGGCGAGGAGCCCGGCAAGGGCGACTCGCTCCGCAAGGAGGCGTTCGGCCTGCTCGCGAGCGCGGCGGGGATCGAGTTCGTCGGCAACGTCGAAGGCCGCGACATCATGAGCGACGACGTCGACGTCGTCGTCACCGACGGCTTCACCGGCAACGTCGTGCTGAAGACGCTCGAAGGCGGGATCAAGACGGTGGTCCGCGCGTTGCTCGAAGCCTTCAACGCCGAAGAGGCGAACCGCCCACACGCCGAAGCCCTGCTGCCGTCGCTCATGCCGCTGTACGAGAGCCTCGATCCCGACACCTACGGAGGCGCCGTGCTGCTCGGTGTGGACGGCGTCTGCATCATCTCCCACGGCTCTTCGGGCGCACGGGCGATGGTGAACGGCATCAAGGTCGCGGCCGAGATGGTGCGCGGTGGCATGGTCGACGAGATCCGCTCTGCCGTCGCTGCCGAGTCCTGAACGGCCCGACCGCTACCATCTCCGCGAGCGCCGGCCGGCCGTGGTGGTCGCGGGCCGTGCGCGGAGCCGCACCGAGGAGGAACCCGTGCCCGCCGAGACCCACGTCGTCGAGGGACCGCTCGACCGCCCCGCGATCTTCGAGATCGTCCGCGACCGCCTCGCCGACATCCTCGAGATCGACCCGTCGACGATCAGCGAAGGGCAGTCCTTCGTCGACGATCTCGACGCCGACTCGCTGGCGCTGATCGAGCTCGTCGAGGCGCTGGAGGAGGAGCTGGGGGAGCGCTCGGTGGGCTTTCGCATCGAGGACGAAGACCTGGAGGACCTGAAGACCGTCCGTGACGCGGTCGACTACGTCTTCGCGCGCGTTCAGGCTTCCGGGTGAGCGGACCACGGTGACCGACCGGCTCGAGATCCGTCCGGACCTCGGCTCCGGCAGCCGTCCAGATCTCCTCGAGCTGGCCGGGCGCCTCGAGTACTCGTTCCGCGACCCGGCGCTGCTCGAACGCGCGACCGCCCATCGTTCGTGGTGCGCGGAGCACGGCGGCCAGCCGTCCAACGAGCGCCTCGAGTTCCTCGGCGACGCGGTGCTCGGCTTCGTCGTCGCCGACCTCGCGTTCCGCCGCCACGGCGAGCTGCCGGAGGGCAAGTTGACCGACCTGCGCAAGAGCGTGGTCAACGCCCAGACGCTCGCGGCCGTCGGCGCCGAGCTCGACCTCGGCCGGCACCTGCTCCTCGGACGCGGCGAGGACGCGGCCGGCGGCCGGCTGAAGGACTCGATCCTCGCCGATGCCGTCGAGGCGGTGATCGGGGCGGTGTACCTCGACGGCGGCAGCGCCGAGGCGTACGCGCTGATCGAGCGCTTGCTCGACGACCGCATGACCCGCGCTGTAGAACGCCTGGACCGGCTCGACCACAAGACGTCGCTGCAGGAGCTCGCCGCCCGGATGCGCGAAGGGGCGCCGGTCTACGTGCTGCACGAGGAGGGCCCGGACCACGCGAAGCGGTTCTTCGCGAGCGTCTACCTGGAGGGCCGTCTGCTCGGCGAGGGCGAAGGGCGCTCGAAGAAGCTCGCCGAACAGGCGGCGGCCGAGGTGGCCTTCGCTCGCATGCAGACGGGCTCGGCGCACTGAGGCCGGCGGTTTGCCCGAGCTGCCCGAGGTCGAGACCGTCAGGCGCGGGCTGGAGGCCCACGTCGTCGGGCATCGCATCGAGCGGGTCGAGGTCGGGCGGGAACGCACCGTGCGGCGCACCTCGCGCGAGGCCCTCGTCGCCGGCCTGAGCGGCGCCACCATGACCTCGGCCGGCCGGCGCGGCAAGTACCTGGTCTGCCCGCTCGACACCGGCGACTCGCTGATGGTCCACCTGCGGATGAGCGGCCAGCTGCTGCTCGCTCCGCCCGGGGCACCACGGCCGGCGCACACCCACGTCGTCATGCACCTGGCCGGAGCCGGCCAAGGCGCGGAGGTCGGCGCAGCACGTGAGCTGTGGTTCGTCGATCCGCGCACGTTCGGTGAGGTGGTGGTGTTCGACCCCGACAACGCCGAGCAGGAGGTGCCTGAGCTGGCCCGCCTCGGCGTCGACCCGATTGCCGACGACCTCAGCCGGGCGGTGCTGCGCTCGATCCTGCTCGGTCGCAGCCGGCGGCTGAAGGCGCTGCTGCTCGATCAGCACCTGATCGCCGGCATCGGCAACATCTACGCCGACGAGATCCTGCATCAGGCCAGGTTGCGCCACGACCGTGTCTCGTCGACGCTCACCGCCCGCGAGATCACCCGCCTGCACGCGGCGATCCACGACGTGTTGCGCGCCGCGATCGACGAGGGTGGCTCCACCTTGCGCGACGCCCAGTACGTCGACCTGACGGGGGGAGACGGCGGGTACCAGCTGTTCCATCGCGTGTACGAGCGCGCCGGTCAGCGGTGCCTCACCTGCGGGCGCGCGACGATCGTGCGCGAGATGGTCGCCGGGCGTTCGACGGCCTACTGCCCCCGCTGCCAGCACTGACGCGCCCTGACGCGCGAATCGGGCCCGCGGGTGGCCAGATGGTGCCCTCTCGGCGACGCTTGGCGCGTTATCGTCGCCGGTTGCCGTGTTCTTGAAGACGCTCACCCTCAAAGGCTTCAAGTCGTTCGCCGACACCACCGTCTTGGATCTCGAGCCGGGTGTCACCGTCGTCGTCGGCCCGAACGGCTCGGGTAAGTCGAACGTCGTCGACGCCATCGCGTGGGTGCTCGGCGCACAGGCTCCCAGCTCGGTGCGCAGCCAGAAGATGGACGACGTCATCTTCGCGGGGACGGCGAAGCGGGCAGCGCTCGGCAGGGCCGAGGTCACCTTGACGCTCGACAACTCCGCGGGCCTGCTGCCGCTCGAGTTCTCCGAGGTCAGCGTGAAACGCACGCTGTTCCGCACCGGTGAGAGCGAGTACGCGATCAACGGCGTGGGGTGCCGCCTGCTCGACGTCCAAGAGCTGCTCTCCGACGCCGGAGTGGGGCGCCAGCAGCACGTGATCGTGAGCCAGGGCCAGATCGACGCGGTGCTCAACGCGAGGCCCGAGGAGCGGCGCTCGGTCATCGAAGAGGCGGCCGGGGTGCTGAAGTTCCGCAAGCGCAAGGAGAAGGCCGAACGCCGGCTGGAGGCCACCGAGGCGAGCCTGCTGCGTGTACAGGACCTGTTGCGTGAGGTCCGCCGGCAGCTCCGCCCGCTGGAACGCCAGGCCGAGGCCGCCCGCCGCCACGACGACCTCGTCGCCGAGCTCTCCGCGCTGCGGTTGTTTCTCGCCGGACGGGAGATCGCCGGCCACCGCCGGCGGCTCGAGGTGCTCGGGCGCGATCGCGAGGCGGCCACGGTGCAGGAGCGGGATCTGCGCCAGATGCTCACCCGGCTCGACACCGAGGTGATCGGCGCCGAGGCAGAGCTCACCGCGCGGGGCGACTTCGACATCGGTGACGAGCTGGTGCGGGTGGAGCAGCTCCGTGAGCGCACGCGCGGCCTCGCCGCCGTGCTCGTCGAGCGTCGGCGCTCGATGGAGCGCGACCGCGGCCAGCTGATGGACGCCGGAGTGGTCGCGAACCTGGAGCACGACGCCGCCCGCGTGCAGGACGAGCTGGCGCTCGTGTCTGCCGAGCTCGGCACCCTCGCGCCACGCGCCGACGAGCTGGCGGCCGAGGAGGCCGCGTTCGGCGCCGAGCGCAGGCTGGCGCTGGAGGCGCTCGACGCCGGCGGTGAGCCGGCGATGGCGGCGAGTGCTGCTGCCGAGGTGCGCGGCGAGTTGAGGTCGCTGCTCGGCTCGCTCGGGCGCGCCGAGTCCGAGCGCGAGCGCGCCCGGCACCGCGTCGATCAGCTGCGTGATCGCCTCGGCCGCCTCGGTGACCAGGTCGAGCGGTTGCGGGCGGACTGCGGCGCGGCCGAGACCGTCGAAGCACCCCTCGTGGCCGAGGTGGAAGAGGCAGAGGCGCGCCGGCTCGAGGCCGAGGCCGAGCTCGACGGGGCCACGGCGAGTCAGCGGAGCTGCGCGGCCACGCTCGCGCGCTGGCAGGCCCGTTCCGAGGCACTACAGATGGCGCTCGACAGCGCGCGCTCCCGTGCAGGTGCAGAGCATCTCGCCGGTGTCGACGGCGTCGTCGGCACGCTGATGGAGCTCGTCGTCATCGACGAGGGCTGGGAAGCCGCGGTCGAAGCAGCCCTTGGCGAGGCGCTGCTCGGCGTGGTGGTGCGTGACGCCGCGGCGGCGCGCCGGGCGCTCGAGCACCTGCGCTCGGCCGACGCGGCCGGTGCGGTGCTGTCGCTCGGGGCGACCGCGGTCGCTCCGCGCCATCAGGGCGTCCAGCCGGCCGGGGATGCGGTCCGCAAACGGGTCTCGGCGCGCGACGCGAGGGTCGAAGGGCTGCTCGACGTGCTGCTCGACGGTGCCGTGCGCGTGGCCGGCTGGCGAGAAGCGCTGGACGTGGCGCTCGCGCACCCCCACACGGTCGTCGTCACCACTGAGGGAGACCGGTTCGGAGCCGCTGGCTGGCGCCTGGCCGCTGCCTCCGGAGGCGCCACCGCGGCAGCGCTCGAGGAGGCCGACGAGCAGGTGCTCGTCGCTACCGAGGCGCTCGAGGCGTGCAGCGCCGAGGTCGCCGAGGCGAGTGCCAGGGTGCACTCCGCGACCGGCGCCGCCGACGACCTGCACCGCAAGCTCGACGCGAACGACGCCCGGTTCACCGCTGCGTCGGAGTCGCTCGCGCGCGTCCAAGGCGATCGACGCGAGCTCACCACCGAGGTCGAGGTCGCCGAGCGCTCGCTGACCGACCTCGACGACCGCCTCGAGCGTGAGCGCGCACGCATCGCCGAGCTCGAGCTCCTCGTGCCCTCGCTCGAGGCCGACGAAGCTGCCGAGTCGGCGGCGGTCAGAGCGCGCACCGAGCTGCGTTCGGAACTGGAGACCCGCGCCGCGGTGCTTGCCGGGCGTCGCAAGGACCTCGACGTCCATCGCGCCGGGCTGCACGAGCGCAGCCAGCTGCTCGAACAGCGCCTGGCCGAGACCGAGCGCCGCCTCGCCGCCGACGCCGAGGCCAGGGCCAGGGCGGCCGGGCAGCGGGAGCTGATCGAGCGGTCGGTGCGGGCCGTCGACCGCCTGGGTGCGCTCGTCGACGCCGACAGGCACCTGATCGAGCACCGGCTGGCCGCGCTGCACGAGCGGCGTCGGCGACTGAGCGACGAGGTGAGGGCGGTGTCTGCGCGCCTCGACCAGCTCCGCCGCGAACGCGCCGCAGCCGAGACGAGCCTCGACGAGGTGCGCGAGCGAGTCCGCCGGGTGGAGATCGACGAGGCCGAGGTGCGAATGCGGCTCGAAGCCGCCGTCGAGACGCTGCGCCGCGACCTCGACACCGAGCCCGACGTGGCGATGGCTGCCGAGTTGCCGACCCTGCCGGAGGGCGCGACCGCGCCCCAGCGCGTTCGGGAGCTGGAGCGTGAGCTGCGCCTGCTCGGCCCGATCAACCCGCTCGCCCTCGAGGAGTGGAACGAGCTGCAGGAAAGGCACCGCTTCCTCGAGGAGCAGCTCGAAGACGTGCGGACCACGCGGCGCGAGCTGCTGCGGGTGATCAGGGCCGTCGATCACGAGATCCAGTCGGTTTTCGCCGCCGCCTTCGCCGACGTCAGCGCGAACTTCACCGATCTGTTCACGACGCTGTTCCCCGGTGGCAGCGGCCGGCTGATGCTGACCGACCCCGACGACCTGTTGAACACCGGCATCGAGGTGGAGGCCAAGCCGGGCGGCAAGAACGTGAAGAAGCTGTCGCTGCTCTCCGGTGGCGAGCGCAGCCTCACCGCGCTCGCCTTCTTGTTCGCCGTGTTCCGCAGCCGGCCGTCGCCGTTCTACGTCATGGACGAGGTCGAAGCCGCGCTCGACGACGTGAACCTGCACCGCTTCCTCGGACTCGTCGCCGAGTTCTGCCAGGAGGCGCAGCTGCTCATCGTCAGCCACCAGAAGCGCACGATGGAGGCCGCCGACTGCCTGCTCGGGGTGACGATGCAGCCCGGCGGCTCGTCGAAGGTGGTCACCGAGCGGGTGTCGGCCGGCACCTGAGCAGCAGGTGGGCGGCGCCGGTCCAGGGCTAGCGTGGCCGGCGCCATGTTGTGGATCTACCTCGTCCTCATCGCGTTCGTCGTGGTGTTCGGCATCGGCGTGCTGCTCGTCGGCCGCCACCGCGCCCGACCGTCCGCCTCGCCAGCCCCTGCCCCCACGCGGCGCCCGCCGGTGCCACCCCCGCAGCCCGTCGAGGACGAGCAGGCTGCACCCGGCTCGACGATCGTCGTCGAGGCGGAGGCTCCCAGCTTCCGCGACCGCATGGCGCGTGCGCGCGCCACCCTCACGTCCGCCTTCGTCGGCGTACGCAGCCGCTCCGGCATCACCCCGCACTCGTGGGACGACCTGGAAGAGGCCCTGCTGCGCGCGGACGTGGGTGTGAAGGTCACCGACGACCTGCTCGACGACCTGCGTTCGCGGGTGCAGTCGAAGGAGATCTCCGAGCCCGACCAGCTCCTCGACGCACTGCAGGCAGATATGTCCGCGCGGCTCGCCGGCGCCGACCGGTCGCTGCTCTTCGAGCCCGGCCCAGAGGGCTCGCCGAACGTGTGGCTGTTCGTCGGCGTGAACGGGGTCGGCAAGACGACGACGATCGGCAAGGTCGGTGCCCAGCAGGCGGCGGAGGGCAGGCGCGTGCTGATGGCCGCCGGCGACACCTTCCGCGCCGCGGCCGCCGAGCAGCTCGACGTCTGGGCGCAGCGTTCCGGTGCCGAGCTCGTGCGCGGCGCCGAGGGCGGCGACCCCAGCTCGGTCATCTTCGACGGCATCCAGCGCGCGGCGGCGCGTGGCTACGACCTGGTGCTCGCCGACACCGCTGGCAGGCTGCAGAACAAGAGCAACCTGATGGAAGAGCTGCGCAAGGTGCGCCGCGTGGCGGGCCGTGAGCCGGGCCGGGTCACCGAGGTGCTCCTCGTGATCGACGCGACCACCGGCCAGAACGGCCTCGCCCAGGCCCGCGAGTTCCGCGAGGCCACCGAGGTGACCGGCGTCGTGCTCACCAAGCTCGACGGTTCGGCCAAGGGCGGCATCGTGTTCGCCATCGAGACCGAGCTCGGGATCCCGGTGAAGCTCGTCGGACTCGGCGAGACGCTCGGCGACCTGGTGCCGTTCGATCCCGACGAGTTCGTCGCCGCGCTGTTCGGCGATTGAGACCCCCCGCTCATCTAGCGGAACGACCCGGGAACCAGATCACCGCCGACTACGTCGTAAGCACATGACGCCATCTCGCCGCACGTTCCTCGCCCTGTCCGCGACGTTCGCCCTCGTGCTCTCCGCCTGCGGCGGCGACGGCTCCGACGCCGGTGGGCCACCGGTCATCCAGGTCGCCGCGGCCCCGTCCGGAGGAGGCGCCGCGGCGTCGGCCGAGTCCGTCGGGGGCGGTGGCGCCCCGGCAGACGTGGCGACAGCCGACGGCAAGATGATGGCCGACGCGATGACGATGCTCGCGTACATCGAATACCGCCTCGCCGCCGAGTTGCCGGCATTCGACACGGAGGCCGCCTCGTGGACGCTGCCCGACGTCACGGTGACCGCCGACCAGGTGCGTGAGCTCGCCGCGGTCTTCGCTGTCACCGGGGAGCCCCGTGAGCAGCCCGCCGACTGGGGCGGGGGATGGATCGTCGGCCCCGACGACGGCTCCGGGCCCTCCCTGGGAGTTTCCGGTGACTCGACGGCTTACTGGTGGTACTCGCCCGCGTGGCAGGACACCGCGGCGGTGGGGTGTGCCGTGGCCGAGAGCAGCGAGGGCGGGGACGCCGCCGGCACCTCGGACGCCGCCGTCACCTCGGACACCGTCGCCACCTCGGACACCGCCGAACCGGCCGTCGACATGCCTGCGGTCGAGTGTCCCGAGATGGAGCCTCCTGTCGGCGTTCCCACCGCAGACGAGGCCGAGGCGAAGCTGGGCGAGCTGATGGCCAGCCTCGGTGAGGATCCCGGCGAATACGTGTTCGAGACCTGGGCCGACGAGTGGAGCGCGAGCCCGACGGCTTACCGCCTGCTCGACGGTGTTCGCTCCCCGCTGTCGATCACCGCGAGCTACGGGGAGAACGGCGAGCTGATGTACGCCGGCGGCTATCTCGCCGATCCCCAGCGCGATGCGGACTATCCGCGCATCGGCACCGCCGCCGGCCTCGAGCGCCTGCAGCTCGGCAACGACCCCGTCTTCGCCGGCTGGGCGGCCTACTCGGGCGCGGCCGTGAAGAGCGTCGAGGGCGGAAGCGTCGAGGCAGGAAGCGACGACGTCGTCCCCGACACGATGGCCCTGGTCGACCCCGCAGTCGACCCCATGGTCGACCCCACGGTCGGCATCGAGCCGATCGAGCCGATCGAACCGATGGTCGTCGACATCGTCGGGGTCGAGGAGGAGCTCGTCATGGTGTGGTCCGTCGACGGTCCGATCCACCTGTTGCCCGGCTACAGCTTCCTCGACGCCGACGGCGGCCGGTACTCGGTCAGCGCCGTACCCGCCGAGTTCCTGGTGCCGGTCGAGCCCGTCCCGGTCGACACGGTCCCCGTGGACACGGTCCCGCTGCCCGATACAGCTCCCCCCGACACGGCAGTATCGGAGACCGTGGCACCGGTCGACACTGCGCCCGTCGAGACCGGCACTCCCGGCAGCGACGCGGCCACGGCGCTCGACGTCGCCGACCTCGTCGGGCTCGCCGAGGAAGAGGCGGTCAAGGTGATCGAGACGAGCGGCTTCGTCGCCCGCGTGGTCGAGCGTGACGGCGAGGTCTTCCCGGCCACGATGGACTACCGCGAAGACCGGGTGAACCTCGTCGTCGCGGCGGGTCTCGTCACCTCCGCCACCATCGGCTGAGCACCACCGCGGGCCGGTAGGCTCGGGCCCTCACCATGTTCGACACACTGTCCAACCGGTTCGAGGGCATCTTCAAGCGCCTGCGCGGCAAGGGCCGCCTCACCGACGACGACGTCGACGAGGTGCTGCGCGAGATCCGCACCGCCCTGCTCGAGGCCGACGTCAACGTCGGCGTCGTGCGCAACGTGGTCGCCCGCATCCGCGAGGCCACCATCGGGCTCGAGCTGTCCCAGGCGCTCGACCCCGGCCAGCAGGTGGTGAAGGCGGTCAATGCCGAGCTGACCAACATATTGGGCGGCGAGACGCTGCGCATCGCGTACGCGTCGAAGCCTCCGACGGTGGTGCTGATGGCCGGTCTGCAGGGGTCCGGCAAGACCACCAGCGCGGCCAAGCTCGCCCGCTGGTTCAAGGCGCAGGGCCGCCAGCCACTGCTCGTCGGTGCCGACCTGCAGCGCCCCGCAGCCGTCGAGCAGCTGCGCACCCTCGGCCGCCAGATCGACGTGCCGGTCTTCTCCGAGCCCGGAGATCCGGTGCAGACCGCCAACCGCGGCCTGGCCGAGGCACGCCGGCTCGGCAAGGACGTGCTGATCGTCGACACCGCCGGGCGCCTCGCCATCGACGTCGAGATGATGGAGCAGGTGCGCCAGGTGTCGCTGGCGGTGCAGCCGAACTACACGTTCCTCGTCGTCGACGCGATGACCGGCCAGGATGCCGTCGGGGTGGCCGAGGCGTTCCACGAGACCCTCGAGATCGACGGCGTCATCATGTCCAAGCTCGACGGCGACGCCCGCGGCGGCGCAGCGCTGTCGGTGAAGGAGGTCATCGGGCGTCCGATCGCGTTCGCTTCGACGGGAGAGAAGCTCGACGCGTTCGAGCAGTTCCACCCCGACCGCATGGCGGGGCGCATCCTCGGCATGGGCGACGTGCTCACCCTGATCGAGCAGGCCGAGCAGGCGTTCGAGCAGGAAAGCGCCGAAGAGGCCGCGATCCGCCTGCTCGAGGGTGAGTTCACCCTCGACGACTTCATGGAGCAGATGCAGAGCCTGAAGAAGATGGGTCCGCTCGGCAACGTGCTCGGGATGCTGCCGGGCGTGCCGAAGGAGCTGAAGGGCGCCCAGATCGGCGACGACCAGCTGAAGCCGATCGAGGCGATCATCCGCTCGATGACGCCAGAGGAGCGCCGCCGGCCCGAGGTGATCAACGGCGGGCGCCGGTTGCGCATCGCGAACGGCAGCGGCACCACCACCGCTGACGTCAACCGGCTGGTGAAGCAGTTCTCCGAGATGCAGCGGATGATGAAGCGCATGGGAATGAGCCCGAAGGGCGCCAAGGGCAAGAAGGGCAGGCGCAAGATGTCGCTGCCCTCGATGCCGGGTATGCCGGGGATGCCCGGGATGGCGGGATTGCCGGGAATGCCCGGGACCGCCGGCAACTTCCCCGACGTGCGCTGAGCCGCCGGCGTACACCGCGTCCGGCTTCGCAGGCACCGGGCCACGTTGGGGGCGAGGTGCCCGACCGCTAACCTTGCGAGGTTTCCCGAGCACCCGAGGAGCCCTGAACGAGATGGCAGTGAAGCTGCGCCTCACCCGAGTGGGCAAGACCAAGCAGCCGCAGTACCGCATCGTGGCGACCGACTCACGCTCGCCCCGAGACGGCCGGTTCATCGAGATCGTCGGTCAGTACAATCCGCGCAGCGAGCCGTCGGTGGTCACGATCCAGAACGACAAGGCCGTCAAGTGGTTGCTCCAGGGCGCCCAGCCGACCGACCGCGTGCGCAAGCTGCTCGAGGTCTCCGGCGCCTGGGACGAGTTCACCGCCGCCCGCGCGGCCAAGTGACGCCTCGCCCGTGGACGACATGACCGACGACATGACCGAGTTCGACGAGGTCGAAGAGGGCAACCGGCGTGACGACGTCGTCGCTCCGACGGCAGTGGCCGTGCTCACCCACATCGTGCGTTCCATCGTCGACGCCCCCGACGACGTCCACGTCGACGTCGTGGCCGGCCGCAACCGCACCAAGCTCGAAGTGAGCGTCGGCCCTGGCGACCTCGGCAGGGTCATCGGACGCCGGGGCCGTACCGCGCAGAGCATCCGCTCCGTGGTGCGTGCAGCCGCGGCGAAGGACGCTGTCGACGTCGACGTCGACTTCGTCGACTGAACCACCCAGCCAGAATGGCGGCCCAGGTCCCCCCGGGACTGCTCGAGGTGGGCCGCATCGGGCGGGCGCACGGTGTGCGCGGCGAGCTCTATCTCGACCTGTCCACCGATCGCGTCGAGCGCGCCGAACCCGGTGCGCGCCTGTGGGCGGGGGAGTGGCTGACGATCACCGCCTCGCGCCCCGTGCCGGGGCGCTTCCTCGTTCATGTCGACGGTGTCGACGACCGGGCCGGTGCCGAGCGCCTGGTGAACCGGTTGGCCTACGCCGAGCCCGTCCTCGACGACGACGTCTTGTGGGTCCACGAGCTGATCGGTGCCCGGGTGGTGGAGGTCGGCGGCGCCGACCGGGGCCGGTGCGTGAGCGTCGTCGCCAACCCTGCTCACGAACTGCTCGAGCTCGACTCCGGGGCGCTCGTGCCGGTCACCTTCGTCGTGTCGTTCGACGACGGGGTCGTCGAGATCGACCCCCCGCCAGGGCTGTTCGACCTGGCCGAGGGCGAGCCCACGTAGCCTGGGCGCTCCCATGCGGATCGACGTGTTCACGATCTTCCCCGACCTCGTCGACGGCTTCTGCGCGCAGAGCCTGCTCGGCCGGGCGCGCGAGACCGGGCTGGTCGAGCTGTGCTGCCACGACCTGCGTGAGCACACCACCGACGTGCACCGCAGCGTCGACGACGCTCCCTTCGGCGGCGGCGCGGGCATGGTGCTGCGCCCCGATCCGGTGTTCGCGTCGGTCGAGGCCGCGGCGCCGCCGCGCCCGCTCTACCTGCTCGGCCCCGGCGGACGCCGGTTCGATCAGGACCTCGCGCACGAGCTCGCCTCGCTCGCCGGGTTCAGCTTGCTGTGCGGGCGCTACGAAGGCGTCGACCACCGGGTACGGGAGCACCTGGTCGACGGCGAGCTGTCGGTCGGCGACGTCGTGTTGGCCGGGGGAGAGGTGGCGGCGTGCCTGGTGATCGAAGCGGTCACCCGCCTGCTGCCGGGGGCGATGGGCAACGCGGCGAGCCCGGTCGCGGAGAGCTTCGGCGCCACGGGTCTCCTGGAGGAGCCCCACTTCACCCGCCCCGCCGATTTCAAGGGGTGGTCGGTGCCCGAAGTGCTGCGCAGCGGTGACCACGCTCGCATCGAGCGGTGGCGCCGCGCCCAGGCGTTGCATCGCACGCTGCGCTACCGGCCAGACCTGATCGAGCGGCGCGGAGGGCTGAGCGACGCCGAGCGGCGGCTGTTGGAAGAGGTACCTCCGCTCACCTATCCTTGAGCGTTCCACTCGCCGCCCAACAGGACCGAGCCCCCATGAAGACCACCGACATCGTCGACCTGCAGAACCTTCGCGAGGACATCCCCGACTTCCGCCCTGGTGACGAGCTGAAGGTCCACGTCCGGGTGGTCGAGAGCGGCAAGGAGCGGGTCCAGATCTTCCAGGGCAACGTCATCGCCATCCAGGGCTCGGGCGTAGCCGAGACCTACACCGTGCGCAAGCTCAGCTACGGCGTCGGGGTCGAGCGAACGTTTCCCAAGCACAGCCCGATCGTGGCCAAGGTCGAGGTCGTGAAGCGCGGCGACGTGCGCCGGGCCAAGCTGTACTACCTGCGCGATCGCGTCGGTAAGGCCGCCCGCGTCAAGGAAAAGCGCGAGAGCTGAGCCTCGCGCCCCGGCCTGAGCAGCGCCTCCGTGACACCTGACGATCTCGAGCAGTTCGAGGCCGAACGAGAGCTGCAACTCGCCCAGGAGTACCAAGACGTCGCCGGCATGTTCCGGTACGCGGTCGAGACCGAGCGCCGCTTCTATCTCGCCAACTCGGTCGAGCTGCACCTGCGTGGCGACGGTGCCCGGCCCCTCGTCGAGGTCGAGCTCACTGATGCCTGGGTGTGGGACATGTACCGCAAGGCGCGCTTCGTGCCGAAGGTGCGGGTGCTCACGTTCAAAGACGTCAACGTCGAGGAACTGGCGAACCCCGAGCTCGACCTCTGAGCGCGTCTTCGCCGTAGACGAAGCCGAACCTCGTAGAAGGAGCACGTTGTGGTCGAACGCAGCCGGTGGGTCGAGATCACCGACGCCAATCCAGAGCATTCGGCCTGGTACATCGAGCGGTTCCGCCAGATGGCGGCCAACGGTGACGACTTGGCCGGCGAGGCCCGCTTCGTCGACGCGCTGGTGGGTCGCGGGGCGCGCATCCTCGACGCCGGGTGCGGCCCCGGGCGGGTGGGGGGCTTCCTCGGCGCTGCGGGTCACGACGTGGTCGGCGTCGACGTCGACCCGAGGCTGATCGCCGCGGCCGAGCAGGACCATCCCGGCCCGCTCTGGTTGGTGGGCGACCTGGCCGAGCTCGACCTGCCCGAGCAGGGGATCACCGAGGGCTTCGACGCCATCGTCTGTGCGGGCAACGTGATGACGTTCCTCGCGCCGAGCACCAGGGGTGAGGTGTTGCGCCGGCTGGGGCTGCACCTGCGGGAGCAGGGCCGCATCGCCGTCGGCTTCGGTCTTGCCAGGGGCTACGACCTGGACGACTTCCTCGGCGACATCGCCGATGCCGACCTGTTGCCCGACGACCTGTTCTCCACGTGGGACATGCGCCCGTTCACCGGCGACTCCGACTTCGTGGTCGCTCTGCTGAGCTTCTCCCGCCTCTAGGAGCGAGACTGAGATGGTGGACCTGGCCGTCGCCGTCACGCCGCTCTACTTCGCCTCGATGGCGTGGGAGCGCCTGGCCCTGCAGCGCCGCGCCGCTCGGCTGGGGCCGAGCGCGGCCGACTACACCGGCCCCGACACCGCCACCAGCCTGGGCATGGGTGTGCTAAGCCTGACCACACCGATCACCGCCGCGCTCGTCGCCGCGACTGCACCGCGACGCGCGAAGCGCGGTGCGCTCGGATGGGCAGTCGTCGGGGTCGCCGCATCGGCGGCCACGGCGGCCACCATCGCCGACCGCGTCGTTCGCCGCGCGGATGTGGAGCCCGAGGCCGATCGCGGCCGCGTCGAGCGCGCGCGGAAGGTGGCCGAGGTGGGTGGGGTGGTCGCGCTGGCTGCCGGAGGCGTAGCGCTCTGCGGCGCGGCCGCCACCGCCACGAGTGCGAAGCGGATGTGGCGCAAGGGCGGTCACCGGCGCGACCTCGGCAACGGGGCGCTGGCTTGGTCCGTCGCGATGGTCGGGTGGGACCTCGGCTACTACTGGAACCACCGCCTGATGCACGAGGTGCGTGCGCTCTGGGCGATCCACGTGCCGCACCACTCGAGCGAGCACTACAACCTGTCCACCGCGCTGCGCCAACCAGTCGCCGGGGCGTTCGGCGTGTGGGTGCCGTACGGGGCGATGGCCCGCTTCGGTGTGCGGCCGAACATCATCGGCGTCTCGCACGGTCTCAACCTGATCTACCAGTACTGGATCCACACCGACATGATCCGTTCGCTCGGGCGGGCAGAGGCCGTGCTCAACACCCCGTCGCACCACCGCGTGCACCATGGCAGCAACCGCCGCTACATCGACCGCAACCATGCCGGCATCCTCATCGTGTGGGACAAGCTGTTCGGCACGTTCCAACGCGAGATGCCGATCGCCGACCCGGTGGTGTACGGGCTCACCAAGAACGTCGGCACCTACAACCTGTGGACCGTCAGCACCCACGAGTACCGCGACATCGCCCGTGACGTGGCCCGCAGCAAGACATGGCGCGATCGGGTGGGGTTCGTGGTGCGCAGCCCGGGTTGGGCGATCAGCCGGCGTGCCGAGCTCGACGAGCTCGACCGGCTCGACGCCCGCGACTCCCTCCAACCCGCCACGGTGTGATCGCGGGCCGGCGACGGTTCAATGTCGACGCTTCCCCCTGATGGCCCGACGGTCGTAGGGGTGAAGCGGATGTCCGACGGATCCGGGAACGCGAACCGCGCCCGTGGCGCGTGGGCGGAAGAGCAGGTGGCCCGCTGGTACCGGGCGAGCGGTTACGAGGTGCTCGATCGCAACTGGTGGTGTGAGCACGGCGAGCTCGACATCGTGGCCGGCAAGGGCACGTTGGTGGTGTTCTGCGAGGTGAAGGCACGAGCCACCGGCGCGTTCGAGAGCCCCTCGCTGGCCGTCGGCTTCGCGAAGCAGCGCCGGTTGCGGCGGGTGGCCGCGGTCTGGCTGGCGGTGAGCGGGCGACGTGGTGTCGAGGTGCGCTTCGACGTCGCGGCGATGACCGGGGTGCACCTCGAGGTGCTCGAGAACGCGTTCTGAGCAGGCGGCGGACGCCTCAGCCGAGGAACGCCCAGGCGACGAGCGCCACCACGACCACCAGCGCGGCGAGCACGAACAAGTAGTCGGCGACGTTCGTTCGGTGCTTCTGGTACGGATTGAAACCCACGGCGGTCAGTATCGTCGGCCGGCATGCAGACAATCGACGTGGCTCGTGCGGACGGCATCGTCACCATCACCCTCGACGCCCCGGCGAAGAAGAACGCGATCAGCGCTCTGATGTGGGACGAGCTGTACGCGACGTTGCGTGAGGTGCAGCCGAGCAGCACGGATCGCGTGGTCGTGATCACCGGCGCGGGTGGCGAGTTCTGCTCCGGGGCCGACCTGTGGGACAGGGGAGGCGAGGCGCGCCACACGCACCAGCTCAGCTCGATGCGCGCGATCACCGAGGTGGCCTTGGCGCTCGCCCGCCTGCCCCAGCCCACCATCGCGAAGGTGCGCGGCGTCGCCGTCGGCGCCGGCTGCAACCTGGCGCTCGGCTGCGACCTGGTGGTCGCCGGCGAGACGGCACGGTTCTCGGAGATCTTCACCCGCCGCGGGTTGTCGCTCGACTTCGGCGGGAGCTGGATCCTGCCAAGGCGCGTGGGGCTGCACCGCGCGAAGGAGCTCGCCTTCTTCGCCGACATCATCGACGCCGCCGAGGCCGACCGGATCGGGCTCGTCAACCGGGTGGTTCCCGACGCCGAGCTCGACGAGTTCGTCGACGCGTGGGCCCGCCGGCTGGCCGCCTTGCCGCCGATCGCCCTCGCCCAGAACAAACGGATGCTCAACAACTCGATGAGCCTCAGCCTGGAGCAGGCGCTCGAAGACGAAGGCGCGGCGCAGACGGTCAACTTCGGCACCAGGGACACCGTCGAGGCGATCTCCTCCTTCGTCGACAAGCGGGAGCCCACCTACGAGGGCCGCTAGCAGCTCGCGCGGGTGACCGCCGGGCCGCGCGGGCGCTCGCTAGCGTGGGCGCAGTCATGCGACTGCCAACACGCGGGAGCGCTGCCGTGGCCGTGTCGGCGGTCGGATTGGTAGCCGCCGCCGCGCTCGTGTTGACGATCTCGCCGACGAGTGCCGGTGCCCAGGACGACACCAGCGGCGCCGAGACGACGTCTCCGCCGCCGACGTCGAGCACGCTGCCGCCGGGCTGCTTTCCGCCGGAACCGGTGCAGGCCGTGTTCGTCGGGCGGGTCGATGTCACCGACGTCCGCACCGCCCGCTTCGCGGTCGTGCAGGTGCGCTCCGGGTCACTCGGGCAGTTCGCGGTGGAAGGCTTCGTCGACGTCGACTACGGCGAGGACGTGCGCTACCTCGTGATCGGTGATCAGTACCTGGTGGGCGCCGGTGTCGACGACGCGACCGGGCGACTGGCCTCGCGCATACGCGAGCCCGCGCCGATGTTCGGCGGCGACCAGGTGGTCGGCATCGACGACTCGGGAGAGGATTGCCCCGAGTTCGAGGACGCGATGCGCACCCTGCGTCTGGACGGTTCGACGATCGACTCCGGTGTGCTCAGCCCGATGCTCGACGACAGGCGCGGCCTGCTGGGGGCGCTGCTGCTTCCTGCCGCGTGGGTGCTCGGCCTGCTCGTCGTCCTGGCCGCGCTGCGCGGTGTGTTGCTGGGCGTCGGCAGGGGCACGGCGCGCCTATGGCGAGGTGAGCCGCTGGTGCAGACCCACCCGGCACCGCGCACCCCGCGCCCACGCTGACGGGGCGTTCGGCCCTGCCACGGGTGTCTCAGCCGGCGGCGGCCGCAACGGCGCGGGCGCGCAGGTCGGCCACCGCGTGGGCCAGCCCCAGCTCGTCGCGGTACAGCGCGGTGCCGGCGATCAGCACGTTCGCACCCGCCGCCGCAGCGCCGGCGATGGTTGCGGGGCCGATGCCGCCGTCGACCTCGATGTTGACCGTGTCGGCGAGGCCCCTCGCGTCGAGCAGCGCGCGCAGCTCTTGGATCTTCGGCTCCATCGCGGCGATGTAGGACTGGCCCCCGAAGCCGGGGTTCACGGTCATCACCAGCACCAGATCGACCAGGTCGAGCACGTGGGCGACGGCCGAGACGGGTGTCGCCGGGTTCAGCGCGACGCCGGCCGTGGCGCCCATCGAGGCGACGTTGCCGAGCGTGCGGTGCAGGTGGGGGCACGCCTCGGCGTGCACGATCAGCCGGCTGCACCCGGCCTCGACGTAGCGCTCGGCGAGCACGTCGGGGGTGAGCACCATCAGGTGCGCCTCGAACGGCACGGTGGTGTGGCGGCGGGCGGCGGCGATGACGTCGGGGCCGAACGTGAGGTTAGGCACGAACTGGCCGTCCATCACGTCCCACTGCACGAGGTCGACCCCTGCCGCCTCGAGCGCGACCATCTCCTCGCCCAGCCGGGCGAGGTCGGCGGTGAGAACTGAAGGCGCGATCTGGACCGGCAGCGACACGACCCGAACCTAGCTGCAGGACCCGGGAAGGGCCGCGACCCGGGAGCGCCTTAGCCTTGCCTGCTGTGGACCGGCGCAGGATCACCCTCCGGGTCGACAAGGTGGTCGCCGGCGGAGACGGGCTCGGGCGCGAGGACACCGGGCGGGTGGTGCTCGTCACCGGGGCGCTACCCGGTGAGCTGGTCGTGGCCGAGATCGACCGCGAGCGCCGTGACGTGGCCTTTGCCCGCACGGTCGAGGTGATCGAGCCAACTGCTGCGCGACGCACTCCGCCCTGCCCGGCGGTCGAGCGCGGCTGCGGCGGTTGTGGCTGGCAACACGTCGAGGTCGACGCCCAGCGCGAGTTGAAGCGACAGATCGTCGTCGAAGCGCTGGAGCGCACCGGCCGCATCGCCGATCCTGCCGTGACCGTCGCCCCGGCGCTCCCCGACGAGCGCTACCGCACGACGGTTCGTCTCGCGGTCGACGCTGAGGGCCGGGTGGGGTTCCGCGCCGCGCGGCGCCACGACGTCGTGGCGGTCACGGACTGCCTGGTCGCCCACCCGCTGCTTTCCGAGCTGCTCGGTCGTTTGCGTCTTCCGGATGGGGAGGAGATCGTGCTCCGCGTGGGCGCGGCCACCGCCGAGCGCGCCGCCTGGTGGACGCCCGCGCAGCTGGCGCGCCCCGCATCGCTGCCCGACGACGTGCAGACCGGTCGGCGGGGTCATGTCCACGAAGTGGTCGGCGGACGGAGGCTGCGTGTCGGCAACGGCGCCTTTTTCCAGCCGTCACGAGAGGCGGCCGAGGCGATCGTCGACGCCGTGCGCCGAAGCGCGGGCCCCGCCAGGGACTGGCCGGCGGGCGCCGTCGTGGACGCGTACGGCGGCGTCGGGCTGTTCGCCGCGACCGTGGTCCCCGCGGACCGGCCGGTGGTCGTGGTCGAGTCCGCTGCCCCAGCGTGCGCGGACGCGGCCGTCAACCTGGCAGGCCACCGGGCCGAGGTGGTGAATCGCCAGGTCGAGTCGTGGCAGCCGTGTCCGGCCGCGCTCGTGATCGCCGATCCAGCCCGCGCCGGGCTCGGCCGGCAGGCCGCGCAACGCCTGGCGGCCACCGGCACCCCACTGCTCGTGCTCGTCTCCTGCGACCCGGTGTCGCTCGCCCGCGACGCCGGGCTGTTGCGCGAGCACGGCTACCGCCTCGCCGGCGCCGAGGTGATCGACACGTTCCCGAACACGACGCACGTCGAGGTGGTCACCCGCTTCGAGCGTGTGGGCACCGGCTGAGCCATCTGCGATGCTGGCGCGATGTTGCAGCCCGTCGTCTCGACCGAGGTGGCCGTAGCGCTCGCCGATCGACGACCCGTGGTCGCGCTGGAATCGACGATCTTCTCGCACCTCGGCCTGCCCAGCCCGCACAACGCCGCGGCGCTCGACCGCTGCCAAGGCGCGATCCGCGCCGGTGGCGCCGTCCCGGCGGTGACGGCCGTGGTCGACGGCGTGGCGCGCGTCGGGTTGGAGCCCGGCGAGGAGGCGCGGATCCTCGGCCCCGCCCGCAAGGCGGCCGAACGTGACCTGGCCGTGGCCGTGGCCCAGCGGTGGGATCTCGGCGCGACCACCGTTTCGGCCTCCGTCGCTCTCGCCGCGGCCGCAGGGGTGTCGGTGTTCGCCACCGGCGGGATCGGCGGTGTGCACCGCGAGGCCGAGGTGACCGGTGACATCTCGGCTGACCTCGACGCGCTGGCCAACCATCCCGTGGTGACGGTGTGCGCCGGAGCCAAGGCTTTCTTGGACCTGCCGCGCACCCTCGAGTACCTGGAGACCGCGGGGGTGCCGGTGCTCGGCTGGCGCCACGACTGGTTCCCGGCCTTCTACACGCGTTCGTCCGGGCTGGCGGTACCCCACCGGGTGGAGACCGCCACCGAGGTCGCCGCGGTGCTGGCCGCCCGCGCCCGACCGCGCACGGGGGTGCTGCTGACCGTGCCGATCCCCGATGGCGACGAGCTGGACGCCGCCGAGCTGGAGGCGGTGCTCGCCGACGCCCTCGCCGCCTGCGCGAGGGAGGCGATCACCGGCGCCGCGGTGACGCCGTACGTGCTCGGTCGCATCGCCGCGGCGACCGCGGGGCGCAGCGTGCCGGCCAACCTCGCGCTGGCGGAGAACAACGCTCGCGTGGCGGCCGACGTGGCCGTCGCGTTGTGCGCCCGCTGAAGGTCGAAACGCTCAGCGGGCGAGCGCGGCGATCAGCTGCTCGACCTGTTGGTCGAACGGTGTCACGGGGGTGAGATGCAGCTCGGGCCGCTGCGGGGGCTCGTACGGGGAATCGATCCCGGTCATGCCCTCCAACTCGCCGCGCCGGGCCCGCGCGTAGAGCCCCTTCGGGTCGCGTCGCTCGCATTCGGCGAGCGGGGTGTCGACGAACACCTCGACGAAGCGATGTCCGGCCAGCTCGTGGATTCGGCGGGCCCGCGCGCGTCCGGCCCGGAACGGGCTGATCACGGGCACGAGCACGACCAGCCCCGCGTCGGCCATCAGCCGCGCCACCTCGCCTACGCGCCGCACGTTCTCGTCACGGTCCTCATCGGAGAAGCCGAGGTCGCCGTTCAAGCCGTGGCGCAGGTTGTCGCCGTCGAGCACGTACGCGGCGCGCCCGGAGCGCACGAGGGCGTCTTCCACCGCGAAGGCGAGCGTCGACTTGCCCGACCCCGACAGCCCGGTCAGCCACACGGTTGCTCCAGGCCCACCGGTCGCGCCGGCCCGCACCTCGGGAGCGAGCGCGCTCGCGTGCCAGGTGACGTCGGGGGACCGATCGGAGGTCATCGGCGCAGACGGGTCACGGTGCCGCGCCGATGAGCATTCCGCCGGCGACGGTCTCGTTCGTGGCCTCGTCGACGAGGATGAAGCTGCCCGTCGTGCGATTGCGCTGATACGCGTCGAACGTGAGGGGAGTGGTCGAGCGGAAGCGGATGCGACCGATGTCGTTCATCGCGAGGGTGTCGGACTCTTCGCGGTGCAAGGTGTTGACGTCGAGCCGGTAGAGGAGCTCGCCGACCCTGCACCGGGCCGAGCGCGTGGTGTGCTTCAGCGCGTACATGCCGCCGGGTTGCAGCGGCTTGGTGGAGAACCAGCACACCATCGCGTCGAGGTCCTGGCTCATCTCCGGGTGGTTGTTCGGCCGGCAGAGCAGGTCACCGCGGGAGATGTCGATCTCGGCCGAGAGGCGCAAGGTGACGGCCATGCCCTCGACGGCGGTGGCGACGGGGCCGTCGGCGGTGTCGATCCCGACGACGGACGCGGTCAGTCCGCTCGGCAGTGCCATCACCTCGTCGCCGACGCCGAACGACCCACCGGCGACGGTGCCCGCGTAGCCGCGGTAGTCGTGGTGGTCGTCGTCGAACGGGCGGATCACGTACTGCACGGGAAAGCGCGGGTCGATCAGGTTGGCGTCGCTGCCGACGTACAGGTTCTCGAGGTGCCACAGCAGCGTCGGGCCGTGGTACCACGGCATCGCGGGTGAGTGCGAGATGACGTTGTCGCCGTGCAGCGCGCTCACGGGGATGAACGTGACGTCGGTGAACGTCAGCTTCCGCGCGAAGTCCCCGAACATCGAGCGGATCTCGTCGAACACGCCCTCTTCGAAGTCGACGAGGTCCATCTTGTTCACACACACCACCAGGTGGGGCACCCGCAGCAGCGAGGCGATGACCGCGTGCCGCCGGGACTGCTCGGTCATCCCCTTGCGGGCATCGACGAGCACCAGCGCGCAGTTGGCCGTCGACGCGCCGGTGACCATGTTGCGCGTGTACTGCACGTGGCCGGGGGTGTCGGCGATGATGAACTTGCGGTGGGGCGTAGCGAAGTACCGGTACGCGACGTCGATGGTGATCCCCTGCTCGCGCTCGGCGCGTAGGCCGTCGGTGAGCAGCGCGAGGTTCACGTAGTCGAGGCCGCGGCTCTGCGAGGCATGCTCCACCTGCTCGAGCTGGTCCTCGAAGATCTGCTTCGCGTCGAGCAAGAGGCGTCCGATCAGGGTGGACTTGCCGTCGTCGACGCTTCCTGCCGTGGCGAATCGCAACAGCTCGGTCATCAGAAGTAGCCCTCCCGCTTGCGGTCCTCCATGCCTGCTTCGCTGATCCGGTCGTCGGCGCGAGTGGCGCCGCGTTCGGTGATGCGGGCCGCCGCGACCTCGGCGATCACTTCTTCCACCGTCGCCGCCATCGACTCGACCGCGGCGGTGCAGGTGGCGTCGCCGACCGTGCGGAACCGCACCACGCGGTCTTCCAGTTCCTCGCCCGGGATGAGCTGGATGAACTCGGTGTGCGCGTACAGCAGGCCGTCACGGCGGAACACCGGGCGGCGGTGGGCGTAGTAGATGGACGGCAACGGAACCGGCTCCCGCTGGATGTACTGCCACACGTCGAGCTCGGTCCAGTTGCTGATCGGGAAGACGCGGATGTGCTCGCCCTTGCGGTGGCGGCCGTTGTACAGGCTCCACAGCTCGGGCCGCTGGTTCTTCGGGTCCCACTGGCCGAACTCGTCGCGGAAGCTGTACACGCGCTCTTTCGCCCGTGCCTTCTCCTCGTCGCGCCGGCCACCGCCGAACACGGCGTCGAACTGGTTGTCGTTGATCGCGTCGAGCAGCGTCACCGACTGGAGCCTGTTGCGGCTGGCCCGCGGGCCCGACTCCTCGGTGACCCTGCCCCGATCGATCGAGTCCTGCACCGAAGCGACGACGAGGCGCACGCCGTACTGCTCCACCATCTCGTCGCGGTACTCGTACACCTCGGCGAAGTTGTGCCCGGTATCCACGTGCATGACGGGGAACGGGATGCGGGCGGGCAGGAACGCCTTGCGGGCGAGGTGGAGCATCACCGCGGAGTCCTTGCCGCCGCTGAACAGCAGCACCGGCCGCTCGAACTCGGCGGCGACCTCGCGGAAGATGAAGATGCTCTCGTCCTCGAGCTGGTCGAGGTGGCTGCGGGCGATGGCGGAAGGCGAGGTCATGGCTCCGGGGAGGTAGGTAGCATTGTTGACAAAACTAGTCGGGATTCTACCATGTGGATCGGCGGAGATCACGGTCGCCTGAGGCGGCGCTCCACGCGGTCGAGGAAAGCAGTGCGCCGTTCGAACGACGCGGTGTCGAGGCCGTAGAGCGCGATCCACCTGGTGCGTGTAAGTGGATGGCAGAGCACGCGCAAGGCGCGGGTGACGACGCGCTTGCCGCCCTCGCCCTCGAGCGCGTTGATCCGCTTCGGTGATCCGTGCGTGGTGACCGCCACGATGCGGTCGATGTTGCGCAGCAGAGGGCGGATGCGCGAGCTGCCCGGCGGTAAGTGCCAGGCGACGCCGCTCACCCACACCCTGTCGATCCAGCCCTTCAGCATCGCCGGCTGGCCGGACCACCAGGTGGGGTAGACGAGCACGAGCGCCTCGCACCACTGCAGGTCGGCGGCATACGCGGCTACGGCGGACTTCGCCTCGGGAGGGTCGCGGTGCGCGGCGCGCTCGGCGGCCGTCATCGCCGGCTCGAAGCCGTCGGCGTACAGGTCGGTGAGGCGCACCTCGTGGCCGCCGGCGGCGAGACCGCAGAGCACCCGGTCACGCACCGCCGCCGTGAACGAACCCGGATCCGGGTGGCAGTAGACGACGAGCACCCTCACGTCAGACGACCCGTGCGCTCTTTGACGCGCTCGACGAACGCGGCGCGCTCGTCGGCGGTGCTGGTGTCGATCCCGTAGAGGCCGAGCCAGTGGCAGCGGGTGCGCCACCCGGTGGACATGCGTAGCGCCCTCGACAGGGCTCGCCGGCCGTTGTCGTTGATCGTGGCCACGTAGGCCCGGGAGGAGCCGTAGGTGCTGATCCCGACGATGTGGCGCACGTGGGTCAGCCCGGGCTTCACGCGGTGCGTGCGGGGGTGGAACACGAACCCGACGCCGGGCACCATCGTGCGTTCCAACCAGCCCTTCAGGATCGCCGGCATGCCGCTCCACCACGTCGGGTAGACGAAGACCAGGATCTGCGACTGCTGCACCAGCTCGATGTGCCGGGCCACCGCTTCGTCGAGCACGGGCCGCTCGCCGTGGTACGCGGCCCGTTCGTCGGCCGACATCGCGCCCCGGTAGCCATCGGCGTACAGGTCGATCGTCGTCACGTCGTGGCCGCCGCGTTCGAGTCCCTCGCGCGCCGCGGCGGCAAGGGCGTGGCTGAAGCTCTGCGCGTTGGGGTTGGCGCAGACGACGAGTGCGCGCAGGGATGCTGCCGACAACAGTCCGCCCCCTGGGATTCGAACCCAGAACCAATGGATTAAGAGTCCACTGCTCTGCCGTTGAGCTAGAGGCGGATAAGCCGAAAGGGCAGTCTAGGCATGGCCGCGATGGGCCCCAACTGCGTTCGTTGGACCGCTCGACGAAGCGGTCCGGGCTGCTTGGGGTGAGCGAGGGGAATCGAACCCCCGGCCTTCAGAGCCACAATCTGACGCTCTAACCAACTGAGCTACGCCCACCATGAGGGGTGCACAGTGTGCCACAGGGCCTGCGCGACCCCAACTCAGAACGTGCCCGACTCCGAACGTGCCCGACTCAGAACGTGTAGGCGGAGATCACATCGCGCATCGAGATGACCCCGACCAGCCCGGTGTCGTCGCGCACCAGCACGTGGCGGATGTAGTCCTCCATCATCTCCTCCGCGACGTCGCCCACCGTGTCGTCGGCCGACACCCAGACGAGCTGGTGGCTGCCGAGCTCGTTCGCCGTGACGGCGTCGATGTCGACTCCGCTCGCGACGGCGCGCACGATGTCACGCTCGGAGATCACCGCTTCCACCTGTGCCGGCGAGCCGACGACGATGCATCCGACGCTGGCGTCGGCCAGCAGGCGGGCGGCCTCGCGGACCGTCGCCGAGGCGGCGATGCAGACGACCTCGCTCCCCATGAAGGCGCTCACCGGCGCGCCTGGGCCGCTGTAGGGCGGGGGTGAGGACTCGACGTTCTCGTCGTTCGCATCGGGCATGACGAAAAGTGTGGCCGAGCCGGGCCGATTCCCCAAACCCTGGACCTCCCCATCGTGCGTGATACGTGGCGTGGTAGCGTCTCTGCAACGACTTCAGCCGAGGGGAACGATGAAGACGACGAATTCCATTACGCATGCCGACCTCGTCGAGCGCGCTAAGGAGATCACCAGCCGAGAGCTCGAGGTCTACGCGCAGCGCACGGTCGGCTCCCAGCGGGCCACCGATCGGGCACGCAAGGTGTTGCCGCTCGGCGTGCCGTCGAGCTTCCAGGCCTACGACCCGCACCCGATCGTCGTGCGTCACGCTGCCGGATCACGCATGGTCGACGTCGATGGCAACGAGTACGTCGACTACGACATGGGCTTCGGCGCGCTGTTCGCCGGTCACATGCATCCCGCCGTCGAGCGTGCGGTGCGTGAGCAGCTCGACCACGGCACCTTGTACGTCACCCCGTGCGAGCTGAACGCCGAGGTGGCCGAGCTGCTCGGCGAGCGCTACGGACTGCCGATGTGGCGGTTCACGAACTCGGGCACGGAGGCCACGAACGACGCCATCCGCGTCGCCCGCGGGGCGACCGGGCGGGAGAAGCTCGTCAAGGTCGAGGGTGGCTACCACGGCCACCACGACGAGGTGATGATCTCGATGAAGCCGCCGCTGCACCTCGCCGGCCCGGCAGACGCGCCGATCCCGGTGCCGAGCACCGAGGGCATCACGCAAGCGGTGCTCGCCGACACGATCGTCATCCCGTACAACGACCCCGCCGCGCTGGAGCGTGCCCTCGCGGGTGGCGACGTGGCGTGCTTCATCGTCGAGCCAGTCATGCAGAACATCGGCATCTGCATGCCCCAGCCCGGCTACCTCGCCGCGGTGCGCGAGATCACCGAGCGCCACGGCACATTGCTCATCTTCGACGAGGTGAAGACCGGGATCACCGCCGGCTACGGAGGGGCGACCAAGTACTTCGACGTCACGCCCGACCTCGTCACCCTCGCCAAGTCGATCGGCGGCGGGCTGCCCCTAGGTGCGTTCGGCGGCAGACAGGAGTACATGGACCTGATCACGCAAGGTCGCGTGCTGCACCTCGGCACCTACAACGGCAACCCGCTGGTGATGGCCGCGGCCAAGGCGACCCTCAGCGAGGCGTGCACGCGCGAGAACGTCGACGCGGCGATCGCGCGCAACAAGCGACTGGTCGAGGGATGCGACGCGGTCATCCGCGACCACGACCTGCCCGCGCACACCGTGCAGTTCGGCGCCAAGGGCTGCGTCACCTGGGCGCACGAGCCGATCCGCAACTACCGCGACTACAAGGCGACCGACTTCGACCTCGCGTTCGCGCAGTGGATCCACGGCATCAACCGCGGCATCCTGCTGCCGCCGGGACTCGACGAGCAGTGGCTGATCTCGGTGATGCACGACGAGCACGACTCCACTCGCTACGCCGACGTGTTCCGCGAGTTCGCCGCCGAGCTCTGCACCTAGAAGGCGCGTTCGGAACGGCCCCAGGCGACGCCGGCGATGATCGCCGCCATGCCGAGGCCGGCGCTGACGAGCGACAGCCCGACGAGCAGCGACAGCGCACTGTGCGCGATCTCCGGGATCGCCTTCGCCCACGGGCTGTCGGTGAGCACCGGCAGCACGAACGTCGGCAGCACCCAGCCGATGATCCCGACCAACACCGCCACACCGACAAGTCCGAGTCCGAGGATCTTCAGCATCCGCGCCTTGTCCGGGTGCACCACGAGGGCCAAGAGCGCGCACCCGAGTGCGCCGAGGAACGTGGCGAGCACCAGGTCGTCGAGCGTGCTGTTGAACCACGCGAGCGACGACACCCGCGGCACGGGGAGCAAGATCGCCGGCAGCAGGGCCGCGCGGTCGTCGCCGAGCACGACGACGAGCTGGGCGGGTGTGATCTGCACCGGGGCGTCGCGCTCGCCGATCAGCCGGGCGTGGCTGTCGACGACGAGCTGAGCGAGCAGTTCGGCACCGGCCGGGGTCTGCGCCGCCCGGTCGACGGCGAACGCGACCTCGTCACGGTCGACGCCGAGCTGCTCGGCCGTCGCTTCGGTGATCCGCCGGGTCAGCTCGGTGCGCACCGACTCGTGGTCCAACACCGCGTCGGTGACGGACTCGGTGTTGGACGGGTCGAACACGGTCTGCTGCATCCACCATCCCGTCATCGCCGCGCCGAACAGCAACGAGGCGAGCCAGAGCAAGAGGGTAGAGACGGAGCGCCGCACGGCGGCAGTCTCGCGGCCCGAAGCGCTCGGTCCGTAGCATGGCGAGATGCCGGATCGAGGGGGTGATGACGGTGTCTCACCGCTCGACGAGGACATGGCCCGTGCCGACGCCGGCCTCGCGGCCCGGCTCGGCAGGGCGGCGCGGCGCCGTTGCCCGTGGTGCTCGGACCCCCGGGCGTGGTTCCGGGGGTGGATGGGCAACCGCGAGCGGTGCCAGAACTGCGGCCTGCGACGCACGCGCGCGGAGGGCCAAGAGCTCGGGTCGCTGACCGTGAACCTGGTGCTGAACCTGGCGATGATCCTGATCGCGATGACGGTGGCGATCGTGGCGACGGTGCCGGAGGTGCCCGTCGTCGGCCTGCTCGTCGTGCTCGGCATCGTCGGGCTGGTGGCTCCCGTCGTCGCCTACCCGTTGAGCCAGACGATCTGGATGGCGATCGACCTGAGCGCTCGCCCGCCGCTGGCCGACGAGCTGGCCGACGCCCACCTGTGGCTCGCGGCTCGCGACCTGGACGGCGCTTGATCGCGGATCTTTGCGAAAGGTGCTTGAACGAACGCCTGTTCGAAGTTACGCTCCTGTCGTTCGGTCCAGCCTTCGGTGTAACACCCCCACCGTATGGTCCGCACATACGAATCGGGGCCGTGCGATCCGGCCCTCACACCACCACCGGCCCGCTCCATGCGGGGGAAGGCAGATGAACCAGATGAGCACCGACCGCGAGAAGGCACTGGACATGGCGCTCTCCCAGATCGACAAGCAGTTCGGCAAGGGATCGATCATGCGGATGGGCGAAAAGAGCAGCATGCACATCGAGACCGTGTCGACCGGCGCGCTTTCGCTCGATCTCGCGCTCGGCGTCGGCGGCCTGCCGAGGGGTCGCGTCGTCGAGATCTTCGGCCCCGAGTCCTCGGGCAAGTCCACCCTCGCGATGCACGTCGTCGCCGAGGCCCAGCGCAACGGCGGGATCTGCGCGTACATCGACGCCGAGCACGCGATGGATCCCATCTACGCCCGCGCGATCGGCGTCGACATCGACCAGCTGCTCATCTCCCAGCCCGATACTGGCGAGCAGGCGCTCGAGATCGCCGACATGCTGGTGCGCTCCGGTGCGCTCGACGTGGTCGTCATCGACTCCGTCGCCGCGCTCACCCCACGGGCCGAGATCGAAGGCGAGATGGGCGACACCCACGTTGGCCTACAGGCGCGGCTGATGAGCCAGGCGCTGCGCAAGCTCACCGCGAACCTCAACAAGACCAAGACCATCGCCGTCTTCATCAACCAGCTGCGCGAAAAGATCGGCGTGATGTTCGGTTCCCCGGAGACCACCCCTGGTGGTCGGGCGCTGAAGTTCTACTCGTCGGTGCGCCTCGACATCCGTCGCATCGAGTCGCTGAAAGACGGCGCCGAGGTGGTCGGCTCACGCACCAGAGTGAAGGTTGTCAAGAACAAGGTTGCCCCGCCGTTCCGCCAGGCCGAGTTCGACATCATGTACGGCAAGGGCATCAGCCGTGAGGGCACGTTGCTCGACATGGGCGTCGACCTCGGGATCGTGAAGAAGTCCGGTGCCTGGTTCACCTACGAGGGCGAGCAGCTCGGTCAGGGCAGGGAGAACGCGAAGACCTTCCTCACCCAGAACCCCGAGATCATGGTCGAGATCTCCGAGCGGGTGCGCCGCCAAGCCGGGATCGGCGACGACGACCAGCCCGAAGAGGTCGCCGTTGCCGAGAAGGTCGATGCAGCTGGCTTTTCCACTGCCGACGAAGCCCCGATCGAGCTCGACTGAGAGCCTCGGAGGCGGGGGGCCGCTGCTATCCTCATCCCTCGCCTTCCGGGATAGCTCAGTTGGCAGAGCAGCTGACTGTTAATCAGCGGGTCGCAGGTTCGAGCCCTGCTCCCGGAGCCCGGCCCCTAGCGGGGCAGACACGCACGCAACCGGGGTCGCTTGCCATCCGGCAGCGACCCCGGTCCCGCGTCCAGCCCCGCCAGCCCCGCCAGCCCCGCCAGCCCCGCGGCGCCGTGCCCCGCCAGCCCCGCGGCGCCGTGCCCCGCCAGCCCCGCGGCGCCGTGCCCCGCCAGCCCCGCCAGCGCTGTGCCCCCGCAGGCTCATCACGCCCTCCCATTCTCGGTCGGATCCGTCGCGCTATGTGTCACAGATCCGACCGAGAATCTTGGGGAGGGGGTACCGTCGGCTCGGGTCTGGCCCGCCCGAGGCGGCCGGGGCAGCACGGGGCGGTAGCTCAGTGGTCAGAGCAGGGGACTCATAATCCCTGGGTCGTGGGTTCGATCCCCACCCGCCCCACTAGCAGGACCTGCTGAGAAATCGCGCGACGGAAACGGACGGCTCGGTGACGTCATACGGGTGAAGGCAGGTGAACGGGTTCGTGGCTGACCGAGCAGAACAGCATGACGTGACGACCCGTGAGGGGTTGATGGCGTTCTACGACGTCGCGTTCGCCGACGTGTATCGAAGTGCGGCGCGGCTGACGAACGGTGATCGCCAGGCAGCCGAGGACCTCGTGCAAGACGCCTTCGTACGACTGACACGCTCCGCGCGAGCAGGTCAGGTGAGCACCGTGGGTGTGGGCTGGTTGATCACGACGGTGCGGCGGCTGCATATCGACCGGCTCCGCTCCGCCGATCGCGAGCAGCGCCGCTTGCGGCTGGTGGCAGCCTCGGCCGACGAACAGCCGGCGAAGGAAAGCGCAGCGAGTGTGCTCGACGGCCTGAGCGATCGCGAGCGGGCTGCGCTGGTGTTGCGCTACGTCGAGGATCTTCCCGTAGGCGAGGTCGCCGACTTGATGGGCTCGTCGGTACGGGCCACCGAGTCGCTGCTGCAGCGGGCCAAGCGAAAAGCACGAGCATCGAGGAGGATCTCATGAACGATCCTTGGATCGACCAACTGCGTGCGGGCATGGTCGACACCGAGCCGCGGCCTGGCTTCCGGGACGAGCTCCGTGGCCTGCTCGACGCCGAGTGGGATGGCCTCATCGAAGTGACACCGACCGTGCCGCACCGCCGGCGCAGGTGGATGCTCGGCGCTGTGGCCGCTGCCATCGTCGTCCTCGTAACGGGGGTATTGGCCTTCAACCGAGGTGACGATGCGGTCGCGCCCACCACCGACCCTGGCGAGGTGACCGACCCTCCGGAGGCAACGTCGGCACCGGACACGACGCTGCCGGAGACCTCTCCGCCGTCGCAACCCGACGTTCCGATCCTCCTCGAGGATTGGCCATGGGGTGGGGACTCGCCCGGCTCCGTCGAGGATCTGCCGTTGCTCCTTCCGTCGGAACCGGTGCCGAACCAAGAACGAATCGTGCGCAGCGAGTCGGTCGAGAGCGGGTTCGCGTTCGCCGAGTACGTCCAGACCTACGTCGACACTGACGACAACGCTTGGTTGCTCGTGCGAACCGTTGCCGAACCGGCACCGGCGACACCCGAGGAGTTCCGCACCGAACAGATCGACACGAGTGCTTGGGTCAACCCGTGGACCGACGCGTACCTGGTGCAAAGCCCGGGGAACGTGGTCTTCGTCGAGCTCGCGGCGCCCGGCGGTCTGGTCAAGATCAGAGCGTTCAACCTCGAAGAGAGTGCGGTGATCGACCTCGCCCGCACCATGCAGAGGCGCCCCTCGACGCAACCCGGATGGGACCTCGAGCTGCCGGCTGGACTACGCCAGTTCGCGGAGAGCGAGTCGGGACCACAGCGAGCGCTGGTCTGGTTTGACGCCGAGGGGACCCCGATCGCGGAGCTTCGCATCCAGGCAGAGAATGCCGAGGCGGTCATCACCGGCTGGAGCGAGACAGCAGAGGTCGACACCATCGACCTCGACGGCACACCTGTCGTGATCGCCGTCGACGGAATCCGAGTGACGGTCGCCTGGACGACCGAAGGCGCCGAGGTGTTGTTCGGCTACGTCGGCGATCGCGATGCTGCCGAACGGATTGCCCGCAGCATCGCACCCGTCGACGAAGCCGTCTGGCTCGACGCCAGCGAACCCCCCGACCCCGACGACGACGGGTGCCAAAGCCTGTTCTGCTAGTGCTCTGTCAGTCAACGTTTGCCCTGCCGCCTGCCGGCACCTCGGGGACGGTTCTACTGGCTGGAGGTCGTAGCGTCAGCCGAATGGGCGTGTCGGAGAATCCGGATTCTGCGGTCGTCTTCGACGGACGAGCTGGCGAGCCGGAGCCCGGCGGTGCGAGATCGCCGGTCAGCTTGTCCGACGATGCGGTCGTGCTAAGACACTGGAGCTCCTCCGACGCAGTCTTCATGGCCGAAGCGTGGAGGGACCCGGCAATCGAGCGCTACAACGGCCCAGCGCCCGCCTCGCTCCTTGACGCGATCACAGTCATCGAACGCATTGAGCAGAGCTGGCGTACATTCGAGGTGGAGGGTGATCCGACGGGCGCCGCCTTCGCGATCGTTGATGCGGACTTGGGGCAGCCGGTCGGCATGTGTGGCGTCGACCAATGGTCGAGCACACACGTAGCTCAGTTCGGCTACTGGCTGGCGCCAGGTGCGAGAGGAAGAGGGCTTGCGACTTGCGCCGCAACACTGATGACGGGTTGGTTGTTCGAGCTCGGAGCTGCTCGCGTCTTCCTCACGATCGAGTCCGAGAACGCGGCTTCGGCCGCGGTCGCGCTCCGCGCCGGGTTCACCTGTGAGGGGACGCTTCGCGCCCACGGCGTGTGGAACGGGCAGCGCAAGGATGTGGACGTTTACGCTGTGCTTCCCCACGAGTGGCCGTTGGGAGGCAATCGCTGACTGCCACATACCGCCGGCTCTGTGTCGACCGGAACGCGGCCAACGTTGGCTGACGCGGCACTAGCTCGGCCACGAGAACTTCCTCGACGGTGTCACGCGTGCACGAGGGAGAAGCGATCACCAACAGCGGGCGCCGCCTCGTCGTGTTCGGCGGACAGGACTGGACCTCCGGTGAGGGACGACTCGTCGGCGAGATGTGGGTGTGGACGCCGTAGGACACAGCTACCTGTCGCTGTCGTCCTCGTCGCCGTCGCCGTCGCCGTCGGTGGCTTGGTGTTGGAGGCGCCAGCGAAGTCGGGCGCGGATGCGGTCACGCTCGTCGAGTGGGACTTCAGGTTGTGGTTGCACCAAGTTGTGGTCGCTGACGTCGCGGTGGCGGTTGTGGAAGGGGCAGAGCAGCCGTCCGTTGAACTGGCTGGTCGGGCCGCCGTCGCGGTGGGGGACGATGTGGTCGACGTCGCAGCGTTCGATGGTCACGTCGCAGCCGGAGAGGTGTTGGCAGTGGCGGTCGCGGACCTCGATCGCGCGTCGCAGCGTGGCGGTGAAGCGGCGCTTGTTGCTGATCGAGATGACGGTGGACGGTCCGTCGAACAGCACCGACTCCCACATTGCGTCGTCGAGCAGTGCGCCAGCTTGGCCGGGGGTGATGACGGTGCCGTTGGACAGCTCGCACATGTTGCGCAGCGTGTCTTCGCCGACGAGCACGGTGACGAGCGGCCGCTGCCGGCCGCCTGTGGACGCGGCTGAGCGTTTCGCCATCTCGACCAGTGCCGCGGCGCGGCGCTGCGTGGGGGTGCGCACGGTCAGCGATGCCTTGTCCGCGAGCAGCAGTTGGCGTTCGAGCCGTTGGAGTTCGGCGGCGAACACCGCGCCCGAGACGGCGTCGAGCTGGCCGTTGATCACCACAGTGCCGTTGATGGTCGTCGAGGCGTACAGCGAGTTCGCCAAGTGCTGCCGTTCGGCTTGTTCTTCTGCAGCGGCGGCGTCGGCGCGTTGGCGCCAGTAGTCGATCAGCTTGTGGGCCTGCGCGTACCGCAGCCTGGCGCATTGATCGACCAGCCACTCCTCGCTTTCGGCGAACGCCGCCTCGCAGGGCTCCTTGCGTGCCTTGGAGAACAGGTGGACGTGGTCGAGCGACAGCCGCCCGGCGGTGATCGCCGCCGCGGTGTGGGACATCACGGCCAGATCACGGGCCCGGGCGACTTCGACCTTCGCGGAGCGCACTGAGGTGTTTGTTTCGCGCGCGAGGCGGTGAGCGGCGCTGCGTGAACCGTCGTCGGTCCACACCCCGCGTGCGTCCCAGCGCCGCAGCAAGCCTGCCTTCACCACGCGCAGGCAGGCCTCGGTCTGCTGAAGGGCGACCACCGACGCGTGCAACTCGGCGTCACTCAGACCGTCGGCGTCCACCCGGCGCATGGCATCGATCGCAGCGGTGAGCCCCTCGAACTCCGACCCGAGGCCGGCGGGGGAATGCGCTCGGGGGTGTGACAGTGGCGGGGTGGCGCAGTGAGGAGGGTGACCGGGGACGTGCGGGGGATGTCCTTGCAGGAGCCGCTGCTCGTCGACGAAGCCCGCACACTGACGCTCGACGAAGTGCTGGCCAGGGCGGGCGGCCGGGCCGGTGGACACGCACCGCTCAGAACTGCGGCCAAGATCGTTCGCTCCGATCGTGCCTCCCGGTGATCGTCGTCGATGCCAGCATTCTGGTGACGGCTCTCGGCGACGACGGCAGCGACGGCGACCGGGCGCGCAGTCGGCTGGAGGGTGAACGGCTTGCCGCGCCACACCTCATCGACCTCGAGGTGACCTCTGCGTGGCGCCGCCTGGCGGCGTCGGGCGATCTCGATCCTCGGCGGGCGCAGTTCGCACTCGACGACCTTCGTGCACTCCGCATCCAGCGTCCCCACGGCTCCACCGGGGCGGGAGCTGGCGACAACCTCACCTCTACGACACGCCTCGCTGGCCAGATGGGCGCGTCTTCTCACCGCAGACGCACGACTGGCCGGAGCGTCGGGCCTGAAATGCGAGATCGAGCTGCTCACTTGACATGACCGGTGCAACATCGGGCCGCGATGGTGCATCGTTGGGGGTGAATGGCTGCGCTATCGACACCGGAGCCCGGAACGGGCTCGGGGATGCCCCGGGCGGAGCTCGAGGGCTTGTTCGCCGTCGAACGCGCCGGCATGGTGAAGATGGCGACGTTGCTCGTGGGCTCACACGCGGTGGCCGAAGAGGTCGTGCAGGACGCGTTCATCTCGGTCGGCAACCGCTGGTCGTCGATCGAACGCCCCGGTGCCTACCTGCGCACCACGGTCGTGCGCGGCTGTGCAGCCGTGCTGCGGCGGCGCTCGATCGAGCACCGCCACTCGGTGCGGCTGACCGACGAAGCTGTGGTGGAGCTCCCGACTCAGCTCATCGAGCTGCGCGATGCCTTGGACCGGCTCACTGATCGCCAGCGGATCGTCGTCGTGTTGCGCTACTTCGTCGACGTCGGCGACGACGAGATCGCAACTGCTCTCGGGGTGAGGCCGCCGACCGTTCGCTCGCTGGCCCGCCGAGCCCTGTCGACCCTAAGAAAGGAGCTCACATGAGCGTCGTCGAAGACAGACTCCGCGAACAGCTCCCGCAGCTCGCTGAAGCGCTCGTGAGCGCGACCGAGGCGCAGACGTCGCCGATCGCCGGTGAGACGTCGGGCCCGTATGCGGTGACTGCGACGGCTCCTCGGCAGCCGGGTCGGCGCCGTCGGCCCGCGGTGCTGGCCGCGCTGGGCGTCGCCGCGGCAGCGGTGCTGGTTCTGGTCGGCGTGCTGGTCACGCTCGATCGCCGCGACGGCCCCGGCGGCGCTGCAGATCCTGCAGCCCCACTACCGCAGATGCCGCGCGACTTCGGCACGTGGAGCCCGGTCGCGGAGGCTCCGATCGACCCTCGCCCGTACGCGGTGTCGGCGTGGACCGGCACCGAGGCCGTGTTCTGGGCGGGGTCCAGCCTGTCGCGCGGCTTCGCCTACTCCGACGGCGCCGCCTACGACCCCCGCACCGACTCCTGGCGGAACCTGGATGGGCCCGGATGGGGCCACCCGGGCCTGACGAGCGCGTTCTTCGACGGCGAGCTCTATGCATTGGCCAAAGGTGGCGGCGGCCGCTTCGACCCGGTCGCGGGGGAATGGGTCGACCTGCCTTACGTCGAAGACATGTACCTGGCCGCGACCGTCGCCACAGACGACGCCGTATGGGGGCTAGGGCCTGCCGGCACCAACCCGATCGGACAGCCCGATCTCGCGATCGCCCGCTACGACCCGGCGAACGACTCGTGGGTCTACGGACCGGTGTACGAGGGCACTGGCGCCAAAGCCGAGATCGTCGCCGGCCTCAGCCGGCTAGAGACAGATGTCGTGTGGACCGGACGCGAGATCGTCGCGTGGAACGGGACCAGCGGTGGGATCGCCTTCGATCCCGCGACGGAGCAGTGGCGGGCGATCGATCCTCCGGCCCCGCCGCTCCCGACGGCGGCGCCGCTCAGCGACAGCCGCATCGTGATGACCGAGGCCGGACTTGTCGCAATCGTCGAACCCGAGGGCGGCGGCGGGTCTGAGCTCGCGGTCGTGGTGCGTGTCGGGGACGGGTGGAGCCTGCGGACCAGCGCGATCCCGATCGCTGCCCCCCAGACCCTGACCCTCGCTGCCGCCGGGGAGTGGTTGGTGCTGTTCTCTGATCAAGACGCGCCGGTCACCGTCCATGTGCCTACGGGGGAGTGGAAGCGACACGACGACGGTCCGCTCGCCGGCCTGAACGGCCCGAACGCCGTGTGGACCGGAGACCAGCTCGTCGTGTGGGGTGGCGTACCTACCCCGAGCGCCACCAACCCGGAGCCCTCCGAAGGCGCCACCTGGACCCCGCCCGAGTGACCCTCTCGCGTTCTCGGTCGATCCAGTCGCGCTATACGTCACAAATCCGACCGAGAACTGGGTGGGGTCGAGCGCCAGACGTCCTGCAGTTTGACGGTGGCGCCGGTGCGGAGGATTGCGCCGGTGTACACCCGGCCGGCGAACACGACCAGCGCGGCGATGGCGGCAACGGCGATGCCCGCAGACAGGAACGGCTCCCACCAGGTCGCCGTTCCTAACGCGATGCGCGCCGGCATCGCGAACGGTGCGGTTGGGGGTAGGTACGAGACGAGCTTGGCCCAGGCGCCTTCTGGATCGCCGGCAACCGGGACGTATGCGGCCCAATAGGCGACGATCAGCAGTGTCGTCACCGGGGTGGCGATGCTGGAGGCGTCTTCTGTTCGCGACGCGAGCGAGCCGAACGCCCCGTACGCCATCGCATAGAAGGCGTAGCCGAGCACGAACCACACCACCACCCAGGCCAGCACGTCGCCACCGATCGCGGGGATGTCGGCGGCGTCGACGACGAGCGCGGTGACCAGCGCGACCAGCGCGGTCAGCACGAACTGGGCGAACCCGACCAGACCGATGCCGAGCACCTTGCCGGCGAGCAGGGTGCGGGCCGGCATGCGGGCGAGCAGCACCTCGACGACGCGGCTCGACTTCTCCTGCGCGACGCCGATGAGCACCAGCTGCCCGTAGGACGCGATGGCCACGATCAGCAGGACGGACATGATGGCGGCGGCCGTCTCGTCGTCGGGGCTGCGCCCCGAGGTGATGCCCAACTCGACGTTGTCGACCTCGACAGGTGCGGTCAACTCGGCGAGCTGGTCGGCGCTGATGCCTGCCGCGGCGGCACGCTCTTGCACTGCCACCACTTGAATCGCTCCTGTCAGCACCGCACGTAGGCGTTCGTTTGGCGTCCCTAGCCACATCAGTCGCGAGGCGTCGACGACGAGCGCGTCGATGTGTTCGCCGCGGACTGCCTCCATCCCGGCGTCCACATCGCCGTAGTCGTGGACACGCACCGTCACGTCGACACCTCGGCCCATCTCGGTGACCACCATCGAGAGGTCGTCGGGGGTGGATCCTGTGAAGCCGACGTCCATCGTGACCGGGCCGCTGTCGGCCAGCGACGGTATGGCGATGGCCGCCACGACGACGAGCAGCATCAGCGCCGTGCCTGCCCAGAGCCCCTTCGAATGGATGCGCTCGCGAAGCTCTCGGCGGGCCACCAACCAGACCTGCCATGTGGTGCTCACGGGGCCACGGCCCGGTGGAAGAGCTCCGACAGCGTCGGCGGCTGATAGGTGAACGAGATGACCTCCGGCGCTTGGCGGGCCATCGCGACCACCGCGGTGAGGTCGGCGTCGTCAGCTACACGGAGCAGTACCTCACCCTCTTTGACCTCGACGAGTTCGACGGAGTGCAACATCGACCAGTCGGGTGACTCGCCGCGGTACCGGATGTGGACGAACCGCTCCGGCACCGCGCTGCGGATCTCGTCGAGCTCCCCGGCCAGAACGATCCGGCCGTGGTCGATGACCACGACGTCCTGGCACAGATCCTCGACCAGGTCGAGCTGGTGGCTCGAGAACAGCACCGTCGCCCCCGCAGCGGCGACCTCGGCGAGCAGATCGCCCATCGTGGCCATCGCCAGCGGATCGAGCCCGGAGAAGGGTTCGTCGAGCACGAGCAGCTCCGGCTGGTTGACGAGCGCGGCGATCAGCTGGACGCGCTGCTGGTTCCCGTGCGACAACGCGTCCACTTGGGCATCGCGGCGGTCTGCCAGGCCGAGGAGCTCGAGCCAGGTGTCGACACTGCGCCGGACCTCTCCACTCGAGCGTCCGCACAGCTCACCGAAGTAGACGAGCTGTTCACGCACCCGCATGCGGGGGTAGAGGCCCCGCTCCTCGGGCATGTACCCGAACGTCTTGCGCTCTGCGGCACCGATCGGGCCACCTCGCCAGCGCACCTCGCCCGTATCGAGATGAAGCAGGCCGAACACGGCGCGCATCGCCGTCGTCTTGCCCGCACCGTTGGGTCCGAGGAAGCCGGTCAATCTCCCCGGTAGGACGGTAAAGCTGCACCCGTCGAGTGCGGCGAGCTGTCCGAACTGCTTACTCGCGTTGTCGAACTCCAGCATCGGCTGCTCCTCCGGCAAGACGCTAGCGAGCACCCCACTTCGGACGGTGGGTCGTCGAGATCGGCGACAATTGGCCGGTGAGTGCCGGCCAGTCTTCGTTGCGGGTTCGTCTGTTGGGTGGCCTCAGTGTGGAAGGTCTGAGCGAAGTCGAGATCGGCAGCCGCAAGGCCCGCACTCTCGTGAAGGTGCTGGCGTTGGCTCGCGCTAGCCCGGTGTCGGTGCCGGCGCTCGCCGACATCTTGTGGGCCGACGACGCCCGCCCGGCGCGGCCGACGGAGCAGGTCGGCGTGCTCGTGTCCCGTCTGCGTCGGGTGCTCGGCGCTGACCGGCTGACCCGATCGGAGGGCGGGTTTGCGCTCCACGTCGACTGGCTCGACGTCGACGAGCTGAGCGCGCTGGTCGAAGACGCTGCCGGAGCGCTCCAAGCGGGCCGCCTCGGCGCGGCTCGCGCCGCGAGCACTGCTGCGCTCGAGCTGGCCCGGGGCGTGTTGCTGCCCGACGACGAGGGGGAGTGGCTGGAGGCGGAGCGGGCTGCGTCGTCCGCGGTCACCGCCCGCGCCCGCGGTGTGGCTGCGGAGGCCGCGCTGATAGCGGGAGATCACCTCGCCGCCGAGCTGGCGGCCGAAGCCGCGCTCGCCCACGACCCGTACGACGAAGCCACATTGCGGGTGTTGATGAGGGCGCAGGTCGCCGGGGCACGACCGGCCTCCGCCCTCGCGTCGTACGCGCGGGCGCGGGAGCGTCTCGCCGAGCACCTCGGCGTGTCGCCGAGCCCGGAGACGGAGGCACTCCACACGAAGGTGCTGACCGGGGCGGCAGACATCGTCCCGATACCGACCCGGGCGCGCTCGGAGCTGATCGGTCGCGATGAGGAACTGCAGGTTCTGGAGAAGCAGCTCCAGCAAGCACGTGGGCGTGTGCGCCTCGTGCTGGTGGTCGGTGAGGCCGGCGTCGGCAAGAGCGCGGTGGTGCAGGCCTTCGTCGAGCGTGCCTCCGTGGCGGGGGTCCGCGTGATCACAGCGAGCGCCGACGAGCTCGGCCGCGACCTGCCCCTGCAGCCGATCATCGACGCGCTGGCTCACGACGGCGCGTTGGCGCAGTTCGGTCCTTCCGACAGGCTCACGGCCGGCTCGCGTCTCGATACCCGTGCGGACCGGTTCAGGTGGTTCGGAGCCGTGCTCGAGCGCCTGATGGCTGCGCCGGCGCCGGCGGTGCTCGTCGTCGACGACGTCCAGTGGGCCGACTCGGCCACACGGGAGTGGCTGAGCTGGGTGCAGGGCCAAGACGGTGCCCTGCTGGTGATCGCGATCACGCGGTCGGGCGACACGATCGCAAGCGCGCACGAGGTAGCGCTCGACCCCCTCGACCAGGACGCGGTCGGGACCCTCATCGGCAGCAGCGATCCATCTCGCACAGCATCTGTGCACGCCCGCAGCGGCGGCAATCCGCTGTTCGCCCTGGCGCTGGCCGGCGCGCCCGACGATGCGCTGCCGGAGTCGGTGCAGCAGGTCGTCGCCAGCACGCTTGCCAGGCTCGATCCACTCGACGTCGAGCTGCTGCGCGCTGTCGCTGTGCTCGACGCGTCTCTCGACGTCGACCTCGTCGCTGGCGTGCTGCGCCAGCCCGCGATCGAGCTGATCGGGCGGTTGGAACGCGCGGCCGGCGTCGGCCTGCTGGTCGAGCGCGGGACGGGGTACGAGTTCCGTCACGCGCTGATGCGCGAGGCACTCGCCGAGAGCACGGGCACGGCCCGCGCCGCGCTGTTGCATCGCGAAGCCGCGCGCTTGCTCGACGACCGGCCGGCCCGTGACCCGCTCGCCGTCGCCGTGCACGCCGGCCTCGGCGGCGCGAGCGAGATTGCCGGCCGCGCGTACAGGGAGGCCGCGATGGTGTCGTTCGGGCGGGCCGACCTCGCCGCCGCCGAGACACAGATGCGAGCTTCGCTGGATGCTGCCGAATCCGCCGAGACGCACCGCGCGCTTGCACTCGTGCTGATGGCCGGGCGGCGGATGGACGAGGCCGCCGCGGCAGCCGAGCGGGCGATGGCGCTCGACGGCTCCGCCGAGGCGCTGGAAACCGCGGGCTGGATCGACTATTACCGGCGCCGCTACGACAGGGCGCGGCGCTTCGCCGACGAGGCAGTGGCGCGGGCGGCGCCCGGGAGTGCGGTTCGGGCGAGCGCGCTGGCGCTCGGCGGGCGCATCCGCCACGGCATCGGCGACACGTCGGTCGCGGGGGAGAGGCTGGTCGAAGCGCTCGACGGGCCCCCCGCGGTGCGAGGCGTGGCAGAGGTGTGGCTCGGTCACGTCCGGCTGCACGAGGGCCGACCCGACGACGCGCTCGAGCTCGTCGAGCACGCGCTCCTCGATCCCGACCACATCGCCCATCCGTTCGCGCCGCTCCACGGGCGGTTCGCCCGAGTCATGGCGCTCGGTCAGTTGGGCCGGCTGGGTGACGCGATGAACGCCTGCGACGACCTGCGTGAGGCGACCCGGCGCGCCGGAACCCCGGGCACGCGCTTCGTGGCCGTTGAGCTGAACGTTCGTTCCTGGCTGCTGCGCGGGGCCGGTCGCTCCGCCGAGGCGATCGACCTCAACCGATCCGCGATCGAGCACAACGGCGCAGTCGACGGATCGGGCCCGTCCTCGGACGCGCTGGCGGAGGCGTACTGGGTGGCGTGGCTGGACCTCGCCGACGGCTACCTCGCCGGCGGCGATGCGTCCACCGCCGCTGCACTGCTGCAGACGCTCAACGCGATCGACACCTGGGACGGAACGATGGCGTGGCACCAGCGCCACCGACTCGGGCTGATCCGTTCTCGCGTCGCCCGAGCGGGCGGCGACGATCCGGCCGCGGCGCAGCTTGCGTGCGACGTTGTGACGAGTGCGGCTGCGCTCGGCACGGCACGCTACGAGGCGCTCGCCCACGTTCAGCTCGCGCTGGCGGGTGGCGACCGCGACACCGATCGCGTCGCCCGCTCGGTCGGCGTACTCCGTCGCTGTGCCGCGCTCGAGTTGCCCGCGTTGTTGGAGGAGCTCGACCAGTCCGGTCTTGCGGGCTAGATCACAGCCGTTCCAGCCCGGCGCTCGCGGCGGTGCACCACCAGCCCAGCTCCTCATCGTCGCCGAGCGCCTTCTCCCAGCCGAACTGCACCAGGGCACCGAGCATGCAAAGGTCGAGCTGACGCGCGAACCAGGCGTCGGTTTCGACGCCGTGGCGGCGCAGTGCCGCCTCGAACTCGGTGATCGTCGACTCCTTCGTGTGGCCGGCCGGCAGGCGTGCCCTGTTCAGGGCCAGGTACCAACCGAGCTCGTGGCAGATCGGGCCTTCGCCCGGGTACGCCCAGTCGAGCAGGATCGTGCGGCCGTCATCGCCGATCCCGAGGTTGCTCAGCTTCCAGTCGCCGTCGAGGAACGTCTGTGGTGTGGTCAAGAGCGCTTCGGAGAGCGGCGTCGCATCGGTGCGCAGCTCCTCGACGGCTGCCCCGAGCGGTGCGGGGACACGCTCGGCAAAGCGTTGCCAGCCTTCGACGGCGATCCGTGGAACGGGTTCGGGGAATCCGAGCTGGCGCTCGCCTTCCAGCTGACCGCGCCCGAACCACTGCCATCGCAGCCGGTGCGGCAGCAGGTCGAAATCGTCGTGCCACCCCCACGTACGTGCCGCCATCGCCGTGCAATGGTCGACAAAGCGAAGGTGGTGCTCCTCAGGCAGTGGCTCTTCGTCGGCTGGAACGAGTTGTGCCGATACGTCACGCATCAGCAGCGCGACACCCCAGCCGTTCCTGCCCCACGGCGCTGCGCCGATGGTGGCGTGGTCGACGACGTCGGCGGCCACGTCCATCATCCCCAACGCCCACACCCGCCGCGAGCGGCACCCGATGTCACCCGACACCCGCATCGTGAAGTCGCTGTCGGGGTGCACGTACTTGACGACGCAACGCTCGCCGTCGAGCTCGAGCTGCTCGAAGTGAGCACCAGAGCGTGAGCTAGCCGGCTGGTGCTCGCCGAGACGGCGCGTGCCCGCGAGCAACTCGTCGACTGATGAGGCAAGCGGGCGCGGGATCGGGTTCATTCAGGTCATCGTTCTCTGAAGGACTGCAGGCACCTTGCAGTCGGGACTGCAAGGTCGCTGCAGGGGTGAGGGCCGACGATGAGGCTCCACGTTCTTCGTAAGGAGTCGAGATGTCAACTGCCACCACCACCACCCCGACCCAGACGGCGACACCAGCGCCGTCGCTCGAGCAGCTCGAGGCGTTCACGATGAAGTTCGTCGGTGACCTCGGCGCCGTCGCGCACGCCGCGACAGTGGTCCTCGGCGACAAGCTCGGCCTGTACACGACGCTCGCCGCGACTGGGCCGGCAACCCCCGCCGAGCTTGCAGACGCAACGGGTTACGACGCCCGCTACCTGCGCGAGTGGTTGCTGGCCCAGGCCGCAAGTGGCTATGCGAACTACGACTCGAAGACGGGCACCTTCTGGCTCGACGCCGCGCAGGCTGCGTGCCTGGCCGACGACTCCGCGCCGACGTTCCTCGCCGGCGGTATGGCGGTGGTGTCGTCGATGCACCGCGACGAGGACGCCGTGCGCGACGCGTTCGTAACCGGCGAGGGCGTCGGCTGGCACGAGCACCACCACGACCTGTTCTCGGGGACGGAGCGGTTCTTCCGCCCGGGGTATGCGGCCAACCTGGTGAGCGCCTGGATCCCCGCGATCGACGGTCTCGACGCGGCGCTGCGGCGCGGCATCAGCGTGGCCGACATCGGGTGCGGCTTCGGTTCTTCGACGATCCTGATGGCCGAGGCGTACCCCAACTCGAGTTTCGTCGGGTACGACTACCACCCCGAGTCGATCGCCGCGGCCCGCAGCCGCGCGGCCGACGCAGGTGTCGGCGACCGGGTCACGTTCGAGGTGGCTTCCGCCGCGGCGTATCCGGGCAGCGACTTCGACCTGGTGTGCATCTTCGACGCGCTGCACGATATGGGCGACCCAACGCAGGCTGCGGCCCACGTGCGGGCATCCCTTGCCGAGGGCGGCGTCCTCTTGCTGGTAGAGCCGAACGCGGCCGAGCAGGTCGAGGACAACTTCAACATCGTCGGGCGGGTCTTCTACTCGGCGTCGACGTTCGTGTGCACGCCTGCGTCCCGCGCGCAGGGTGGCGCCGATGCTGCATGCCTCGGTGCGCAGGCCGGCGAGACTCGGCTGCGCAGCGTGCTCACCGACGCCGGGTTCTCGTCGGTGCTCCGGGCAACGGAGACGCCGTTCAACATGGTCATCGCAGCTCGGCCCTGACCCACCGATCCGTGGCGTCCTCAGTCCCGCTCGGGGATTTCCTCGGGCGGGCGGATGTCGCGGAACTGGCGGAGCAGCGCCATGTCGTAGACGGCTTTCAGGCACCCGCCGATGACGAGCGGCCAGCCGAACGTCGACTGCCCGAGCATCCAGCCGGCGGCCACGGCGGGCAGCGCGGGCGCGAGGCTACGGGGCACGTTGGTGACGCTGGCCGCCGCCGGCCGCTCGGCGGGCGACACGACCGCCATCACGTACGAGGTGCGGGCGGGCACGTCCATCTGCGACAGCGCGGAGCGAGCGAGCAGCGCCGCGACCGCGAGCGGCGCGTTCGGCATGAACGCGGCGAGGATCAAGAACCCGTTGGCGGGCAGGTGGGTGAACACCATCGTGCGTACCAGCCCGATGCGCCGCGCGATCTGGACGGCGACGAGCGCGGAGAAGGCGGAAAGAACACCAGCCCAGAAGAACACCGCGCCGCTGACGGCGATCGACAGCCCGAAGCGGCGCTGCAGCCACAGGACGAGCAGCGCGGTGATCACGAACCCGCCGCCGAACGCGTCGAGGCTGAACAGGGCGGCGAGCCTGTAGACGACGTGGCGGGACGGGCCGAGCGCGGATGCGGGGGCCTCCTCGGTCGGTTCGATCGCCGGCGAGAGCAGCCGGTAGCGCATCAGCACCACACCGCCGAGCGCGGCGTAGCCGACGAACGCCCAGCGCAACGCCGTCGTCGACGCCACCCCGAAGGCGTCTGCGATCCACTCCGGCAAGCCTGCCGACAGTGCGCCGACGGCGGCGACTAGCGCGCCGAGCAGGCTGTAGCGCGCGAACAGAGCGGTGCGCTGGTTGTCGGGCACCGTCGCCGGCAACAGCGCCTGCTCGGTGGGGAGGAAGACGCTGACGTCGCCTCCGCTTGGGTTCAGCGTGCCGACGAACGCGACGACGAGCAACGGCCAGAACCCGGTCACCGCCGCGAAGCCGAGCCCGGTGGCGACCATCAGCAGCGACACCAGCCGGAGCAGTCTCCGCCGCCCGACGTTGTGTGCTCGCAGCCCGACGGCCAGGGTCAGTGCCGCCGATCCGAGCAATGTCGCCGCGACGACGATGCCGATGCGCAGATCGGACAGGCCAAGTGCACTCAGGTACGCGGCGAGCACGACGCTCACCAGCCCGTCGCCGAAGGCGCGGATCGAGCGGGTCTCGAGCAGCAGCGCCGCATCCCGACCGGCTCCCGCGGGCAGCAGGCGCAGGCGCAGGCGGGGCATGGGTCAGGCCACCCGTCGCGCGGCCCTCGGCGCGGGGCTGGACTCCGTCGCGTTCACTCCTTGCCGGTGTCGGCTTCGGCGTTCGTGGCGGCGCCCTCGACGGCGTCGACCGCGTCGACCGCGTCGGGCGGATCGAGCGGATCGAGCTCGTCGGTCTCCGCGTCGATCGCGTCGAGGAAGGCCTCGACGTCGCCCTCGTCGCCGCCGACCAGCCAGATCGACACGCCCTCGGACTCGTCGTCGTCGTCTTCTTCGTTGTTCCACGGCAGGACGCCTTCGACCGTGTAGCGGTCGACCGTGATCTCGTCGGCGGCGTCGTCGACCGGCGCGATGACGGCCATCTCCACCTCGGCGTTCGGGTCTTGCTCGCGGAGGATGTCGATCAGCTCACTGACACGCATGGAGTGCTCCTTTAGGGAAAGAGGTTCACGTCTCGCTCAGCCAGACAGGGGACTGCTCGAGGAGGAAGAGGCTGACGTCCTTGCATCGATCGAGCACCACGCAGAACGAATCCTCGTCGGCCAGGTAGACCTCGGCCAAGGAGACCGAGATCCTGGCGACGATCGACAGGCTGCGCTCGGGGGCGTCGGTGACTGAGGGGAAGGAGTCGATCGCCGACACCTCGACGGGCAGGTCGATGCCGCCGACGCCGGCGAGCTCGGTGGCGAGCACCAGCAGGTCGGGTGGCTGGGGGAGCGGCGGCAGCGTCCAGTTGAAGATCAGCGGGAAGGTGAACCCGTCGGGCGGTTCGTCGTCGGGATCGTCCATCTTCAGCACTTCGTCCTCGAAGCCGAGCAGGGCACGAGGGTCGACCTCTAGCGCCAGGTGGAGATCGATCGGGCCGCTGCACGCCTCCTCGGGATGCAGATCGACCTCCCACAGCTGACGCAACGAGTAGGTCTCCACGAAGTGACGCTCGTCGTGGACGTGGAAGCCGTGGTCGATCGCATGGCTCTTCAGATCTGCCACGAACCCGGCGACGTCGATGACCGCCACACCGCTCCCTCGAGGATCAAGCGCCGGCATCGGATGACCGGGCGCGTGCCGCCCCGACACTACCGTCGCCCCGTGGACCCCGACGCCCTGCTGATGCTGTGCCGGGAGGCGGCCGACGCCGTCGCCGGCGTGGTCCCGGGCGCGATTCCGTTCGGGCTCTCCGGCGTACGGCCGGGCCAGTATGTGGCCGATCTTCACGCCGACGAGGCCGCGCTCGAGGTGCTGCGCAAGGCGAACCTCGGGATCCTGTCGGAGGAGAGCGGGCTCGAGCGAGGGGACTCGGATCTCGTCGTGGTGTTGGATCCACTCGACGGATCGACGAACGCGAGTCGGGGCATCCCTTGGTATGCGACGTCGCTCTGCGTCGTCGACCGCGAAGGGCCGCTGGTCGCGCTCGTCCTCGACCACGTGACCGGGACGACATTCACCGCCCAGCGCGGCGCCGGTGCGTACCGAGACCACGACGGCACCCTCGACCCGTTCGGCGAGGGTCACGAGCTGCCTCCGCCGTGGGAAGAGGCTCTCGTCGGCTTGTCCGGGTTGCCGCCCGAGCACCTCGGCTGGGGCCAGTTCCGGGCCTTCGGGGCCGTTGCGCTCGACCTGTGCATGGTCGCCTGCGGTGTGCTCGACGCGTACATCGACTGCAGCTTCGACGCGCACGGCCCGTGGGACTACCTCGGCGGGATGCTCATCTGCACCGAGGTGGGGATACCCGTCGTCGACGCGCTGGGCAGAGACCTGGTGACGCTCGACCCGGCGGCGCGGCGCACGCCTGTGGCCGCCCGGGACGAACTGCTGCCCGTTGCTCTCGCGGCGCGCCAGCGCTTCAGCTGAGCGTCGGTGCCGTGCTCAGCCGATTGGGGGTGAGCGGGCGGTGCGCGGCATCCCACGAGCGCGAAAGGCTCGGGTGGCGGAGCTTGCCGAGGGCGCGAGCCTCGATCTGGCGGATGCGCTCGCGGGTGAGGTTCAACGCGTCGCCGATGTCGGCCAGCGTCTCCGGCGCGCCGTCCAGACCGAAGCGCCGTCGCAGCACAAGTTGCTCACGCACGGGAAGTCGTTGCAGTTGCACTTCCAACGCACGCCGGTCGAGCGCCGCGGCAGCCGCTTCGTAGGGCGCGACGGCTTCGTCGTCGGCGATCAAGTCGCCGATCTCGGTCTCGCCGTCGGAGCCGACCGATGCCGAGAGCGAGACGAGCGCCCGGCGGTGCTGGCGGGCGAGGGCGACGCGCTCGGCAGGCACTCCCGAGTGCGCGGCGACCTCTTCGACGGTCGGCGGGCGATCGAGATCCTTGGCGAGGCGGTCGGTGCTCTGGTCGATCAGCGAGTACAGGTCACGCACGTGGGACGGCACGCGGATCGTGCGTGACGAGTCGGCGAGCGCCCGGCCGATCGACTGGCGGATCCACCAGGTGGCGTACGTGGAGAACTTGAAGCCCTTCGTGTGATCGAAGCGGTCGACGGCGCGCATCAGACCGAGGTTGCCCTCCTGCACCAGGTCGAGCAGGCCGAGTCCGGCGCCCTGGTAGCGGCGGGCGACGCTGACGACGAGGCGCAGGTTGGACTGGATGAACGTGTGGCGGGCCTTGCCCGCTTCGTCGACCAGGCGCTGCAGCCGTTGACGTTCCCGGCGGGTGAGCGCGATCGCGTCGTCGGCGAGGCTCTGCTCGGCCCGACGCCCGAGGGCGATCGTCTCGCCGAGGTGGCGCTCGTCGGCGGCAGTGAGCAGCGTGTACTCGCCGATCTCGTCGAGGTACTGCTTCAGCAGCTCGCTCTCCGCGTCACCCGGACGGCTCCCCACGGCCGAGACGGTAGTTGCGCGCAGCGCGCGGTCCGCGGATGCCTCTCGGCGTTCGCGGCACCACCGCTAGGCTGCAGCGTCCCTTCGACGGGCGCATAGCTCAGCTGGTCAGAGCGCTTCCTTTACATGGAAGATGCCGGGGGTTCGAGTCCCTCTGCGCCCACCATCGACGTCGGTCAGGGTTCGGCTGCGACCGCGCCCGGGGGGGGGGGGGGGGGGGGGGGGGGGGGGGGCGTCGACGTACACAAGATCCTCGATAATGAGTGACAATTCCTCACGCCGCAGGTGCTGCGCGGCGACCGGATGCCGCTTCCGCGATATTGTCCAAGTCCCGGGGTCGCGCGATCGCCGACCACGACGGGACCCACCCCCGCCGGGGGGGGGGGGGGGGGGGGCTGCGCTCTGCGCGGGCGGGGCGGGGGGGTGTCTGTTGAGCAGGGTGCCGGGAGCTGGGTGAGGGGCGGCGCGGCCTTTGACACGGAACTCGACCGTGTGCGGAGCAATGACGCCACCTGGAAGGGAGTCCATCTTTGCCAGACGCCTGACATTGACTTGATCGGCATCACTTCTGCGCCATCCATGCGGCCGGCTTGAGCAGCGATAAGCCAAGCGTCAATGCCCGGTTGCGCCAGCGGGCGTCACCGGCTTTGCTCCACTCGATCCGGTCGACGTAGATGTCTACCTCGGCGTTCTTGCCAGCGACATGGCTCTTGAAGCTCATCAGCGGGGCCGTCTCCATGGCAGCGACTGTAGTGGGGAGCGCGCGCGTGTCAGGTGGTGATCGATCCGCCGTTGACGGAGATGGTCTGGCCGGTGATCCAGCTCGCTTCGTTCGATGCGAGGAAGACGCAGGCGTAGCCGATGTCCTCGCCCGTCCCCAGTCGTTTGACGGGCACCATCGACGCCATCTTGGCGGTGACCGTCCTGGCTTCCTCGCCGGCGCCGCCGTCGTCCGAGGGCCGCTCCATCAGCCCGAGCGCGAGCGTGTTGGCGGTGACCCCGTCGGCCGCGCACTCCATCGCCAGGTGACGGGTGAAGCTGATCCCGGCGCCCTTGCCGGCTCCGTACAGGGAGACGCCGATGTTCTGGCCGTGGGTCCCCGAGCCCGACGAGATGGTGATCACGCGCCCCCAGCCCCGCTCGCACATGCCGTCGACGACGGCCTTGGCGCAGTTGAGCAGCCCGTACAGGTTGACGTCGACGTAGGGCGCCCACTCCTGCCGTGGCAGGGAGCGGAACTTCACCGGCCGCATCGAGGCGGGGATGCCGGCGTTGTGCACGAGGATGTCGATCGGTCCGACCGATGCGATGGCCCCCTCGACGGCCTCGTAATCGGAGACGTCGAACGGCAGCGGCGTCGCCTGTGGGCCGAGTTCGGTGGCGGTCGCTTCCGCTCGCTCGGCGACGAGGTCGTTGACGAGGACGCGCGCCCCGGCCTCGATCAGCACCTTCGCGATGCCTGCGCCCACACCGCGCCCGGATCCGGTCACCAGCGCGGTACGCCCGCTCAAGTCGAACATCTCGATTGCTCCGTTTCTCGCCCGGCCCCCACGCGTTCTCGGTCGGATTTGTGACACATAGCGCGACTGATCCGACCGAGAACTTAGGGGGCGCTCGGGTTGTCAGGTTGTGGGAAGGGCGTTGGCTCGGATGACTTCGGCGTACCAGTGAGCACTCGGCTTGGGGGTCCGCGTGAACGGGGCCGTCCGCTCGACCTCGACCAGGCCGAAGTGCGGTCCGTAGCCGAAGGCCCATTCGAAGTTGTCGAGGAGGGACCAGCACGTGTAGCCGGTGACCTCGATGCCGTCGGCGATGCAGTCGAGCACGCCTTCCAGTGCCGTGCGGAGGTACCGGATCCGTTGGGCGTCGTCGTCGGTGCCGATGCCGTTCTCGGTGACCCGGATCGGCACCCTCCCCTCGGTCGCCTCCCACACCCGGCGGATGGTGGCACCGAGCGCCTCCGGCCAGTACTCGTAGCCCATCGGGAGTACCTCGACACCAGCTTCGGGTCCGAGCTGGCCGTCAGGCCCGCAACGGGACCTGCTGTAGGTCTGGACGCCGATGAAGTCGTCGCCGACCGAGGCCTCGAGGAACGAGTCCTCCATCAAGGCCCTCACGGCGTCGCGTGTGCGCTCGCCCCCGTCGACTGCCTGGTAGTCGGTCATCCCCAACGTCAGGCCCACGGGTACCCCCGGGGCAGCCGAGCGGATGGCGTCGCCGGCTTTGCGGTGGGCGGCGACGAAGACCTCGTTCACCTCGACGACCAGACCGAGATCGGCGAGCCCGGGTGGGAACAGCCCCAATCCGTAGCCCACGAACGAGGCGATGTTCGGCTCGTTGATGGTGCAGGCCATGCGGAGCACGTCGGCGAGCTGACCGGCCGCCCGCTCGCAGAAGCTGGCGAAGTAGTCGGCGGTTGCGGGCGAGCTCCAGCCGCCGAGGTCGGCGATCCAGCGGGGAGTGGTGAAGTGGTGGAACGTGACCACCGGGTCGATGCCGCAGGCGAGCAGCGCCTCGCACTGGCGGCGGTAGTGATCGATCGCCGACGTCGACCACGTGGCGCGCTCGGGCTCGATTCGGCTCCATTCGAGCGAGAACCGGTAGTTGTCGACTCCGATCTGCTCGCACATGGCGATGTCGTCGGCCCATCGTTCCCACGAGTCGCAGGCGTCGCCGGAGGGCTCGACCACCGGGGAGCTCGGCGCGTGCTCGAAGGCCCACCAGTCGTTGTTCCAGTTGCCACCTTCGATCTGGTGGGCTGCGGTTGCCGTGCCCCAGCGGAAGCCATCGGGGAACGATTCAGTGCGGGTCATGGCGCTCCTCCCGGGCGGTCCCCGGATGGTACGCCTGACGCTGGGTCTGGCTCTGAGCCTGCGCCGGAGAGGGGGAGGCGGACGGTGCCGGTGTCGCCGTCGACGTCGAGCCAGGTGCCGTCCGCGACGGCGGTGATACCGGGCACGCTCATGACGGCGGGGATGCCCAACTCGCGAGCGACGATCGCGGCGTGGCTCTGCATCGCACCGGTGTCGCACACCACTGCGGCGGCGACGAGGAAGAGCGGCGTCCAACTGGGGTCGGTGATCGCACAGACCAGCACCTCACCTGGTTCCAGCCCACGCGGATCGCCGGGGTCGGTGACGACGCGTGCCGGGCCGCTCGCCTGACCGGCGCTCACGGCGAGGCCGGTCAGTTCCGTTCCCGGCGAAGCGGCGTCGCGCTTGGTGCCGTGGCGCAGCGGCCAGGTATCGGGGTGGGGGATGCGGCCCTCGAACCACATCGGCGGTTCACGTTCGTTCAGCCGCGCCTCCAGCGCGACGCGCTCGGCGATCGTCGACGCGAACGAGGCCGGATCGGCGAGGTAGGCAGGTAGCTCGTCGATGGTCACGCAGAACATGGCTCGCCGATCGGCCGGCCCACCTCTCGACGTGGCCCGCCGCGCCGCCTCGTCCAGCAGACGGCGCGCGCCGAGGTTCTCGAGTACGAGGATGTCCTTCACCCGCTCCCGGCCGACGGAGCCTTCGCGTGAGATCGCCGCACAGCGCAGCGCCATACGGCGCATCGGCCGGCGGAGGCCGCGCATCCGGCGGGTCAACTCCGCCTCGGCCGCGGCGCGCTCGGTGACTAGGCGGTCCATCGCCGCCCGGGGAGAGCGCTCCTCAGGCACGTGGCGCAGCCGGTCGATAGCGGCGAGCACTGGCCACGGGTCCATCGCCCAGCACGGAGTGGCGAGCTCGTATTCGTCGTTGCCGCGGTGCCCGTAACGCCCCAGGAATTCCTGCAGATGCGCCTCGAACGAGGTGCCGGCGACGCGGGTGAGCAGACCGTCCAGACCGACGTCGAACTCGGCCGTCAGGTCCGGATCGTCGGCAACAGTCCGCGCGAGCGCCCACTGCTGCGTGGCGAGTTGCGCCGAGTCGACGTCGTCGATGCCGGCGACCAGCCGGTTGGCGGTGCTCGCGGGCAGCCGCGCGCGGGCCACCAGCTGATCGAGCAACACCCGCGCCATTCCGCCGTACATGCCCATCTGCAGCAGGTTCTTCATGCTCTGCACGAGCCGAGGCGGGTACTGGTGCACCAGGGCGAGCAGCTCGTCGTCACTGCAGGATTCCAGCGGCGGGAACGACTCCAGCCATTCGGTTGCGTCGGCGCGGGCGCTGTCGAGCTCGCCCAGATCCGGGTGGCGTAGGAACCTCACCATCGAACGGACGATCCGCGCCGTGGCGGACAGGTTCCTATCGCCCTTGCGCGGCTGGTACGGCGGCACCCCCTCGACGTTGCCGAACACCTGCTCCTCGGCGTCGGCCGGCGTCATCCCCGGCGTGCGCACGCCCATCAGTCGAGCAAGCGAGCCGTTGGCGTACAGGTAGCCGCCGAACACGCCGGTGCCGAGCAGCGCCTCATCCAGGTCGCCCGGCCGGACGAAGCCGATCTCCAAGAACACCTCGAGCTGCGCCTGGCCCACCGCGGCGCCGACGAGTGTGCCGGTCAGCGCGGTGACGACGTGCGGGAAGACCTCCCCGGTGTTGCCGCGGGTGTACAGCGGAAAGCGCGTGCTCGGCTCCATGTCCGCGACCCAGATCTTCCCCACGGCCAACTGTCGCGCAAAACGGACGGATCGGTTTCCTAAGTTCTCGGTCGGATTTGTGACGCATAGCGCGACTCATCCGACCGAGAATGGAGGGCGTTGGCTTACGGTTTGGTTCGCAGGAGGGTGAGGAGGCGGGCTTCGTCGTCTGCCAACAGCTCACGCGCCCTGCCGCGCACCCGCGGTGCCGCCGACCGCAGCGACCCGTCGGCATACGCGTCGAGCACCGCCGGGTGGACGTAGCTCTGTCGGCAGACCGCAGGCGTGTTGCGCAGCCGCTCGGCCGTCGCCTTGACGACCTCGCGGATGCGAGCCGTCGCCTCTCCCTCCGTCGCCGGCGGATCGAGCTCGCGGAGCTGGGCCATCGCGTGCACGCTCGCTCCCCACGTGCGGAACGTCTTCGCGGTGAAGTCCGTGCTCGTTACCTCACGGATGTAGTCGTTGACGTCGCGGGAGCCGATGCCGCGCACCCCACCGCCACCGACACCGCCACCGCCGTTGCCACCGTCACCCGCATTGCCGTCGCGGGTGACGCATTGGAGCAGCTTCTGGCCCGGGAGCTCTTGGCACTTGGCGACGATGCGGGCGACCCGGCGATCGCTGAGCACGACGTCGTGGGGCTTGCCCGACTTGCCGACGAACCTGAATCGCAGCGTGTCTGCGGCCACCTTGACGTGCTTGCACAGCAGCGTCGTCAGGCCGAACGAGTCGCGTGAGTACTCGACGTTGCCGATGCGGATGAGCGTCTTGTCGAGCAGCCACACGGTGGTGGCGACGACGTGTTCGGCGGAGAGGTCGCCGCGCCGCATGTCGGCGCCGACGCGCTCGCGCAGTCCCGCGAGCGCCCCGCCGAAGTCACGGAGCGACTCGAACTTGGCCTCGTTGCGGGCACGCTGCCACTCGGCGTGGTAGCGGTACTGCTTGCGCCCCTTCGCATCACGCCCGGTGGCCTGGATGTGGCCGTCGGGGTCGGCGCAGAACCACACGTCGGTCCACGCCGGCGGTACGGCCAGCGAGCGCAGTCGCGCCACCACGAGCTGGTCGTCCAGCGGCCGGCCGTCGACGTCGAGGTACGTGAAGCCGCGCCCCCGGCGCCGCCGCGCAAGCCCTGGTTCGGTGTCGTCGACGTAGACCAGCCCGGGTGTCACGCGGCACGCCATACCCGGATCTGCCAGCATTCACGCCATGGACGAAAAGACCTTCACTCTCACCGCGGCGGACGGCACCGAGGTGTACGTGTACAAGTGGTCGGGCGACGGTGCCCCGCGGGCAGTGGTGCAGATCGCCCACGGCATGGGTGAGCACGCCGCCCGCTACCGGCGCCTGGGCGAGGCGCTGAACGCCGCCGGATACGTCGTCTACGCGAACGACCACCGTGGTCACGGCCGCACCGCCGGGTCGGTCGAGCGCCAGGGCGACCTCGGTGACGGCGGCTGGGCAGGTCTGGTCAGCGACATCGGCGAGCTCGGGGCGCTCGCCCGTCGTGAGCACCCGGGCATCCCGCTCGTCCTCCTCGGGCACAGCATGGGCTCGTTCGCCCTCCAGGGCTATCTGCTCGACCACAGCGCCGACATCGACGCGGCCGTGCTGTCGGGTACCTCGGCGATCGACGTGATCGCGGTGGGCATCGACCCGTCGGCCGACGTCGACCTGAGCGCGTTCAACGCCCCATTCGAGCCGTCGCGCACCGACTACGACTGGCTGAGCCGCGACCCCGACGAGGTCGACAAGTACTGCGCCGACCCCGCCTGCGGGTTCGGGATCGACGCGGCCTCCACCGCCGGGATGCTGGCCGGCCTCGCCGACACCGCCGATCCCGACCGCCTGAAGGGAATCCGCTCGGACCTGCCGATCTACCTGGTGTCGGGCGACGCCGACCCGCTGGCCGGAGGTGGCCCGCTGGTGGAGTTGGTCGGCGACCGGTACCGCCAGGCCGGCGTGCACGACGTGACCGTCGCGCTCTACCCCGGGGCGCGCCACGAGGTGTTCAACGAGACCAACCGCGACGAGATCACCGACGCCCTCGTCGGCTGGATCGGGCGCGTCACCGCCCGCTGAGGAGATCGAGATGTGCCGCAACATCACCATCCTGCGTGGCCTCGATCCGGCCGCGACCACCGACGAGATCGAGGCTGCTGCCCGCCAATACGTGCGCAAGGTGAGCGGCGTGCAGACCGTCTCCGCGCTGTCGGTCGACGCCTTCGAGCGCGCTGTGCGTCAGGTGACCGACGCGACGACGGAGCTGCTGGCCTCGCTGCCGCCACGACGCCAGCCGCCGTCGACGGTGCCCCCGCTGCGCCGGCTGCGCGGCGCGTCCTAGCGCGGCGCTCACTCAGTCCGCTGCAGACGGCGGACGGCGATCGGCCTTGCGGGTGCTGTGGCGGCGCTTCGCGTCGAGGCGCCTGGTGACAGACGCTCTCGTCGGGCGGGTAGCGCGCCGCGGAGGGGTCACCAGCAGCGCGCGGCGCAGCTTGTCGGCCAGACGCTCCAGCGCGAGCTCGCGGTTGCGAGCCTGCGAACGCTCGGTGGACGAGCGGGCGGTCACCACCGGGCCGAGACGCTCGAGCAGGCGCTCACGTTGCGCTTCGTCGAGGCACGGCGAGGCGGCGACGTCGAAGCGGACGACGATCGCGGTGTGCGAGCGGTTCGCGTGCTGGCCGCCCGGCCCGCCGCTCGTCGTCGCCCGGATGTCGAGCTCGTCGAGCGGGATCGCCAGCCGGCGCGAAACCCGCAGCGACGCCGGTTCGGGCGCGTCCGTCATCGCCCTCGGTTTCCTTCGTTGCCCCGGCGACAGGACGTCAGCGCTCGTACGGCGTGACGTCGGCGGCGTACATCTCGCGGAACAGCGAGAGGACCTCGCCCGGCTCCGCGTGGCGTCCGATCGCATGCTTGGAATAGAGGATCTCGCCGTCGACCTCGACGTCGAACACCCCCTTCGACCCGGTGACGAACGTCAGCTCGGCGATGACGTGCTGGTAGTCGTGCAAGAGGTCTCGTCCGGCGCTCACGGCGCGGTCTGAATAGTCTCAAGGCACGCAGTACGTGATGCGGATGCGATGGTCGCTGCGTGGCGTCGCCGGCTCGGCCATGACGGCCAGGTTACCGACGCGGCTATCTGCCTTGGCGCCAGTGCTGGAGCGGCGTCCAGGCCCGTTCGCCGCCGAACGGCATCGCGACCGGCGCGCCGTCGGCGCCGGCCGAGCTGTAGGCGGCGCACACGATCTCGAGGATGTGGCGCCCGAACGCGGCGTCCATGAACGGCCTGCGACCGTCGCCCACGTCCGCGACGAACGCCCGCAGCTGGTCGAGGTATCCGTACTGGTCGACGAGTGGCGGATCGGTGCGCGCCGGCGGCAAGGCGACCGGCTCGCCGAGCTGCTCCAGACGAGGCACGGGCAGCAACTCGGCGCGCAGCACGCCGGTGGCACTCGCGAGCTGCGCGTCCCACAGCGGCTGCTGCGGACCCTGCCAACTGGAGACGACCTTGCCGACGAGTCCGCTCTCGAAGTGCAGCGACACGTCGGCGTGTTCGTCGGTGCCGTGGCCGCTGCCACCGCGCAGCGCGCACTCGACCGCGCTCACCTCGCCGGCACCGCCGGCGCGTGCGGCGAGCACCGCCACGGCAAGGGGATGCACGCCGAGGTCGAACAGCGCCCCTCCACCCCACTCGTCGGTGGTGAAGTCCCCCCACGTCGGTAGGTGCTGCAGGGCGCGGACTTCGAGGTTGGTCAGCGTTCCGAGTGCCGGTGCCCGTCGCAACAGCTCACGCACCACGGGGGAGTAGGCGAGGTTCTCGCCGTACAGCACCCGCTCGCCATGTTCGGCGGCCGCCGCGACGAGCGCGTCGGCCTCGGCGAGGGTGCGGCACAACGGCTTCTCGACGAGCACCGCCGCGCCGGCGTCGAGCATCGTCAACGTGTCTCCTGCGTGGAGCGCGGGCGGCGTGAGCACGAGCACGTGCTGCGCCCCGGCCGGCAGGTCGGCGTAGCCCACCGCCCTCGCGCCCACCTGGGCCGCTCGCTCGGCTGCGCGCTCCGGCGTCCGTGACGCGACCGCCACGACTTCCAGGCCGAGATGGCGGGCCGCAGCGAGGTGCGCGTACGAGATCAGACCCGCGCCGCACAGGGCAAGGCCGCGGGGCGGTTCCACCGGGCGCTGGCGCTGGCTCAGGTGCCGGCGAGCTCGGCGACGACCGGAGCGAAGCTGTCGATGTCTTCCGCACCGACGATGACGTACGAAAAGCCCCAGCGCTCGCGCCGGGCGCGCAGCGAGTCGGCGATCTGCGCCGGGTTGCCGACGAGCGCGAACGGCGACTCCTCGAGCATCGACACGTCGACGGCGAGCATGGTGGCCAGGCCCTGGATCACCGAGTCCCTGTCGTCGGTGACGTTCACCATGAAGGCGCGCACGTTCATCTCGAGGTGGTCGAGCCGCTCACCGGCCGCTTCGTGCACGATCGCGACCTTCGCGTCGACGGCTGCAGGCGACATCGAGTCGAAGGCCTCGGGTCCGACCTTCCCGGCGGTGAGCGTGGCGTTGATGCCGACGATGTCGGCCTGCCGCGCGGCGATCGACAGCACCCTCTTGCCACCGCCTCCGATGAGGATCGGCGGACGTTCTTGCACGGGCTTGGGCAGCCCGTCGTACCCGCTGATCCGGTAGTGCTCGCCCTGGAAGGAGAACGGGTGGGGGCCGAGCGCGCTCTTCATGATCGCGAGCCCTTCCTCGAAGCGGTCGATGCGCACGGCGGCCGAGTCGTACTCGATGCCCGACTGCTCGTAGTCGCTCAGCATCCATCCGGCTCCGAGGCCGATCTCCAAACGGCCGTCCGACAGCACGTCGAGCGTGGCCATCTCCTTCGCCAACACCACCGGGTGCTTGTAGTCGTTGTCGAACACCAGCGACCCGACGCGTAGCGTCGTAGTCGCCGCCGCGGCCGCCATGAGCGCGGGCACCGGCGCGAGCTGGTCGGAGAAGTGGTCCGGAAGCGTCAGCACGTCGTAACCGTTGCCCTCGGTCCGGCGGCAGATCTCGAGCCAGCTCTCCCGATCGGGGGCGCCGGAGGCCTGGACGCCGAAGCGGAAGGGACGGATCGGGTGGGTCACGACAGGGCACGGTAGTCGCGGGGTCGAGGCAGTGATGCCCTCGGGAACGGCACCAGCACTACCGTGATCCCGGTCATGCGTCTCGTCGGCTGGCTCCTGCGTCTCGGCATCGTCGTGAGCGCCGGCGCCCTGTTGCTGACCGCCGTGGTGGTCGGCGCCGGGCCGCGCGGGTGGCAGGCGCTGAACGCGCACTCGCAGGTGCCCCTCGGTCTGCCCGCCTTCGCCGACCTCGCCGAGCGCACGTACGTCTACGACACGCTGGACAACGAGATCGCCGTCTACGAGCTGGAGAACAGCCAGCCCGTCTCCCTCTCCCAGGTGCCCGCCGACGTGATCAGCGCGGTGCTGGCGGTGGAGGACCGCGAGTTCTACCGCCACGACGGCGTCAACGTCCGCAGCCTGATCCGAGCCACGCTGTCCAACTTCGAAGGTGGTGCGCGGCAAGGCGCTTCGACGATCACGCAGCAGGTGGTGAAGATCGAGTTCCTCGCCGGCCTCGAGCGCGACGGGCGCTACAAGCTGCTCCAGACCGTCTACGCGCTGCGCCTGGAGAAGGAGCACACCAAGTCCGAGATCTTGGAGCGCTACCTGAACACGATCTACTTCGGGAACAACGCCTACGGGATCCAGGCCGCGGCAGAGGTGTACTTCGGCAAGCGCCTCGTCGACCTCGACCTGATCGAGGGTGCCTTCCTCGCCGGGTTGATCCAGGCACCCTCGGCGTACGACCCGATCCGCAGCCCCGAGCAGAGCCGGCGCCGCTTCGCCCAGGTGCTGGACATGCTCGTTCGTGCCGAACTGCTCGATCAGGCCGAGGCCGACGACCTGGCCGAGAACTGGGAGATCCCGGAGGTGGTGCAGAGCTTCCCCGAGCGCGACATCAAGCGCACGCACTTCTCCGAAGCGGTCAAGGACTTCTTGTTGAACCGCTCGACGATCCTCGGGGACACCTACCAGGATCGCTACAACGCGCTCTTCCGCGGTGGTCTGCGCATCCACACCACGCTCGATCCGTTCAAGCAGCTCGCCGCCGAGCAGGCCAAGACCGACCAGCTACCGATGAACTTCGCGGGTGTCGAGGCGTCGCTCGTGTCGCTCGATTCCCGCACCGGCGCTGTGCTGGCGATGGTCGGCGGCAGACCGTTCGAGGCAGGGCGCAACGAGGTCAACCTGGCGCTGAGCACCCGCCAGACCGGCTCCAGCATCAAGCTGTTCATCCTCGCCGCCGCCGTGCAGGCCGGCGCGCAGGCGAACGACCTGATCGACGGCACCCGCCCCTGCACGCTGCCCAACCCGGACAACCCCGACGAGCCGTTCGTCGTGGAGAGCGGCGTCAGCCGCTCGCTCGGCCCGCTCGAACAGATGACCTGGTACTCGATCAACTGTGCCTTCGCGCGGCTGTCGCAGATGGTCGGTCTCGACCGCGTGGTGTCCACCACGTACCGCATGGCGCGCTCGGGCTACCTGTACGAGGGCCAGCCGATCGCCGAGCGCGATCCGATCATGCCGTACGCGAGCTATGCCACCGGGGCGAACGAGATGAGCGCGCTCGACATGGCCTCGGGGGCGCAGACGATCGCGAATGGCGGCGTCCACATGGAGCCGTACTTGGTGGAGACGATCGAGTCGCCACGCGGGATGGTGTACCAGCACCTCGACCTCGGCACGCCGGTGCTGACCTCCGAGGCGGCGTGGCGCACCGCCGACATCTTGACCGGCGTGCTCGAGCGCGGCACCGCCGACGACCACGCGCTGGCCGACGGACGGATCGCGGCCGGCAAGACGGGCACGCAGGAGGAGAACACGAACGCGTGGTTCGTCGGGTTCACGCCTCAGATCACCACCGCGGTCTGGGTGGGGCACCCGGATCGACACCTGCCCATGGAGGACATCCCCGAGTTCGTCGCCGCGGGCGTGCGCAAGGTGCAGGGCGGCACGTTCCCCGCCGCGATCTGGAAGGAGTTCATGGACTACGCCCACTTCGGGCTGGGGTTCGAGTCCTTCCCGCCGCCCGCGCCGTACACCCGCCCGTCGACGCGCCTGTACCTGCCCGGTGCGGACTGCCTCGGGCGTCTGGTGTCCGGGACCATCCCGACGCCGGGCCAGTCGACGACGACAGCCGCGACCCCGCCGCCGACGACGACGCCTCCCGACGGCAGCGCTCCGCCAGGCTCGGCGGCACCCACCACGTCACCACCACCCACCGCCGTGATCAGGCCGGTCGATCCCGGGACGACGATCGCCAGAGGCAACACCGACCCGACGTGGCCGCTGCCGAGCGTGAGGCCGAACGAGTTCATGGTGTACGACTGTGCCGGCAGCCTTCCGGCCGGGGTGCGCGATTGACCGCGCCCGACAGGGTTGCTCGCTGAGGGAGGCGAATCAACTGATGGATGAGGGTGGTCCAGACCACACCGACGTGCTCGATCTGCTGCTGCAGATCCAGCGTGCCGACACGGGAGCCGACCAACTCCGCGTCGCACGTCAGCGGCTGCCGGAGCGGGCGCAGCACGCCGAGGCGACGAGGTCGCGCTCCGAGCTGGCCGCGGCGCAGCGCGCGGCGGCAGCACGGATGACCGAATTGGAGGCGGAGCTGTCCCGCGCCGAGGCCGAGGGAGACTCCCTCGCCGCGCATTCCAGGCGACTGGAGGCACAGCTGCGCACGGTCATCGCGCCGCGTGAGGCCGAGGCCTTGCAGCGGGAGATCGCCGGGCTCGCCCAACAGCGCAGCGATCTCGACGACCGCGGCTTGGAGCTGCTCGACGAGCTCGGTGCGCTCGAGTCGGCTGCGGGCGAACTCGCCGGCAAGGAACCCGACGTGACAGCCGAGGTATCGGTGGCCGAGGTGCAGCTCGCCGCGGCGGAATCGAAGATCGATGCCGAGCTGGCCGAGCTGACCGACCGCCGCGGTGTCCTCGCGGGGGAGCTGCCGGCGGCGGTGGTGGTGCGCTACGAGCGCGCCCGGTCGTTGCACGACGGTGTAGCCATCTCGCGCCTCGACGGCTCACGCTGCGGGGGTTGCCACATCGACCTGTCCCGCTCGGAACTGGAGGAGGTGCGTCACCTTCCAGCCGGCGAAGTGGGTGAGTGCCCCAACTGCGGCCGGATGCTGGTGAGCTGAGGCCCCAGTGCTGCTGTGGTTCCTCGGCACCGGAATCGCCACCGTGTGGTTCGTGTTCCGCGACCCACGATTCGACTACCGCGTGCTCGCGCTCGGCCTGCTGCTGCCTGACGTCGTCGACGGGCTCACCGGCGGATCGTCCGTGCTGCACTCCCTTGCCGGCAGCGTCGGGCTGATGGTCGTGGTGATGGTGGCCACCGTCGGCCGGCGGGCTGCTCGCCGACGCTGGCTGGCGCTGCCGATCGGCACCTTCTTGCACCTGGTGTTCGACGGGGCCTTCGCCAACGCCGAGGCGTTCTGGTGGCCGTTCACCGGGCTCGGCTTCGGCGACGAGCCGCTGCCCGTCGTCGCCCGGGGGTGGTGGAACGTGCCGCTCGAACTGGCCGGGCTGGCGGTGCTGGTGATCGGTTGGAGGCGGCTGGGGTTGCGGCGGGCCACCGAACGGAGCGCGTTCGTGCGCACCGGGCAGCTCGCGGCGCCCCAAGGCGGGGCAGCGACGTGCTGATCCTGGTGCGTCACGGGCGTACGGCGCTCAACGCCGCCGGGCAGCTCCAGGGCAGGCTCGACGCCAACCTCGACGACCTCGGACAGTGGCAGGCGGCACGCCTCGCGGGCGTGCTCGGTGGGATCTCCGCCGTCGTCTCCAGCCCGCTCGCGAGGGCGCGCCAGACCGCTGCGGCGATCGCGCAGGGACGTCCCATCCAGGTGGACGAGCGCTGGACAGAGCTCGACTACGGCGACCTCGACGGCCGACGAATCACAGACGTCGGTGGCGACACGTGGCACCGCTGGCGCACCGACGCCGACTTCGAACCACCAGGGGGCGAGTCGTTGGCAACGCTCGATCGCCGTGTGCGCTCCGCCTGCGAGCAGCTCTGCCAGCGGGCGACCGAGGGCGACGTGGTCGTGGTCAGCCATGTGTCCCCGATCAAGGCCGCGGTGTGTTGGGCGGTGGGTACCGACGTCTCTGTGTCGTGGCGCGTGCGCCTCGACACGGCTTCGATCACACGCATCGGGATCGGTCCCCGCGGGCCGATGCTGTACAGCTTCAACGAGACGCTGCACCTCCTCGATCCGCCGGCCGAGGGCTGAACCACCCGCTCGTGAAGAAAGGGTCAAGTCGGCCGTTGGGACTGCCGATGTCATGGTCGTGCAAGCGCCTGCGCGCTCGACCTCTCCGGCTCCTCAGGCCTCGGCCGCCGAGCCGGTCGTGGATGTCCGCGCCCACGGGACCGGGCTAGGCCCGGAGGAGCTGCTGGCGGAAGCCCGAATGGTGTTCCAGCCGGTGGTCGACATCGCTTCCGGTGTCGTCGTCGGCCACGAGGCCTTCCTGCGGGGCCCGGCCGGGTCCGACATCGAGCTGCCCGCTGGGTACTTCCAACGCGCCACCGAGGTCGGCTGCCACGTAGAGCTCGACAGGCACGCGTTCTCGCTGGCCGTCGACGCGGTCAGCCGGTCTGGGCGCTGGCAGCCCGAGAACGGCGTCTTCGTGAACGCCGGTCCGGCGATGCTCTTCGGCGCCGTGACCGACGACTTCGAGGCAGCGATGCGCGCGGCTGCCGCAAACGCCACGTGCACACTGGAGATCGGCGTCGCCGACGCCTACGACCGCCCGGTGGACGTGCTGCACACGATCAAGCGCTTTCGGGAACGAGGCTGGCGGATCGCCCTGACCGACCTCGGCGAGGAGACCACGTCGATGTCGATGCTCGCGTTGCTCGAGCCCGACGTGGTCAAGCTCGCCCCGTGCACGATCGACGCCGGGGGAGCGCTGCCACCGGAGCGGATGGCCGCCGTGCTGTCGATGCTGCACGAACGCACCGGCGCACCGACCGTGGCCCAGGGAGTGGAGAGCTCGCTGCAGTCCGGCCGGGCGTGGGAGCTCGGGGTTCAGCTCGGCCAGGGCTGGTGGTTCGGCTACCCCCGTGAGGTTTCCGAGGTCGTCCACGGGGGCCCGCTGGTGCTGCCCGCCGCGGCGGCGCCGACGACGATGAGCGGCCTGCTCGACGAATGGGGCGATGACTGGCCCGAGATCGACACCGAGACGGCGACGGTGCTCGTCGGCCGGCTGCTCGACGAGGCGCTCGGCATCGGCGACGAGGCGACGGTCGTGGTGCAGGTCGGCGACCTCCCCGGTGGGGCGGCCTCGCTGCAGTGTCCGCTGGCCGCGATCGCAGGCGCGGGGGCCCACCTGACGGTGGCCGCCACGAGCGTTCTCGGGCTGGCACCTGTTGGCGCGTACGTGGTCGACGTCGGCCGCGACGATCCGAACGCCGGGCTGACCGTGGTCGCCGTGCTCGGCGCCGACTCGGCGCTCGGCCTGGTGCTGCGCCCCGGCCCCGGCCCCGGCCCCGGGCCCGGCCGGCGGGGCCACGTGCTGACCGACGACGTAGGCGCCGTCGCTGCCGTGGCCCGCGCGGTGATGCTGCGCTAGCCGCCCAGGCCCGCTCGAGCGCATACCCCCGCCGCCGGGGAAGTGCGATGTGTGGAGACAGACGGGTGCTCTGAGATATCGCACTTCCAGAAGCCCCCGGCGAAGTGCGATGTGTGGAGACAGACGGGTGCGCTGAGATATCGCACTTCCACCGCGGCGGAGGGCGCGCCGGGCTCAGGGCGCTGGGCGGGCAGGGTTGGTGACGGTGAGCCGGCCTGTAAGCGGGATCCTGTGGCTCGCCTCGGCGAGCTGGTGACCATCCATCTACGCGGCCTACCCGAGGGTGCCCCGAAGGGCGAACGGGCCGTCCGTGCCCTCTGCTCGGCCTTGCTCCGGGTGGGGTTTGCCAGCCGTCCGGGTCACCCCGGGCGCTGGTGCGCTCTTACCGCACCGTTTCACCCTTGCCTGTGGCCCGGTCACCCGGGCCCATCGGCGGACTCTCTCTGTTGCACTGATCCGTCAGGTCGCCCCGACCTGGCTCTCGCCAGCACCCTGCCCTGCGGAGTCCCGACTTTCCTCGACACACATGTGCGTGCCGCGGCCACCCGGCCGACTCACCGTCGCGGGCCAGTCTACGGCTGGAGTCGCGAGCTCAGGCTTCGCAGGCGCCGAGGTACTCGTACGCGAGCGAGTTGAGGCTCAGCGTCTCGAGGTTCACCGTCGTGGCGGTGCCGTTCTCGTCGGGCGCGCCGATGGTGATCGGGATCGGCGCGAGCGACCCGAACGCGCCGGGCACGGCGAACGTGGTGGACGCCCCCTCCTCGACAGCGGTGCCGCCGGGCAGGCTGCTCGAGTCGATCAGCACGTCGGGATTGATCAGCATGGCGAGAACGGCCGAGCGGCGGGCGGCCTGCTGGCCGATGTTCATCATCTCCATCCGCAGCTCCTGGTCGTTCAGCATGGGGACGAACGACTGGCAGGTGGAGCCGATCAGCGATTCGAGCGCGTGCGCGACGGTGAGCGAATCGGCTGCTGCTTCCGGGGAGGGTTCGACCCCGTCACCGCCTTCGATCAGCTGGATCGCAGGCTCGATGTACACGCGCTGGAAGCGGGGGTTGGGGCAGGCGAACACCTCACCGCCGGCCGCGGTGGTGAGCTCGGCGAACGTCGCGGCGTTGGCCTCGTGGTCGGCGAGGAAGCGGGAGGCGAGCTCGCCCGCGTCGGCGCCGAGCGTCGTCCCGAGCGCCTCGTACACGTGCATCGCGCTGTGCTCGAGCGAGGTCGACGTGCGCAGCAGGGCGACATCGGTGACCGGCGCATCGGGGAGTGCCGTCGTCGGGGGCACGGTGCCGACGCGGGGGATCCCGCCTGCGTCGGACTCACCGCCGCAGGCGGCGACGAGGGCACCGAGCGACAGCGTCGCACCGGTGGTCGTTAGGAATCGACGGCGGTTGACCGCTTCCATGGAGATCCCTTCCAATCTCAGGCGTCGTCCGCCGGCGTCAGCGGCTCGATGTCGGGTGTCACCAAGAAGGCGTCGGCGTCGGCGACAGGATCGAGCCCGGCCAGCTTGGCGAGCACCGCTGCGTGGCGGGCCTCGACGATCTGGATGGAGGCCACCAAGCTGGACGCGTTGGTGCCTTCCAGCTCGCTCAACAGCGCTGTGTGCGTAGCGACGAGGGAGTTCTCGAGGTCGTGGGCGGCCTTCGCGACCTCGGCCGCGCTGCCCTGCTCGAAGCCGTCGACGAGCTCGTCGTACAGCGCTTCGTCGTGGCTGTTGGTGGCGACACCGCCGACCAGCCCGGCGACCGATTTCGCGTAGGCGTCGTGGTGGAGGCGGAGCGCGTCGAAGTTGGCACGCATGGTGTCGTCGAGATCGACGTCGCTGCCGAGCGCGGCGCGGTACAGCGCCATCGCGGTCAGCTCGACCTGCTGGACGAAGACGAGCAGGTCGGTGTCGGCAGCGGTCGGTCGCGCCGGCGGGGCCGTGGTGGTGGACTCGGCGACGCTGTCGTCCGTCTGGGCGGAGACGGGGCGGGCGGCGACTGCGGCCAGCGCGGCTCCGACGATGCCGGCGCCGAGGAAACGGCGCCTGTTCGCGCCGTCGGCGGCGGACTTCTCCGTCACGTCGGCGTGCGTGATGTCCACGAAGGATTCCTTTCGATCATTGCTGTCCGATCGTCGATCCCTCCCAGCCTTCCCGGCCGGGGGGCGCCCGGGCAACTCTAGAAGTCGAGGGCGGAGAGGTCGGGGATCCATCCGGCGGCTCTTTCGACTGCTCTTGCCCACTCTGCGCGGTCGAGGGGAGCCGTCGGCTCCGCCCGGTAGGCGGGCCGCCAGGCGGCGGCGACGTCGTCGAGCGAGCTCCAGGCGCCGATCGCCAGCCCGGCGAGGAAGCCTGCGCCGAGAGTGGTCGCCTCGACCACCGGGGAGACCTCGATCGGGCGGCCGGTCGTGTTCGCGAGCGCCTGCACGAACGTCGGGTTCGTGCTCATCCCGCCGTCCACACGCAGCGACCCGATGGACAGCCCGGTATCCGCCTCGGCGGCTTCGACGAGGTCGGCCCCGCGATGGGCGACGCCTTCCAGCACGGCACGCACGAGCTGGGCCCGGCCCGAGCCGCGGGTGACGCCGAGCAGCGTGCCCCGGGCGCCGTAGTCCCAGCGAGGGGTGCCGAGGCCGAGCAGCGCAGGCACGTAGACGACGCCCTCCGTGGTCTCGCACTGCGCGGCGACGTCGTGGCTCTCGGGCGGGTTCGCCAGCACGCCGAGGTCGTCGACCAGCCACTCGACGTTCGTGCCCGCGGAGAGCATCACCGCCTCCGCGCCCCAAGTGAGCTCGCCGTCGCGGCTCCAGGCGACGATCGGGAACGTGCCGTTGGCCAGCCTGTGCGCCGTCTTCGGAGCAGGAGCGCCGGTGCATACGTCGAGCATCCCGCCCGTGCCGAAGGTGATCTTGGCCATGCCCGGCTTCACGCAACCCTGCCCGACGAGCGAGCCCTGCTGGTCGCCGACGAGCGCGGCGATCACGGGGGCGCCGGGAAGAGCCGACGCCTGGCCGACAACTCCGGAGGTGTCGACGATGCGGGGGAGCAGCTCGATCGGCAGACCGAGGGCGGTGCAGCTGGCCGGGTTCCAGGCGGTGCCGTCGACGAGCGCTAGCCCGGTGACGGCTGCGTTCGTGTGGTCGGTGACGTGCAGCTCTCCACCGGAGAGCGTCCACGCGATCCACGAGTCGACCGTGCCGACGCAGAGCTCGGCGGGGTCGCGCCCGGCGGCATGGTTGGCGAGCAGCCACGCCGCCTTCGTCGCCGTCTGGTTGGGAGCCAGCCCGAGGCCGTGCTCGGCCTTGGCCATGATGCAGTCGAACACCGTGCGCAGGTCTTGCCAGCCGATCCCTGGCCCCAGCGGTTCGCCCGTGGCGCGGTCCCACAGCACCGTCGACGCGCGCTGGCAGGTGACGCCGACCGCGTCCACCGGCCCGGTGCGCTCGATCACCGCCCGGGCGACTTCGAGCACCGTCGCGGCCATCTCGGCGGGGTCGAACTCGACCATTCCCGGGAACGGGGTGGAGGGCGGAGTGGCGCGGTGCTCGAGGGCCGTGATCGACGCGTCGGGGTTGACGACCCCGGCGCGCAGACCGCTGGTGCCGACATCGATGACGAGGATGCTCATGGCTCAGCCGTCCTTTCCGGCGCCTTGGCGCTGTGGGCTCATTCCTTTGGCCTGCAGGTAGGAGCCGAGGAAGCCTCCGACCACCCCGGCGACCAGTGCCATCGTGAGATTGAACAACACCGCGGACCATCGCACCTCGTCGCCGCGCAGCAGCTTGACGGCGACGAACACGGCCTGGGCGGCCACGTAGGTGCCGCCGGCGGTGACGATGCCGTGCGACAGCGGCGTGCCGCGGCGCTGGTGCCAGGCCGCCACGCCGGCACCGAGCACGAAGCCGAGCACGGCGCCGAACGACAACAGCGCGGCGAGCGCGCTACCCCCGTCGCCGTCGGCACCGTCGGCGGAGTCGGCCACTGCGCGGGCGGCGATCGAAAGGGGCACGGCGAAGACCAGTGCCACCGAGGCTCCGGCGCGGATGGCCGCCCGGTCGAAGCGGTCGGTCAACGCCGCGGCTCCTCACCGGGTGGGGCGCCTGCTGGGGCCGCGGGCCATGCCGGCGCGCCGAAGGGGCTCGGCAGGCCGAGCTTGCCGGGGTTCAAGATGCCGGCGGGGTCGAGGGCCTTCTTCAGCGCGACCAGCACCTGGTGGGCGTCACCGAGGGCTTCGGCGGTGAACCGGGAGCGATTCAGACCGACGCCGTGGTGGTGGCTCAGGTTGCCGCCCGCGGCCAGCACCGCTCGCGTCCCGGCGTCCCACAGCGCCGCGTAGGTGGCGTCGACCTCGTCGGCAGGAGGGGTGGCCGCGAACGTGAAGTACAGGCAGGCGCCGTCGACGTAGCTGTGCGACAGGTGGCAGGTGGCGGCCCGGGCGTGGGGGACGGCGAGCAGCGCCGCGCGGGCGGAGTCGTCGATGGCCGCCAGCTTCGACCACGGCGCGGCGATCTCCATCGTGTCGACGACGAAGCCCTTGCGGGTGAGCCCCTGCAGTGCGCTCGTGTCGTTGCGGTGGTGCATCCAGCGCTCGACGGTCTCCACCGGCCATGGGCTCGATCCGGGCGTGGCCGCGCACTCGTCGGCGACGACCGCCATGCCCGCGTCCACCAGACCCTGGTCCCCCTCGTCGAGCACGAGCAGCACGCATTGGGTGCCGTCCCCACCCTGTCCGCGCTGGCTCTCGGGGGCGTCGTACAGGCGCAGCACGGCCGGCGTCGCCCCGCGGCGCAGGATGCGCCGACAGGCATCGATGCCCGCGGTGAACGACTCGAACGCGTACGCCGCGCGGCGCTCGACAGCGGGTGCAGGCCGGCAGCGCAACCACACGCGGGTGACGATGCCGAGCGTGCCCTCACTGCCGACGAACACCTGGGTGAGGTCCGGTCCGGCGGCCGAGCGCGGCGCTCCACCGGTGCGCACGACGGTGCCGTCGGCGAGCACCACCTCTAGACCGGCGACGATGTCTTCGATCTTGCCGTACCGCGTCGAGTACTGGCCGGCTCCTCTGCACGCGACCCATCCGCCGACGGTGGCGAGGTCGAAGCTCTGCGGGAAGTGCCCCGCGGTGAGGTCGCGGGCGCGCAACACCTGCTCGAGGTCGGGCCCGAAAGTGCCGGCGAGCACCTCACACACCATCGACTCCTCGTCGACGTCGACGACCCCTTGCAGCCCGCTGAGGTCGAGCAGCACTCCGCCGTGGACCGGGACCGAAGCCCCGCATACGCCGCTGCGCCCCCCGGCGGCGGTGAGCGGCACCCTGGAACCGTGGCAGGCGGCCGCGACGGCGGCGACGTGCTCGGGTGTCGTCGGCCGGCACACGGCGCCGGCGCGCCGGGGCACCTCGCCGGCGAGCGACCAATGCAGGGCGAGCGGCCACCAGTCGCGGCTCGCCTCTGCCGTGGCGGCGACCGTGGTGTCGGTGGGGCACACGGCGCGCAGCCGGTCGACGAGCTCGGCGGGGACTTCGACCACGGGAGAGCCGAGGTGCTCGCCGGTTCCGGTGAGCTCGATCGGCGGCGTAGGTGCGCTCATCTGGGGCCGGCCAAGGGTGTCGTCGGGAGAGGGGAGCCATCGGGCCTGTTCGGTTCAAATCCGAGGCCCGCTTGCGCCTCGCGGGCGCAGAGCTCCCGGTATTCGTCGGCTTGCCGGCTGGTCTCGGCCTCGTCCCAGCCATGTTCGGCGGCGAGCAGGCGCGCCACCTCCGGCGCGGCCTCGACGGACGCCCGGCGATCGAGCAGCCTGGCCCTCGTGCGCCGGCTGAGCACGTCGTCGACGGAGCGGGCCATCTCGTGGCGGGCGGCGTAGACCGCCTCGGCGCGCAAGTAGGGCAGGCCCTCGACGAGCGGCGCGCCGAGCGACGGGTCGGCGTCGACGAGATGCGTGAGCGCGGCGGCGAGGCTGCCGTGGCGACCGTCGAGGTGGTCTGCGAGCGAGCCCGGCGACGCACCCGCGCGTTTGCGCCGGTCGCCGCCGAGCAGGCGCAGCCGCTTGGTGCGACAACGCCCGTCGCTGCCGAGCAGCAGCGCCGCTGCGTCGACGGCGTCTTCGGCCATCTCGCGGTAGGTCGTCAGCTTGCCGCCGGTGACGGTGACCACTCCGGAGGCACTCACCTGCACCGAGTGTCGCCGGGAGAGGTCGGCGGTGCGGTCGGTAGGAGCCGCGTCGACGAGCGGGCGCAGACCGGCCCAGGTCCCGGTGACGTCGTCGGCGGTGATGCCGGTGGTGACGCTCGCGCCGAGCGCGGCGAGCACGTAGTCGAGGTCCTCCTTCGTGCACTGCGGGTCGTCGAGTGGGCCGTCGTAGTCGGTGTCGGTGGTGCCCACGTAGGTGTGCTGGAACGTGCCGTCCGCCCGCTGGCCCCAGGGCACCAGGAAGAGGCTGCGCTTGTCCTTCGGCACCGGGATGATGACCGCGATCGTGTTGCGCACCTTCTCCCACGGGACGGTGACGTGCACGCCCTTGGCCGGTCGCAACCTTGCCGGGTCGGAGCCCTCATCGAGCGCGCGCACCTCGTCGGCCCACACGCCGGTGGCGTTGACCACGACCCGCGTGCGGATGGTCAGCGTCGAAGTGCCGGCATCGACCTGCACCGTCGACACCTTGCCGCTCGCGTCGTGGCCGATCCCGGTGACCCTGGCACCGTTGGCCACAACCGCTCCGTGCGCAGCAGCGGTGCGTGCGACGGTGAGGCACAGGCGAGCGTCGTCGGCGGCCGTGTCGTAGTAGAGGTACGCGCCGGAGAGCCGCTCGGAGTCCATCGTCGGCATGTGGGCGAGGGCGCTCGCCCGCCGCAGGCGCCGGTGGACGCGCCCGATGCGGGCGCCACCGGTGAGGTCGTACATCCACAACGCCGAACCGAGCGCGCGGGCGATCTTCTTCGAGATCAGGCCGTCCTTCACGAGGATCGGGATCATGAACGGCAGCAGGCGCACGAGGTGCGGCGCGTTGCGCTTCAGCCGTTGGCGTTCGCGCAGTGCCTCGTAGACGAGGCGTACCTCGCCCTGCTGCAGGTACCGCAGCCCGCCGTGCACCAGCTTGGAGCTCTTCGACGACGTGCCCGACGCGAAGTCGTCACGCTCGACGAGTGCGGTGCGCAACCCGCGGGTGACGGCGTCGAGCGCGACGCCGGTGCCGGTGATCCCACCGCCGACGACGACGACGTCGAACTCCTCGGTCGCGAGACGGCGCAGCATCGTCGTGCGTTCGAACGGGGGCTGCGCTGGCACCCCCATGTTGTAGCGCGGACTCACGCGGGGATCGGATCCCCAGCGGGGTCGTGCATGCAGAGCGTCCAGTTCATGAAGTCGTCCGGGAACAGCCGGTCGCAGTACTGCTCCAGCGTCTCGACGGCCGAGCCGTCCGGGCTCGCCGGTGGCGGAGCCGTCTGGGGGACGGAGGGCTCCTCGCCCATGGTCTCGACGATCGCGGTGGCCGGAGGGCTCCCACCGGCCTCGTTGAACGCGACGACCGAAACGGTGTACGCAACGCCCGGCTCGAGCCCCGGGATGGTGAAGCTGAGCGTGTCGAACGGCACGACGAAGCGCACGCCCATCGGATCGACGGTGATCTCGTAGCCCGTCTCCGGAGCGTTCGTCTCGACCCCGCCCGGCGTCCACGACACCTCGAGCGACCCGGCGGCGAGCGGGTCGACGTTCAGGTTCTCGGGAGTTCCCGGCACCGGGTTGATCTCCTGGCCGACCTCCTTCGCGAACGTGTACGAGTTCTCCTCGCTGGGGGCACCGAGCGTGCCCGCTACCTGGGTGAGACGCTCTCCTCTCCCGTCGACGCCGGCGGCCGGCGCACGCACCGTGAACGCCGCTTCGACGGCCGTGGCACCGCCGGGATCGGTCCTGTACGACACGCCGGCAGCCGTCGGCTCGATCGAGACGCCGTTCATCAACACCGACAGCTCGTACGACTGCGGGCCGGTGGCGTCGCCACACTCGGCCCAGTAGCTGACGATGACCGTGTACTCACCCTCCGGGCTCTGCCCTGGCGGCCAGAACACGTTCTCCACCGGTGAGGTCGTGGCGGACGAGCATGCGGCGTTGGAGTCGACGTCGAGCTCTCCGCCCGAAGGCGACGTCGGGGTGGTGAAGTCGATCCTGGACCCGGCGGGGTCGACGACGGCGAGGTCGAGGTCGGCGGTGCTTCCCCAGCGCAGCGTCACCTGCACGTCGCCGGTGCCGAGCTCGGGCTCTCCTGGCCGGGTCGTAGGCACGATGACGTCGGGCGGGATCAGGTCGGGCGGGATGCAGGCCTCGGGGTAGAGGTCGCAGATGTAGTCGATGAGGACCGGGCCGTCGTCGACCCTGCCGTCGGTGGTGCCGGGGCGGCGCTTCAAGAACCCGGCCCCGTTCAGGTCGACGAGGGTGAAGTCGTTGATGGTGATGTTCGTCGTGTTGTTGACGACGACGATCGTCGTCGGGTCGAACCCCGGCCACGGGTCGCCGCGCCAGGTGATGCCTTCAGGCTGAGCGATCGGCGGGGCCAGCGGGTTGCCGCAGCTGCACTTCGCGCGGGGGATGCCGTACTCGTCGACGAACACCGCCGAACCGGCCTCGAGCACCACCTGGCGCGCGGTGGCGACGCCGTTGCGGAAGCCGTACATCGTCACGCGTGTGTCGAGGCGCAGCACCACAGGCGTCAGGCCGGCGATGTACTCGGGGATCCTTGCGGGGTCGATGCCTTGCACACCGGCCCACGCGGCGGCCTTCTCCGGCTCGCTCTGCAGATAGGAGATCATCTGCGCCGCGTTGCACGAGGCGTTGTCCCGCGTGCCGCCGTACAGGCCGGGTCGGGTGGCTTCGATGGTGCGCACCCCGACGGCGCTGTCGAGGGGCAAGGTGGTCGCCGTCGGCACACCGGTTGTCGGTGTGACCGTCGTGGTCGCGCCGGAGGTGGTCGTTCGCGGCACGGTCGTGGTGACACCGGCCCTGGCGGGCACGACTCGCGCCGGCGCGTCAGCGGTGTTGGTGTCGACGCTCGCCGTGAACGGGTCGGGTCCCGGCTGCGTCGCCGGCTCGAGGAACACCTCTCCGGCGCTCGTGACGGCAGTGGTCGTCGACCCGTCGGCTTGGTCCTTGTCTCCGCCGCCGCTGAACGCCAGCACGCCGGCGACGAGCAGCAAGACGGCACCGATGCCGAGGATGACGAGCAGCGGGACGTTCTTCTTCTTCTCGCCAGGCGGCTCGTCGCCTCCCGCGGCCGGGAAGCCGACGGCCGTCGGCGGTCCGGGCGGCGGTGGCGCAACGGCGCCCCCCGGCGGGGGCGGGGGCAGCGACGACGACTGGGCGCCGGCACCCGGTTGCGTGAGTGCACCGCAGTTCGGGCAGAACGCCGCGCCCTCGGTGATCCCCGAACCGCAGCTGGCACAGAAGTGAGCCATGGTGAGCCTCCCCGCTCCGAGTGCCCGTCCCCGGATCAGGTCCGGGCGCGATTCGTCCTCGCCGCAGAGGTTACTCCTGGGTAGCAACCCCCGCAGCGATCGGGCGTCCCCCAAGTTCTCGGTCGGATTTGTGACACATAGCGCGACTCATCCGACCGAGAACGGGAGGGAGTAGTTCGCATGAGTTGCGAACTAGCAATCAGTGCGTTTATGGTGGGCGGTGATGAAGCTGCCTGCCGAGCTCACCACCGAGTTCCGCGCGAACGGGCTGAAGCTGACACCTCAGCGCCAGCTGCTGTTCAGGCTGCTGCACGGCAACGAGACGCATCCGACGGCGGACTCGCTGTACGCGGCGGCGAGCGCCGAGATGCCCGGCATCTCGTTGCGCACCGTGTACCAGACGCTCACCGACCTCGTCGCGATGGGTGAGCTGCGCCTGCTCGACCTCGGCGCCGGCGCCAGCCGGTTCGATCCGAACGTCGACGAACACCAGCACCTCGTATGCGACACCTGCTCGGCAGTGCGCGACGTCTACGTCACCGGAGCCGAACAGCTCGACCTCGCCGACCTCGCGGGGTTCGAGGTGGAGTCCACCGCGATCGTGTTCCGCGGCCAGTGCGCGTCCTGTGCCGGCGCCGCTCGCGACATCCAGTCCGTCCCGGCCGTCCCCGCCGGCTCATCGAGCCCATCCAGCCCATCCAGCCCATCCAGCAACACCGATCCCCAACCGAGCCAAACCACAAGAGGAAAGTGAGAAGCCGACCCATGGCTGATCTGACCAAGTCCCAGACCCACGACAACTTGAAGGAAGCGTTCGCCGGCGAGAGCCAGGCCAACCGCCGTTACCTGTGGTTCGCCCAGAAGGCCGACGTCGAGGGCTACCCCGACGCTGCGGCCCTGTTCCGCTCCGTCGCCGAGGGTGAGACGGGCCATGCCCACGGCCACCTCGAGTACCTGGCCACGGTCGGCGACCCGGCCACCGGCGAGCCGATCGGCGACACCGACGACAACTTCAAGTCCGCCATCGCCGGCGAGACCTACGAGTTCACGCAGATGTACCCGGGATTCGCGAAGACCGCCCGCGACGAGGGCTTCGGCGAGATCGCCGACTGGTTCGAGACGCTCGCGAAGGCCGAGAAGAGCCACGCCGGGCGCTTCCAGCAGGGCCTCGACGCGCTCTGACGCGCGCCGCGTCGGGTGGGGCCGAGGCCGTTCGGCCTGGGCCCCACCCGACTCTGATACAGCCCCTCCCAACGCTGCAGTCCACCCACGCGACCCGAGCAGGCCCAGATGACCATCACGTACGACCCGCACCACCCGAAGTACCTCGACGAGAAGGACGTCCGCGACGAGCTGACCCGCGTCTACGACCTCTGCCACGGTTGCCGGTTGTGCTTCAAGTTCTGCACCTCGTTCCCGACGCTGTTCGAGTTCATCGACCGCCACGACGACCAGGACGCCGGCAAGCTCACCCCGGCGCAGCAGGACCAGGTGATCGATGAGTGCTTCCAGTGCAAGCTCTGCTACGTCAACTGCCCCTACATCCCCGGCCAGCACGAGTGGGCGCTCGACTTCCCGCGACTGATGCTGCGGGCCGACGCGATGCGCCACGAGCGCAAGCTCGCATCGGCCCGCGACCGCCTGACCACCGAGCTGATGGGTCGCACCGACATGCTCGGCAAGGTGGCGACCACCGCGAGCCCGATGATGAACAAGGTGCTCGGTGCCGCACCGGGGTCGCTGCTGCGCAAGCTGGTCGAAAAGACCGCCGGCGTGTCGAGCGTGCGCCTGCTGCCGCCGTTCGCGAGGCAGCGCTTCACCACCTGGTTCAAGCGGCGTCCCAAGCTGCGCATCGGCAAGCGCCAGGGCCGGGTGGCGGTGTTCCCCACCTGTCTCGTCGAGTATCAGGCACCTCAGATCGGCCACGATCTGGTGAAGGTGTACGAGCGCAACGGCATCGAGTGCTCGCTGACCGACACCACCCACTGCTGCGGCGCTCCGTTCCTGCACAGCGGTGACATCGACCAGTTCAAGAAGATCGCCAACAAGAACGTGGCGGCGCTCGCCACCACCGTGCGCAAGGGCACCGACATCGTCGTGCCCCAGCCGACCTGCGGCTACGTGTTGAAGAAGGACTACGTCGACTACGTCGACGAGGCCCACCGCGCCGAGGCCGAGCTAGTCGCCGCCCACACGTTCGACGCCGCCGAATACCTGGTCGACCTGCACAAGAGCGAGGGCGCCAGCCTCGACCTCGAGTTCGAGGGCGACGTGCCCGAGACGATCACGTACCACACCCCGTGCCACCTGCGCGCCCAGAACATCGGCTTGCGCAGCCGCGACCTGATGAAGCTGACCGGCGCGAAGGTGAAGCTGGTGCAGCAGTGCAGCGGCATCGACGGCATGTGGGGCCTGCGCGCCGAGAACACCGAGATCTCCGTGCCGATCGCCCGCAAGCTCGGCGACGACATCCTTCGCGCCGGCGGCGACGTCGTCACCGGCGACTGCCATCTGGCGAACACCGCGATCAACGAGCAGACCGGGCGGGAGCCGCTGCACCCGTTGCAGCTCCTCGCCCGTGCGTACGGCATCCCCGAGGAGCCTCGATGACCGATGCGACGAAGGGGTCACGCCGGCTGCAGGTCGGCGACATCGCCGATCTGCGCGAGTACGAACGAGAGCGCGAGGCGACGCGGGCGCGGGTGATGGCGCTGAAGGAGCGCCGCCGCGTGCACCTCGGTCCGATCATGACGCTGACGTTCGAGAACCGCGAGACGGTGCGGTACCAGGTGCAGGAGATGGCCCGGGCGGAGAAGCTGATCTCCGACGCCGAGATCCAAGGCGAGCTCGACGCCTACAACCCGATGATCCCCGAGCCCGGCCAGCTCTGCGCCACCTTGTTCCTGGAGCTGACCACCGACGACCAGCTGCGCGAGTGGCTGCCCAAGCTCGTCGGCATCGAGCGCTCGCTGCAGTTCCGCCTGCCCGACTCCCAGGCGGTGCGCTCGGCTAGCGAAGAACAGCACGCCCGCCAGCTCACCCGTGAACACGTCACCGCGGCCGTGCACTACGTGCAGTTCGACTTCACCCCCGCGCAGGTCACGGCGATGGCGACGGGCGAGGTGGTCTTCGAGTCGGTTCACCCCGAGTATCCGTGGTCGACCCGGCTCGGCGCCGAGACCCTGGAAGAGCTGCGCGGCGACCTCGGGGCGGCCTGACCCAGCCACGTCGGCTGTTTCGCGATTTGGGCCTTCCCAACGGCCCGGAACTAGTCCTAGTGTCGTCTCTGCGACCGTGTCCGGCTCACAGGGGATGATCACTGGTGGACAAAATCGTGTGGCGGCAGCTGGGGGCTTGCCGGGGTCTCGACCCGGGCATCTTCTACCCGGAGACCGACGACGAGGCCGATCAGGCGAAATCGGTGTGTGCCGATTGCGGGGTGCGCATCGCGTGCCTCGAGCACGCGCTGTCGAGTCGCGAGAAGGTGGGCGTGTGGGGCGGTGCCACGGAGCGTGAACGGCGCCGGATAGTGCGCCAGCGCCGCCGGTCGGCCTGAACCGCGCTCGCTAGCCTCGCTTCGATGACCACCAGCACCCACCCGCGCCTGGACGAGATCGGGGGCTGGCCGAGCCTGATTGCCGCGGTGCTCGACCATTACGACCTGCCGAGCGTGCACGCGCGGGCGGCGATGTCGACGATCCTCGACGGCGACGCGACCCCGGCCCAGCTCATCGCGTTCGTCGTCGCACTGCGCGCCAAGGGCGAGACGCCGGAGGAGATCTCGGGGATGCTCGACGCGGTTCTGGCCGCGGCCACGCTCGTGCCCCTCGCCGACGACCTGCGTGACCGGGCGGTCGACATCGTCGGCACCGGGGGCGACCGCAGTCACTCGGTGAACGTGTCGACGATGTCGGCGATCGTCGTCGCCGCCGCCGGGGTGCCGGTGTGCAAGCACGGCGCGCGTGCGGCATCTTCGAAGTGCGGCGCCGCCGACGTGCTCGAAGCCCTGGGCGTGGCGATCGAGCTCGCGCCCGACGGTGTGCTGCGCTGCATCGAGGAGGCCGGCATCGGGTTCTGTCTGGCGCCGCGCTACCACCCCGCGTTCCGCTTCGCGGCGGGCGCGCGCAAAGAGGTCGGCATCGCCACGGTGTTCAACCTGCTCGGGCCGATGGCCAACCCCGGTCGTGTGCGGCGCCATCTGATCGGTGTCGCCGACCCGGGCATGGCCGAGCGGATGCTCGCCTCGCTGCGCATCCACGGGGCGGTGCGGGCCTGGGTGGTGCACGGCGACGGGCTCGACGAGCTCTCCACCACCGGCCCCAGCACGGTGCTCGCCCTCGACGACGACCACGTCACGACGTTCACGGTCGACCCTGTCGGTCTCGGCCTGGCGCCGGCGATCCCCGAGGAGCTCGAGGGCGGCCTGCCATCGGAGAACGCCGAGTTCGTCCGCCGGGTGATGGCCGGTGACCACGGCGCGCACCGCAACATCGTGTTGCTGAACGCCGGCGCGGCGCTCGTGGTGGGCGCCGCGGTCGACTCGATCGAAGCCGGGATCGAGCTCGCCGCCCAGACGATCGATTCCGGCAAGGCGGCCGACACCCTCGACCGCTTGGTCGAGGTGTCTCAGGCCGCCGCGGCCGCCGAGGCAGCCGCGACCACGACCGCCTGACGACGGCGACGAGCGCGGTCTCAGGCCGCGAGTCGGCCGCGCCGGGGCAGGGTGAGGCGCTCGACGTGAGGCACCGCCGGGTGGGCCGACGCCCAGGTGCCCGAGCACTCGAGGATCTGCAGCCGGTCGGCGTCGGCGTCGAGCGCGCGCCCGATGCAGAGCAGCTCGTCGACCGCCTTTCTCGGCAGCGGGACCCCGGGGAGCACTGCTTCGTCGGGCGGCAGTGGAAGGGCGGCCGTCAGAGCGCCCGGCACGCGGGCGTCGAGCAGGCGGCCGTGGTCGAGCTCGATCTCGACGTCGCCGAGGCGCAGCACCATCCGCCCGGCGTGGCGCAGCTGGTCGGTGAGCCTCTGGCGGCGCACTGCACCCGCGAACGCGCTGGCCCGGTCACGCACCGCGGCGGCCTCCTCGAACCGCTGGGCGGCGGCGAGCTCGGTCATCCGCCGGTACAGGTGGTCGAGCACCAGGTGCGGCGCGGTGGTCATCGCCCGCTCCGCCGCGCCGACCGCTTCGGCGTACAAGGCCGGATCGGCCTGACCGGCACACGGGCACATCGCCACGCCGAGCTGCGCCGGCGCGCACGGGGTGGCGTCGGAGGCGACTACGTGGCGGGGCCCGATGCGCTTGCCGCAGCGGCGCAGCGGGATCGCGGACTGCAGCGCCTCGACGACGAGCGTGGCCATCGCGCGGCTGGGTAGCGGGCCGAGGTGCACGCCGCTGCGCGCCGGGTCCTTGACCACCACGATGCGCGGCCATGCCTCTTCGGTGGTGAGCCTGACGTAGCAGTAGCGCTGCCACGTGGTGCCCGCGCGGTTGTAGCGCGGCAGCAGCTGGTGGAGGTAGCGCTGCTCCAGCACGGCGGCGGTGAGCGGGTCGGGCGTCTCCACGTGGCTGACCCGCTGCGCCTCACGCAACAGCGCACCTACCTTGCGCCTGGTCTCGTTGGTGCTGAAGTAGCTGCGCACCCGCTGGCGCAGGTTGGTGGCCTTGCCGACGTAGAGCACCTCGTCGCCGGCGCCGTGGAACAGGTACACGCCAGGGGAGCGAGGAAGCAGGTTGGTCTGGCGGAGCTTCGCGACGTAGGGGTGCCCGGCGAGCTGGGGCAGCAAGAGCAGGTCGTCGAGGCCGAGCACCCCGTACGCGGCGGCGCGCTCGAGCAGCAGGTGCAACAGGTCGGCGGTGGCGAGGGCGTCGTCGAGGGCGCGGTGGCTGGGGCGGTGGTCGAGACGGAAGCGGGAGGCGAGGGTGCCGAGCCTGCAGTCGGGCACCTCGTCGCGCACGAGGCGTCTGGCAAGGGCGACCGTGTCGACGACGCTGTGCGTCAGGCGTCCGCGGCCGCCGCGTTCGAGCGCAGCGTTCACGAACCCGACGTCGAAGCGCACGTTGTGCCCGACGATCACCGTGCCTGCCGCGAACTCGAGCAGCGACGGCAGCACCTGTTCGACGCGGGGTGCGGGCAGCACCATGGCCTCGGTGATGCCGGTCAGCACGGTGATCGACGGGGGGATCGCGCACCCCGGGTTGACGAGCGTCTGGAAGGTGCCGAGGCACTCTCCGCCGCGCACCTTCACGGCGCCGATCTCGGTGATCCGGTCGGCTCCGGGGGAGCCCCCGGTGGTCTCGAGGTCGATCACGCAGAACACCACCTCGTGCAGCGGCGTGCCCAGTTCGTCGAGGCTGCGCTGCCCGGCTGCGGCGCGCCCTGTTTGCGTTCCCCGTCCCATCCGGCGAACAGATGTACCCGTACGGGTGTTCGTTGTCAAGCCTCGGTAAGGTGCCGGCGATGGCTGCTCCGTTCCGGTACCGCTGCAGCTCGTGCGGCAACCTCACCCGTTTCGACGTCGTGCGCTCCACGCGCACCAGCGCGTTCCACCACTACACCACCGGTGGTGAGCTGACCGTCGAGGAGCCGGTGGTGCTCGACGATCGCGTCGAGTCGGTGACCTGCCGGTGGTGCGGGCCGAGCGGTGTCGTCGAGATGGTCGTCGAAGCGCTCGACGAGGCCGACGGGTGATCGCTGACTCACCGCGCGATGTGCCCGACGTGCCGGTCGAGGTGCTCCGCGCGGCGCTGGAGCTCGTGGTCGAGGTGCTGCGCCACGACCAGCGCCAACCCGGCGCGGCGCCCGTCTCGCTCGCCATCCGCCAGGCGCTCCAGGCCAGGCGGCTCACCAAGAACCACCTCATCGCGATGCGCAAGGTGGTCGTCAGCGATCCCGAGCTGAGAGCACGGGTCGCCACCGTCGCCGACATCGACCTGGTCGGCGCAGCCGGCTTGGCGTGGCTGCACCGCGGACCCGGATGGGAGGACTCCGTGCGTGCCGCCGCCGAGGTCCAGACCGCCGCCGAGCGCGACGAAGCCCGCACCGCCGAACTGGAGTCCGGCCTGAACGCCGAGCAGCGCCGGCGTGAGGGGGCCGAGCAACGCGCCGCGCGTGCCGAGGCGAGGCTCGCCGGGCTCGAGGCCGACCTCGCTCGCGAGCGGGCCCAACGCAGCGACACCCGTGAGCTGGAGCGGGCCCACGAGCAGGCTGTCACCACCCTGCGCCGGGAGATCGAGGGGCTCACCGCCCGGGCCCAGCGCGCGGAAGAGGCGGCGCAGAGCGCGGTGCGCTCGGCCGAGCTGGCCAGGTCGGAGCGGGGCGACCTGCAGGCGGCGCTCAGCGCGGCCGAGGGTGTCCGCGACCGGGCCCTCGCCGACCGTGCCGGCGACGAGGAGCATCTCGCCCACCCGCCGCGCGACGACGGTGCCGTCGTGCGCGCCGGTGCGGCGGCCGGGCTGGGCGACGCGATCCGCAGCGTCCGCCAGCTCGCCGACGCGCTAGAGCGCGTCGCGGTGGTGCTCGGCGGCAGCGCCGACCCGGGCATCGCCGGCAACGTGACGGCGGTTGGCGCAGACGACGGCGGGGCGGGGTCGGCGCCGGTGCCGTCACCGCGCCCGGCGCGGCGCAAGCCGCTCGCGCTGCCCGGCGGTGTGGCCGCGGGTTCGGTCGAGGCCGCACGGGCCCTGGTGCGGGCTCCCGACGTCGAGGTGGTCGTCGACGGCTACAACGTCGCCAAGCTGGGCTGGCCGGCGCTCGACCTTGCCGCCCAGCGCGAGCAGTGCATCCTCGCCGGCGAGGAGCTTGCGCGCCGCTACGGCTGCCGGGTTCTGGTGGTGTTCGACGGCCAGACGGTGGCCGGTGCCGCGGCGTCGGGGCGCCGCTTGGTGCGCATCGTGTACTCGCCCGCGGGGGTCATCGCCGACGACGTCATCCGCGACGAGGTGGCCGCGCTCCCGAGCAGCCGGCCGGTGGTGGTGGCCACCAACGACGCCGAGCTGGCCGAGTCGGTGCGCAGGTACGGTGCGAACCGGATCACCAGCCAGCAGCTGCTCGCCGTCGCCTGTCGCTGACGCCGTCGACGTCGCGGCTCAGCTGGCATCCTGTGGCGATGAGCGCGCCGGATGCGTACACGTTGGGTCTGCACGAGCTGGGGGAGGGTTGCCTCGCGTATCTCCAGCCCGACGGGAGCTGGGGGTGGTCCAACGCCGGGCTCGTCGTCGGCGAGGGGGCGTCGCTGCTCGTCGACACGTTGTTCGACCTACGGCTCACCGCCGAGATGCTCGCCGAGATGGCTCCGCACACGCGGGCGGCGCCGATCGCCACGCTCGTCAACACCCACGCGAACGGTGATCACTGCTACGGCAACCAGCTCGTCGACCGGGCCGAGATCATCGCCACCGCCGCCGCCGCCCACGAGATGACCGAGGTGCCGCCGGCGATGCTGGCCGCGCTCAACCACGCCGAGGGAGAGGTCGGTGACCTGTTCCGCGGCTTCTTCGGCGCGTTCGACTTCGACGGCATCGAGGTGCGCCTGCCGACGCGCACGTTCGAGGGTCGCCTCGACGTCGAAGTCGGTGGCCGGGCGATCGAGCTGATCGAGGTCGGCCCGGCGCACACGCAAGGAGACCTGCTGGTGCACGTGCCCGACGCGAAGACGGTGTACACCGGCGACATCTTGTTCATCGGCGGCACCCCGATCGTGTGGGCCGGCCCGCTGTCCAACTGGGTGGCGGCCTGCGACCTGATGCTCGGCATGGACGTCGAGTCGGTCGTGCCGGGGCACGGCCCGCTCACCGACAAGGCCGGGGTCGTCGCGGTGCGCGACTACCTCACGTTCGTCGACGAGCAGGCGACGCAGCACTTCCGGGAGGGCATCGACGCGTTCGAGGCGGCGCGCGACATCGCGCGCGAGATGGGCGTCTCCCACGTCGGAGGGTTCGACCGTTGGGGCGAGTTCGGCCGGATCACCGTCAACGTCGAGACCGCCTACCGCCATCTCGACCCCGCGCACCAGAGCCCCGACGTGGTCGAGCAGTTCCGTCGCATGGCCGCCCTCGACCACCCTCGCTAGGTTCGCTCGGCCCGCTTGCGAACCGACCAGCGGACGGCCAGCACCCAACCCACGGCGACCGAGGTGGCGAAGATGATCCACTGGATCGCGTACGACAGGTGAGGCCCGTTGCCGAGCTCGGGCTCGGGCACCGGGATCGGCAGGTCGCCCTCCGCCGGCTGCGACGCGATCAGATCGACGTACATCGGTACCACCGGCGCGTCGAGCTGGCGGGCCAGGCGCTCGATGTCGATCCGGAGCACCTCGGCGAGGGTGCCCTCCGCCGGGTCGCTCAGCTGGCCGAGGCTGCGTTCCTGCGAGACGCGCAGGCGCCCCTCGACGACCACGGTCCCCTCCGGTGGAGGCGGTACCGCCGCGGCGAGCGGCACGAAGCCGCGGTTGACGAGCAGCAGCCGGCCGTCGTCGAGGACCAACGGGGTGACCACGTTCTGGCCGGCCTGACCACCCTGGCTGCGGTTGACGACGATCACCTGGGCGGCGGTGTCGTAGGTGCCCGACGCAATGGTCGTGTACCACTCCAGCGCGTCGAGCGCGTCGTCGCCGGGGACCGGCTCTTCGCCGGGGAGCAGCTCTTCGACGGGTCTGGTGGCGACCGCGCTGCGCGCTTCGACCGCGGCGTTCAGCTGCTGGCGTTCGTCGAGACGGCGGAACTGCCAGAGCGACAGGTTCACCATCAACACGATGCCGGCGAGGCACAGCAGGTGGAACGCGAGCCAGCGAGGGCGGAGCAAGAACTTGTACATGGTGAAGGGGGGTCGAACCGTACCGACGTCGGGGCCAACGTACTGCGCTCGGGCGTGTGCAACGCTGGCGCGGTGCCGGACGAGCTGCCCGACTTCCACATCCCGCACAGCGAGAAGATCGAGTGGATGATCGAGACCAACGGCTGGGCGATCGAAGCTGTGCCGGCGCGCCCCGATCTCGACCCACCGTTCCCGGGCTACTCGTACACGATCGGATTCGAGGACGCGTTCGGCTTCCCCGACGTGGCGCTGTTCGGGCTGACGCCCGTCGCCAGCCGGGGGATGTTCGACCTCGTCGCCTCGCTGCTCGGCGGAGGAACCGAGATCCCCCTCGGCGTCGCCGTCGTCGGGCTGCTCGACAACGACCTGCGCTGCGCGTTCGCCCCGCTCGACATGGCGCGGTGGGGTCAGCTGTTCACCACCGCGGTTTCCTGGCAGCGGCGCTCACGACGGCCCGCCGATGGCGTGTCGATGGTGCAGCTGCTGTGGCCGGACCGCGACGGCTGGCTGCCGTCGGAGGCCGGGTTCGACCGTCGCCTGCGCTTCGCGCAGCCGGTGATCGGCTCGCTGGCGAGCGCCGACGACGGCGCGGGCGCGACCGGGGCGGATTGAGGCGCACGTGCACCAGGTGAGCGGCCCCGCCGTGCAGCGAGCCCAGCGCGTGCTCGACACCTGGGTGCGCCCGGCGGTCACCGCGCGTGCCGTCGAGTTCGACGTCGCCGCCACCGCGGAGTGGTTCGATCCGGTGCCGTTCATCGAGGCGCGGGATGCGCCCGTCGAGGCGTTCCGAGTGGGTGATCGCTGGGGTCGCCCGTGGCACACGCGCTGGTTCCGTTTGCGAGCCGTCGCGCCCGAGGCACGCGGCGGAACGCTCGTCGCCCACGTCGACCTCGGCTTCAGCGGCCGCGCCGACGGCTTCCAGGTGGAGGGCCTCGCCTACGTCGACGGCCGGATCGTGCACGGCGTGCAGCCCGACCGTCGCCTCGTCCGCGTCGGCGAGCACATGCCGGGATCTCCGGTTGAGGTGTGGGTGGAGGCGGTGGCGATACCGATGCTCGCCGGCCCGGTGTTCGGGTACGAGCCGACGCTGCTCGGCGACCCGGCGACGGCACCGGCGCACCCGCTGTACACGTTGCGCCGCGCCGAGCTGGCCGTGCTGGAGCCCGAGGTGCAGGCACTCGCCGTCGAGTTGCACGCTCTGATCGACCTCGTGATCGTGCTCGACGCGGACGACCCGCTGCGGGCCCGGGCGTTCCGCGCGCTCGACCACTGCCTGCTCGCCCTGGACCGCGGCGATGTCGCCGCCACCGCGCCGGCGGCGCGCGCCGCGCTGGCGCCGGTCTTCGATGTCGGTGCGGCACCCGGTGCCCATCGCCTCGTCGCCACCGGCCACGCCCACCTCGACACGGCGTGGCTGTGGCCGTTGCGGGAGACGCGGCGCAAGGCCGTCCGCACGTTCGCCAACGCCGTCGACCTGCTGCGCCGGCACCCCGACCACCACTTCACGCACAGCCAGGCCCAGCACTACGCCTGGGTGGCCGAGGACGCGCCGGAGCTGTTCGCCGAGGTGCAGGCGCTGGTGCGCGAAGGCCGGTGGGAGCCGGCGGGTGGGATGTGGGTGGAGACCGACCTCAACCTGCCCTCCGGGGAGAGCCTCGTGCGCCAGCTCGTCCACGGCCAGCGCGCATTCGCAGAGTGGTTCGACCTCACGTGCCCCGGCGGGTTCCTGCCCGACGACTTCGGCTACCCGGCCAGCCTGCCCCAGCTACTCGCCGGCGCGGGATGCAGATGGTTCTTCACGCAGAAGCTGAGCTGGAACGACACGAACCGCTTCCCCCACCACACGTTCTGGTGGGAGGGCATCGACGGCACCCGCGTGCTGAGCCACTTCAGTCCGATAGACACGTACAACGCCCGGCTCGCCCCGGCCGAGCTACGCGGGGCCGCGCGGCGGTTCGCCGACCATGCCGGGGCGTCGAGCTCGCTCGTCTGCTTCGGCCACGGCGACGGCGGGGGCGGTGCCACCGACACGATGCTCGCCCGCGCCAGGCTGAGCGCGAACTGGCAGGGCACACCCGCGGTGCGCATCGGCTCCGCCGACGGCTTCTTCGCCGAGACGCTCGCCGAGTACGGCGACGACGCTCCGGTGTGGGTGGGCGAGCTATACCTGGAGAAGCACCGCGGTACGTACTCCAGCCAGGTGGCGACGAAGCAGGGCAACCGCCGGTGCGAGCTGGCCCTCCACGAGGCCGAGCTGTGGAGCGCGTCCGCCGGTGCCGGCCGCTGGCCCGGCGCCGAGCTCGGCGCGCTGTGGCGCGAGGTGCTCACCCAGCAGTTCCACGACATCCTGCCCGGTTCGTCGATCGCGTGGGTGCACCAAGACGCCGAAGCTGCGCACGCGCGCGTCGCCGCCGCGGCCGAAGAGCTCGTCGCGACGGCCCTCGGCGCGTCGGCGGCCCTCGGCGCGTCGGGGGCCGCGGCGGCCGGGGCCGAGTGGGTGGTGAACCCCGCGCCGGTGCGCGCCGGCGGCGTCGTCGACGTGGGTGGCAAGGCGGCGTGGGTGGACGTCGCGGCCTTCGGGGCATCCGAGCTGGGGTCGAGCGGCGAGCTGCCAGATGGTGTCGAGCCCGTCGTCGTCGCGGATCGTTGCATACGCAACGGAATCGTCGAGCTCGTCTGGGACGGCGACGGACGCGTGGTGTCGTTGCGGCACCTCCCCTCCGGCCGGGAGGTGCTACCCGTCGGTTCGGCTGCCGGCACGCTCGTGCTGCGGCGCGATCATCCGGCCGAGTACGACGCCTGGGACATCGACGAGACCGACACGCGTGGTGCCGGCGAGGAGCTGATCCCGTGCTCGTGGGAGGTGGTGGAGTCCGGTCCGCTCCGCGCTCTCGTCGTCACCCGGTTCCGCACCGAGCAGTCGACCTTCGAGCTACGCACGAGCGTGGTCGCCGGGTCGGCGCGGGTCGATCACCACCTCAGCGCGAGCTGGCACGAGGACGAGCGCCGGCTGCAGTCGGTGTTGCCCGTCGACGTGCTCGCTCGCTCGGCGACCTGCGGGATCCAGTTCGGACACGTGCAGCGGCCGCGCCATGCGAACACCACGTGGGATGCCGCCATGTTCGAGGTGTGCGCCCATCGGTACGTGCACGTCGGTGAACCCGGCTTCGGCGTCGCCGTGCTGGCCGACGGCCCGCGTGGTTACGACGTGCGCGGCCCGGCGCTGGCGCTGACCCTGCTCCGCGCCGCGCGCTATCCGGACCCGTCGGCCGACCGCGGGCAGCGTGACCTGCACTGGTCGTGGTGGGTGCACGACGGCGACCCGTTCGACGCCGGGATCGAGACCGAGGCCCACCGCCTCGCGCACCCCGTTCGCGTCGTCGCCGGACGGCCGGTGACGACGGCGCCGATCGTCGACTGCGCGGTGCCCGGCGTGCTCGTCGGCGCCGTGAAGCGGGCCGAGGACGGCTCCGGCGACCTCGTCGTCCGGCTGTGGGAGACGAGAGGCGCCCGCACCACGGGTCACCTCACCTGGCGTGACGGCGCGGCATCGGTCGTCGAGTGCGACCTGCTGGAGCGCCCGCTGGCGCCCCTCCAGCTCGGCCCGGAAGGCACGGTGGCGATCGCGATGCGCCCGTTCCAGGTGCTCACCCTGCGCGCCCGCTGATCGGCTTCACCGTTCGGGGATGGTCGGGCTCCGCTCTTCGATCGCCCAACCGATGCCGTGGGCAGGCAGCAGGTCGAGGAACGGCTCGGCGGGGAACGCCTCCGGCCCGAGCACGCCGGCGTCCTCCCAGATGCCCTCGGCGAGCAGCTCGAGCGCGACCACCGGGTGCACCGCCGTCTGCCAGACGACGGCCTGGTGACCCCACTCGCGCATCGTCCAGTCGTTGTCGACCACCTGGTACAGGTACGCCTCACGCGGTGAGCCGTCGAGGCGGCCCGTGCCGCGCACGAGGACTCCCGCGCAGGTGCGCCCCCGCATCCGGTCGCCGAGCTCGGACGGGTTCGGCAACGCGCTCGCGACGACGTCACGAGGCGCCACCTCGACGTCGCGCACCCTCAGCGGCCGGGTGCTGTCGAGGCCCAGCTTGTGCAGGGTCCGCAGGACGTCGATGAACTCCTCGCCGAGGCCGTACTTGAACGTCACCCGGCCGACGTCGAGCCAGCAGGGCATCAGGACGACCTCTTCGTGCTCGACGTTCACGCACTCGATGGCACCGATGCCCTCCGGGAAGGTGAAGTGCTCGGGCTCGCTGAACGGCTCGGTGGTGAACCACCCGCGGTCGCGCTCGTAGACGATCGGCGGGTTGAGGCACTCCTCGATCGTGGTCCAGATGGAGAACGTCGGAGCGAAGCCGTGCCCGTCGATGACGAGGTCGCCTCCGTCGCGCACGCCCACCTCCTGCACGGTCGCGAACAGGTTGTCGCAGGCGTAGCGGGCGAAGACGTCCGACAGGCCGGGTTCGACGCCCATCGCGACGAGAGCGAGCTGGTCGCGCTCGGCCCACTTGTCGCTGACCGCCAGTTGCTCCGACCCGAGCAGGACGCCGACGTGGGTGGTGGGTTTGGTCGGATGCGGCTGCGACATGTGCATCGCCATGTCGAGGTAGTGGCAGCCGGCCTCGAAGGCACCGTCGAAGAGCGCGGGGTTGAGCCGTGGATCGCAAGCGTTGACGAGCACGTCGGCGCGCACCGAGCGGGCCAGCTCGGCCACGTCCAGAGGGTCGGAGGCGTCGACGCGCGTCGAGGAGATGCGAACGTCGCCGGTGCGGTGCGCGGCACGTTCGGCCCGGCCGGCGTCGACGTCGGCGACGACGAGCTGTTCGACGAACCCCCTGCGCGCGGCGATCGACACGATCGCCGACCCGACGCCGCCCGCACCCACGACGAGAATGCGCATGCACCGTCCACGCTAGTCGCGGCCTCGCGAGTCGCTTTCCGGCGACCGGGCAGCCACGTCTGGCGCAGCAGCGACTCTGCCGGCTGCTACACCGCGAAGGCCCGGCGGGTGGCGCCGGTGGGCACCAGACGGGCGATGCGCCGGGCCAGGTACGGCGAGAAGAAGCCGCGATAGCGAAGCTGCAGGTCGGGCAGGGTCCAGTCCTCGCCGGTGACCTTGCCCCTGCAGTTGCCCGCACCGCAGTGGCACTCCCGCTCGCCGAACGCCGAGGCGTTGCTCATCGCCGGGTCGTAGGTGAGCACCTCGCCGGCCGAGATGTCGCGCATCGCCACCACCATCGTCGCCCCGGACATCCCGCAGTTCGGCTCGCAGGAGTGGCCGACGCCGACTTCTCCGTTGCCGTCGCCGTTGTCGTCTCCGGCGACGAGGAAGAGGTCGTCGTCGAGCTGGATGGCCGGCGAGCGACGCCCGCCGTCGGAGCGGTCGAGTTGCTCGGCCTCGGCGCGGGTGACGACGAAGCCACCGAACACGGCCACGGTCTCGCCGGCGGCGATCGCCGCGGTGGCGACGCACGTCGATTGCGCGGCGTCGTCGGAGCCGGGGATGCGGCGCAGTTCGGCCTTCGGGGTGAGGAAGTTCGCGTGCATCGTCGGCCAGCATGGCGGGGCCCCACCTCTGCCGTCTACTGCTTGATCGATCAGCCGACCCTGACGGCCCCGTCAGTCAACTCGTCCCCGCGCCCCCCTCGCGTTCTCGGTCGGATTTGTGACACATAGCGCGACTGATCCGACCGAGAATGCTGGGCGGCGGGCGGGCTGGTACCTTCGCCGGGCGGACGCGTGACCGCGAGTGATCGAAGTGGGGGCTCCTCGATGACTAACTGGAACTTCGCCGACGTGTACGAGGCGATCGCGGCCGTGGTGCCGGATCGACCGAGCCTCTTCCACGGGGACCAGGTGGTGAGCTGGGGCGAGCTCGACCGCCGGGCGAACGCTCTCGCCGCCGATCTCCTCGACGCCGGCCTCACCCACCAGAGCAAGGTCGCCGCGTACCTCTACAACTGCCCGGAGTACCTGGAGACCTACGTCGCCGCGTTCAAGGCGGGCTTGGCGCCGGTGAACACGAACTACCGCTACGGGCACGACGAGATCGTCTACCTGTTCGACAACGCCGACGCCGAAGCGGTGGTGTTCCACGCCGCGTTCTGCGACCTCGTCGAGCGGGTGCGTCACGAGTTGCCGAAGGTGAAGCGGTGGTACTGCGTCGCCGACCAGACCGGAGGGGTCCCCGAATGGGCCACCGACTACGCGCAGGTCGCCGGCCGCCAGGTGGACGGTGCGGTGCGGGGACCGTGGGGTCGCAGCGGTGACGACCTGTTGCTGTTGTACACCGGCGGCACCACAGGGATGCCGAAGGGCGTGATGTGGCGCCAGGACGACCTGTTCAACGTGCTCGGTGCGGGGGGTCAGCCCTTGCTCGGCGTCGCTCCCGCGGCCGACCTCGACGAGCTCGTATCGCGGATCGCGGACGGCAGCGTCACCCCCCGCGTCCTGCTCTCCGCCTGCCCCCTGATGCACGGCACCGGCCAGTTCTCCGCGCTCATCACGTTGAACCTCGGCGGCTCGGTCGCGACGCTCACGTCGCGGCACTTCGACGTCGACGAGCTGCTGTCGACCGTCGAGCGACGCGGGGTGCACAGCATGGCCATCGTCGGCCAGGCGTTCGCCGGGCCGATCCTCGAGCGCCTCGACGCCGACCCCACCAGGTTCGACCTGTCGAGCCTCTCGCTGATGTCGTCGTCGGGCGTCATGTGGAGCCAGGAGAACAAGGCGGGCCTGCTGCGCCACCTGCCCCAGGTGATGCTGTTCGACTCGTTCGGGTCGTCGGAGGCCGTCGGGATGGGCGGCTCGGTGAGTGCCGCCGGCGAGGCCAGCCAGACGGCCAAGTTCCAACTCGGGCCGAATTGCGCGGTGTTCGGCGACGACGGCAAGCGGGTGGAGCCGGGTTCGGGCGAGATCGGCCTCGTCGCCGTCGGCGCGCTGATCCCCGTCGGCTACTACAAGGACGAGGAGAAGACCGCCCGCACGTTCCGCACGTACGAGGGCCGCCGGTGGAGCGTGCCCGGGGACTGGGCCGAGGTGCTCGCCGACGGCACGCTCGTGCTTCTCGGGCGGGGATCGGTGTGCATCAACACCGGCGGCGAGAAGGTGTTCCCCGAAGAGGTCGAGGAGGCGCTGAAGCAGCACGCCTCCGTGCGCGACGCGGTCGCGGTGGGCATCCCCGACGAGCGCTTCGGGGAGACGATCTGTGCCATCGTCGAACCTGCCGAAGGGGCGACGCTCGTGTTGGAGGAGCTCAGCGCCTACGTGAAAGAACGCCTCGCGGCGTACAAGGCGCCGCGGCACCTCGTCGTCGTCGAGACCATCGGCAGGGCTCCGAACGGCAAGGTCGACTACCGGGGCCTGAAAGATCTCGCTGCGGACCAACTCGGCATCGGGTAGCGTTTCGCCCGACGCATCACGAGCGACCCGCGAGGGTCCGGCAACCGGGGTCGGAAGCCCCACGGTGCCTTCCCACCGCCTGGCGACAGGCGCCAAGGGGATGTGGCCCTTCCAGACGGGGCAACGAAGCTTCCGGCTCGTGAGACGTCGCCGATAGACGCCGACTGCACGAGAGGAGGAAGCGCTGGAACCCGCACCCGTGACCGGCGCGTGGCGAGACGGCGATCCTGCGGGACGACGCCAGTTCTTCCGGGCGGCGACCGATCATCCGTTCGCGCTCGAAGGCGGGGCGACGTTGCGTGAGGTGCAGGTCGCGTACGAGACGTGGGGTCAGCTCGACTCGAGCGGCTCCAACGCGGTGCTGCTCTGCCATGCCTGGACGGGCGACAGCCATGCCGCCGGCCCCGCGTACACCGGGCACCCGACGCCTGGCTGGTGGGAGGGGATGATCGGCCCCGGCCTGTACATCGACACGAACCGCTGGTTCGTCGTCTGCTCCAACGTGCTCGGCGGATGCCAGGGCACCACTGGGCCGGCATCGGCGCATCCCGACGACGGCCGCCCGTACGGGTCGCGCTTCCCGGTGATCACCGTGCGCGACATGGTGCGCATGCAGGCCAGGCTCGCCGATCACCTCGGCATCGCGTCCTGGCATTCGGTGGTCGGCGGGTCGATGGGTGGCATGCAGGTGCTCGAGTGGGGCATCGCGTTTCCCGATCGGGTGCGCTCACTGGTGCCGATCGCCACCTGCGCGCAGGCCACCGCGCAGCAGATCGCCTGGGGGGCGATCGGGCGTCGCGCGATCCGCCTCGACCCTCGCTGGCGTGGCGGCGACTACTACGACGCCGAACCCGGCGACGGCCCCCACGAAGGGCTCGAGGTGGCGCGCATGGTCGCGCAGGTGACGTTCCGCAGCGACAACGTGTTCACCGATCGTTTCGGGCGTGAGCTCGCCGACGGGGCGAACCTGCACGACGGTTTCGGTCTGTGGCAGCGGTTCGAGGTGGAGCGCTATCTCGACTACCACGGAGACAAGCTGGTGCGCCGGTTCGACACCAACAGCTACCTGGTGATCGGCAAGGCGATGGACCTTCACGACATCGGCCGCGGCCGTGGCGGCGTCGCTGCGGCATTGGCGCGCGTGCGGGTGCCCTGCCTGACCGTCGGTGTGTGGAGCGACATGCTGTACCCCACGTACCAGCAGCACCAGATCCGCGACATGCTGGTCGACGGGGGAGCGCCCTGCGATTACGTCGAGGTCGACTCGCCGCACGGGCACGACGCGTTCTTGATCAACCTCGACCAGGTGGGTGAACCGGTGGCGACGTTCCTGGAGCAGGTGGCGAAGGGCTGAGCCGGGTCAACGCGTCGATCCGGGGCACGGCGCGTGAGCTGTCGGGGATGCGCAGCACCACCCGCTGACGCTCGGCCTCGAGCAGCCACAGCGCACGCCGCTTGGGCGGATTCGGGCTGCGCACCTCCACCGAGTACCTGCCGCTCATCGAGTTCGGGATCAGACCCCGGGTCGCCAGCACGACGGAGTTCCCGTCGACGTGGCCGCGCATCTCCCGCCACCGGCCCTGCGGCGCATCCTGGCCGAGCCGCTGGACCCGGCAGGTGAAGCGCTCGCCGTCCTTGCTGACCCAGTGCGGTTCGATGCGCAACGCCACCCACGCCAGCAGCCCGCACACCGCGAGGGCGGCGATCAGCCACAGCGTGTCGACGGACATGCCCCCAGTCTGTCGTCTCGTTCCGCGTGTCGTCGGCAGGTGGACGTGCGAGACTGCTGCACCGTGACCACCTTGGTGCGCTCCCTCGTTGCGCGTGCAACCGCATGTGCCGGAGCGGTCACGGTGCTGGTCGTCTGGGCGTCGGCGGCCACGGCGTCGGCGCAAGAGCTCGACACCGAGTCGGTCGGCGACTCCGGGGCGACGACGACGGTTCGCCTCGTCGTGGCCGCCCTCGCGGTTCTCGGCGTGCTGCTCGCCCTCTTCACCGTGTGGTTCTGGCGAGCGACGCGCCCAGAGCACACCGCGCTCGGGCCGTTGGAGGTGATGGGCGAGCGCCGCTTCGCCCGCCTCGGGGCGCTCGAGCGCCAGCAACGACTGGACGCTGCCCGGCCGGAGGGCGCTGAGCCCGAGCGTGCCCGATCGGTGGTCGTCGCCGCCGAGCGTGATCGCCTGCTGGCGAGCGAGCTGCAAGAGATCGTCGAGGCGACGCCGGAGGGTTTCGACGACCTCGACCTGGAGCCGGTGCCGGACATGTCGCCGCGGCCGGAGGGCAAGTCCGAAGCTGACCCCCTCGTCGACTTCTGAGCGGCTTCGTCGCCGCGGTGGCGCCGCCGCGCTGCTCCGAGGCAGGCCCGGATTCCGCATCGTGACTCGGGGCCGACGGCGGTACCTTGGATCCTCATGGCCAAGCTCGACACCGATGCGATGATCGCCCGCTTCCGTGAGCGCGCCGCGGCGGTGAAGCGCCGCCCGCTTCCGCCCGTCGCCGGCGAGGAGCGCCAGAACTTCATCGAGCAGGCTCAGCTCGACTTCCAGGACTTCGCGATCATCGCCGATGCCGTGGCCACGGTGGAGGACGGGGTGCTCGTCCTGCGGGTGGACCTCCGTCCGCCCGAGGAACGGGGATGAGCGCCGCGCCGGCCGTCGCGCGAGGCACGCCGCGCTCGGGCGAGCTCGTGGCGGACTCACGCCTGCCGCTCGTCGCGAGCGCCATCGCCGTGTTCTTCTGGGGGCTCGGGCCGCTCATCGTGGTGGGCATCACGGCGAGCACGCAGACGATCGTGCTCTACCGGATGCTGCTCGGCATCCCGGTGATGTTCGTCGCGTCGCTGCTGTTCGGAGACCGGATCACCCGCGCCACGTTCCGCCATGCGCTCGTGCCCGGGATCCTGTTCGGCACGTCGATGATCCTCGGCTTCGCTGCCATCCGCACCACCTCGATCGCCAACGCGACGCTGATCGGAGCCCTCGTCCCCGCGGTCGTGCTGCTCGGTGCCGGGCGCCTCGTCGGCGAGCCGCCGCGCCTCGACAAGGTCCCCTTCGCCGCGCTCGCCATCGGCGGCCTGGCGCTGATGGTGCTGAGCGGGTCGGCCACCAGCGGGGCGACGCTGCGCGGCGACCTGCTGGCCGTGGTCAACCTGTTGCTGTTCACGGCCTACTTCTTGTCGGTGAAGAAGCTCCGCAACGCCGGCGTCGAGTCGTGGTCGTTCCTGGTGGCGGTGTTCGTCGTCGGCTCGGCCGTCGTCGCCCCCTGGGCACTCGCCACCGCCGACGATCTCGGCGGGTTCGGCGCCAAGGACTGGCTGCTGCTCGGCTCGATGGTGCTCGGCCCCGGCGTGGTCGGCCACGGGCTGATGACGTGGACGCAGCGGCACCTGAGCCTGACCACGTCGTCGCTGATGACCCTCGCCTCACCGGTCGTGTCCACGCTCGGCGCCTGGCTGGTGTACGACCAGCGCCTCGCCGGGCTGCAGCTCCTCGGCGCCGCCGGCGTGCTCGCCGGGCTGGTCGGGGTGGTCGTCGACTCGCGCCAACGCGTCACCGTCGCCCCCGCCGCGTCGGGCGGCGAACCGCTCGTCGGCTGACCCGCAACGCCGCGACGGCCGACCTGATCGCCTTGTCCGGTCGGCAAGCTCGGCGGCTATCCTCACGGATCACAAACGCGGACGTGGCTCAGCTGGTAGAGCATCACCTTGCCAAGGTGAGGGTCGCGGGTTCGAATCCCGTCGTCCGCTCCACTGGGGAAGCGCCGGGGGGGGGGGGGTGGGGGGTGGGGGGGGGGGGGGGGGGGCTGGGGGGGGGGGGGGGGGGGGGGGGGGGGGGGGGGGGGGGGGGGGGGGGGGGGGCGGCGGCGGCGGCGGCGGGGGGGGGGGGGGGCGTCGGGGGGGGGGGGGGGGGGGCGGGGGGGGGGGTGGGGGGGGGGGGGGGGGGGGGGGGGGGGGGGGGGGGGGGCGGGGGGGGCGGCGGCGGGGGGGGGGGGGGGGGCGGGGGCGGCGGCGGGGGGGGGGGGGCCGGGCGGGGGGGGGGGGGGGGGGTGGGGGGGGTGGGGGGGGGGCGGGGGGGGGGGCGGGGGCGGGGGGGGGGGGGGGGGGGGGGGGGGGGGGGGGGGGCGGGGGGGGGGGGCGGGGGGGGGGGGGGGGGGGGGAGGCCGCGGCGCGGGGGTGGGGGGGGGGGGGGGGGGGGGGGGGGGGGGGGGGGGGGGGGGCGGGGGGGGGCGGGGGGGGGGGGGGGGGGGCGGGGGGGGGGGCGCGGGGGCGGGGGGGGGGGGGGGGGGGCGGGGGGGCGGGGGGGGGGGGGGGGGGGGGGGGGGGGGGCGGGGGGGGGGGGCGGGGGCGGGGGGGGGGGGGGGGGGGGGGGGGGGGGCGGGGCGGGGGGGGGGGGCGGGGGGGGGGGGGGGCGGGGGGGGGGGGGGGGGGGGGGGACCGTCGTCCGCTCCAAACGCCCTGCGGGGCCGCCGTCACGACTTCGTTCCGGTCGACGACATCCTGCACAGGATCGACCAGCTCGCCTCCACCATGACGTAGGAACGACATCTGCCAACGCCGATTTCGGCTCCGGCCGGGCGGAAGTGCGATATGTCAGTACACACGGGTGTCGTGAGATATCGCACTTCGCCGGCCGTCGCGCTCGCCAGACGCTCCGCCCCGTAAGCCCGTCCGGCCGCCGACCGTCAGGCCCCGACCGTGAACTCCGAGGTCATGCCTTGCGCGAAGTGCGGCGGTCCGGTGCCCTCTGTGACCGTGCCGTCGCTCGCGACTTCGGTGCCCGTGGGCACGAAGCAGGTGGCCAGGTAGTCGCCGGGCACGAGGTCGACGACGGCGAGGCTCGTCGCGTCCTTGTTCGCGGCGAACGTGCCGCCGACCTGCACGACGAGGGCCTGGGCCTCCTCCTCGGACAGGGCGAGGATCTCCTCCCAGGACTGCGTCACGCCGTCGGCCTTGCGCATGATCGCTATCTCATGGGCCTCTTCGCCATCGTTCGACAACAAGATGGCGGCCGTCCCGGCATCGAACTCGCTCGGCATCCCGTCGAACTCGTACTCCGACGCCGTGACCTCTGCCTTCTGGTCGAACTCGCAGTTCTCGAACATCCACGGGTCGACGGTGCTCTGGGCGGCCCCGAACTCGGGACTCTCGAACGAGGCGAAGTCACCGGTCTCCACCACCTGGCGGGCCGCGCCCGTCATCACACCGAGCGCTTCGGCCAGGTCCTCGGGAGCGTTCTCGTCGACGGCGTCGAGCAGCGGCGTGATGGTCGCCGGGTCCGGCTCGCCGCTGAACTGGGCCGTCACGCCAAGGTACGGCTCGCAGACGGCGGGGGCCGCGGCGTCGTCATCGCTGCACGCGCCGAGGACCAGCGCGGCGCAGGCGCCGAGCGCGGCCAACCCGGTGCGTCGCGTGCCGTGGCTCCGGCCGGCCGTCGGCCTGCTCGGTGTAATGGTCGTGGTACGTGTCATCGCAGCTCCTCCTCAGCACCCGCGTCAGCGGTCCTCGTTGCTTCGTGTGCGGGCTCGACGAGCGCCTCCAGCAGCCGCAGCAGGTCGAGCCGGCCCTCGAATGGCGCGTCGACGACCGGCGGCGGCTCGACGTGCACGGTGCCCGACCATCGGCCGGGCCCCGAGAACTCGATCACCAAACGCACCCGGCGAGGTTGCCCAGGAGCCCAGTGCGACGTCATCGGGGGTAACCCCGAACCTCGCGCCGGCATCGGCCTCAGGGTCGGCGCCGGTCGCCTTCTGGCGCGTTAGGGCTCGACCCTGGCGACGCTTCCGGCCCGCCACTCGATCGCCATCTCGGTCCGGGATCGCACACCGAGCTTGGCGTAGATGTGGGCAAGGTGTGATTCGACGGTCTTGACGCTGATCACGAGTGAGCCCGCGACCTCGCGGTTGGTCCGGCCGTCGGCGACGAGCTCGGCGACCGCCGCTTCGGACTTGGTCAGGGCGCGGGCGCGACCACCGGCGCGGGCGTCGACGGCGCATGCCGCGCGCTCCTGGGCACAGCGGGCGACGAATGGTGTCGCGCCGAGGTGCTCGAAGCGACTGCTCGCGGCGTCGAGGAGGTCGGCGGCGACCCGGCGCCGGCCGCGACGGCGCTCGAACGCGCCAGCGGCGAGCTCCAGCCGGGCCCTGGCGAAGGAGCCCTGGGTGGCTGCGTCCTCGGCAAGGGCGGCGGCGAACACTTCGGCGGCTGCGTCGTCGTCGCCTCGCGCCACGTGGACCGCGCTCGACGCGCGCGATGCACCGGCTCGGGCGTGGGCCCCGCCGTTGCGGGTGCGGGCGACGAGTTCGGCCAGCTCGCGGGCTGCGTCGTCGACCCGTCCGAGTCGGACGAGGGCGTCGACGAGGTCGGCGCGCCACGGTTGTGTGCCTTCCGGGAGCCCGACCGCACGCAGTGCCTCGGCCAACGGCTGCAACACCTCGACGACGGTCGCGTCGTCGTCGGCGGCGACCGCGACGCGGGCGGTGGCCGCGAGCAGCCACAGGCCCGCCGCCGCGTTTCCCGTCGCGGCCATCGCCCGCTCGGCGGCCCTAAGGTGGCGCTGCGCCTCCTCGGCGTCGCCGCGCGCCGCGAGCACCGAGGCGGCGACACCGTGGGCCATCGGGCTGGAGAGCAGTTGGCCCGAGTCGTCGAGCAACCGCGCCAGGTCGACGGCCATCGCCAGCGCCTCGTCCCATCGTCCCTGGCGGTACCAGCAGTCGGCCAGCGAGTACCGCGCGCTCGCGGCGATCAGACCCGGGCCGGTGTGGTGGTCCTCGACCAGCGGCGTCAGGAACCGCTCGGCGTCGGCGAACCGGCCGCTCCACAACGCCAGCAGGCCCCGCGCGTAGCAGACGTCTGGTCCGTTGGCGGTGGCACCCAGACGGACGGCCCACCGGGCGACCTCCTCCTCACCCGCCCGGAGGTCGCCCTGCAGGGCCCACCCCGACACCAGCATCGTCATCGCGTAGGAGGCGTCGGTGCCGGACTCGATGCTGTGCTCGAGGGCCCGCCGGGCCCACGTGATCGCTGCGTCGGCGCGCGCCGCGTTGGCCGCGATCGTGGCCAGCAGCCCGGCCACGCGAGCGGCCACGTCTGGGCCGGGGCCGGCGGCCATGGCGTCCAACAGCAGGCGCCGGGCCCCTACCTGGTCGCCATCGAGCAGGGCCAGCTCGCCGCGCACGAGGAGCTCGAGCGGCGTGCCGGGGGCGCCGGCCGTCGCCAGCAGCTCGGTGGCTGCCGCGGTGTCGCCGGCGGTCAGCAACCAGTGACAGGCCTGCAGCAGGGCGTCGCTGCGCGCCGCGCCGGGCCCGAGCAGCTCGGCGGCCAGCACGAGCAGCTCGACGGCCGACAGCTCCCATCCGTCGGCAAGTCGGGCGCGGGCGCGCCGGATGCCCTCGGCGGCGAGGTCCGGAGACGGTCCGAGGTGGGCACGCAGCTCGTGGCGGAACGCTCGGTCGGGGTCGTCGACGGCTGCCGCCGCAGCGGCATGGAGCGCCACGAGACGCGCCGGCGAGAGATCGTCCAGCACCGCCGCACGGATGAGCGGATGGGTGACGTCGACGACGCGGCGCCCGCCGCGCACCTGCATGTCGACCAGGCCGTGCTGGACGGCCTCCGACAGCGATGCGGCGAGGTCGACCGACGCCATTATGCGGTTGAGCCCGTCGAGCTCGAGGGCGCCGGCCACAGCGACGGCTGCAACGAGCTGCTCGGTCTCTGGCGCGCACGCTGAAACCCGGGCGAGCACCATCGATGCGTAGGACTGCGGGGCGGGCAGCGGTCCGAAGCCGGCGGTCAACGTGACCGGATCGAGCTCTTCCAGCAAGGTGACGGACTCCAGCGGGGAACCGCCCGTGTGGGCGTGGAAGCGTTCGGCCGCCCGAGCCGTGAGGTGGATGCCGGCGCGTACCCGCACGAGCTCGGCGAGTTCGCTGACGCACAGCGGAGCGAGACGCAGCCGGCGGCCGCGTCCGTCGCGCACGAGGCGGTGGAACTGCTCGAGGCCTGGGGCGGTCGGTCGCTGCACGATCAACAGCACAACGCTGCGGTCGTGCAGGCGGCGGATGGCGAAGGAGAGCGCATGCACGGACGCCAGGTCGGCCCACTGGGCGTCGTCGACGACGACGAGCAGCGCCCGCTCGCGACCGTGGTCCTCGGTGAGACCGAGCACGATCTCGCCGACGGCCAGCGGGTCGGGGCGGGTGCCGTCCCGATTGAGGGCTGGCGGGGAGGGGAGCCCGGCCGCGGCGGCCTCGCGGAGCACCTGGTCGACGATGCCGAAGTCGAGCTGGCGCTCGAGCTCGTCGCCACGCGCCCACAGCACGATCGCGTCGGCCGGCAGCATGGCCGCGACGGCGCGCGCCAGCGCCGACTTCCCCACACCCGGGTCGCCTTCGATCAGGACCAGCTGGGGGGCGCCGTCCAGCGCCCGTTCGACGGCGAGTTCGGCGACGGCGTGCTCCGTGGCGCGACCGACGAGCACCTCCTCATCGCGCCCCCCGCCCGCGCGCCCCCTGTCGCGGCCTGTCACTGGGGAGGGACGCTAACCGTTCGATCAGGGCCCCTGAGCCGTCCGGTGCGGGCGGAAGTGCGATATGTCAGTACAGACGGGTGTCGTGAGATATCGCACTTCGCCGGTCGGCCGGCGCGCGGGTTCAGATGACCGTGAGGTCGAAGGGCGAGACGGAGCGCAGCAGGTCGGCTGCCGCGTGGAGCGACTCCGGCGTCGGCGGTACAAGTGCCGGAGAGTGCGGGCGCGCGCCGTGGGCACGAAAGCCGATCACCTTCAGGCGCATCGAAGGGTCGACGCCGGCCAGCCACTCACCCGTGCGGCGCAGCAGGTCCGGATCGTCGTTCACCCCGGCGACCAGCAGCAGGCGCACCTCGTACAGCAGGCCGAGTTGCGCCAGGTGCTCGATGCTCGCCAGCACGTCGTCGTTGAGCTGGCCCGTCGAGCGCAGGTGGATGTCCGGGTCGAGGCACTTCAGGTCGATCATCGCCCCGTCCATCACGCCAGCGAGACGGTCCCATGTGGCGGGTGGGCACGCCCCGTTCGAGTCGACGAAGCACGTCAGCCCCGCGGTCGCCGGATAGGCCTTGATCGCCTTGAACAGCTCGTACAGGAACTCCGGCTGCTGGGTGGCCTCCCCGCCGGAGACGGTCACGCCGCGCACGAACGGCGCCGCCCGGCGGATGCGCGCGGTCAGGTCGTCGACGGTCGTCGCGAAGTGCGCGCCGTCGGCGTGGGGGATCGTCTGCGGGTTGTGGCACGCGAGGCAGTCGAAGTTGCAGCCCTGCAGGAAGACCACGAACCGGTTGCCGGGACCGTCGACGTTGCTGAACGCGATCGTGTCGGCGACGTAACCGACGTGGCCGACCGTGCCGACGACGCCGGGCGCCTTGCTCACCGCGGCGAGAGCTCGTGGGCGTGCACCCGCTTCACCGCTCGCTGCGTGAGGTGGTAGGCGTCCTCGCTGCCGGCGGCGAGGTAGTCGCTGCCGTGGCGCACCGCGCCCTGCGAGGCGATGGCGGCGAGATCGCTCTTGCGCACCAGGTAGCCGGTGATCCGTACGAACTCGTTGTCGTCGAGGTTGAACGTGAAGTCACGCATGCCGCGCTCGAACGCGCCGCGGATGATGTCGACCATCGCCTGCGGATTGCGCACGGCTGTCTCGTCGACGTGGAAGATGTCGCTCACGCCGGAGGGGAAGAAGCGGTGGTGGGGTGCGCAGGAGAGGATGTGGTCGAGCATCTGCGGCTCGTCGCCGACGGGGATGCGCGTTCCGGCGGTGACGTGGTCGTCCAAGTCGATTCCGCCCTGGCTGTGCAGGTAGCAGCGGCCCTGCCCGCCACCGCAGTACGGCATCGGCCGGGCAGCGACCAGCTCGGCGGTGCGCTCGACGATGCGTGCTGCCAGCGCGTCGGCCTCGGCGCTGTGGCCGTAGCGCACCTCGCCGCCTGCGTCGCGGCCCTCGTACTGGAGCAGCAAGTTGGTGCACTCGGCGAGGCCGAAGATGCCGAACATCGCCGAGAACCGCTCGATGTCGATGAGGCCCTCCGTGGCCAGCCAGTGGGTGTCGAAGAAGCGCTGCTGCTCGACCAGGCTGCGGATGCGGGCCTCGGCCAGCTCGGCGGTGAGCTCTACGTACTTCGCCAGCGTGGTGGCCAAGAAGTCGTCTACTCCGCCGATGTGGCGCAGCGCGACCTCTTTCAGGTTGAGTCGCACCAGCGTGTGCGCGCCGCCACCGATCTTCAGCGAGTTGTAGCAGCTCACCGCGGCGTAGGCCTCGCCGTGGTCGCCGACCATCATCGGGTGGTTGACGAAGTGCGGCTTACCGGTCTCGAACACGGTGCGCACCGCGTCTTCGACGAGATCGTCGGGCGTGATGGCCGGGTCGACCTTGAGCGTGATGTTGGGCACCGCCTGGCGCAGGCTGCGCTCTACGCGCAAGATCGAGCGGGTGATGCGGCTGTCGCCGGGGCCGAGGTCGAGGTGCGCGAACGCATCGGGCTGCATGCGGTCGATGCCGATCCACAGGCGGCGGATGCGGGCGTCGAGCTCGTCGTCGCTCATGTCGGCCGGGACGAAGCGCTCGAGCACCTTGTCGAGGTCGCCGAGGTACACGGGGTAGGTGGTGACGCTCGGGACATGCGCGTACATGATCTGCAGGAAGGCGATCGCGTCGTCGAGCGTCTGCGGCGGCGGGAGCTCGAGCCACTGCAGTCCCTGCTGCAGGGCCAAGACGTAGTCGGGGAGGATGTAGCGGGCCGTGTACGGCGCGTTGCCCTCGTACAGGTCGCAGATGACACGCTTGTCGAGCGCCTCGCAGCAGGCGTCGCTGATGTCGGGGTACGGCAGGGCTTCGACGGCGAGCGCCGCGAGACGGCGCACCTTCTGGTCGTAGCCGATGGTGCCGTCCTGGGTGAGTGCCGCCGCACGCGCCTGGAACTCGGTCATCTCCATGGGCGAATCCTACGACTTGTGCCGGCCCCGATATCGGGCCGTTGGTCCCTTGCGCAGCTGCTAGTCCGTAGATCCACACCAACTACTTGTAGGTGTCGGACACGAGGGGGCGACATGGCAACACGGCACGGGTCGGCAACGGTGACGTTGCCCGCCGACACCGAGATCTCGATCACGCGCTCGTTCGAAGCGCCGCGCACGCTGGTTTGGGACGCGCTGACCACACCACGCCACCTGCTGCGCTGGTGGGGACCGCACAGCAACCCGCTCGTCGCCTGTGAGATCGACCTGCGCCCCGGCGGGGCGTGGCGGCACGTGACCCGTGGCGCCGACGGCGTGGAGCTGCAGTGGTGGGGTGTCTACCGCGAGGTGGTCGTGCCCGAGCGGATCGTGTCGACAGAAGTGTTCGGCGGCTTCCCCGACGCGGAGTCGGTGAACACCATGACGCTGACCGAGCACGACGGGGTCACGACGTTGCAGACGCTCGTACGCCACCTGAGCTCGGAGTACCGCGACGCTCACGTTCGATCCGGGATGGAAGCCGGGATGCAGATCACCTTCGACCGCCTCGACGACCTGCTCGCCCTCGCCGGGACGCCGTCGGAGCGGTTCCGGCGAGTCGCCGGTCGATTCGGCGATCGCGTGCGCGAGATTCCTCAGGACGCCTGGTCCGCTCCGACCCCGTGCAGCGGCTGGGTCGCCCGCGACGTCGTCGGCCACCTGGTCGAATGGGTGCCGGCGGCGATCGGGCGCCACGGGGTTCCCTTCTCGGTGCCTTCCGTCGACGACGACCCGGCCGGCGCGTGGAACGCTCTCGCCACCACGCTCCAGGAAGCGCTCGACGACCCCGAGACGGCGCAGCGCACCGTCGACACCGGCCCCCCGGGCGAGATGACCGTCGAGCGGGCGATCGACACGTTCGTCACCGGCGACCTGCTGGTGCACACGTGGGACCTGGCGCGGGCGTGCGGTCTCGACGAACGACTCGACGAGACGATGGTCGCTGACATGCTCGCCGGGATGGAGCCGATGGACGAGGCGATGCGCGCGAGCGGCCACTTCGGCCCGCGGGTGACCGTGCCCGACGACGCCGACGCGCAGGCCAAGCTCCTTGCGTTCACCGGCCGCCGTCCGTGAGGAGGGCGCCTTCGGCCCGCTCGCGGATGGCCGCGAGCAGCCCGGGGAAGGCGAAGCGGTGGAACGGCAAGACGGCGTACCAGTACAGGTAGCCCAGCAGGCCGCGTGGGTCGTAGAAGGCAGTCTGCTCCACCACCGATCCGGCGGCGTCGGGGCGCACCTCGAACTGGAGCCACGCGTCCCCGGGCAGCTTCATCTCGGCATGCAGGCGCAGCACGGTCGGGGCTTCGAGGGCCTCGACCCGCCAGAAGTCGAGTGGTTCGCCGACCCGTAGCTCACGCGGGTGGCGGCGGCCTCGACGCATCCCGACGCCGCCGAACAGCCGGTCGATCACGCCGCGCAGCTGCCACAAGGCGTTGCCCGCCGGCCAGCCCGACTCGCCGCCGAGCGCGCAGATCACGGCGAACACCTGCTCGGGCGCCGCGGCGACCCTGCTCACGTGACGCTCGAACAGCATCCCCTCGTGGGTCGACAACCGCCTGCCTTCCGCGCGGTCGCTCCCGCTCGTCAGGCTCGACGCCCACGTCGTCTCCACCTCGTCGGAGTCGATACGGGCGAGCGTTCGCCGCAGCGCCTCCTCGTAGCCGACCGGGTGGACGTCGAACTCGTGCCGGGCACGGTCGTCGCGAACCACCACTTCGGTCTGCAGGCTCTCGATGAGCGGGCGGGCGAGGCGGTACGGGATCGGCGTCACGAGGCCGACGAAGCGGCTGCTCAGCTCGGGCCGCGGCACCGGGAGCGTCCAGATGACCCGATGCAGGCCCCTGACCCGGGCGTACGTCTGCATCATGTCGCGGTAGGTGAGCACGTCGGCGCCGCCGATCTCGTACACCCCCGACGCGCTCGGGTGATCGAGGGCCTCGAGCAGGTACTCGAGGACGTCGCGCACGCCGATCGGTTGGCAGCGGGTGTCGATCCATCGGGGCGTGATCATGATCGGAAGACGCTCGGTCAGCGCGCGGAGCATCTCGAAGCTCACCGAGCCCGAGCCGACGATCACGGCGGCCCGGAACTCGACCGTGGGGACGCCGGCCGCGGCAAGGGCCCGCCCGACCTCTTGGCGCGATACGAGGTGCTTGCTGCGCACCAGGTCGGAGTTGCCGAGACCGCCCAGGTAGACGATGCGCCGCACACCGGCGCGCGCCGCTCGTCGGCCGAACAGCTCGGCCATCTCCAGGTCCCGCTCGCGAAAGCTCCCCTCGGCGGTCATCGAGTGCACGAGGTAGTAGGCGACCTCGACGTCACGCATCACCCGGGCGACGGCTGCCGGGTCGGAGAGGTCGCCGGCGACGACGTCGACCCCGGGCCACCAGTGCTGGCCGGCCAGGCGAGCCGGGTCACGGGCCACACAGCGCACTTCGTGACCGCGGGCGACGAGCCGGGGGACGAGTCGCCCCCCGATGTACCCCGTCGCACCAGTTGCGAGGACCCGCACGAGCGCCTCCGCGGCCTCGGCCGAACAGTCGTCGATCGTACCCGTCTCCGTGCTGTGGCGCCGGGGTGTGGGCACGCCGGGGTGCCAAGGACCTAAGCCCCTTGCACTCTGGTAGGTGGCCCGTGACCGATGGCACTTCCCAATGGGTACATTCGACGAGATCCGAGTCGAGGTCTACCCGGCCCGAGGGAGGCGACCAACATGGCTGCTGGGGCTGTAGGAGCTGCAGGGCTGGACACCGATGTCCTGGAGATGACGCTCGACGCCATCGCGGGATTCGCGCACCGCGAGCTGCCCGACGCTCGGTTGATCGAGCTCGACGAGCGCGACGAGTTCCCGGCCGAGGTCGTGAAGAAGATGTGCAGCGACGAGCTCGGTGTGCAGCTGCTGTTCATCGCCGAGGAGTACGGCGGCATGGGCGGCAACGCCTTCGACGTGTACCGGGTGTGCGAGAAGATGGCCGAGATCGACCTCGGCGTGGCCACCTCGGTGCTCGCCACCTTCCTCGGCAGCGACCCGATCCTCATGGGTGGCACCCCCGAACAGCAGAAGCTGTGGATGAGCCGCATCGCCGAAGAGGGGCTGCTCTTCGCCTACGGGGCCACCGAGCCCGAGGCCGGTAGCGACCTCGGCGCGCTGAAGACGGTCGCGGTACCGGTCGAAGAAGGCGGCCGCGTCGTCGGGTACCGGATCACCGGCAAGAAGCAGTGGATCAGCAACGGCGCTGTCGCCGACTTGTACACGATCCTCGCGAACGCTCCCGGAGGCCCGACGTGGTTCGTCGTCGAGCACGACACCGAGGGCTTCGAGAAGGCCAAGCCCGAGAACAAGCACGGCATCCGCCTGTCCAACACGGCGGCGCTGTTCCTCGACGACGTGTACGTCGACGCCGACCGCCTCGTCGGCCTGGTCGAGGGCCAGGGCCTCTTCCAGGCCCAACTCGTGTTCGGCTACACCCGCCTGATGGTGGCCGCGTTCGGGCTCGGCGGGGGGTGGGCCGCCCTCGACCGCGCGATCCCGTACTCGGTGGAGCGCATCCAGGCCGGCGGGCCGCTCAGCGAGAAGCAGGGCTACACCCACAAGCTGATCGTCCCCCACGTCGTGCGGCTAGAAGCCGCCCGCGCCTACATCGAAGAGACGGCCGAGCGCATCGACGAGGGCACCCACGGCACCCTCAACACCGAGGGCGCGGTCGCCAAGTACCTCGCCACCGTGGCCGGCAACGACGCCGCCGACGCAGCCATCCAGGCCCTCGGCGGCTACGGCTACACCCACGAGTACATGGTCGAGAAGGTGAAGCGTGACGTGCGCATCACCACGATCTACGAGGGCACCTCCGAGATCATGGAGATGACGATCAGCCGCGACCGCTGGCAGCAGCACTTGAAGACCAGGGGTTCGCACTACCACGATCTCGCGGTCGAGCTCGAGGCGCTGGCCGCTCGCCGGCCCGAGGTCGGCGCCGGCGCTGCCGCCCTCGCGCATCACGCGCTGGCCGAGGTGATGGAGGTGATGCGGGTCGGGCGCCTCACGCGCAACCAGCATCTGCTGTTGCGCCTCGGCGAACTGGTCGCGGTCGTCGAGGGCTCTGCCGCGCTGGCCAGGCGCGCGGCGCGCGCGCTCGACGGAGTGCTGCCGGCGAAGGCCGACCGCCGGCTCTCGGCCGACGCGCTGGCCACCGCGGCGCGGGTGAACGCGAGGGACGCCGCCCTGCGCGTGGTCACCGACGGGCTCCGCCTGGTGATCGGTGCAGGGGGGGCGAGCGCGGGTGACGTGCGCACGCTCGAGGCGACAGTCGGCATGCCGGCGGTCCTCGCGGCGCAGGCGGGGATGATCGAAGACATGGACCGGGTTGCCGACGCCCTCTACGGGCGTCAGAGCGCATAGCGCCGTCCGGACGAGCCGGACGAGGAGGGGCCAGATGGAAGCTGTGGCGATTGTGGGAGTCGGGGCGATCCTGCCGGACGCGCCCGACGCGGCCGCGTTCTGGGACAACATCACCTCCGGGCGTTACTCGATCAGCGAGGTCGCACCGAACCGGTGGGATCCCGAGCTCTACTACGACCCCGATCCGAAGGCTCCGGACAAGACGTACTCGAAGATCGGCGGCTGGGTGCGCGACTGGTCGTGGGATCCGATGGGCTGGCGCATGCCGATCCCGCCGCGAGTCGCCGAATCGATGGACGACGCGCAGAAGTGGGCGGTCGCCGTCACCCGTGCGGTGCTCGAGGACTACGGCAAGCCGATCGACGGAGAGCGCACCGCGGTCATCCTCGGCAACGCCATGGGCGGCGAGAAGCACTACGCCACCAACCTGCGCATCTCCTACCCGGAGATCGCCCGCAGTCTCGGCGGCACACCCTCGTTCCAGTCCCTGCCGGCCGATGTGCAGGCCTCGGTGGCCGACGAGCTGCTCGCCCGGATGAGCCTCGACTACCCCGAGATCACCGAAGACACGATGCCCGGCGAGCTCGGCAACGTGATGGCCGGCCGCGTGGCCAACCTGTTCGACTTCCACGGCCCGAACTTCATCGTCGACGCGGCATGTGCATCCGCGATGGCCGCGATCGATGCGTCGATCGAGGGGTTGATCGAGCACGAGTTCGACTCCGTCATCACCGGCGGCGTCGACCGCAACATGGGTGCTTCGAGCTATGTGAAGTTCTGCAAGATCGGCGCGCTGTCGGCCACCGGGACGCGCCCGTTCGACGCCGGAGCCGACGGCTTCGTGATGGGCGAGGGCGCGGCGCTGTTCCTGCTGAAGCGCCTGTCCGACGCGGAACGCGACGGCGACCGCGTTTACGCGGTGCTGCGCGGCATCGCCGGCGCGAGCGACGGCCGCGGCAAGGGCATCACCGCCCCCAACCCCGCCGGCCAGCGCTACGCGATGGAGCGCGCCTGGCGCTCGTCGGGGGTCTCGCCCGCGGAGTGCACCCTGGTCGAGGCGCACGGCACGAGCACCCGCGTCGGCGACGTGGTCGAGGTGGGCAGCTTGTCCGACGCCTTCGCCGACGCCGACCTGTTGCCGGGCACGGTGGCGCTCGGCTCGGTGAAGTCGAACATCGGCCACCTGAAGGCCGCGGCCGGAGCAGCCGGCATCTTGAAGACCGTTCTCGCGCTGCACCACAAGGTGCTGCCCCCCAGCTTGAACTTCCGCGACCCCAACCCCAACGTCGACTGGGCCACGTCGCCGTTCCGCGTCAACACCGAGCTGCGCGAGTGGGAGGTGGGCAAGGGCGGCGCGCGCGTCGCCGGCGTCAGCGCGTTCGGCTTCGGCGGCACCAACTTCCACACGGTCATCGAAGAGCACGTGCCCGGCCGCGTCCGGGCCGACGAGCCGAAGCAGTTCGCCGTCGGCGCCGACCTGCGGGCCGCGGCGCTCCCCGCCGCGGCGAAGGTGCCGCTGCGTGGTGCCCTCGTGATCGGAGCCCCGAGCGAGCGTGAACTGGTCGCCCGCGTCCAGGCCTGCCAGACCGAGGCCGCCGCGGGGAAGGCGCCGCCGGTCGCCCCACCGCGCGATGCCGACCTGCGCCAACCGGAACGGCTGGCCGTCGACTACGCCGACGCCGCCGAGCTGGCCGACAAGTTGACCAGGGCGCTGGCCGCATTCGAGAAGCCCGCCTCGTGGAAGCTGCTGCAGGCCAAGGGCGTGCACCGGGGTTCCGGGCCGGCGCCGAAGGTGGCGTTCCTCTACACCGGTCAGGGCTCGCAGTACGTGAACATGCTGCAGGGCCTACGTCGCCTCGAACCGGTGGTTGCCGAGGCCTTCGTGCAGGCCGACGCGGTGATGACGCCGCTGCTCGGCAAGCCGCTGACCGACTACATCTTCGTCGACGGTGACGACCCCGCGGCGGTGGAGTCCGCCGAGGAAGACCTGCGCAACACCGAGATCACCCAGCCGGCGGTGCTCGCCACCGACCTCGCCATCACCCGCCTGCTCGGCGCGTACGGAGTCGAACCCGACATGGTGATCGGCCACAGCCTCGGCGAGTACGGCGCGCTCGTCGCCGCCGGTGGGCTGAGCTTCGAGGGAGCGCTCGAAGCGGTGAGCGCGCGCGGGCGCGAGATGGCGCATCTCAGCGTCGACGACAACGGCGCGATGGCCGCGGTCTTCGCTCCCCTCGACGAGGTGCAGCGCGTCGTCGACGAGGCCGACGGCTACGTGGTGCTGGCGAACGTCAACTCGAACGCCCAAGCAGTCATCGGTGGCGCCACAGCGGCGGTGCACGCCGCGGTCGAGACGTGCAAGGCCAAGGGCTTCACCACGGCGTTGCTGCCGGTGAGCCATGCATTCCACACCTCGATCGTCGCCCCGGCCAGCGCGCCCCTGCGCGTGGCCCTCGAGCGCCTGCAGCTTCACCCTCCTGCGCTGCCGATCGTCTCCAACGTGACCGGCGAGTTCTACCCGATGGGTGCGGGCGTGACCGAAGAGATGCTCGACCTGCTCGCCCGGCAGGTGGCTTCGCCGGTGCAGTTCGTGGCCGGGTTGCAGACGCTCTACCAGGCCGGCGCCCGCGTCTTCGTCGAGGTCGGTCCGAAGCGGGCGCTCCACGGCTTCGCTCTCGACGTGTTGGGCCACGATGAATCCGTGGTGACGCTGTCGACCAACCACCCCAAGCTGGCCGACGAGGTTGCCTTCAACCAGGCCCTGTGCGGGTTGTACGCAGCCGGCCTCGGCGCGGGCGTCGCCGACGCCGCCGCCCCACCCATGCCCGCCGCGCCGGTGGCAGAGGCACTTCCCGTCCCAACCGCTCCGGCACCTACAGCGGTGAGCACCGCGCAAGGAAGCGATCGCATGTACACCGAGCTCGGCCGCCTGTTCGCGGACTTCCTCGACAAGAGCCGCCACCTCTTCGACGGCAACGGTCAAGCTGCGTCAAGCGAACCCGTCGTCGTGACCGGGGCCGCGCTCGGCCTGCCGGGCACCGAGCACGTGTTCGACGACGAGAACGTGGCCCGCATCCTGCGCGGCGAGCAGTTCATCGACGTCATCCCGACGCGCATCAGAGCCGAGATGCTCGACAAGCACATCACCCGGCTCGTGAAGGGCGACGGTGGTGGGCGGTTCGAGACGATCGAAGCGGCGTCGGAGGTGATCAAGCTCGCCGGACGCGGCGGAGTGTTCGACCTCGGCGAGGAGTTCGGGGTAGAGGCCGAGCGCCTGCCCGCGCTCGGCAAGACCACGCGCCTCGCCATCGGCGCGGGCATCGACGCGCTGCGCGACGCCGGCATCCCGCTGGTGATGCGCTACAAGACGAGCAGCATCGGCACACAGCTCCCCGACGGGTTGGGGGCTGCCCGACGCCCTGCGCGACGACACCGGTGTGATCTTCGCGAGCGCGTTCCCTGGCCTCGAGGAGATGACCGACGAGGTGACCCGCCATGCCGAGGACACGGCACGCCGCGCCGAGCTGGCCGAGCTGAGCGCGATCCGCGGTCGGGTGGCCGACGCCGACGCGTCGAGCCCGGCGCTGGCCGAGATCGATCGTCGGCTCCACGACGTCCAACGGGCTCTCGACCAGCACCCCTACACGTTCGACCGGCGATTCCTGTTCCGGGTGCTGTCGATGGGCCATTCGCAGTTCGCCGAGATGATCGGCGCCCGGGGTCCGAACACCCAGATCAACGCGGCTTGTGCCAGCACCACGCAGGCCATCGCGCTGGCCGAGGACTGGATCAGGGCCGGCCGGTGCCGCCGTGTCGTGGTGGTCGCCGGCGACGACGCGACCAGCGATCACATGCTCGGTTGGATCGGCGCCGGCTTCCTCGCGAGCGGTGCCGCGGCCACCGACGAGGACGTCGCGCAGGCCGCGCTGCCCTTCGACCGCCGCCGGCACGGCATGCTGCTCGGCATGGGCGCGGCTGCGCTCGTCGTCGAGAGCGCGCCGGCCGCTCGCGAGCGTGGCCTGCAACCCATCTGCGAGGTGATCGGCGCGGTCACCGCCAACAGCGCGTTCCACGGCACGCGCCTGAACGTCGACCACATCGGCGACGTGATGGAGACCGTCGTCGGTCAGGCAGAGCGCCGTGGCATCGATCGCCACCGCATCGCTGGCGAGATGGTGTTCGTGTCGCACGAGACCTACACCCCGGCCCGCGGTGGCAGCGCGGCGGCCGAGATCTACGCGTTGCGCCGCGTCTTCGGGCCCGACGCCGACAAGGTCGTCATCGCGAACACCAAGGGCTTCACCGGCCACCCGATGGGGGTCGGCATCGAAGACGTGGTCGCGGTCAAGGCGCTGGAGACGGGCATCGTGCCCCCGGTGCCCAACTTCCGCGAGGTCGAACCCCGAGCTCGGCAACCTCAACCTCTCCACCGGCGGGGCCTATCCGGTGCGCTACGCACTGAGGCTTGCAGCCGGCTTCGGCTCGCAGATCGCCATGGTGATGCTGGCGTGGACTCCCGTGCCCGACGGTCGTCATCGTGCGCCCGACGAGGTCGGGTTCGGGTATCGCGTGGTCGATCCGCAGGCTTGGCAGCGCTGGCTGACCGAGATCAGCGGCCACGAGCACGCCGCGCTAGAGGTCGTGCAGCGACGCCTGCGGGTGGTCGACGCCGGACCCGGTGCCCGCCCGGCCGTGCCGGCGCCGGCCGTGGCGGTCGCCGCCGCGCCGGTGGCCGCGGCCCCGGCGGCACCGGTGCCGGCGAGCCCGTCCGCCCCGCCGATGCCGCCACCGGCTCCGGTCGCGCCTGCTGCTGCTGCTGCTGCGCCTGCTGGTGGGGCGCCGGTGTCGGTCGACGAGGTGGCGGAGAGGGTGTTGGCGCTGGTCGCCGAGCAGACGGGTTATCCGCCCGAGATGCTCGATCTGGATCTCGACCTAGAGGCCGACCTCGGGGTCGACACGGTGAAGCAGGCCGAGCTGTTCGCGACCGTGCGGGAGGCGTACGGGATCGAGCGCGACGACTCGCTGCGCTTGCGGGACTACCCGACGCTCAACCACGTGATCGGGTTCGTACGCGACCGCGCTGGCATCGCCGCGCCGGCCGCGGCACCGGGCGCTGCTGCACCGTCTGCTGCGCCTGCTGCTGGGGCGCCGGCGTCGGGCGATGAGGTGGCGGAGAAGGTGTTGGCGCTGGTCGCCGAGCAGACGGGTTATCCGCCCGAGATGCTCGATCTGGATCTCGACCTGGAGGCCGATCTCGGGGTGGACACGGTGAAGCAGGCGGAGCTGTTCGCGACCGTGCGGGAGACGTACGGGATCGAGCGCGACGACTCGCTGCGCTTGCGGGACTACCCGACGCTCAACCACGTGATCGGGTTCGTGCGCGACCGTTCACCGCAGGCCGCACTTGCGCCGGCCGCCGGCGCCGCCCGCTGCGGCACCGTCTGCGGCACCTGCTGCTGGGGCGCCGGTGTCGGGTGACGGGGTGGCGGAGAAGGTGTTGGCGCTGGTCGCCGAGCAGACGGGTTATCCGCCCGAGATGCTCGATCTGGATCTCGACCTGGAGGCCGACCTCGGGGTCGACACGGTGAAGCAGGCGGAGCTGTTCGCGACCGTGCGGGAGACGTACGGGATCGAGCGCGACGACTCGCTGCGCTTGCGGGACTACCCGACGCTCAACCACGTGATCGGGTTCGTGCGCGACCGTTCGCCGCAGGCCGCACCCGCCCGGGCGGCGGCCGCGTCCGAGGCGGCAACGGGTGAGGCCGCGACAGCCGGCGCCGAAGCTGCCGCCGGGTCCGCCTACCCGCGGCGCGTGCCGGTGGCGGTCGTGCGGCCGTCGACGGAGATGTGCCTGCCCACCGGCGTCGAGCTGGGGGCCGGGCGGAGCGTCGTCGTCATGGCCGACACCGGCGGCGTGGCCCCCGCCGTAGTCGCCGCGCTCGAATCGCTCGGCGTCGAGACGCTCGTCGTCGAAGGCGAGCCTGCGGTGGACGAGCTCGCCGCGACGCTCGGACAATGGCGCGAGGGTAAAGCTGTGGCCGGCGTGCTGTGGTTGCCGGCCCTCGACGCGACCGGAGCGATCGAAGAGCTGGACGAAGCCAGTTGGAAGCAGGCCGTCCACCGGCGCGTGAAGCTGGCCGCCGCCACCGCGCGGGCGCTCTACGACGACCTCGGCGCGGGAGCGTTCTTCGTCAGCGGCACTCGCCTCGGCGGCAGGTTCGGCTACGACGACAGCGGGGCGCGCGACGTGATCGGCGGCGCGGTCAGCGGGTTCACCAAAGCGCTTGCCCGAGAGCGCGCCGACGCGACCGTGAAGGTGGTCGACTTCACGCTCGACGCCAACCCGGCGGACGTAGCCGCGATCCTGCTCGACGAGGTGGCCCGCGACCCCGGCGTGGTCGAGGTCGGCCGAACCGGCGACCTGCGCTGGAGCGTCGGGCTGGCGACGGAGCCAGCCGAGGCCGACCCGGCGAGCGCCCTCGGCGCGGACGCGGTGTTCGTCGTGACAGGCGCCGCAGGCAGCATCGTCTCGGCGATCACCGCCGATCTCGCGCGTTCTTCGGGAGGCACGTTCCACCTGCTCGACCTGACGCCGGAGCCCGACCGCGACGACTCCGACCTGGCCCGCTTCGCCGCCGATCGAGACGCCCTGAAGCTCGACCTCGCGGCCCGGATCACCGAGCGCGGCGAGCGGGCCACCCCGGCGCTCGTCGAGCGTGAGCTGGCCCGCATCGAGCGCTCGCGCGCCGCCCTCGACGCGATCGAGGCGGTCGAAGCCGCGGGCGGGACCGCGCACTGGTACCAGGTCGACCTCACCGACGGAGCAGCCGTCGCCGACGCCGTGGCGCGCGTCGTCGAGCGCAGCGGTCGGGTCGACGTGCTCGCGCACTGCGCCGGGCTGGAGATCAGCCGTTTCCTCCCCGACAAGACGCAACGTGAGTACGACCTGGTGTTCGACGTGAAGGTCGACGGCTGGTTCCACCTGCTGCGCGCCCTCGGCGACGTCGAGCTCGGCGCCGCAGTGGTGTTCAGCTCGATCGCCGGTCGCTTCGGCAACGGCGGGCCAGACGGACTACAGCGCGGCCAACGACCTGCTCTGCAAGAGCATCTCCGGGTTCAAGAGCACCCGCCCGCAGACGCGGGGCATCGCCATCGACTGGACCGCTTGGGCCGGCATCGGCATGGCGGCCAGGGGCTCGATCCCGAAGATGATGGCGCTCGCTGGCATCGACATGTTGCCCCCCGAGGTCGGCATTCCCGCCGTGCGGGGCGAGATCGAGGCATCCGGCGGCGGCGGCGAGGTGGTGATCGCCGGCCGGCTGGGGCTGATGCTCGACGAGCGCCACCCGAGCGGAGGGCTCGACCCCGCCGCGGTGAGCTCCGCCGGCGGGCCGGTGACGGGCCGCGCGGTGCGCGCGACGCTCACCGAAGGCCTCGTCGCCGAGGTCGACCTCGACGTGAGCCAACCGTTCCTCGACGACCACCGCATCGAAGGCACTCCGGTGCTGCCCGGCGTGATGGGGGTCGAGGCGTTCTGCGAGGTGGCATCGGTGCTCGCCGGCGGCAGGCACGTGATCGCCGTCGAAGACGTCGACTTCCTGGCCCCGTTCAAGCTCTACCGCGACGAGCCGCGGGTGGCCGAGGTGCGGGCCAGGCTGCGCGCCGGAGAGGGCGACACCCTCGTTGCCGACTGCTCGCTCGTCGGGCGGCGCGTCCTCGCCAACCAGGACGCGCAGGAGACCGTGCACTTCACCGGTCGGGTGGTGCTCTCGCCCGAGCCGGCACCGCCGGACAGCGCGCCGGCGCCCTCGCCGAGCCATGACGAGGTCGCCGCGGACGACATCTACCGCATCTACTTCCACGGACCCACGTACCAGGTGCTCGAAGCGGCTTGGCGCGACGGCGACACCGTCGTCGGCCGCCTCGCCGCCGACCTGCCGGCGAACCACCTTCCGAGCGAGCTGCCCCTCGTCGCCGCCCCGCGCCTCGTGGAGCTCTGCTTCCAGACGGCCGGCGTGCACGAGCTCGGCACCTCGGGGCGGATGGGCCTGCCGACGCGCGTCGAGCGGATCGAGCTGCACGGCGAGCCCGGTGATGGGACCCCGCCGGTCTATGCGATGGTCGAACCCGACGACGGAGCGAGCGACGCGGTGGTCGTCGATGCGTCGGGGCGGGTGCTCGTTCGCCTCGTCGGTTACCGCACCGCCGCCTTGCCTGCCGGACCCGACGGGGAGCGCCTGGCGCCACTAGCCGCGGCGATGGCCTGAGCACCGCGATGGCGACGATCACGCGCCTGGCCATCTTGAACCGGGGCACGCCCGCGATGCGCCTGCTCCAGGCCGCGCGTGAGTACGCCACCGAGCGCGACCGTGACGTGCGCACCATCGCGGTGCACACCGACGCCGAGCGCGACGCGCTGGTGGCCCGTGAGGCCGACGAGGCGGTGTCGCTCGGCGCGTATGCGGTTCCGACCGCGACGGGGATGCGCAGCGCTCTGCTCGACCTCGACCTCGTCGAGGCCGCGCTCGTCGCCTCTCGCGCCGACGCGGCGTGGGTGGGTTGGGGGCCCTTGGCGCAGGATCCCCGCTTGGCCGAGTGCTGCGAGCGCCTCGGCATCACATACGTCGGCCCCGACGCGGCAACCCTCGCGCGCCTCGGCGACCCGGCCGTGCTGGCCGACCTCGCTGCCCAGGCAGGCGTGGCGCTCGCCGACCCGGCGGTGGTCGAGCGGGGGTACGCGCGCCACCTCGACGTCCTGGTCGTGGCCGACGGTCGGGGCTCGGCTTGGGCCGTCGGCGTGCACGACGGAACCCTGCAGCGCAGGACCGAGAAGGTGCTGGTCGAGACCGCGACCCCGGCGCTGACGGGAATGGACGTGGCCGGTGTGCGGGCCGTCGCCACCTTGATCGCCACCCGGGTCGGCTTTTCCGGTGCGGGCACGGTGACGTTCGTCGTCGAGGACGGCGTCGCGGGGCCCGAGCTGCTGCGAATCAGCGCCGGGCTGCCGCTCGGCCACGGAGCGACCGAGATCACCACCGGGCTCGACCTCGCCAAGCTGCAGTTGCACGTGGCCGAGGGAGGACGCCTGGAAGGCGCGCCGCCCCCCGTCGACGGCCACGCGGTTGCCGTCCGCCTGAACGCCGAGGACGCGGAGCACGCGTTCTCCGCGGCGCCGGGCACGGTGGCCCTGCTACAGCTGCCCACCGGCCCCGGCCTGCGGATCGACATCGGCGTCGTCGAAGGCGACGCGGTGCTCGCCGACATCGACCCCACCGTGGCCGAGGTGGTGGCCTGGGGCAGGGACAGGGAGGAGGCGCGGGTCCGCCTGCACCGGGCGTTGTCGCAGTTCCCGGTCGTGCTCGACGGGGGAGTGACCAACAAGGGCTTCCTGCTCGATCTGCTCGACCGGCCCGAGGTGCTCTCGGGCCGTTACGACACCGGCTGGCTCGACCGGCTCGCGGCCGCCGGCGAGACCGCCGGCATCCGCCACGGCGCGCTCGCGGTGCTGATCGCGGCTGTCGACGCCTACGACGCCGAACAGGCCCTCGACCGGGAGCACTTCTTCGCCTCGGCGCGCCGGGGTCGCCCGGCGGCAAAGGTGGAGATCGGCCACGTCGTCGAGCTGCGCCACCGCGGCCACGAGTACCGCCTCGCGGTCTCGCGCAACGGACGGCGCCACTACCGCGTCGCCGTCGACGGATCGGTGACCGAGCTCCTCGTCACCCGGCTCGGGCGGTTCCAGAGCCGCGTCGTGCACGACGGCAGGGCCTACCGGGTGGTCTCCGCGGTACAGGGCGGCGACCTGCTCGTCGAGGTCGACGGTGTGCCCCATCGGTCGAGCCGGGTGGACGGCGGGGTGGTGAGGGCACCAACGCCTGGCGTGGTGGTGGCCGTGCCCGCAGCCGTCGGCGCCGAGGTGCGGGCCGGGGACACGCTCGTCGTGCTGGAGAGCATGAAGATGGAGACTCCCGTCGAGGCTCCGTTCGCCGGTCGCGTCCGAGCGGTGCTGGCGGGAGCGAACGTGCAGGTCGAATCGGGGGCGCCCCTCGTGCAGCTGGAGGCGGCCGTCTCGGGCTCACGCGGACCGGTCGGTGAGCGGCTGTCGTTCGACGCCGCCTCCGGCAAGGGTCAAGCGACGCTGGAGGAGAGGGCGCGAGCCGACCTCGACACCTTGTACCACGCCGTGCTCGGCTACGACGTCACCGCGGCCGAGGCCAAGCGCGCGACCACCGAACTGGTCGAGGTGCGACGTGGGCTGAACCCGGGATCGCCCGAACTTCTGCGCGGTGAGCTGGCCGTGCTGAGCGCGTTCGCCGACCTGCGCGCCCTCTTCCGCAGTCACGGTGAGCTGGCCGAGGCCGACCTGCAGGTGCGCAGCCCCCAAGAGCACCTGCACGCGTTCTTGCGCTCGCTCGACACCGACGGGCTCCCTCCGGGCTTCGTCGCCCAGCTCCGTCGGGCTCTCGCCCATTACGGCATCGAAGGTCCGGACGCCCTCGCTCACACTCCCGCGCTGGAGCAGGCGCTGTACTGGATCTTCCAGTCGCGCCAGCGCGAGAGCACCCAGGTGCCGGCGGTGGTCGAGCTGCTGAACCGCTGGCTCGATCCCCCCGGCGAGCTCGATCGAGCTGCGGCCGATCAGCTCCGCGTCACGCTCGACCGGCTCGTGTGGGCCACCCAGCGCCGCCGGCCGGTGGTCGCCGACCTCGCCCGCGAGGTGCGCTTCGGGCTGTTCGACCGGCCCGTGCTCGACGAGGCTCGCCTTGCCGTGTACAGCGAGATGGACGCGCGCCTCGCGGCCCTCGTGGCCGGTGACGACGACGCCGCGGCCCACGTCGAGGCGATCGTCGCCTGCCCGCAGCCGATGGAGCCGCGCCTGCTGCTGCTCGCGTCCGAGGATGGCTCTGCCCGGGCGCGCCGGGTGGCGCTCGAGCTGCTGCTGCGCCGCCACTATCGCGCCACCGTCACCCTGTTGCCCGCGAGTGCTGTCACCGTCGACGGCGATGTGCTGGTCGCCTCCTGCGCAGGTTGCTTCGTGGTCACGGGCTGCGGGCCGCTGGACGAGCTGGCCTCGCTCGCGCGTGCAGTCGACGCGGTGCTCGATCCGCTCGACGAGAGCGCCCGCGTGCGCGTCGACCTGTACACGTGGAAAGAGGGCGTGCCTCCTGACCCCGACGCCTTCGCGGAGGAAGCCCGTGTTGCCGTCGGCCACCTCGCGGAGCGGGCGTCGATCGACCACGTGGTCGTCGCCTTGCTCACCCCGGAGTCGCTGAAGCGCGCCAGCACCGTGCGACACGTCACGTTCCGGCCTGGCGCCGAGGGCCTCACCGAGGACCGTTCCCTACGCGGATTGCATCCGTTGCTCGCCGAACGGCTGCAGTTGTGGCGCCTGGCCAACTTCGAGCTCGAGCGCCTGCCGTCGACCGACGACGTCTATCTGTTCCGCGGGGTGGCGCGGGAGAACCCGAAGGACGAGCGGCTGTTCGCCGTGGCCGAGGTGCGCCACCTGACTCCGGTGCGCGATGCGGGCGGAAGGCTGATCGCGCTGCCCGAGATCGAGCGGTCATTGGTCGGTGCGCTGGAAGGCATGCGCAGCTTCCAGGCGCCGCGATCGCCTGCCGCGCGCCCGGTGTGGAATCGCGTGGTCCTCTACCTGTGGCCGTTGCTCGAACTTCCCGTCCACGAGCTGGAAGGGGTGGCGCGGTCGCTGGCACCGCTCACGATCGGGCTCGGGATCGAAGAGGTGCTCGTCCAGTGCCGCCGGCTCGAGGAAGGCGCCACCGAGCCGGTCGAGCGCGTGCTGCGGCTGTCGAACCCGTCGGGGACCGGCTTCGTGTTGCACGACACGGCTCCTCCTGCCGAGCCTCTGGCCCCGCTCGACGAGTACACGCGCAAGGTCGTGCAGAGCCGCCGCCGCGGCACCGTCTACCCGTACGAGATCGTGAAGATGCTGGTCGCCCCCCGCGCGGGCGGCAGGTCGGACGTGCTCGGAGGCACCTTCGTGGAGCACGACCTCGACGAGCACGGCCGGCTCGTGCCCGTCGACCGGCCGCCGGGGCGCAACTCGGCGAGCATCGTCACCGGCCTCGTGACGATGCACACGACGCGCTACCCGGAGGGGATGACACGCGTGGTCCTGCTCGGCGACCCGACGCGCGCCCTCGGTGCGCTGGCCGAGCCGGAGTGCAGGCGCATCAACGCCGCCCTCGACCTCGCCGAGCAGCTCTCCCTGCCGGTCGAGTGGTTCGCGCTGTCCGCCGGGGCCCGCATCGCGATGGACAGCGGCACCGAGAACATGGACTGGATCGCCGCCGTCCTGCGCAAGATCATCGAGGTCACCCAACGCGGGGTCGAGATCAACGTCGTCGTCACCGGGATCAACGTCGGCGCCCAGCCCTACTGGAACGCCGAGGCGACGATGCTCATGCACACCAAGGGCATCTTGGTGATGACGCCCGACAGCGCGATGGTGCTCACCGGCAAGCAGGCGCTCGACTACTCCGGGGGCGTATCCGCCGAGGACAACCACGGCATCGGCGGTTACGAACGGATCATGGGGCCGAACGGTCAGGCCCAGTACTGGGCGCCCGACCTCCCGGGCGCGCTCGGCGTGCTGCTCGCCCACTACGACCACGCCTACGTCGCACCGGGGGAGCGCTTCCCTCGCCGGGCGGCGACCAGCGACCCGTTCGACCGGGACGTGCGCACGTTCCCGCACCGGGTTCCCGGCATCGACTTCACGACCGTCGGCGACATCTTCAGCGATCTCACCAACCCCGACCGCAAGCAGCCGTTCGACATCCGTACCGTCATGCACGCCGTCCTCGACCAGGACCACGCCGTGCTCGAACGCTGGGCCGATCTGCGTGACGGCGACACCGTGGCGGTGTGGGATGCGCACCTCGGCGGCATCCCGGTGTGCGCGATCGGCATCGAGGCGCACGCCCTGCCCCGGCGCGGCACCCTGCCCGCAGACGGACCGGAGACGTGGACGTCGGGCACGTTGTTCCCGTTGTCGTCGAAGAAGACGGCCCGCGCGGTCAACGCGGCGAGCGGCTGCCGGCCCCTCGTCGTGCTGGCGAACCTGTCGGGATTCGACGGCTCACCGGAGTCGATGCGGCGCGTGCAGCTCGAGTTCGGCGCCGAGATCGGCCGCGCCGTCGTCAACTTCCGCGGCCCGATCGTGTTTTGCGTCGTCAGCCGCTTCCATGGCGGTGCCTTCGTCGTGTTCAGCCAGCGGTTGAACGAGAGCCTCGAGACGCTGGCCGTGGAGGGCGCGCATGCTTCCGTCATCGGCGGCGCGCCGGCCGCCGCCGTCGTGTTCGCGGGCGAGGTCGACGCCCGCACCGCGGCCGACGCCCGGGTCGTCGCCCTGCAGGCGGCGGTGGCGGCGGGCGAGGGTCCCGAACGTGCCCGGTTGCGCACGGAGCTGGCCGAGCTGGAGACGGCGGTGCGCTCGGAGAAGCTGGGCGAGGTCGCCGACGAGTTCGACGCGGTGCACAGCGTCGAACGGGCCCAGCAGATGGGCTCGGTCAGTCGCATCATCCCGGCCGTCTCGCTGCGCCCACTGCTCGTCGACGCGGTGGAGCGGGGGATCGCCCGAGAACTGGAGCGAACGGGCCACGCGCGGTGACGCCGCCCTGCTGGCACCTGCGCACGCTCGACGACGTGCCTGCCGGCGACGCCTGGCTGGCTCCCGCCGAGCTGGCCGCGCTCGGCGACCGTCAGGTACCGAAGCGGCGGGCGGAGTGGCGCCTCGGGCGCTTCGCGGCGAAGGAGGCGCTCGCCGCGCGTCTCGGCGTCGGCTTCGACCGCATCACGGTGCTCGCCGCACCAGACGGTGCCCCGGAGCCGTACGTCGACTCCCGACCCGTCGAGTCGACGCTGTCGATCAGCCACCGCGGCGGCTGGGGCCTCGCCGTGGTGGGCGACGGAGGTGTCGGCGTCGGCGGCGATCTGGAGCTGGTCGAGGCGCGCTCGGACGCCTTCTTGCGCGAGTGGTTCTCCGACGGCGAGCAGCGCCAGGTCTTCGGTTCGTCGGACCGTGACCGGTTGGGGGCTCTCCTGTGGTCCGCCAAGGAGGCGACGGCCAAGGTGCTGCGTGAGGGACTGCGCCTCGACGTGAGGAATGCGGTGGTGGCACTGGCGGACGAGGGGGCTGAGGGGGGCTGGAGGCGGTTCCGGGTGGACTGGGCCACCGAAGCCCGGTCAGTGCAGGGCTGGTGGCGCGTCGACGACTCGCTCGTCGTGGCCATCGCGGCGGCGCAGCCGACCGGCCCTCCGGTTCGCCTCTCGATCTGACGGCGCGGACGTCTGGTCGACGAGCTCTGGCAGGAGAACAGGTGTTCGGTTACGCTGGCACTCGTGCCCGCCCAGGCCACGATCCTGCACGCCGACCTCGACGCCTTCTACGCTTCGGTGGAGCAGCTCCTCGACCCGTCGCTGCGCGGCCGGCCGATAGCCGTCGGCGGCGGGGTGGTGCTCGCCGCGTCCTACGAGGCGAAGCGCTTCGGCGTGCAGGGCGGGATGTCGGGCTGGATGGCCAAGCGGCTGTGTCCCGGGCTCACCTTCGTCGGCGGGCACTTCCGCGAGTACCAGCGGCTGGCCGACCAGGTGATGGAGGTGCTCGGCGACTTCACGCCCTGGGTGCAGCGGATCTCCATCGACGAGGCGTTCTTGGACGTCACCGGGTCGGTGCACCTCTTCGGCCCCCCGCACACGATCGGCACCCGCATCCGCGAACGCGTGCGTGACGAGATCGGGCTGCCGATCTCGGTCGGGGCGGCCACCACCAAGCACCTGGCCAAGATCGCGTCCCAGGTCGCGAAGCCCGACGGTCTGGTGGTCGTGCCACCCAGCCGCGAGCGCGAGTTCCTCGACCCCCTGCCGGTGGGCCTGGTCTGGGGGATCGGCCCGGTCACCCGCCAGCGGCTGGCCGAGCGCGGCATCCACACCATCGGTGAGCTGGCGGCCTGCCCAGACCAGTCGCTGCGCGCGCTGCTCGGTCGGGCCCTCGGCACGAAGCTGGCCGCGTTCGCCGTCAACCACGACGAACGGCGCGTGCGCCGCAACGGGCGCGCTTCCTCCGTCGGGGCGCAGTCCGCTTTCGGAAGGCGTGAACCCGATGCAGAACTGATCCGCACGGTGCTCGGGCACCTCGCCGACAGGGTGGCCGGCCGGCTCCGGGCCAGTGGGCGCGCGGGGCGCACGGTCACCGTCAGGGTGCGCTTTCCGCCGCTCAACGCGGTCACGAGGTCGTCCACCAGGCGATACCCCGTCTCCACCACCTTGACCCTCACCGAGATCGCCGAGCATCTGGTGCACCAGGCGCTCGCCGACCATCGCGACCGCAGCGAGATCTCGCTCCTGGCAGTGTCGGTGTCGAACCTGGTCGAAGAGGCGGCGATCCAGCTGGAGCTGCCGCTTCTCCCCGACGACGCCGAGCGGCCGGGCTCGCGGGAAGCGGCGAACAGGTGGGCCGCGGAGCGGTCGATGGACGCCGTGCGCGAACGCTTCGGGCGGGAATCGGTCGGCTACGCGTCGGTCGCCCTGTCGCCGCGCCGCTCGGTGCCCGACGACTTCCGCGCGCTGGCCGAGCACGACCTATGACACCGTTCGGGCCTCGCGTTCGCAGTCTTCGCGCACGTGACAGCCGGCGAGGTGGTCGTTGACCAGGCCGAGCGACTGCATCGCGGCATACGCGGTGGTCGGCCCGACGAACCGGAAGCCGTACCCCTTCAGTGCCTTGGCCAGAGCTGTCGATTCCGGCGTCCGAGATGCCACCGTGCCGAGCGTCTCCGGAGCCGCTCGGTCGCGTCGCTCCGGTGCGAATGCCCAGATCAGGTCGGCCAGTGAGCCGCGATCTCGTTGCACCTGCAACGTCGCCCGAGCATTCGCGATGCTGGCCTCGATCTTGGCCCTGTTGCGCACGATCGAGGAATCTTCCAGCAGCCGATCGACGTCGTCGGCGCCGAAGCTCGCCACGGTGCGGGGGTCGAACCCGCGAAAGGCACGGCGGAAGTTCTCGCGTTTGCGCAGGATCGTCAGCCAGGAGAGCCCCAACTGGAACGCTTCGAGACAGAGCTTTTCGAAGATCTTCGTGTCGTCCACGACGGGGCGTCCCCACTCGTAGTCGTGGTACGCCTCGTAGTCAGGGGAGCCGAGGCACCATCCACATCGCGACTGGCCGTCCGCTCCTGGTACGGCAGCGATGGATCTCCAGTCCGTCACGCTCGCCTACCGTGCGAACGTCCATCGGGTGGCGCGGTTGGGGAACCCGGCCAGGGTCCACGCGTACGCGACATCTGGCCTCAGGACCCAGAACGGCGAGAACTCCGGATGACCACTGCCCGTCGCGTCGGCGCCGTAGTACTGCGGGTACTTCGCGCGGCTCGCGGCCTGCGAGGCGTCCGCCAGCGGATGCGCGGGGTCGGTGACGAGCTCGGCGGTGCCCTCGAGGATGACCACGTCGTCACCGCTCGGCAGGTGCACCGTCGCCTGCGGGTCACGGTCGAGGTTGCGCACCCACCGGGTGTCGGGCGAGCCGCCGAAGCACAGCGCGCCGTCCACCCAGACGCCGTCCACGGGCCGGGGATGCGACCGGCCACCGGCGGTCACCGTGACCAGCCAGTAGTTGGGTGCGTCACGCAGCTTCTGCTCCACCTGATCCCAAGGCAGGGTCGTGTCGTCTGTGCTTCCACGGCTGCCGTAGTCGGGAGGGAACCCGGCTCTGCGCACCGCTGTCGGCTCGTCGCTCATCGCGCACCTCCTTCGGCCTCGCCCCGGCCCGGCGTGGGCCAAGCGTAGGCTCTGCCGGGTGACGGCCGCGCCGGAGGAGTCACGAGCCGGGGTCCGGCTCACCAACCTCGACCAGGTGCTGTTCGACGGCGCCGGTCACTCGAAGCGCGACCTCGTCGACTACCTCGACGCAGTGCACGCGCAGGTGGTGGGTGAGTTGCGCGATCGCCCGCTGTCGGTGATCCGGGTGACTGGCGGGCAGAGCCCATTCATGCAGAAGAACCTGCCCAAGTACACGCCGGAGTGGGTGGAGCGGGCCGAGCTGTGGGCCGAGGCGTCCAAACGAGCTGTCTCCTACGCGCTCTGCAACGACCGGCGAACGTTGCTCTGGTTCGCCAACCAGCGGGCCGTCGAGTACCACCCGATGCTCGCTCGCGCGGAGGACCTCGACCATCCGACACACCTCGTGATCGATCTCGACCCACCGCCCGAAGAGCCGTTCGGCTCCGTGGTCGCCGCCGCCCTCGCGGTGCGGGCGGTGCTGACCGATGTCGGGTTGGAGCCGGTGGTCAAGACGAGCGGCGCGAAGGGTTTGCACGTGGTGGTTCCGATCGGATCGCTCGTGTCCGCGGAGGATGCGGGGGCGGCGACGCGTGCCGTGGCGCGGCGCACCGAGTTGCTCGCTCCGTCGTCGACGACAACGGCCTTCGTGAAGGCCGATCGGGGAGGAAAGGTGTTCGTCGACGCCACGCGCACGGGTGGTGCGACCGTCGTCGCCGCCTACAGCCCGCGGGCTCGTCCCGGGCTGCCGGTGTCGTTTCCCGTCGGCTGGGACGACCTCGCGGCGGTCAGCCCACGTGACTTCACCGTTCGCACGGTGCCCGGCCTGCTCGGCGGACACGACCCGTGGGCCGAAGCGCTCGCGCGTCCCCAGCAGTTGCCGACCGTGCTGGTGGAGGAGGGCCACGCGATCCCTGTAGCCCGGGTCGCCGCCATGCACGAGGGCCGCCGTCGTGCCAGGGCACGCCGGGCCGCCGAAGACTGACGGGAGCGGTTCACAGCTAACACATTGACATTCGTCGATGAATAGGTATGATCAAGACATCGACACATCTCGATCTACCTCATCCGACCCCGAAGCCGTCAGGGCCGACGTGCGTGACCGCTACGCGCAGGCGGCGCGCGGCGTTGCCGACAATCGGGGCTGTTGCGGCTCCGGCGACGATTCGCTGACGACCGGAGTCTCCTTCGGACGGGTGCTCTACGACGAGGGCGAGCTCGCCGGCCTGCCGGACGCCGCCGCGCAGTTGTCGCTCGGCTGCGGCAACCCGACGATGCTCGCCGAACTCGCCCCCGGCCAGGTCGTGCTCGACCTCGGCGCCGGTGGCGGCATCGACGTGCTCTTGTCGGCGCGCCGCGTCGGCCCCGAGGGCAAGGCCTACGGGCTGGACATGACGCCCGAGATGGTCGAGCTCGCCCGCCGCAACATCGCCGAAGCCGGCGTCGCCAACGCGGAGATCCTCGAAGGCACCTTGGAGGCGATCCCGCTTCCGGACGAGTCGGTCGACGTGGTCATCTCCAACTGCGTCATCAACCTCTCCCCCGACAAGCCCCAGGCGCTGCGGGAGGCCCATCGCGTGTTGCGTCCCGGAGGCCGGTTCGCCGTCTCGGACGTGGTGCTCACCCGATCGTTGCCGGGCGCCGTGCAGCGGCTGGTCGAGCTGTGGGCCGGGTGCGTGGTCGGAGCGCTGACCGCCGACGAGTACCGCACGCACCTCGAAGGCGCGGGGTTCGTCGACGTGGAGATCGTGCCCACCCTCGTCCACGACAGGGCCGCGCTGGAGGGCTTCGTCGCCGGCATCGACGTGGAGGCCGTCGCCGGTCGGGATCGAGACGAGCTGCTCGCCGAGCTGGACGGCACGATCATGAACGCATTCGTGCGCGCCCGGCGCCCGCACTGACCTCGGTCGTCCGCGTTCGGCCGCACGCGCGCGTGGTTGGAGGCGCCGCTCGCGGGGTACGTCGGGGGACATGACCACTTGGGGCTACACACTGTCCAGCGAGGAGTTCGGACCGCGCGCGCTGGTCGAGCAGGCGCGCATCGCCGAGGACTCCGGGTTCTCGTTCCTCACCGTCTCCGATCACTTCCACCCCTGGACGCGGAGCCAGGGCGAGAGCCCGCTCGTATGGACCACCATCGGCGGAGTGGCGATGGCGACGAACGGGATCCCGATCGGCACCGGCGTCTCGTGCCCGATCCTGCGCAACCACCCGACGATGGTCGCCCAGGCCGCCGCGACGTGCTCGTCGATCACCGACGGGCGCTTCTTCCTCGGCGTGGGGACTGGGGAGTGGCTGAACGAGCATGTGATCGGCGGGGCATGGCCGCCGGTGGACGTGCGCCGGGAGATGCTCGCCGAGGCCGTCGGCATCATGCGCCGACTGTGGACCGGCGAGACCGTCGACCACCGTGGGCGGTACTTCACGGTCGACAGCGCGAGGGTGTTCACCGAACCCGCCGCGCCGATCGAGGTGATCTGGGCGGCCGCCGGACCGGAGTCCGCGGCGGCCGCTGCCGAGCACGCTGACGGCCTGTGGTCCACCTCCCCCGATCCCGACGTGGTCGGCGCCTACCGGGCCGGCGGTGGCACCGGCCCCGTCTACGGGCAGGTCACCGTCTGCTGGGCGAGCGAGCGCGAAGACGCGGTGAAGACGGCGTTGCAGGTGTGGCCGAACGCCGGCGTGCCCGGGCAGCTGTCCCAGGACCTGGCCACCTGGGTCGAGTTCGAGCAGGTCGGCGAACTGGTGACCGCTGAGATGATCACCGAGCGCATCCCGTGCGGTCCGGACCCCGCTCCCGTGGTCGAGCAGGTCCGCGCGTACGAGGACGCAGGCTTCGACCACATCCACTTCCACCAGGTGGGCCCCGATCAGCGCGGGTTCGTCGACTTCTGGACGTCGGAGCTGGCTCCCGCGCTCGAGGGATGACCCGCCCGGCGTTGCACCGCTACGCCGTCGTCCACTTCCAGGTCGAGCCTGCCCGCGCGTGAGCAGAGCCCGCTGATGCGCAGCCAGGGCAGCCCGTCGAGGTCGTCGCGGCGTAGCTCGATGCCGTCGCGCGTCGGCTCGATGCCGAGCAACGCTCGCACGAGCAGCAGGATCGACGCCGAGGACCAGGCCTGGGGCGAGCAGGACGACGGATAGGGCACCGGAACCGGTACTTCGTCGCGGGAGATGCCGGCGAACAGCTCGGGCGGACGACCTCCGAAGTGCTCGACCGCGGCGAGCATGCCCTCGACGATCGTGTCGACGACGTCGAACCGACCGTACCGGGCGGCACCTGCGGCACAGATCGCGGTGTCGTGGGGCCAGACCGAACCGTTGTGATAGCTGAGCGGGTCGTAGGCCGCCATCGTGTCGGCGAGGGTGCGCACTCCCCATCCCGACCACAGGCCGGCGTCGCAGACACGGTCCAGGTAGCGGTCGGCGAGCTCGGGTTCGGCGATCCCCTTCCACAGCGCATGGCCGGGGTTGCTGGTGAGCGAGTCGATCGGGCGTCCGAATCCGTCGACGCCGAGGGCGTACCAGCCGCGCTCGTCCCAGAGGACCTCGTTGCATCGTCCGCGCAGCTGCTGCGCGCGGGCGCGGAGGTCGGCGGCGTCGAAGCCGAGGGTGTCGACCCCGGCCGACTCGATCAGCTCGGCCGCGCCGAGCAACGCGTCGTAGACGTAGCCCTGTACCTCGATCAGGCCGATCGGAGGCACCGACAGCATCCCGTTCGCGAACGTGACCCCGTCCCAGCTGTCCTTCCAACCCTGGTTCGTGAGCCCGCTCGGGCCACGGCGGCGGTAGTCGACGAAGCCGTCACCGTCGGAATCCCCGTAGCGGATGATCCAGCTCAGCGCGTCGCGCACCGACGGCGCGAGCTCGTGCAAGTCGTCGGCGTCGAGCGCTCCCCACCGCCAGGCCTCTGCGGTCAGACCGACGAAGAGGGGCGTAGCGTCGACCGAGCCGAAGTAGCGCTGCCGCTCGGTGAACGCCCCACCGCCGCCCGGCCGGCGCAGCTCGTGCAGGATCTTGCCGGGCTGCTCGTCGGCCGCAGGGTCGTCGGCCCTGCCGCGCAGCTCGCCCAGCTCGCGCAAGGTCCCGGCGGCGAGGGACGAGTCGAAGGGCAGCGTCATCCACGAGGTGAGCAGCGAGTCCCGTCCGAACAGCGTCATGAACCAGGGCGCCCCGGCCGCGACGACGACGCGCTCTGGGTGGCTGCGGTCGACGATCCGCAGGGCGGACAGGTCGGCGAAGGTCTGGTTGACCGCGGTGACGAGGCGCGGTTCGGTCGACTCGAGCGTCGGAGCCGCCGCTCTCCATTCGCGGTGGCGCACCAGCGGCAGGGCGTCGGCAGGAGCGGTCCCGATGGGGAAGGCGAGCCCGGCGGGCGAGCCGTCGACCACGGGCTCGACGGTCACCGTGAGGCGCACCGGCGCGCCGGCGGTGACCTCGACCGACCAGGCGAAGGTACCGCTGGCCACGTCCACCTCGTGCGGCGGGATCGAGAACGCGAGACGCGTCGCTGCCCGCGGCCCGCTGCGCTCCGTGCGCTCCAGGGCCCAGTGCCCGTCCACTTGTCGCAGAGCACACGCACCGCCGCCGCGCGCGGCCTTCACGTCGAACAGGTGGGCGAAGTCCGCGGCCACGGACAGGGTCACGTGCAGCGACCGCGGCGCGTGGCCGGTCTCCACGAGCTCGATCTCGTCGCGCAGGCCCCGGGCGATCCACCTCCGCCGGACCATCAGGCAGCGGGTGGCGACGTCGTCTGCGTCGTGCAAGCGCTGCACCGACACCGAAGACAGCGGTGTGGGTGCCGTCGCGGCCAGCGTGTGCAGCCTGGCCCCGCCGACGGCGACGCGAAGGTAGGAGAGGTGGCGCAGGTCGTCGTAGATCAGCCCATGCGTGCCGCCGGTGCAGTTGCCGGAGAGCTCGGAGATGACGAACGTGCGGCCGTCGACGAGGGTCAGCTCACCGGGGGAGCCGACAACCGGCACCGATTCCGCAGCGGCGTCGAGCGGCGACCTCATCGGAACATTCTCGTTCCCGGCCGGGGACGGGTCCGGCCGGGAGCAAGAAGTGGGTCAGTTGTTCGGCGGGGCAGAGCTGATCTCGCCCAAAGTCGAGCTGCGATCGCGGTCGCGCGCGAGGTCGCCGAGGCTGACGATGCCGATCGGGCGACCGTCCTGCACGACCGGCAGGCGTCTCAGCGCGCGGTCGCCCATCAGCTTGACGGCGTGGTTGACGGTGTCGGTCGGGGCGACGGTCACCAGGTCTCTGCTGCAGATCTCGCTCAGCCGCACCTCACGGGGGTTCTTGCCTTCGGCGACCGCTCGAACGACGATGTCGCGGTCGGTGACGATGCCGCACACCACGCCTCCGTCGCAGACGATCACGTCGCCAATGTCGCGCTGCTTCATCTTCAGCGCGGCCTCGGCGGCGGTGGTGGTCGACTCGAGGACGACGAGCTCTCTGGTCATCAGGTCCGAGATGGTCATGTGCTGCATTCCTTCCGGGTCAGCTGGATCTTCAAGAGGTTCCCGGAACCGGCTTCTGCGAAACAGTCGAGACAGCTTCGACGGTGGTCGTCTCCACCAACCTCTCGACGACGCGCTCCTCGATCGGGTTGTCCAGCTGGTGCTGGACCTCACGCTGCTGCTCCACCTCGACCCGGGCGGCCTGCCACGCCGACCAGTGGCCCGACACAAGGGCCCAGAGAGACAGCACCGACACGTAGACCACCTGCGACGTCCACCCGGTGACGACCGAGATCGGAATCATCACGAGCCAGAAGATGGTCATCCACCCGTTGACCCGGCGCATGAACACCGGATTGCCTTGCACCGAAGCCCACAACGACTTGACCAGGGACATCGTCGTTCACCGCCTCTCCGTCGGGAGCAGCTCGTACACCCTGAACGGCGCGCCGATCACGGGCATCGCGACGTTGCGCACCCGGACGCCGCCCGGCGTGAGCCCGCGCTCGGTGCCGCGGTGCGCGTGCCCGTGCACCACCAGGTCGGCGCCCGCCTTGTCGATCGCCTCGGCGAGCAGGTAGCTGCCAAGGAACGGGTAGATCTCCGGGGGCTCGCCGACGAGCGTCTCGGGCACCGGCGAGTAGTGGAGCAGCGCGATGCGAACGTCGGAGGTGAGCCCACGGAGGCTCTCGGCGAGACCGTCGGCGAGCATCGCGCTGTGCCGCACGAACGCCTTCATCAACGGTTCGCCGAACTCACTCGCGCATCGGCCGGCGAAGCCGCCCCCGAAGCCCGTCGTGCCGGCGATGCCGACGGAGGTGCCGTTCACCTGCACGACGGTCGTCGTGCGCTCCAGCACCTGCACGGAGGCGCGCTCGAGCCTTTCCACCACGGCGGCGGACTCCTCCGCGTGGTGGTCGTGGTTGCCGAGCACGGCCACCACCGGCACGGTCACGTCGGCCAGCTCGTTCGCCAGGCAATCCGCCTCCTCGACCGTGCCGATCTGCGTGAGGTCCCCGGCGAGCAGCAGCACGTCTGCACAGGTGGCGATCGAGCGGAGTCCGCTCGCCAGGCGTCCCCTGGTGTCGCAGCCCACGTGCACGTCGCCGACGGCGGCGATCCGGACGGTCACAGCACCTCCGGGTCGCCGTGGGGCTCCTCGACCGCGCTGACGCACAGATCGTCGACGATCTCGTACTCAGGGGCGTGCTCGGCGAGGACCGCGATCAGCGCGACGCGCCTTTGCGGTGTCGCGACCACACCACGGGCGACGATCCGTGACTCGACCGCGATCAGCTCGACTCCCTGTTCACGCAGGCGCGGGTCGTCGAGCAGCGCCTGGCGCAGGTGCGCCACGCGGTATGCCGAGGGCTCGGGCTGCGCGGCGTCCATGCGTCATCTCCACATGTCGGCGATGCGCTGGTCGAGGCTGCGCACGACACCTGCCGGCACGGGAATGTCCGACGAGAGCGCGAAGTGCAACAGGCTGGCGACGCGGTTGGGGCAGTTGCGGGCGCGCCGGAGCAGGTAGTCCCAGTCGAGCTCGGTGCCGGTCAGGATCGCCAGGGCGTCGTACCAGTGGCGCGGCGAGGTCTCGTCGGTGGTCGCCGCCTTGGTGACGATCAGGTCCTCCGGCGGAGCCACCGGCAGATCCACGCCGCGGAAGGTGATCCACCGGATCCGCTCGGCCATCTCGGCATCGAAGTAGATGTCGGACTTGATCTTGAAGATCACGTCGACCACGACGTCGTCGCGGAACGCCTTGTAGATCCACGCCGGATTCGTCTGCTCGACGAGGAAGCCCCCGCCGGCGAGGACGCTCAGCACGGCGTCGGCGGTCTCTGCCCGGCACAAGAAGTCGATGTCGTTGGTGTGCCGCGGTCGACCGTAGGCGGCCGAGGCGACCCCGCCGATCACCGCGAAGGGGATGGCGGCCTCGTGGACGAGGCGCACCGATTCGGTGAGCACGGCGAGGAAGCTCCGATCCGAGGTCCGCACCTCTTCGATCTCACGCGCTGCGCGCATCCGTTGCTCCCGCGGACGCTCTGGCCATCAGCTCGGCGTACACCCGCTCGTAGCCGTCGGCCATCTGCTCGACCCCGAAGTCGCGGGCACGGCGCCGGCAGTCGGCGGGGTCGATCTCGCCGATCCGGTCGACCGCTCTCACCATGTCTTCGGGGTCGTCGCAGATGAATCCGCTGACCCCGTGCTCCAAGATCTCTGGAACAGAGCCGCGGCGCAGCGCGATCACCGGTGTGCCGGCGGCCAGCGACTCGATCATCACGAGCCCGAACGGCTCGGGCCAGTCGCTCGGGAACAGCGTCGCCGCAGCATTCGCGAAGAAGCCAGGCTTCTCGGCCTCGCCGAGCTCGCCGAGGAACTCGACGTGGTCACCGGCGAGCAGCGGCTCGATCTCGTGACGGAAGTACTCGGTGTCGAACGGGTCGACCTTGGCGGCGATCTTCAGCTGCCATCCCGTGCGGCGAGCGACCTCGATCGCGACGTCGGGCCGCTTCTCGTGCGACATGCGTCCGAGGAAGGCGAGGTAGCCGCCGTCGTCACGCGGGTGGCGGTGGTAGTCGCCGAGCGCCAGCCCGTTCGGCACCGTGGCCATCCACTGCAGGGGCAGCGACGCCACCGCCCGCCGCTGGTCGTCGCTGATCGAAACGAGCGCCGCGCCACGGGCACGGGACAGCGCGATGCGGGCGTGGGCGACGTCGAGTCGACCGTGCATCGTCAACAGCCAGGGCGTGTACGGCGAGCCGACGGCGCTCATGTAGGGCAGCGAGAGGTCGACGTGGCTGTGGATCACGTCGAACTCGTCCGCGCGCAGCAACACCTCGTCGAGCATCTGCTCGTGCAGGCGAGGCCCGTGCTCCGCGAGCTCGGCCGCCCCCATGCGTGACCGCAGCGGGCTGTGCACGGCAGGCTCGAGGCGCGCAGTCGTGGTGGAGGTAGCGGTCGCGAAGAGCGTCACGTCATGGCCGGCGGCAACGAGGCCGTCGCACAGGCCGGCCACGACACGCTCGGTCCCGCCGTACGTCGCGGGCGGCACGTCTTCGTACAAGGGGGCGATCTGGGCGATGCGCATCAGATGCTCTCCGACGCCGCGAGGGGAACCAGGTGGCCGAGACTGTGCCGGAACACTCCTCCACAGTTCGGGCAGCCGCGCGTCGTGCCATCGACGACCATCAGGTCGGCGCCACAGCGTGGGCAGGGGGCAGCGAAGATCGAGCTGATTCCGGAGATCGACGGATCTGGCGCGCCGGCGGTGATCTGTTGCATCCGTCGCCGTTACCCCGGCGGCGTGGGCGTCAAACGGTGCAGACCGGCGTTTCGGCACTCGCGGAACAGGGAAACACAGGCGTTCATGACGACGCTTCTGGAATACGCCCAGCAGCACTTCCCGGAGCACGAGGTGGAGTGCCCCGACGGGGCGGTGCCGCTCAACGACATCACCGTGGTCGCGCACGTGGTCGGACGCACCCGGGCGGCCAGCTTGGTCGAGGGTTTGCGCAAGGCCCTCCACGCCGGGATCGCCAGGGAGGAGCCGAGGATCAAGACGGTGATCGTCGAACCGACGTCGCCGACGGTGGTCAACTCCGGCGGCGAAGACCCCGAAGGCGTCGTCGACCTACCCGTCCGGCGCCTTGCCGTCGGGGCACTGATCGGTGGCGTGATACTCGGTTTGATCGTCGGTGTCTTCGGCGGGCTCGTCGCGAGCTCTCTCGTCGCAGGCGTTCTCGTCGGGCTGTTCGGTGCCTTGCTCGGTGCCGCGGCGGGTGCGATGTGGGCCGGTGGCGGCCGCTACGCAGGAAACCGGTCGTGGGAGCAGCCCCACGCCCCCGAGTCGGCGATCGTGCTCGTCGCCGCGACGTTCGACCACGAGGGCGATGCCCTGGAGGCGGCCGAGGTGATGGCCACCTACGACCCGAACGCGGTGAGGATCGTCGCCGAGGACGGGGCCTGGCGGAGTCCCAACATCTGAGCGTCCCGAGCATCTGAGCGATTGGTGGTTTGGCCTCGCTGGTGTCCGGGTACCGACTGCGACATGTCGGGACCCACCCTCCGCACCGCACGGGCCTGACACGCGCCGATCTAGCGCCTCAGGAGCCTCGGCGGATCTGACCCGACCGTCGAGACCCGAGTCAGCGAGAGCTCGGCCGACGCACGGGGGTGCCGGACAGGCAGCCGGCACCCCCGCATGCGTCGGTCTGCCGAACCCCCACGTCACGACCGACGGCCACGACCGATCGATCACGACCGACGATCACGACGGCCTCACCGGAAGGCCCGCGGTAGGATGAGCTGCGTGGCTCGCCGATCATCGGCGGATGCATCGCCGGGGAGCGTCGCCAGCACCGTCGACGTCGTTCGCAGACGCCTGAGGCTGACCGGAGTCGTACAGGGGGTCGGGTTCAGACCGTTCGTGCAGCGTCTGGCGACCGAGCTCGGCCTCGCGGGGTTCGTCGGCAACGACCCCGACGGCGTGTTCGTAGAGGTGGAGGGCGCCGCACCATCGGTCGAGGCCTTCGCGGCGCGGGTGCGCTCCGACGCCCCGTCGCTCGCCGTGGTCGAGACGGTGACGGCGTCCGCGCAGGCGGTCCACGGCGACACGGGCTTTCGGATAGCCGAATCCGTCGCCTCCTGCGGTGCGCCTACCACGCTCGTGCCCGCCGACGTGGCGACATGCGCCGAGTGTGTGTGCGAGATCGGCGACCCCGGTGATCGTCGCTACCGCTATCCGTTCACGAACTGCACCAACTGCGGGCCGCGGTTCACGATCATCCGCGAGCTGCCCTACGACCGGGCGCGCACGACGATGGACGGCTTCGTGCTCTGTGCGGCCTGTCTCGCCGAATACCGGGATCCTGCGGATCGTCGCTTCCATGCCGAGCCGGTGGCGTGCCCCGACTGCGGTCCGCAGCTCGCGTTCGAGCGGCACGGTCAAGACGTGATCCGAGGAACCGATGCGGTGGTCGCCGCCGTGCAGGAGAGCATCGCCGCAGGTGAGGTGGTGGCGGTCAAAGGCATCGGTGGCTACCACCTCGCCTGCGATGCCTCCGACCGGCGCGCCGTGGCACTGTTGCGCGAGCGCAAGGGGCGCGTCGACAAGCCGTTCGCGCTGATGGTCGCGAACCTGGTCGTCGCGCGTGAGCTCGTCGAGCTCTCGGCGCAGGACGAAGACGTGCTCGCCTCGCCGGCTGGCCCGATCGTGCTCTGCCCGCGGCGCAGCGACGCGCCGTTGGCGGACAACGTCGCCCCCGGCAGCCCCTATCTCGGATTGATGCTGCCGTACAGCCCGTTGCACCACCTGCTCTTCCGGGCCGTGCCCGACCGCACCACCCGCGTGCCGCGCGTGCTCGTGCTCACGTCGGGGAACCTGTCCGACGAACCGATCTGCACCGAGAACGGCGAGGCCCGTGTGCGGCTGGCCGCGCTCGCCGATGCGTACGTGACCCACGATCGCCCGATCCACGTCTCGTGCGACGACTCGGTGGTGCGTACCGGGTCGCGGGGGCGGCACCGGGCACTGGAGCCGCTCCGGCGGTCCCGCGGTTACGCACCGCTACCGGTGACCCTTCCGTTCGAACTGGCCGTCCCCACGCTCGCCGTCGGCGGTCACCTGAAGAACACGTTCTGCGTGGCGGCGGGGAGGCGGGCGTGGATGAGCCAGCACGTCGGCGACATGGACAGCCTGGAGGCACTGCACGCGTTCGAGGGCGGCGTGGAAAGGCTCTGCGCGCTGTACGGCATCGACGCGGTACGCCTCGCCGTCGACATGCATCCCGGATACGTCACGTCTCGCTGGGCCCGCGAGAACGCCGGGGGCCGCGAGGTGGTTCCGGTGCAGCACCACCACGCACACGTCGCGGCGCTGATGGCCGAGCACGGCCTCGGCGAGGCCGCGCAGGTGATCGGGATGGCCTTCGACGGGACGGGCTACGGCGTCGACGTCGAAGGGCACGTCTCGATCTGGGGTGGCGAGGTGCTCGTCGCGGGGTACGCCGGCTTCGAGCGCGTCGGGCACCTACGAGAACTTCCTCTGCCGGGCGCCGACGCTGCGGTGCGCAATCCCTGCCGGGTCGCTCTCGCGTACCTGGCCGCTTGCGGCATCGACGGCGGTGAAGGCGACCTCGCCCCTCATCGCGCCTGCAGCGACGAGGAGCGCCGGGTCGTGGCCCGCATGGTCGAGCGCGGTTCGGGGTGCGCGACGACGTCGAGCATGGGTCGGTTGTTCGACGCCGTCGCCTCGCTGCTCGGGGTCCGCCAGCGCGTCACCTACGAGGCCCAGGCGGCGATCGAGCTCGAAGCACTGGCCGCGGCGCACGACAGCGGGGGTGTCGTGTGGCCGGTGGAGTTCGCGGTGGATGCCGACGGGGTGATCGATCCCGCCCCGCTGCTCGGCGGGCTCGTGGCCGGGGTGCGCGCCGGAGTGCCCGCGGCGGCGCTTGCCCACGGCTTCCACGGCGCGGTGGCGGCGCTGGTCGTCGACCGGGCGGCGGCGGCACGGGCCGAATCCGGCCTGGATGTCGTGGCGCTGACCGGCGGCACGTTCCAGAACGTCTTGTTGACGACGCTGGCACGGGAGGGCCTGGAGGCCGCCGGGTTCGAGGTGCTGACCCACGAAGTGGTGCCCCCGAACGACGGCGGGCTGGCCCTTGGCCAGGCGGTCGTCGCCGGAACGAGGACGGCCTGAGATGTGCCTCGGCGTGCCCGGGTTGATCGTCGAGCTCTACGACGACCGTGGAGTGCAGATGGCCGACGTCGACTTCGGCGGGGTGAGGCGGCCCGTGTGCATGGCTTACACACCGGACGCCGCCGTCGGCGACTACGCGATCGTGCACGCGGGGTTCGCCATCGCCCGCCTCGACGAAGCAGCTGCGCAGGAGTCGCTCGCGCTGTACCGCGAAATGGATGCGGGCGAAGAGGAGCCCTCGCCGTGAAGTACCTCTCCGAGTTCCGCGACCCGGAGATCGCGCAGTCGCTCCTCGCCCGGATCGAGGCCGCGGTGACGCGTCCGTGGGCGGTGATGGAGGTGTGCGGGGGGCAGACGCACTCGATCATCCGGTACGGGATCGACCAGCTGCTGCCGGAGGGCCTCTCGCTGATCCATGGGCCCGGTTGCCCGGTGTGCGTGACCCCGTTGGAGATGATCGATCGCTCGCTCGCGATCGCGGCCCGTGACGGTGTGGTCTTCTGTTCGTTCGGCGACATGTTGCGCGTGCCGGGCAGCAGCCGTGATCTCACCATGGTGCGGGCCGAGGGTGGCGACGTGAGGGTCGTGTACTCGCCGCTCGACGCGCTGGCGATCGCCCGTGACAACCTGGATCGCGAGGTGGTCTTCTTCGCCGTCGGTTTCGAGACCACCGCGCCGGCGACCGCGATGGCCGTGCACGTCGCCCGCCGCGAGGGACTCGGCAACTTCTCGATGCTCGTCAGCCACGTGCTGGTCCCTCCCGCGATCGGCGCGATCGCGGCCTCGGCGGCGTCGCGGGTGGACGGCTTCCTCGCCGCGGGCCACGTCTGCACCGTGATGGGGTCGGCGCCGTACGAACCGCTCTCCGAGCTGCACCAAGTGCCGATCGTGGTCACCGGCTTCGAGCCCGTCGACGTGCTCGACGGCATCCGGCGCTGCGTGCGCCAGCTCGAGTCCGGCCGCCACGAGGTGGAGAACGCCTACCCGCGCGCCGTGCGACGCGACGGCAACCCGGCGGCGAAAGCGATGCTCGACGACGTGTTCGACGTGTGCGACCGCCGGTGGCGCGGGATCGGCGTGATCCCGGCGAGCGGGTGGCGGCTGAGCGAGCGGTACGCGTCGTTCGACGCCGAACGGCGCTTCGACGTCGCCGACGTGCAGGTGGAGGAGCCGGCGCGCTGCCGAGCCGGTGACGTGCTCCAGGGTCTGATCACCCCCGACGAGTGCGAGTGCTTCGGCGGGGAGTGCACGCCGCGCAACCCGCTCGGCGCGCCGATGGTGTCCTCCGAGGGTGCCTGCGCCGCCTACTACCAGTACCGCTACCAGTACCGCGGCGCCGATGGCTGAGCAGCGACCCGGCGAGGGCGAGCTCGACGTTTCCGGGTGGACGTGCCCGGTGCCGCTGCGCCGCCATCAGCGCGTCGTGCTCGGGCACGGCGGCGGGGGAGTGCTGTCGGCGGAGTTGATCGAGCACCTCTTCCTGCCCGCATTCGGCGAGGCCGCGCGGACGGCGACCCTCGCCGACGCGGCGGTGCTCGAGCTGGGTGAAGGTGTGCGGCTGGCGTTCAGCACCGACTCGTACGTGGTGCGTCCCCTCGTGTTCCCCGGCGGCGACATCGGTGAGCTCGCGGTGTACGGAACGGTCAACGACCTGGCGATGCGCGGCGCCGTTCCACTGGCGCTCTCGACTGCCTTCGTCCTGGAGGAGGGACTGGAGCTGGCGCTGCTCGGGCGTGTGGCCGAGTCGATGGGCCGGGCCGCGCGTCGGGTCGGCGTCGGCCTCGTCACGGGCGACACCAAGGTGGTCGAAGCCGGGCACGGCGATGGGCTGTACGTGAACACGACCGGCATCGGCCTGGTACCCCGTGGTGTCGACGTGCGCCCGGACGGGGCCCGCCCCGGCGACGTGGTGATCGTCAGCGGTCCGATCGGCCTGCACGGCATCGCCGTGCTGAGCGTGCGTGACGGCATCGAGTTCGCCACGGAGGTCCGTTCGGACACCGCGCCGCTGCACGACCTCGTCGCCGCGATGCTTGCCGCGGCTGCCGGCGTCCACGTACTCCGTGACCCGACGCGGGGCGGCCTGGCCGCGTCACTGTGCGAGATCGCAGCCACGTCGGGCGCCGGAATCGAGATCGTCGAGTCCGCGGTGCCCGTGCCGGCCGAGGTCGAAGCCGCGTGCAACCTGCTCGGGCTCGACCCGTTGCACGTGGCGAACGAGGGCAAGCTGGTTGCCTTCGTCGCCGCCGACGATGCCGACGCCGTGCTCGCGGCGATGCAGGGCACCGAGGTGGGTGCGGGCTCGGTCGTCGTCGGCCGTGTCACCGCGGATCATCCGGGTCTCGTCGTGGCCCGCACCGCGCTCGGCGCGACGAGGATCGTCGACCGCCCGCTCGGCGAGCAGCTCCCGCGGATCTGCTGAGTGCGTGGTGCGTGGTGCGTGGCGCGGCCGTTGCGGCGATCTGCCGTGCCGTGATCAGCGCTCGGCGATCTCCACCGTCAGCTCGTAGGCACCGGCCACCTCCGGCCCGAGGCCGAGCGGGGCGGGGTCGAGGCCGAGCTCGTAGCGGATGGCCGCGGTCACCGCGTGGCGGATGATCGGGAACGAGACCTCGACCGGTACCGACGGAGGCACGCAGCCGTCCTCGCCGAGCGTGCGCAGCTGCGGCTGGGCGTCGAGCAGGGCGCGCAGCCCGTTGGCCTCGGCGACGCCGATGATCCCGCGGCCGTTGCCGAACGTGCAGAAGTCGTCGAAGCCGTTGTGCCCGACCCCTTCGATGATCCAGAGCCGGGTGGGCGAGGGTGCCGCCTCGAACGCGGGCCGGGTGCGTTCCTCGGCGGGCACGACCTCGTCGGTGGAGCCGGCGAGGAAGAACGACGGCTTGTCGGGCAGCGGCTCACCGGCGTCGACGGAGATGCCTGACGCCATCGAGACGTAGGCGTCGATGCGCTCGTCGGTGGCGGCGCGCATCACCGTGCCCCCGCCGGCGGAGTGGCCGAGCGCGACGACGTGGTTGGCGTCGACGTGGCCGTCGAAGCGGCCACCCGGCGTGGCGCCCTCGGCCACGATCAGCTCCAGTGCGCCGAGCAGCTCGTTGACGCTCTCCGACGGGTCACGGCTGCCGCTGCCGGAGAGCACGCTCGCGAGCGTCCTCGACGGGTGGTCCGGGGCGACGACGATCATCCCGTGGCTGGCGAGGTGCGAGGTGAGAAACGAGCTGTTCAGACGCATCCCGCTGAAGCCGTGGCTGAACAGCACCAGCGGGAACGCGCCGGGCTCCACCCACGCGTCGCGCCCGGCCGCGTAGACGAACGTCGCCGGCACGTCCGCAGTGAGGACCGCCCGGATCGCGTCGGGGACGAAGTCGCGGACGTCGTAGCCGTCGATGCCGGTCGTGCCCTGGATCGCCGGGTACCAGACCTCCACCTCTGGGCCCATGGGCAAGCTGAGTGTGGTGACGCCGACGGGGTGCGGACCGGGCTCCGCGTACGCGTAGGCGGCCATGAACACCTCGACGGGATCGAGGGTGGTCGACGGCGCCTCGGTGGCCGCGGGTGCGGTCGTGCCTGGCACGGTGGAGGGCGAGTTCGTCGTCGGCTGGGGCGCCGTGGTCGACACCTGGGGCGCAGTGTCGGCCGGGCCTGTGGTCGGCCCGCTCGGGTCGGTGTTGCCGGCGGCGGCGGAGCACGCGCTGAGCACCAACGTCGCCACGATCACCGCTGACGCCGACCGTCGCGTTGTCGCCCGCACTGCGCCAGACTCGCAGACTCCGCGACGTGTGCGGAAGCCCGGCGGGGATCGGCGCTCAGCCGTTTCGGGCCGCTATGGTGGCGGTCCCGCCAGGCAGTGCCGGGCGGATGGCGACGTGGCCGAGTGGCTTAGGCAAGGGCCTGCAAAGCCCTGTACAGGGGTTCGATTCCCCTCGTCGCCTCTCTCCGCTCTCGAACACTCCGTCGCGAACGCGTTGTTCTCGGTCGGATTTGTGACACATAGCGCGACTCATCCGACCGAGAACGACGCCGTCACGGACGGCCCGGAGGGCGGCCGCCGCCGCCGAACATGCCGGTGCCGGCCTCACCAGGGGTCGTGGTGGCCACGAGCGTGCCTCCCGAATATTCGCCGCCCTCGATCAGGCCGTCGGTCGCCGTGCCGGTGCTGCTGCCGCCGACGTACACCTCGTACGTCGCGGCGGCATCGATCAGCTCGGACGAGACGACGATGGACGAGAACGGCTTGCTCGGCGAGAAGGTCACGATCGCCGTGCCGTCGGTCGACTGCACGTGCACGAGAGTGCCGGCCGCCTGGGTGGCGAACGTCGCCAGCACCGATTGCTGGGCGGACGACGTGCTCGGTGCCATCGCCATGCCCGAGCTGCCGGTGGCGACCAGCAGGCCGCCGCTGATGTCGAACGTGCCGTCGTAGTCCAACGCCCCGTTCATGTCCTCGGTGGGGCCGTCGACGATGACGGTCCCGCCGGACATCGTCACCGGGCCGTTGATGTCGAGGCCGTCGCCTCCGGCGATCACGACGACGGTGCCGCCTTCGACGGTCAAGCTGTAGTTGCCGCCGGCGAAGCCGTCGCCGCCACCGCCAGGCCCGGCCATGCCCGAGGCGTCGTTGCCTCCGGCCGCGTTGATGCCGTCGTCGCTGGCGACGATGTCGATCCGCCCGCCGGTGATCGTGAGCGCGGCGCTCTCGAGCCCCTCGTACGAATCGGTCACGTTCACGCTGCCGCCGCTAACGAGGAGCGTGGCGTCGGCGTGCACACCGTCGTCTCCGGTCGACGCCACCACCTGGCCGGCGGCGATCACGACCGAGTCGTTGGAGTGGACGGCGTCGTCGGCTGCGTCGACGACCAGCGCGGAGCCGTCGACCACGACGCTCGCCGCACCCTTCACGCCCTTGGCCGAAGCGTCGGCTGCAATGGCGGCGTCGCTGCCATCGCCGGCCACGATCTCGACGTTGCCGCCGACGAGCACCACGTCGGTGCTCGCGTCCAGCCCGTCGCCTCCGGCGGTCACGTTCAGCGTGCCGCCTGCCACCGAGATCCAGCCGCGGGTGGCATCCTCGTCGTTGTCGGCCTTCACCCCGTCGCCCCCGGCGACGACGGTCACCGTGCCGGCGTCCACCGCGACGAAGTCCTTGCCGCGAATGCCGTCGTCGACGGCGTCGACCGTGATCGTGCCGCCGAGCACGACGAGTCCGTCCTTGCTGGCGATGCCGTCGTTGTAGGCGCCCTCGACCGCGAGCGAGCCGTTGCCGCCGATGGTGAGGTCGGCCGCGCTGAAGAGCGTCGCGTTGGGCTCGTCGGTGGAGGTGTCGGCGAACGTGTACGACGCCTCGTCGCTCAGGCGGTTCTCGGTGCCGTCGGCGAGCACGACGACCACCTCGTCGGCCGCGAGCACGGCGATGGGCGCGGTGGTGGAGCTGTGGATGTCGACGCCGTCGAGCACCAGTCGCACGGTCCCTTCGCCGGCGGACTCGACGACCACCTGTCCGTCGGTCAGTGTGCCGCTCAGCACGTACGTGCCTGCAGCAGAGATCGTCACCGTCGAGCCGTCCACGCTCACGCCTTCGCCGGAGGCGGTGGCGCTGTCGCCGCCGAGCACGATCTCCGCCGCGTCGTCGGCGTTCCAGTCGAGGTCGTCGGCCTGGTCGTGGCGCTCGCTGTTGGCGGCCAGGGTCTCGGCGCCGACACCGGTGGAGTCGGTTGCCTGCGCGGCCACCTCGGTGACGGTGCCGTCGGCGTCGCCGGAGGCCTCGTCCGTGGTGCCGCCGGTGTCGTTGGCCGTGTCGTCCGAGGTGTCGCCGGTGGTAGCTGCGTTCGTGTCGTCGGTGCCGGTTGTGGTCTCGACGGCGATGCTGTCGGTCGTGTCGGTGCTCGTCGAGCACGCGGCCAGTGCCGACAGGGCGAGGGTGCCGGCGAGGGCGAGGTTGCGGATGCTTCGCATGGGTGTCTTTCCTTCAGAGGTGGGGGAGGGGGTGAACGGGGAACTTGCGCGGACGGCGCGGCCGTCAGGCGAGGGCGGTCCAGGGGTGGAGCGACAGGGCGCGGTGCCACTTGTTGCGGGGTAGGTCGGGGTGCAGCGTCGCCATGCCCATCGCGAACTTGCTGACCTTCAGGGGTCGGATGTGCATCGCCCAGAGGGCACGATCCACGTCGCTCGGGCCGTGCGGGGTCTTCGTCTCCACGATGACGGTGTGCGCCGGCCCGGCTGTTCGCGCTCCGGTGCTGCACCTGAGGCCGATGTCGATCGTGGCCCGCGAGCCGCCGGTGACGATCGTGCTGCGGTCGTAGCGGGTGGTGAGCACCGGCTCCAGCCCGGGCAGGCATGGCTGCACCAGCTCGAAGCCCGAGAGGAACGCCCGGGACCCGTCCGTGAGCGTGCCCGCTAGCGATGCAGGGTGCGGGTGGCGGTGCTTCACGGTGCGGCCGCGGGCGTCACGCAACTTCACCTCGACGAAGCAGGCACCGGAATCGAGGTACCTGCGGGTACGCACCTTGAAGCGCCGCGGACGCCGGTGGGCCGCACCGAGGTACGAGTCGAGGGCCGGCGTGTCGAAGTACCGGGACTCGTAGCCGAACGACCGCCGCCCGTCGACGTCGAGGGCCCTGGAGGAGTCTCCCACCAGCGACAACAAGCCGGTGAACTGCTCGGGAGTGAGCAGGTACTTGCGGTCCGTGCGGGTCTGGAGCCGGGCGAACTCGTCGAGCTCGTCGAGCGTCACTGGGGCGAGCGCAGCAAGGGTTCGGTCCAACGTCGTCGCCCTCATCGCAGCATCTCGAGCTCGCTCGGCCCGGTGGTACCGCCGCCGGCCGGCCCGCTGGTCGCCCTCACCGGTACCTCGTAGCGAACGTCGACGACGGTCGTGTCGTTCACCAGGTCGACCTTGCGGACGGTGAAGCGGTGCACGGTGGCGCCGAGCAGGTCTTCGAGGCGGGCCTGGAGCACAGGCTCGCTCACGTACGCGTGGTCGAGGGTCACGATCTGGTGGCGGTACCGGCCGAACAGCGCGGGGTGATCACCGACGAACATGACGACGACGATGGCCGCCATCAGCGCCGGGCTGAGCCAGCCGGGCGACACCGCGAAGCCGCCGAGCAGGCCAAGGGCCAGCGCGCCGAAGAAGTAGGCGATCTCGTGCTGGTCCATCTCGGCCGAGCGGAGTCGGATGATCGACAGCACGCCGAACAGGCCGAGCCCCAGCCCGGCGCTGAGCTCGGCCGACGACAACGCCTGCGTCACGCCGAGGACCCCGACGTTGATTCCGAGGTACGCGACGACCATGTCGCGGCGCCGGTGGCGGGGGAAGTAGACGCCAAGTACCAGGAGGGAGACGGCGACGAGGTCTAGGGCGAAGAGCAGGGCCAGTGACATTGGGTGGCTCCGATGGTCGGGGGCGAACGTTGGCGTCCGCTGTCTGGTGAGTCACCCGCAGGTCTACGCAGCGAAGCTGAGCGTCGGCTGTGAGCCACCGCACAGGATCCCTGGACCGCGTGCTCACCTTCGTTCTCGGTCGGATTTGTGACACATAGCGCGACTGATCCGACCGAGAACGCGCTGGCGGACGGCGGGTTTAACGTGCTGGGGTGGCTGAGGTGATGGTGCCGATCTTCAGAGTCGCCGACGCCCGGGCGGCTGCGCAGTGGTACGCCCGGATGGGGTTCCGTGTCGCCGGCGAGCACCGATTCGCGCCAGGCCTGCCGCTCTACCTCTTCTTGGAGCGAGGGGGCGTGTGGCTGCACCTCTCCGAGCACCTCGGAGACGCGACGCCCAACACGCTCGTGTACTTCTGGGTCGACGACGTCGACGCCATCGCCGCCGAGTTCGCCGCCGAGGTGCACGAGGAGCCTTGGGCTCGAGAGATCGAGCTGACCGATCCAGACGGCAACCGGCTGCGCGTCGGCACGCGTTCTCGGTCGGATTTGTGACACATAGCGCGACTGATCCGACCGAGAACGAAGGGGGGTCGTAAGGTCGGCGGGCATGCCAGGCATGTCGCAAATCACGAGCATCGGCGCGATCGACACCATGATCGGGTTTCCGCACCGGGACATGAAGGCGCTCTACAAGTTCATCACCGACCAGGTGAAGGACCGTGAGTCCAAGGACGAGTTCGAGTTCCCCGCCGAGTACATGTTCAAAGACGTCCCCGACAAGCAGCTGCGCACCGAGGAGGACCCCGTCGGCGTCACCCTGCGGGAGATGGACCGCTGGGGGATCGCGCGGGGGATGATCGGCGTCGGCGACGAGGCCGGGCTCGGCGAAGAAGCGCTGCGCCGGCATCCCGACCGCTTCATCCCGTCGGCAAGCGTCGACCCGAACCGGGGGATGGAGGGGATCCGCGAGATCGTGCGCCTCCACGAGACCTACGGCATCCGCGCTGTCGGGGTGTTCCCGTCGGGCACGTTCCCGCAGGTCGCGATCAACGACAAGCTGATGTACCCGATCTACGCGAAGTGCTGTGAGCTCGACATCGCCTTGTTCTGCTGCGCGGGCGTGCCTGGCCCGCGCCTGCGGATGGCACCCCAGCGGGTGGAGCTGATCGACGAGGTGATGTACGACTTCCCCGACCTGCGCTTCGTCACCCGCCACGGCTGCGAACCGTGGACGGAGCTCGCCGTGAAGCTGATGCTGAAGTGGCCGAACCTCTACTACTCGACGTCGGCATTCGCCCCCAAGCACTACCCGAAGGCGATCATCGACTACGCCAACACGCGCGGTGCCGGCAAGATCATCTACGCCGGCTACTTCCCGATGGGGCTCTCGCTGGAGCGGATCATGACCGAGATGGAGCAGGTGCCGTTCAAGGCCGAGGTGTGGCCGCAGTTCCTGCGCGACAACGCCGCCAAGGTGCTGAAGCTCGACGGCGCCTGACCGCACCCGGCCTGAACCCGCTGGACCATGTCGCCCTAGGGTGAGCACATGAGCGATTCGACCCAGCCCGTGACGCGCCTCGACGACGTCGAGTCACTCGTGGCGGTACAGCCCGACAGCACCCTTTCGCGGGTCGTGCTGCAGGCCCCCGGTGCCCGCGTGGTGCTGTTCGCGTTCGACGCCGGCCAGGAGCTCACCGAGCACACCGCGAGTGTGCCCGTGCTGTTGCAGGTGCTCTCCGGCGAGCTCGAGGTGAGCGCCGGTGGGGAGACGTTCGACCTTCGCCCGGGCGGCCTCGCGCATCTCGAGGGCAAGCTGGCCCACTCCGTAGTCGCCCGCGAGCCGACGGTGCTCCAGCTCACGATGCTGCAGCCGCAGGCCGGCTGAGCTCCGCTCGCCGTCACCCGAGGGCGTCGCGTTACGGTGCGAGCCGGCGCGGGCGGATCAGCCCGGCCAGGTCCGCCAAGGGGGCACGAAGTGATCAAGGTCAGCGTTCTGTATCCGGCCGGCGACGGCATCACGTTCGACATGGACTACTACAAGACCAAGCACATGGAGATCGTCCAGCGGGTGATGCCCGGGCTGCGCAAGGTCGAGATCGACAGCCGTGTCGACGGCCCCTACATCGCCGTCGGGAACCTCTACTTCGACTCGCTCGAAGCTCTCGGCGCGGCGATGGGCGGTGCCGGCGAGGCGATGGCCGACGTCGTCAACGTCACGAACGCGCAGGCGGTGCTGCAGACGTCCGAGGTCGTCACCGGCTAGGTCGTCACGGGCTGGGTCGTTTTCGGGCTGGGTCGCCGCGGGCTGGCCCGCTCTTGCTCAGCCCTGCGTGCCCACCAGCAGGTCGCGGAAGGGCACGTCGCGATCGACCGCTGGTTCGCGGGGCAGGCCGAGCACGCGGTCACCGATGATGTTCTTCTGGATCTCGTCGGTGCCGCCGGCGATGCTCGACTGGAAGCTGTTCAGCATGATCCTTGCCCAGTTCTCGGCGCGGTCCCCGGGCATCCACGCGTCGGAGTCGTGGCCGAGGACATGGCTGATCAGGGGACGGCAGATGCGGGCGATCTTCGCGCCGTGCAGCTTGCCGAGCGATCCGCCCGGGCCCGGCGCCTTGCCGGCCTTCAGCTCGGCGCGGGTGCGCATCGACACGAGCGACTTCGTGAGCTCCTCGCTGTAGAGCGCCATCAAGCGCTGGCGCAGCACGGGGTCGGTGATCGTGCCCCGCCGAGTGGCCTCCGCGATCAGCATGTCCGCGTTCGGGTGGCTCACCCCGCTCGTCGCGCCGGTGCCGATCGCGACGCGCTCGTACATCAGCATCGCCGTGGCCTGGTTCCAGCCGTTGTTCAGCTCGCCGAGCAGCCAGTCGGCGGGGATGCGGGCATCGGTGAGGAAGACCTCGTTGAAGTGGCTGCCACCGTCGATCTGGTGGATGGGCCGGATCTCGACGCCCGGGCCGCGCATGTCGAGGATGAACATCGAGATGCCGGCGTGCTTCGGCGCGTCGGGATTGGTGCGGGCGATGATCACGCCGAACTCGCAGTGATGGGCCAACGTGGTCCACACCTTCTGACCGTTCAGCACCCACTCGTCGCCGTCGCGCACGGCCTTCGTCTGGAGGCTCGCCACGTCGCTGCCCGCACCCGGCTCGGAGAACATCTGGCACCACAGCTCCTCACCGGAGATGTTCTTCGGGAGGAACCGTGCCTTTTGCTCGTGGGTGCCGAAGTCGTTGAGCACGGGTAGGCACATGCCGTGGCTGATCGTCAGCTCGAACGTCATGTTCGGGTAGTGGGCGTACTCCTCGCGCCAGATGCGCTCGTGGGCTCGGGTCAGCCCGGCGCCGCCGAACTCGGCCGGGTACGCCAACCCGGCGAGGCCGGCCTCGGCCAGCGCCTTCTGGAACCGGCGGCCAGCGGTCAGTGATCTGTCGCCACGCGACTCGGGCCCGCCAGAGCTGATGCCTGTGGCGTGGGCGTCGAGGAACTCCCGACACCGGGTCCGGAAGGCCTCTGCCTCGACGGCGCTCAGCTCGTCCTCGGTGCTCGTGCTCATGCGGTGGATGCTTGCACGCGCCGCCGCGTTATGGGGAACCCGGGAAGTGGTCGCGTAGCGATCAGCCGGGGCGAGCGCCGAGGGCGGGCCAGGATCCCAGCTGATCCAGGGCACGCACGGTGGAGGGCACCGCCGCTCGCGGCACCGGGTGGCTGATCAGGAAACCCTGCGCCTTGTGGCAGCCGAGCTCGCCGAGGATCTGGAGCTGGCGGACGTCCTCCACCCCCTCGGCCACCGTGTCGAGCCCCAGCGAGCGCCCCATGGCGACGATCGCGCGCACCAGCGAGCGCGCGCTCGGGTCGGTGGCGAGCCCGCACACGAAGGCCTGGTCGATCTTCAACCGGTTGATCGGGAACCGCTGGAGCAGCGACAGCGACGAATAGCCGGTGCCGAAGTCGTCGATCGCGATCCGTACGCCGAGCGCCCTGATCCGGCGCAAGGTGGCGAGGGCCTGCTCGGGCTCGGTCACCATCACCCCCTCGGTCACCTCCAGCCAGAGCTGGCGCGCCGGCACGCCGGAGCGGATGAGCGCTTCGTTGACGATGCCGAGGAAGTTCGGGTCGCGGAGCTGTCTCGGCGACACGTTGACCGACATCGACGCCATCGGCCCGCACTCGCCTTCGTCGATCCACGAACGCAGGTGGGTGAGCGCTTCGACGAGCGCCCAGGACCCGATCGGCACGATCGTGCCGGTCTCCTCGGCGATGGGGATGAACTCCCCTGGCGGCACGAACGTGCCCTCCGCGCGCTCCCAGCGCATCAGCGCCTCGAACCCGTCGACGTCACCGTGCTCGATGTCGATGACCAACTGGTGATACAGCCTCAGCTCGTCGTGCTCGAGTGCCCTGTAGAGCGCGGTCTCCGTGGCAAGGCGGTGCGACGCGCTGTGCAGCATCGACTCGTCGTACAAGGCGATGCTGTTGCGGCCACGGTTCTTGGCCCGGTACATCGCCGCGTCGGCGGCGCGCAGCAGGTCGTCTGCATACTCGTTCGCGTTCGGGTTGGCGCTCGCGACCCCGATGCTCGGCGTGACGAAGAGATCGCCCGTGCGCAGCGTGATCGGCTCGCGAAAGGCATCCAGCACCTTGTCGGCCAACGCCATCGCGGCGTCGGGACCGCTCGATCCGGGGTCGAGCACGACGAACTCGTCACCGGCGATCCGCCCGACCGTCGCGCCCGCGGGGACGACGTCGAGCAGCCGGGCGGCGACCGTGGTGAGCACGATGTCACCGACGGCGTGCCCGAGGCTGTCGTTGATCGTCTTGAACCGGTCGAGGTCGATGAACAGCACCGCCGGCCGGCGCCCGGACTCCCAGGAAGCAGCCAACGCGCCGGAGATCATCTCGATCAGCAGCGCCCGGTTCGCCAGCTCGGTCAGGGGATCGGTGTGGGCGGACTGGCGCAGTGCGGCGTGCTCACGGTTGCTGGCCCTCGACCGATGCGCGGCCCGCGCGGCAACCGCGAGCACGGCGGCGATGGCGAGCGCGCGAGCGGCCACGCCCCGTGCACTCCAGAAGACGATCCACACCCCGACCAGCGCCACCGCGCCGTCGACAAGGGCGCCCGAGGACCAGAACCTCCCGTGCCCACGTTCGGTAGCCATGTGACCACGCAATGTAGTTTCAGTCGGTGATCGAACGTGGGAATGGTCGCTGCGGGGTACGGTGTGCCACCACGCCGCGGCGCTGGCCAAACACCACATGACAACACGAGCCTCCACCGCCTCCGTCGTCGTCCCCGGTTCGCACCTCATGCCCGCGCTGCTCGGCACGCGTGACGCACATCTGCGCCGCATCGAGGCTGCGTTCCCCGACACCGAGATCCACGTGCGCGGCAACGAGGTGTCCCTCAGTGGCGCCGGCGCCGCCGCCGTCGGGCACCTGCTCGAAGAGCTCGTGCTCCTGCTGCAGCGCGGCGAGCCACTCGACGACGCCACCATCGGGCGCAGCATCGACATGATCCGCGCCGACGAGCGGCCGAGCACGGTCCTCACCGACGACATCATGCGCAGTGCGCGCGGGCGGTCGATCCGCCCCAAGACCGCCGGGCAGAAGCGGTACATCGATGCCGTCCGGGCGAACGTGATCACGTTCGGCATCGGCCCGGCCGGCACGGGCAAGAGCTGGCTCGCGGTGGCGATGGCGGTCCAGGCCTTGCAGGCCAAGGCGGTGCAGCGGATCATCCTCACCCGGCCCGCGGTCGAAGCCGGCGAGCGTCTCGGATTCCTGCCCGGCGACCTGATGGCCAAGGTCGACCCGTACCTACGCCCGCTGTACGACGCGCTCTACGACATGCTCGAACCCGACGGTGCCCAGCGGATGCTCGAGCGCCAGGCGATCGAGGTGGCACCGCTCGCGTTCATGCGGGGGCGCACCTTGAACAACAGCTTCATCATCTTGGACGAGGCCCAGAACACGACGCCGGAGCAGATGAAGATGTTCCTCACGCGCATCGGCTTCGGGTCCAAGGTCGTGGTCACCGGCGACGTCACCCAGATCGACGTCCCCGACGGGCGCAGCGGTCTCGCCGGGTTGGAGCGCATCCTCACCGACATCGACGGGCTCGCGTTCGTGCACCTGACTGCGGCAGACGTAGTGCGGCACCGCATCGTCGCCGACATCGTCGCCGCGTACGAGAGAGGCCCGACCGGTGGGTGAGGCGTCCCGGCCACGCCTCGGCAGGCAGCGCCGCGTCGGTGGCGACGAGGCGGCCGAGGTGTTCTGCGCCGACGAGCAGACCGAGGTGCCCGTCGACGTGGCGCGCTGGCAGCGTCTTGCCGAAGCGGTGCTCGTGGCCGAAGGCGTGCGCGGGGGCACCGAGCTCTCGCTGCTGTTCATCGACCGAGCGTCGATCACCGAGCTCAACGAGACCCACCTCGGCGCCGCGGGGCCGACCGACGTGCTCTCGTTCCCGATCGACGCCGGTGAGCTGGTGGAGATCGTCGCCGGCCCCGGAGGGGCGACCCGCGGGCCCGACCGCCCGCCCGGCGACCTGAGCGACCTGCCGCTGCTGCTCGGCGACGTGGTCATCTGCCCCGCCGTCGCCGCGGAGCAGGCCGGCGGGCACGCAGGCACCATCGAGGACGAGCTGGCCCTGCTCGTGGTGCACGGCATCTTGCACGTGCTCGGTCACGATCACGCCGAGCCGGACGAGGCCGCCCGCATGCGCCGGCGTGAGCTCGAGCTGTTGGAGGCCCACCACTGGGGTGCTCCGCCGCCGGCCGGTTTCCGCCAGGAGCACTCGGCATGATCGCGGCCTCGTTCACCTCCGTCGATCTCGTCATGGCGATCGTGATCGTGCTGCTGCTGTTCATCCTCGTGCTGCTCGCCGTCGCCGAAACCTCGCTGAACCGGATCTCGCGGGTGAAGGCGAAGGCGATCGCCGAATCGAGGGGCACCAAGGCGGCGCAGTCGCTAGAGCGCCTCGTCACGCATCCGGAGCGGTTCATCAACCCGGTGCTGGTGACGATCACGTTGTGCCAGACCGGTCAGGCGTTCCTCACCTCGCTGCTCGCCTCCCGGCTGTTCGGGGCGGTCGGGGTGGCGGTCGCCTTCTTGCTCAACGTGGTCGTGTTCTTCGTGGTGTCCGAGGCGATGCCGAAGACATGGGCGGTGCTGTCGGCCGAGCGCGCGGCGCTCGCCACGGCCCGGTTCACCGAGGCGCTGGTCAACTTCCCGCCGCTGCAACTGCTCTCCCGGGGCTTGATCGGGTTGACGAACGTCCTGTTGCCCGGCAAGGGGCTGAAGCAAGGCCCGTTCGTCTCGGAGCAAGAGCTGCTCGGGATCGTCGGTGCCGCCGCCGACGACGAGGTGATCGAGCACGAGGAGCGCGAGCTGATCGAGTCGATCATCGAGTTCGGCGACACCGTGGCTCGCGAAGTGATGGTGCCGCGACCCGACATGGTCGTCGTGAGCAGCTCGGAGAGCGTCACCGCCACGCTCGACCTCGCGCTCGAGCACGGCTTCTCCCGCCTGCCGGTGGTGCAAGAGGACGGCGACGACGTGATCGGCCTCGCGTACACGAAGGACTTGATGCAGGCGGAGCGCACCGGCGGCGGGTACCGCCCGGTCACCGAGTTCTTGCGTCCGGTGCGGTTCATCCCCGAGAACAAGGCCGTCGCTCGGCTGATGCGCGAGATGCAGGCCGAGAAGGCGCACCTCGCGATCGTCGTCGACGAGTACGGCGACATCGCCGGGCTGGTCTCGCTGGAGGACTGCCTCGAGGAACTGGTCGGCGAGATCCACGACGAGTACGACAACGAGACCGCCGAGGTCGAGGCGCTGGACGACGGCGGCTACCTCGTCGACGGCGGCACCAGTGTGTCTGACCTGAACGAGCTGCTCGGCCTCGGCCTGCCCGACGAGGAGTGGGACACGGTCGGCGGGTTCGTGTTCGGCACGCTGGAACACGTACCGGTACCCGGCGAGACGGTGGACCACGAAGACTGGCGCTTCCTGGTCGAAGAGGTGGAAGGGCGCCGTGTCCGCCGGGTGCGGGTCAGTGCGATCGGTGCCCGCCACCGCCACTTGGGCCATCACCACGCCGAGCCCGACCCCGGCGAGCGTCACGCCGACCCGCTGGTCGCCGACGAACCCTCCAGTTCTCGGTCGGATTTGTGACACATAGCGCGACTCATCCGACCGAGAACGGAGGGGCGCGCTAGGCCGCCGCTAGCGCTTCGGCGCGGGCTAGTGCTGCCGGCCGCACCGGCCAGGCGCCCACGACCAGCGCGACGAGGGTGACCACGCCTCCGGCGATGAACGGGGCCCTGATGTCGACGTGGTAGGCCAGCTGGCCGCCGATCAACGCACCGATCGCCACCGATCCGGTGCCGAGCCAGCGGAAGATGCCGTTCACGCGGCCGAACAAGTGCTTGGGGATGAGCCGTTGGCGAAGCGACACCGAGATCACGTTCCAGACCGTCGTCGCCATGCCTTCGGCGGCCGCGATCAGCGCCACCATCCACACGCTCGTGGCCAGCCCCATCGCGATCTGGCACATCCCGAACGCGAAGTAGGCGCCGAGCAGAGCTGACGACGAGCCGAGGCGCTCGGCGAAACGATCGCCGAGCAGACCACCGGCAACTGCGCCGAGAGCCATCACCGCGAGCAGCAGGCCGTACCCGCGCTCGCTGACCCCCAGCTCCTCGGCCGCGAACTTGACGAACACCGCGTATCCGAAGTGCAGGCCGAGGTTCACCGCGGCGAGCAGCATCGCGAGGCTGAGCAGCAGGGGGCTGGCGAACAGCCAGCGGAATCCGTCGGAGAGCTCGGTGCGGAATGGGCTCGGCAGTTTGGACGAGGTGGGAGCCGAACCCGGCGCGAACCGGATGCTGGCGATCAGCGCCGCCGCCAGCAGGAAGGAAGCGGCGTTGATGCCGAAGGGCAGCCCGATCATCGCCACGAACAGCCACGCCCCGATCGGCAGCCCGACGAACCCGTTGCCGACGACCTCGGTGGCGTACAGGATCCCGTTCGCTCTCGGGAGCTGCTCCGGTTGGACGATCGACGGCAGGAAGGCTTGCGCCGTGCTGTCGAACAGCACCTCGCCGATGCCGACCCCGACCAGGATGACGAGCAGCCCCTCGATCCCGAGGCGACCGGTGGCTGCGCCGACGGCGATCACGGCGAACAGCGCCGCGCGCACGACGTTCGCGATGACCATCGTGTGCTGGCGGTCCCAGCGGTCGATCCAGACTCCGATCGGCAACGAGAAGATGAGCCAGGGCAACGAGGCGGCGAACGTCACCGCGGCGATCATCCGGGCGTCGTCGGTGAGGCTGTACGCGAGCAGCGGCATCGCGGCCAGGTTCATGCCGTCACCGGTGTTCGACACTGCGGTGGCGCCCCACTGGCGCCAATAGGCGGACGGTAGACGCGCCGGGTCTGCCGCGCGGCCAGCCCTCATCGCCTCGCCAGCCCCGTCATCAGGCCGCGAAACTACCCCGTCCGTGACAGCAGTTCCGTGCGACGCACCTTGCCGAGTGCAGTTCGCGGCACGACGGTCACGAGTTGCAGCTCGCGCGGCGCGCAGAACGTGGCGAGATCTGCCTTCACGTGCGCGCGCAGCTCGTCGAGGGTGGGGGGCTCGACCTCGTCGGCGGGGACCACGAACGCCACCACCCGCTGGCCCCACACCGGGTCGGCGCGCCCGGCGACGGCGACGTCGGCGACGGCGCGATGGCTGCGCAACGACCGCTCGACCGCGTCCGGCCACACGTTCTCGCCGCCGGTGATGATCAGCTCGCCGCGGCGACCGGCGACCGTGAGCCGGCCGTCGGGCAGCAGGCCACCGAGGTCGCCCGTCGCGAACCAGCCGTCCGCGTCCAACGGATCGTGGCCGTCGCGGTAGCAGCGCAGAAGCATCGGACCGCGCACGTGGATCTCGCCTGCGTCGTCGACGCGGATCTCGACGCCGGGGAGGGCATGCCCCTCGTAGACCACCCCGCTACCGGTCTCGGTCATACCGTAGGTGGCGACGGTGTTGTCTGGGCGGGCCGCGGGCGGGGGACCACCGCCGAGCAGGATGACCCGGAAGAGGCGGGGGTCGATCCGGGGGAGTGCCGTCGCGACGAGCGAGACGAGGGTGCACCCTGCGCGAGCGGCGGCGCCAACCTGCTCGGCGTCGAAGCCGGGCAGCACCGTGAGTCCGGTGCCGGTGACGAGCGCCCTCGTCACCACCGAGAGGCCCCCGACATGGGCGAGCGGCAGGCACGCGAGCCATCGGTCGCCGCTCGATACGTCGAGCCAGGTGCTCGACGCCCGCGCCGAGGCCGCGACGGCGTCATGGGTGAGCACGACCCCCTTCGGCTCACCGGTCGATCCGCTGGTGGCCACCACGAGGGCGTCGCCGGGCTCGGTCGGTCGCCCTCCGGGGAGACTGCGTTCCTCGAGGCCTTCGTCGATGACACTCCCCGGCGCCATCGACGCGGTCACCGCCCTCTTCGCCTTCGGCGGCAGGCGCTGGTCCACCGGGAAGGCGGTGTCGCCGCGGTCCCACACCCGGCGCAGGGCGTCGACGAAGTCGGGCCCCCCGGGCAGGTCGAGAGCGACGAGCGACGCCACGCGGACAGGTTAAGGGCGCTGGCAGACTGGCGACATGAACCGCTGGGTGATCGGTGCACGACCGCGCACGCTTCCTGCCGCCGTCGTGCCCGTGGCCGTCGGGGCGGCGTGCGCGGTGGGCGAGGGCGGTGCGGTCTGGTGGCGCGTCCCTGTGGCGCTGGTCGTCAGCCTCGCCCTGCAGGTGGGGGTCAACTACGCCAACGACTACAGCGACGGCGTACGGGGCACCGACGACGCCCGGGTCGGCCCGACGCGTCTCGTGGCCTCCGGTCTGGCGACACCGCGGTCCGCGAAGCGCGCCGCGCTCGTGGCCTTCGGCGTCGCCGCCGTGGCCGGGTTGGCCCTCGCCGCGACGACCACGTGGTGGCTGCTCGCGGTAGGGGCGGCGTGCCTGCTGGCCGGCTGGTTCTACACGGGTGGGCCGCGGCCCTACGGGTATCTCGGGCTGGGCGAGTTGTTCGTGTTCGTGTTCTTCGGGCTCGTCGCCACCGCGGGCACGACCTTCGTCGTCGTCGAGCGGGTAACGGCGCTGTCGCTCGTCGCTGCCGCCGGAGTCGGGTTCCTCGCTTGCGCGTTGCTGGTGGTCAACAACCTGCGTGACATCCCCTCCGACACCTCCGTCGGCAAGCGGACGCTCGCGGTGCGCCTCGGCGACGCGCGCACGCGCCAGATGTACGTGCTGCTCGTCGCCGGCGCTCTCCTCGCGGCCGCAGCGACGGCGCCGTGGCGGCCGCTCGCGCTCGCGGCCGTACCCTTCGCCGCGGCGGCTGCCGTCAGACCCGTCGTCGCCGTACGCCGCGGTGCCAAGGGGGCAGAGCTCGTCACGGTGCTCGCCGGCACGGGCGGGTTGCAGCTCGTCTACGGCGCGTCGCTCGCGCTCTTCCTCTCGCTCGGTGCCTGAAGCTGTTCCACAGGGTGGGCCTGCAGGAACTCGCGCACGAGGCGGATCACCTCGGCAGGTCGTTCGAGGTGCGCGGCGTGTCCGGCGTCGGGCACCACCGCAAGTTCGGCTCGGGGCATCGCTGACTTCATCCGCCGCGCGATCTCGGTGAACTTGTGATCGCGCTCCCCGGTGATCAGGAGTGTCGGGCACGTGATCCGGCCGATCTCGGGCCACAGATCGGCCTGCGTGCCGGTGCCGCAGCGGCGCAGGCTCGACGCGAGACCGGCGGCCGTGTTGCCGCCCCGCTCGGCGCGGTCGGCGGGGTCGTCGGGCAGCCCGGCGAACATCGGGTTCGACAGCCACCGGTCGAGGAACGCCTCGACCCCGTCACGCTCGAGGTCTTCGGCCAACTGCTCGTCGCTGCGCCGGCGCGCCGCCCGCTCGGCCGGGTCGGAGATGCCAGGGGTGGCGCCGACGAGCACGAGCCGTTCGACGAGCGCGGCGTGGGCGAGTGCCAGGTGAAGGCACAGCCGGCCACCCATCGAGTAGCCGACGTACGTTGCCCGCCCTCCCGCCGCGCCGAGGAGTGCGGCGCCATCCGGGAGGTCGGTGTCGACGTCGGCTGATCCGCCGTGGCCGGGGGCGTCCACCGCGCTCACGTGGTAGCGCTCGGCCAGCTGGCGGGCGATCGGCAGCCACGAGCGCCCGGTCTGGGTGAAGCCGTGCACCAGCACCAGGCGTTCCCCGCCGCCGAGCGACCAGGTGGCGAGCGCGCGCGCCTTGTCGGCCATCGACGGTGACGATAGGCCCCTATCGTGTCGAGCCGATGGACGCGCGGCAGGCTTTCGGGGTCGTCCAGGCGACGTGGTGCGCGACGCTCGTCGACGAATGGGTGGCGCAAGGACTGGCCCACGCAGTGGTGTCACCGGGATCGCGCTCCACCCCGATGGCACTCGCGCTGGCCGCCCGCGACGAGATCCGCGTACACGTCGTGCTCGACGAGCGCTCCGCCGGGTTCGTCGCGCTCGGCATCGGGGAGGCCACCGGCCGGGCGGCGGCCGTGCTGTGCACCAGTGGTACCGCCGCGGTGCACCTCCACGCGGCGGTGGTCGAAGCCGACCTGGCGGGGTTGCCACTGCTCGTGCTCACCGCCGATCGGCCACCGGAGCTGCATCACGTCGGTGCTCCCCAGACGATCGACCAGACGCGCCTGTACGGGCCGGCGGCGCGCTGGTACCACGACCCCGGAGTCGCCGACGCATCGGTGGCGGGCACCTGGCGAGCGGTGGCGGCGCGGTCGCTGGCGGCCACCGGCGCCCCGCATCCCGGCCCGGTGCACCTGAATCTGGCGTTTCGCGACCCGCTCGTCGCACCCGCGGGGGAGCTGCCGGCGCGGCGCGGCGCCAGCGACCGTGCTCCAGTCACGTGGCCGGCAGCGCTCGCCGCCGACCCGGCGGACGTGGCTCGGCTCGCCCGGGTTGTCGACGCCCAGCGCGGTGTGATCGTCGCCGGCCGCGGGGCCGGCTCGCCCGAGGCGGTCGGCCGGCTGTCGGACGCCGCCGGGTGGCCGGTGCTGGCCGACCCGCGCAGCGGTTGCGGCCAACTCCCCGGCGCGGTGCGTGCTTTCGACAGCATCCTGCGCCACCACGAGTTCGCCGCCGCACACGCCCCCCAGGTGGTCGTGCGGCTCGGGGATCCCCCGGCGTCGAAGGTGCTGGCCGAGTGGGCGGCTGCCAGCGGGGCGGTGCAGGTGCATGTCGGGGCGCGCCCTCGGGTGGTCGACCCCGAACATGCCGTCACGCACCGCGTCGTCGGCGATCCGGCAGCGGTGTGCGCGGTTCTGGCCGCGGAGCTGCGCGGCGCGAGCGGCACGCCCTGGCTCGCCCGCTGGCGCCGCGCGGAACAGCTCGCCGAGGCTGCGCTGGCGGCCGCGCTCGCCGACGAGGCCGAGCTCACCGAGCCGGGGGCGGCGCGCACCGTCCTGCAGTCGCTGCCGGAAGGCGCGCACCTGGTGGTGTCGTCCTCGATGCCGGTGCGCGACGTCGAGTGGTTCGCCGGATCCCGTGCCGGCGTGAGCACGCACGCGAACAGGGGAGCGAACGGCATCGACGGCGTGGTGGCCACCGCGATCGGGATCGCTCTCGGCACGCGGCGCCCCGTCGGCCTGCTGATCGGCGACGTCGCGTTCGTGCACGACTCCTCGTCGCTCGCCGCCTTGGCGCGAAGGGACGCCGACGTGCGGATCGTCGTCGTCGACAACGACGGTGGCGGGATCTTCTCGTTCCTGCCGCAGGCGACCGAGCTGGCGAGCGACCGGTTCGAGCAGTTGTTCGGCACCCCGCACGGCACCGACGTGCCCGGCCTGGCCGCGGCCCACGGCCTGCCGACGTGCACCGCCGTCTCCACCGCCGACCTCGCCGCCGCCGTCGCGGTCCCGGGCCCGCACGTCGTGCGCGTGCGCACCGACCGGCAGTCGAACAAGGCGGTGCACGATGCGCTGCACCGCGCCGTGCACGACGCGCTCGGAGGAGCGCTCGGCTGAACGCTAGGGGCGCACGAGCGCGGAGAGCATCGCCTGCAACTTGGCCTGCGTCTCGCCCAACTCCGCCGCCGGATCGCTGTCGGCGACGATGCCGCCGCCGGCGAAGAGCCGCGCCCGGCGACGGTCGGGAGACAGCTCGGCGCAGCGGATCGCCACCGCCCACGTGCCGTTGCCGTGCGCGTCGACCCAGCCGACGGCGCCGCCGTAGCGGCCCCGCTCGAATCCCTCGACGTCTGCGATGAGGCGTAGCGCGGCGTCTCGCGGATGGCCGCCGAGCGCCGGGGTGGGCGACAGCGCGCGCACCAGCTCGACTACCGTCGGCGTCGGGTCGCTGAGTCGTCCCTCCACCGCGCTGCCGAGGTGCTGCACGTTGGCCACCGGCACGATCGAGGGCTCCGCTTCCCAATCGAGGTAGCTGCACCACGGCAGCAAGGTGTCGTGGACGACCTCGATCACCACCCGGTGCTCGACCTGGTCCTTCATGCTGGCGACCAGCGCCGCAGCCAAGCGCTCGTCGGTGGCCGGATCACCCGTTCGCGGTGTGGTGCCGGCCAGCGGGTGGGAGCGCACCACGTCGCCGGCCACGGCGACGAGCAGCTCCGGCGAAGCGCCGATCAGCCCGTCGACGGAGTAGCGGTAGCTGGAGCCGAAGCTCGCCCGCAGGCGCAGCAGCACGGAATGGACGTCGATCGGGCGGTCGCTCTCCACCAGCACGTCCCTCGCGATCACCACCTTCGTCAGCAGACCGGAGCGGACGGCGTCGCGGGCGGTGGCGACGGCATTCAGATACGTGTCGACCGGTGTCAGCGCTGAGACGGTGAACGCTGCCGCGCTGGGAGCGGGCGGTGGCGCAGAGTCGAGCGCCTCGGACCGCGCATCGTCGACGACCGTCGACCAACACCGGCCGTCGTCGTCTCTGCAGATGGTCACCGCCGGGACGACGAGCTCGGCCGGCGCCCCTGGTTCGAACGGCACGCAGCCGATGGCCACCGGCCCGCACCCGGGATGGCCGGGCGCCTGTTCGTGCTCGATCGAGCGCAGCAACTCGACCGCTTCGTCGACATCGACCCGAGCGGCGACGCCCCGCCCGGCCACTCCGATGCCGTCGCGCACGAACAGGTAGCCGTCACCGCGGGCGAACGCGTCGAGGTCGAGGTCGCCCGCGACCCTGCTGGTTACCGCTCGCATCCGGTCAGCTCGCCGTGCCGGTGAAGAGCTGGGTGATGCCACCGGTCAGGGGTCGATGAACGGCGTCGGCGAACCCGGCGCGCTGCAGCTCGGCGACCAGCACGGGGGGTTCGGGCAGGTAGGCGACGCTGCGTGGCAGGTACCGGTAGGCCCCGGGGTCGGACAGCAGGGCACCGATCTTCGGCACCACCCGGCCGAAGTACACGCCGTTGCCCCAGCGGACGAGGGCGTTGCGGGGCACGCCGACGTCGAGCAGGGCGATGCGCCCGCCGGGGCGCACGACGCGGCCGAGCTCGGCGAAGAACGCCGGCAGGTCGACGAGGTTGCGCAACGCGAAGCCGCAGACGGCACCGTCCACCGCCGAGTCGCGCAGCGGCAGACGGACGATGTCGGCCTGCACCCGCGGCGCCCCGCTGCGGTCTTCGGCGAGCATCCCGAAGCTGAAGTCGATCGAGAGCGGTCGGTGGCCGGCGCGAGCGAGATCGATGCACAGGTCCCCGGTCCCACTCGCGAGGTCGGCCACCACGCTGCCCGGCGCCAGCGCGAGGTCGCGGACCGCGCGCCGGCGCCAACGCACGTCGAGGCGGAAGGTCATGATCCGGTTCAAGAGGTCGTAGCGCGGCGCGATCGTGTCGAACATCTCGCGCACCGCGTGCGCCTTGGCCTGGCCCTCGGGCAGTTCGTCGCTGTCCCACGCTGCTCTGGCCGCGGTCGAAGGCTCGCGCTCGGTCACGGCTGACGAGGCTACGAGTAGGGGTGGCGGCGCGCACGCGGGAGCGGCGAGACTCACCACACGCGAGGAAAGGGGGTACCGCGGCGATGATCGACTTCACGTTTGCGCCCGAGGTCGAAGAGGTGCGCGTCAAGGTGCGCCGCTTCATGGACGAAGTGGTTCGTCCGGAGTGGGAGTCGATCGATCCCACCGATCGCCGCCAGCTCGTCGGGGCGATCGTCAAGCTCCGTCACGCGGCGCGCCATGAGTGGGGGCTGTGGCTGCCGCACATGCCGCCGGAGTGGGGCGGGATGGGCCTCGGCCCGACGGCGATGGCGGCGGTGTCGGCAGAAGCGGCGAAGGTCTCGATCGGGCCGTTCGTGCTCAACGCGCAGGCACCCGACGAAGGCAACCAGCACACGCTGTTGCACTGGGCGACGCCGGAGCAGAAGGAGAAGTACCTGCGACCGCTGTGCGAGGGCACCGCGCGGAGCTGCTTCGCGATGACCGAGCCGGAGGTGGCGGGCAGCGACCCGACGCTCATCAAGACATCCGCTTACCGAGACGGCGACGAGTGGGTGATCAACGGTCACAAGTGGTTCATCTCCGGTGCGCGTGGCGCGGGTTTCGCGCTGCTGCTCGCGAGGACAGAGGACGACCCCGACATCCCCCAGGCGGCGAACACGTGCTTTCTCGTCGACCTGCCGAGCGAGGGCTGGGAGATCGTGCGCGACGTGCACACCATGTCGGGCGGGCACAACCACTGCGAGATCCTCATCCACGATCTGCGGGTGCCGCACGAGAACATGCTCGGTGGGCAGGGCCAGGGACATCTGCTTGGTCAGTACAGGCTGGGGCCGGCCCGCCTCGCGCACTGCATGCGGTGGATCGGCCAGGCCGAGACCGCCCTCGACATGATGGTCAAGCGCTCGCTCGAGAGGTACAGCCACGGCTCGTACCTGGCCGAGAAGCAGGGCATCCAGTGGATGATCGCCGACTCCGCGATGGAGATGTACCAGTGCAAGCTGATGGTGCTTCACGCCGCGTACAAGATCGAGCGCTGCGAGGACTTCGTCGCCGAGGTGTCGATGGCCAAGCACTTCGTCGCCAACAGCTTGTGGCGCATCATCGACCGCGCGATCCAGGTGCACGGCGCGCTCGGCTACTCCACCGACACCCCGCTCGCCGGCATGTTGACGCAGGCGCGCTGGAGCCGCTTCGCCGACGGTGCCGACGAGATCCACCAGATGCGCATCGCCCAGCGCACGATCGCCGCCTGGAAAGACCACGGCAGCACCCGTTCGGCCACCGGCAACCTGCCGCTCTAGTGCGCCTCAGGCCGGCGCTCAGGCCTCGGCGCTGACCGCTCTCGCCCAGCGGTAGTCAGCCTTGCCCGAAGGAGAGCGGACCACGCGGTCGACGAACACGACCAGCTTGGGCACCTTGAACCGGGCGATGTGGCGCGCTGCTTCGTTGAGCACGTCGGCGCTCGTGGCCGGGGAGCCCTCGCGCAGTTGGACGACGGCGACTACCTCTTGCCCCCATCGCTCGCTCGGCCTGCCGGTGACGATGCAGTCGTACACGTCGGGGTGTTGGCGCAGCGCCGACTCGACCTCTTCGGCGAACACCTTCTCGCCGCCGGTGTTGATGGTGGCCGCCTCGCGGCCGAGAACCTGGACCATGCCGTCGGCGGTCAGCCGAGCACGGTCGCCGGGCACCACGTACCGCCTCCCGTTCACCACGGGATAGGTGCGTTGCGTCTTCGCGCGGTCACCGAGGTAGCCGAGGGCGAGGCGCCCGCTCTTCGCTAGCCAGCCGATCTCGGGATCGCCGGGGGACAACTCCCGCGACAGGTCGTCGGAGAGCACGTGGTTGCCCTCGGTGAGGGCGAACGTCCCCGTCGACGCGCAGCCACCCGTCGAGACATGGGCGAGCTGTCCCCCGGCCTCGGAGGAGCCGAGGCCGTCGATGACGATCGCGGTCGGCAGGTGCTGGAGGAGCGCGTCCTTGTAGTGCGCCGACAGCGTCGCGCCGCCCGACAGCACCACTGCCAGGCTGGAGAGGTCGTACGCCTTGCGGTCGAGCTCGTCGAGCAGGGGCCGGGCGAACGAGTCGCCGACGATGAGCAGGAACTCGATCCGCTCCCGCTCCACGAGCCCCAAGATGTCGGCGGGGTCGAGGTGGCCGGGGTCGTCCTGGACGAACACGGTGCCGCCGGTGTTCCACGTGCCAAAGCTCATCCAGTGCCCGGCCCCGTGCATGAACGGTGGCGCGAGCAGCGCGCGCCGCCCCGTGGCCGCGGCGACGAAGTCGTCTACGCGCACGGCGTCACGTGCGCCGCCCATGCACTCCGTCAGCGCGTCGGCCTGCCGCCAGAGCACACCCTTCGGCATGCCCGTGGTGCCGCCGGTGTAGAGGATGTAGAGATCGTCGGGCGACGCTGGTGGGGGCGGCTCCGGCGAAGCCGACGCGAGCGCGTCCTCGTACCACACCGCTCCCGGTAGCAGCGGGTGATCGGTCTCGTCGGCCACCTGCAGCAAGACCTCGATCCCCGGAAGGTCGCCCACGATCGCGGCGAGCATCGGGGCGAACCGGGAGTGGTACACGAGCCCTGACGGGCGGGCATCCGCGAGCAGGTACGTGAGCTCCTCGGCGACGTAGCGGTAGTTGACGTTGAACGGGGCGACCCTGCCCTTGAACGCGCCGAGCATCGCCTCCAGGTACTCGTTGCCGTTGTACAGGTAGATGCCGAGGTGGTCCTGACCGCTCTCGTGGCCCTCGAGGCCCGCGGATCGCTCCACGTGGCAGCCGAGGCCACGCCCGTTCAGGTAGTTCGCCAGGCGGCGGGTGCGATCGGTCACCTCGGCCCAAGTCAGACGGCGGTCGCGAAAGACGATGCACTCGCGCTCGGGTCGGGTGGCGGCGATGGCCTCGTGGACCTCGCCGACCGTGAACTCGGCAGTGGGCGCGCCCGCCATGGGACGAAGGTACGACCGCCGTGACAGCGGTCACGAATCGGCGGGAGTGCACCTCGGTGCAACGCGCCTAGGTTGCGACGTATGAGCGACGTGATCTTCGGGGTCTTCATGCCCCAGGGGTGGAAGATGGAGCTGTCGGCGATCGAGGGGGCGCGGGCCAAGTGGGACAAGGCCGTCGAGGTCGCGCTCTTGGCGGAGGAGCTCGGGTACGACTCGATCTGGCTCTACGACCACTTCCACAACGTCCCCCGGCCGGCGCACGAGGCGGTGTTCGAGTGCTGGACCGTCGTCACCGCGATCAGCCAGCTGACGAGCCGCATCCGCCTCGGGCAGATGGTCGGGTGCAACAGCTATCGCAACCCGGCGCTGCTCGCGAAGATCACGTCGACGGTCGACGTCGTCTCCGGGGGCCGTCTCGATTGGGGCATCGGCGCGGGCTGGTACGAGAACGAGTACCGCGCGTACGGCTACGACTTCCCGCGGCCGAAGGACCGCATCGGCATGCTCCAGGAGTCGGTGGAGATCGTGCGCTCGATGTGGACCGAGGACGAGACCACCTACCGGGGCAAGTACTACGAGCTGCTGCGGGCGAACTGCGACCCGAAGCCGTTGCAGTCGCCGCACCCGCCCATCTGGATCGGTGGCGGCGGGGAGCAGCTCACCTTGCGCGTCGTGGCCAAGCACGCGGACCGCTCGAACTTCGGCGGCAATCCCGCGGAGTGGGCCCGCAAGCGCGACGTCCTGCGGGCGCACTGCGTCGCGGTCAAGCGCGACGAGGCCGAGATCGTGAAGACCTGGTCACCGGAGCTGTTCATTCGGGAGACCGAGGCCGAGATCACGGCAGCGGGCACGAAGAGCCTCTGGAACGAGCCGTTCGAGAGCTGGCGGGAAGGGAACCTCGTCGGCACGCCCGAGCAGGTGGCGGAGAAGATCGAGTCCTACATCGCGCTCGGCTGTGGCGGCTTCGTGCCCTGGTGCTCGGACTACCCGAGCACGGAGAGCCTGGAGTTGCTGGCGACGAAGGTGATCCCCGAGTTCCGGTCTCAGACGTAGCTGCGGAAGATTATCTCGGCCACGCACGAGGGCTTCGGCGCGCCCTCCACCTCGAAGGTGAACTCCATCGTGAGCTGCACCCCGCCGGCGATGTCCTCGACGCCGGCCAGCTTGACGCCGAGGCGCACCTTCGATCCGACGGGGACGGGCGAGGGGAAGCGCACCTTGTTGGCGCCGTAGTTGACCCCCATCGAGAAGCCGCGGACCTGCACGACCTGCGGGTACAGCACGGGGCCGAGCGACAGCGTGAGGTAGCCGTGCGCGATCGGTCCGCCGAAGGGTCCGGCCTTGGCCCGCTCGACGTCGACGTGGATCCACTGGTGGTCGCCGGTGGCGTCGGCGAACAGATTGACCCGGTCCTGGGTGATCTCCAGCCAGTCGCTGTAGCCGAGGTGCTCGCCGACCAGCGCCTTCAGCTCGTCGGGACCGTCGATGATGCGGGGTGCCATGGGCGACGAGTGTGCCACGGCCTGGCCCGTTCAGCGATACCAGACCCGCTGGTGCTCGCGGCTCGTCGGGTGGAGCAACAGCACGCAGAGCGCCACGTCGAAGATGAAACCGATCGCTTGGCGACCTGTGAGCATGTCGAAGAAGCTGATCCCGGGCACATCCCAGAGCACCCAGAAGCGCAAGACGAAGGGGGAGAACGCCCCGATCAGGGCCAGCCTGTAGCCGAGCTTGCGGTCGTTGGCCATCAAGAAGCCGCCGGCCACGTAAGCGACGACGATGCCGAGTCCGACGAGCGTGCCGACGATGCCCTTGTCGACCCGGGCGTAGCCGATCCAGCCGCGCTCGCCGGCGAAGTCGACCAGCGCGAAGAGGCCGTTCAGGTAGAGCAGCCAGGTCGCGATCTGCAGGGTCTGTGGCTGGAAACGGTCGAACCACTTGCGCAGGTCGAGGGGGGCGGACGTCGGCATAGTGCGAACAGTCTTACAGGCGTACCGTGAGCATCGATGTTCGACCGACTCAGCCGCTTGCTCACCGCGCCCGTCCGGATGCCCCTCCGGGCCGTGACCGGGGCGCGGCGTATGCTACGAAGCCTCGCCATGGCCGACTTCCTCGCGGTGTACGCCCAGATGCATCCGGACAAGCTCGCCGTGGTCGACGACCGGCCGGGCGCCACGGCGCGCACCCTCACGTTCCGCGAGCTGGACGAGCAGTCGAACCGGCTGGCGAACGTGCTCGCCGGGTTCGGCGCCGGTCCGGGGACGAAGGTGGTGTGGTGCGGCCAGAACTCGCCGGGCGTGGTCACGATGGTCAACGCCGCCCGCAAGCTGAAGGTGACGGCGGTTCCGCTCAACTACCGCCTGTCCGACGAAGAGGCCGCTTACGTCACCGACCACTGCGACGCGACGATCGTGTACGTCGACGCCGAGTTCGCGCCGACGTTCGAGCGCATTCTCGCCGACCTCCCGAAGGTGCGCCACGTGCTGGTCTTCGACGGCGCTGTACCGGACGGGTTCGTCGACGTAGACGCGCTCGTGGCGGCGGCGTCGGCGGATGAGCCCCAGCCGGTGGAATCCGCCGACGCGGCCGAGTCCGGGTCGACGATGATCTACACCTCCGGCACGACCGGCAAGCCGAAAGGTGCGCTGCGGCGCAACACGGTGGATCCGGCGCAGGGAATGGCGTTGGTCGCCCACATCGGCTACTCGCCCGACGACGTGTACCTGCCGACCGGCCCCTTGTACCACTCCGGCCCGGGCGGCTTCATGGGCGTCGCGCAATCGCTCGGACAGACGGTCGTGCTGCAGCGCCGGTTCGACCCGGAGGACTGGCTGCGGTTGGTCGAGAAGTACCGCGTCACCTCCACGTTCAGTGCGCCGACGCCGATCCGCATGATCTGCACGCTGCCCGACGAGGTGAAGGCGAAGTACGACCGGTCCTCGATGAGGATCATGATCGCCAACGCGGCGCCTTGGCCGTTCGCCTTGAAGAAGATGTACCTCGCCGACTTCCCCGAGGACTCGCTGTTCGAGGTGTACGGCTCCACCGAGCTCGGCGTGAACTGCGTGCTGCGCCCGGAGGACCAGCTGCGCAAGCCCGGCTCGTGTGGCCTTCCCGCCCCGGGGGTCGAGGTGGCGCTGTTCGACGACGACGGCAACGAGGTGACCGGGCGTGGCCCGGAGCACACCGGCGAGCTGTTCGTGAAGAGCCCGTCGATCTTCGCCGACTACTACAAGCAGCACGACAAGTTCGTCGCCGATTCCAAGCACGGGTACCAGACCGTGGGCGACATCGCTTACCGCGACGACGAGGGCTACATCTACATCTGCGACCGCAAGAAGGACATGATCATCACGGGGGGGATGAACGTGTACCCGGCCGAGATCGAAGGCGTCCTCGAGCACCACCCCGAGATCTACGAGGCGGCGGTGTTCGGCGTGCCCTCCGACGAGTGGGGCGAGAGCGTGCACGCCGTCGTGGTGCTCGCGCCGGGTTCGTCGCTAGACGAGGCCGCCGTCGTCGCGTACGCCCGCGAGCACCTCGCCAGCTACAAGATCCCGCGCTCGATCAGCTGGTCGGCCGAGCTGCCGAAGACGGGCAGCGGCAAGATGCTGAAGCGCGAGCTGCGCGCGCCGTTCTGGCAGGGCCACGGTACGAACGTGTGACCGCGCAACTGCGCTCGGGATTCGTCACGCTGGTCGGCCGGCCGAACGTCGGCAAGTCGACGCTGCTAAACGCGATCTGTGGGCGCAAGGTGTCGATCGTCTCCCCTCAGCCCCAGACCACGCGCCGGCAGGTGCGCGGGGTGCTCACCCGTCCCGACGCGCAGATCGTGTTCGTCGACACCCCGGGTCTGCACAAGCCCGTCACCGCCCTCGGCCAACGGGTGAACTCGGCGGCGCTCGCCAGCCTCGACGACGTCGACGTGGCATGTCTCCTGCTCGACGCCACCAAGCCGTTCGGCGGCGGCGATCGTTGGGTGGCAGAGCGCCTCGACATCGAGCGCGCGGTGATCGTGGTGACGAAGACCGACATCGCGTCGAAGAGCCAGGTGCTCGCCCAGCTCGCCGCTGCCGCGGAGCTCGGCGCCGAGGCGTACTTCCCGCTCTCCGCACGCACCGGCGACGGCGTCGGTGAACTCGTCGAGCACCTGGTGGCGCGGCTACCCGAGGGTCCCCAGTTCTATCCAGCCGACATGGTCAGCGACGTCCCGGAGGAGCAGTGGGTGGCCGAGCTGGTGCGCGAGCAGCTACTCGCGGTCACCCGTGAGGAGCTACCTCACTCCATCGCCACCAGGGTGACGGAATGGGAGTGGCCGCGGGTGCGCGTCGAGATCGTCGTCGAGCGGGAGAGCCAGAAGGGCATGGTCATCGGCAAGGGTGGCGCCGTCCTGAAGCGAGCCGGTGAGGCCGCGCGCCGCCAGCTGCCACCGGGCATGTTCTTGGAGCTGCACGTCACCGTCGACAAGGACTGGCAGCGCCGCCCCGACCGCGTCGAGCGGCTCGGGTACTAGCGCGCGCTCAGCATCCGAGGCCGGGGCCGAGCAGGTTCTCGTAGTCGTCACAGCTCACGAGGTCGCCGGGCTCGGTCAGGTCACCGCGCCCGCGGGGCACCGCCTGGGGAACGCCGCCGATGGTGAACGTCACCTGGCCGAGCCCTCCGCGCCGGGTCAGCGTGAGCACGATCTGGGCCACCGCGAGGCGCTGCTCGCCGCCGGGGACGTCGGTGATGAACGCCGGGGGCAGCTCCACCGTCGCCACGCCGCGCTCCACCCCGACGGTCATCTCGGTGTCCTCGGGGATCGCCGAGCGCAGCCCGGCGGCGATGTCGCCTTCGGGCGGTCCTTCCAGGAGTGCGGTCAGCACCTGCGGGGGTGCGGCGGGGCTGAGCAGCAGTCGGCTGGTCGGGAACAGCTCCGCGCCGGTGACCCAGAAAAGGGTCACCACTTCGACGGGGACCGTCGTGCTCGTGCTCGTGCTCGTGGTCGCGGGCTCGGTGGTGGTCTGCCGCGCGATGGTCGTCGAGGACGCGGACGAGGTGGTGGACGCGATGGTCGTCGAGGTGGTGGTCGCGTCGAGCCCATACGGGATGTCTGCCGAGTCGATCTGCTGGAAGTCGCTCTCGCCCGGCACCCCACAAGCCGTGACGAGCGCGAGCACGACGGCCGCGGCGGCGCCGACGGCGAGCCGACTCCGCGATCCAGGGGCGCTCATCGACGGCTCCCCGGGAAGCGCACCACGAACCGGGCACCGCCGCCGGAGCGGTCTTCCACCCACGCGTCGCCGCCGTGGGAGCGGGCGTGCTCGCGCACGAGGGCCAGGCCGAGACCCGTGCCGCCGGCCCGGCTCCGTCCTGCGGTGCCGCGCGCGAAGCGCTCGAAGATGTGCGCCTTCTCGCTCGCGGAGACCCCTGGTCCGGCGTCTTCCACGGCGAGCAGGATGCTGCCGTCGGGCGCGCCGTCGATCGTCACCGCTACCGGGCCGCCGGCGTGCAGCCGGGCATTGTCGAGCAGGTTGGCCACGATCCGCTCCAGACGCCGCTTGTCGACCATCACCGAGCGGTCACCCTCGTGGCCGACGAGCACCGGCACCCCGGCGAAGCCGTGGCGGCGCGCGATGCGCTCGACCACGTCGGCGATGGCCAGCTCCTCGCGGTGGAGGTCGCCGGCACCGACGTCGAGACGGGACAGCTCGAGCAGGTCCATCACCATGGCGTCGAAGCGTCGCACCTGACTGACGACTACGTCGAGGGCCTGCTGGCTGCGCTCGGGGAGGTCGGCGCGGCGCGCGTCGAGCACCTCGACCGCCGCTGTCAGCGCGGTGATCGGCGAGCGCAGCTCGTGGCTGACGTCGGACGCGAACCGGGTCTCCCGCTCGATGCGGGCCTGCACCGTGTCGGCCATGTCGTTGAACGAGTGGGCGAGGCGCTCGAGGTCGGGATCGGCCTCTGGCTCCATCCGGGTGTCGAGCCCGCCCGAGGCGATGTCGCTCGCCGCATCGGCGACGCGGGTCAGCGGGCGCAGCAGGCGCCGGCTCACCCACCACCCGAGCCCTGCGGCGAGCAGGGTGGTGATGGCGGTCCCGAGCGCCAGCGTAGAACCGATGAGCCGCAGCGTTCGCTGCTCGCTGCTCATCGGGAACGCCTCGAAGTAGTTGGCGTCGATCTCGGCGATGCTCACCCCGATGCCGACGAACGGCTCTCCGTCGAGCGTGAAGCGCTGCGAGCCGGTGCGCCCGGAGATGGTCGCGTTGACGAGCTGGTCCGGGAACGCCGTCTGGGTGAACCTCAGATCCTGGGAGTAGAAGAGGTCCTCCGGCTCGAGGTGAAGCACGGCGAATCCTCCCGGCTCCGTGCGCACCCCGCTGACCAGCTCGAACGCCTCGCCGCGGCGGTTCTTCAGCTGCGTGCGGATGAGCTGCGCGTTGTTGAAGGCCTGCCGCTCGGCAACTTCGTCGCGGCGATCCAGCAAGTACGCGCGAGCGACCAGGTAGCTGACCACGCTCAGCCCGACCGCGGCGACGAGCCCGGAGAGCAAGAACAGCAGCGTGACGCGCGTGCGCAAGCGGAGGGAGCGACGCTGGCGACGGGCGGGCACTGCGCCATCCTGTCATCGCCGAAGGCGGGCGGGAGGCGCAAGAGGGAGGGTTCACACGCTGGCCGGTGGGGCACCAGGGGGAGGAAGGTACCCCACCGGGGCAGCGTGAACACCGCCATCCTGGTCACCGTCTGTGACAGCCCCTTGCGCGCTGTGCGCGATTTCTGTAACAACTGCGTGGCGGTGACGGCGAGGCAGAATGGCCTGACCGTGCACGACCTGCTGTTCATCGAAGACGACGACCCGATCAGGCTCGCCCTGCGCCTGGCGTTGGAGGACGAGGGCTACTCCGTGCGGGAGGCGCCCGACGGCCTGAGCGGCCTGGCCGCCTTCGCCACCGCCGAGCCCGACCTGGTGCTGCTCGACCTGCGCCTTCCGGACCTGAGCGGGTTCGAGGTGTGCCGGTCGATCCGGGCATCGAGCATCGTGCCGATCATCATCGTCACGGCGCAGACCGACACCCACGACCTCGTCGCCGGGCTCGAAGCGGGTGCCGACGACTACGTGACCAAACCGGTCGTCCCGAAAGAGCTCGCCGCCCGGATCAGGGCGCACTTGCGCCGGGTGCAGCTGCACTCGGAGATCCCGACGACGGGCCGCGCCGAACGCTTCGGCGACGTGGAGCTGCGCCGCGACCAGGCCATCGTCGTGAAGGCGGGGCGTGAGCTGGCGTTGACGAAGACGGAGTACCGGCTGATGTGCGAGTTCGCCGACCATCCGAACATGGTGCTGTCCAGGGATCAGCTCCTGGAGCGGGTGTGGGGCTACGACTACCTCGGCGACAGCAGGCTCGTCGACGCCCACGTTCGCCGCCTGCGGGTGAAGGTGGAGGATCAGCCCGACGACCCCCGCCTGATCGTGACCGTGCGCGGCATCGGCTACCGCCTGATCAGCTGAGCTCGGTGGCCCGACCCGCTCGCGGCGGCCAGCGCGGGGACCGCTTCTCGACGAAGGCGGTGATCCCCTCGGCGGCCTCGGCCCCGCCGAACAGGGCCTCCGAGAGGGCCTGCATCCGGCTGAAGGCCTCGTCCAGCGGAAGCCCGGGGACCTCGTGCAGCAGCCGCTTGGTCGCCGCCGTGGCCGCCGGGGCGCTGGAGACGATCGCCGCGCAGAGACCGGCCACCGTCGCGTCGACATCTGCGCTCACGTGGGTGACGAGACCGATCTGGCGGGCGTGGTCGGCGTCGAAGACCTGGCCGGTGAGGAACGGCGCCGTGAGCTGGGCGGCACCGACGCGGCGCAGGATCGGCACGGAGATGATCGCCGGAGCGACGCCGATGCGTACTTCGGTGAACGCGAAGTCGACTGCGGGGTCGACGACCACGAGGTCGCAGGCGGCCATCACGCCGATGCCCCCAGCCCGCACCGGGCCCTTGACGGCGGCGATCGTCGGTACGTCGGATTCCATCAGCACTCGCATCGCCCTCACCATCGGCGACGAGGAGCTGCCCGCCGGCGTGGAACCGCCGGCCGCCGCGCGCTCCTTCAGGTCGGCGCCAGCGCAAAACGCGGGTGGGCAGTGGGTGAGCACGATCACACGGGCTTCGCCGGCCAGAGCGTCGTCGAGCGCGGCGTTCAGCCCGGCGACGAGCGCGCGGGACAAGGCGTTGCGGTTGCCGGGGGAGTCGAGCGTGATCGTGGCCACCTCGTCGTGCACGTCGAGCCTGACCGGGTGTTCTGCCACGCGTCGGACAGTACCGGCTCAGGTGGTGCCGGTGATCGAGCGCAAGAACTCCTCGGCCTCGGCGCGATGACGGGTGCGGCGCATCGGCGGCAGGGCGCGGATGATGTCCCAGCGGTAGCCGGCCGTGCCGAGCCGGCGGTCGAGCACGGCCACCACCCCGCGGTCGGTCGTCGAGCGCACCAGCCGGCCGGCGGCCTGCGCGAGCAAGGTGGCCGCGCGCGGCACGTCGATCTCGGCGAACGCGGCGGGTCCGAGCAGCTCTCGGCGAGCGGAGAGCAACGGGTCGTCGGGTCGAGGGAACGGGATGCGGTCGACGACGACGAGCGACAACGAACGACCGGGCACGTCGACCCCTTGGAAGAACCCGGAGGTGGCGAAGAGGCAGACGGACTCGTCGTCGGTGAACTGCTTGAGGAGCGCCGGCTTGGGCAGGTCACGCTGGGTGAGGACGGGATACGCCAGCCGCGGGCGCAGCGCCTCGGCGGCGGCATCCATTGCCCGGTAGCTGGTGAACAGCGCCAAGGTGCGACCTTCCGCGGCCTCGATCAACGCGGCGAGCTCGTCGTGCGCGGCGTCGCGAAAGCCGCCATGGCGCGGGTCGGGCAGGTGCATCGCGCAGTACAGCAGGGCCTGCGTCGCGTAGTCGAACGGGCTTCCGACGTCGATCGACTCGTGACCGTGCGCGTCGAGGCCGACTCGTCGAGCGAGCGAAGCGGGGATGGTCGCGCTCGTCAGCACCGCGGTGGTCTTCGACCAGACACCTCGCTGGAGCAGCGGCCCGACGTCGAGCGGGGCGATCTCGAGCCGCGGGTGCTCGGGCCCTCCGGCGACGTAGGCGACGTGGCCCTCCCGGGCGCCGAGCGCGACGTCGAGTGCCTCTGCCAGCCGGGTGGCTGCGGTCACGCCGCGCAGCTTGCGTTGCTTCGCGTCTTCCACCTCGGTGGTGATCGCGCGCAGCACGTCGAGTGATGCCTGCACGGCCTGCCGGCAGGACAGCACGGCGTCGGACACCTCGGGCGGCAGCGGGTGGGGCAGGCGGGTGCCGAGCAGGGGGGCGAGTGCGTCACGGAGCTGTAGCCCGCTGTCGGTGACCCGAGCGAGGAGCTGGGGGTCCGCCACGATGCGCCCGAGGGCGGCGACGAGGAACCGCAGCCGGCCCGCCCCGAGCGACACGCCGACGGTGTCGCTCATGATGTCTTCCAACTGGTGGGCCTCGTCCACGACGAGCACCTCGTGCTCGGGCAGCAGCACCCCGCCGCTGCCGACGTGCAGCCCGTACAGGTGGGTGTTGACGACGACGACGTCGGCGCCGGTGGCCCGCCGCCGCGCTTGCTCGGCGAAGCACGGCTCACCCAGCGGGCAGCGGCTCGCGCCGGGGCACTCGTCGCTGCCGACGCTCACGGACCGCCACGCGCGCTCGCTAGGCGACCACGCGAGCTCTGCCGCGTCGCCCGTCGGCGAGGTCTTCGCCCATTGGTCGAGGCGCACCACCTCTGCCCGGATGCTGGAGCCGAGGTCGTCCAGTTCGAGCTGGCCCTGCTCGCCGGCGGTGAGCTCGTGCAGCCGCTGTAGGCACACGTAGTTGCTGCGCCCCTTCAAGACCGCCCAGGTGAACGGGTCGCGGCCCGTGTGGAGGGCGAGCTGTCCGGCGACGAACGGCAGGTCCTTCGTCGCGAGCTGGTCCTGGAGCGCCTTCGTGGCCGTGGCGACGACGACGCGCCGACCGGACAGTGCGGCCGGCACCAGGTAGGCGAGCGTCTTACCGGTTCCCGTGCCGGCCTGGACGACGAGGTGACGGTGCGTGTCGATGCTGCGGGCGATCTCGCCTGCCATGCGCTCCTGGCCCGGGCGGTGCTCGCAAGCCGCGAGCCCACCGGCAACGGCGCGCAACGCGCCGACGACGTCGTCGGTCGTCGGGCTCACGAACGCGCGAGCGCGATCGCGCGGTCGAGCTCGGCGGCGTCGAACTCGGGCCAGGTGCACTCGGTGAAGTACACGTGGCAGCCGGCGATCTGCCACAGCAAGAAGTTGGAGATGCGCTGCTCGCCGGACGTGCGCACCAGCACGTCGACGGGTGGGAGCGAGGGTAGGTAGAGGTGCGCGGCCAGGTGCTCGGCGGTGGGCGACTCACCGGCTGCGCGCAGCTCGTGGGCGGCGTGCACCAGCTCGGCATGGCTGCCGTAGTCGAACGCCACCGTCAGCACCATCCCGGTGTTCTGCGCGGTGTCGGCGATCGCCTTGCGGATCGCCCGCTGGACGTGTTTCGGCGTGAGGGCGCCGGGCGAGTCGAACGGGCGGCCGATCCACTGCACCCGCACGTTCAGCTCGTTCAGCTCGGCGACCCGGCCGAAGAGCTTGCGGTGCAGCCCGATGATGTGGCGTACCTCGCCGCGGGGGCGGACCCAGTTCTCGGTGGAGAACCCGAACACCGTCAGCCAGCCGACGTCGCGGGCGACGGCCGAGCGCACCACGGCGGCCAGGTTCTCCTCGCCCTCGGTGTGCCCGGCGGTGCGCGGCAGCCCGCGGCGCTTCGCCCACCGTCCGTTGCCGTCCATGATGCACGCGATGTGCAGCCCTGGCCCGAGCGGGCTCGGGGGCGACGGAGCGGGGGGCGGCACGGGTGCCGACGATACTTGCGCCGGGTCCCCATGGCGGGCCGTTCCCGGTGCGGACGTGAGCGGACGTGAGAGGATGCGCCGGTGCCCTCCCCGCGCTCAGACCGCTCAGCGGAGCCGTTGCCGCTGACGCACGTGATGCTCGTCGGGGGCACCGTCGGCGAATGGGCCCAGCTCGACGAGGAGCGTTGGTTGCAGCGGGCGAGTGCCCTCGGCGACGCCGCCCGAGCTGCGGGTTGCCGCTGGCTGACCCTGCACCCGTACGGCCCCGACACCTCGGCAACCGTCGCCGCGGCGCCGTGGACGCTGGAACGCGACGGGTGCACGGTGATCGTCGATCCCGAGCCCGACGGGCGCGCCAGACTGCTGCGCGGCATGCAGCGGCTCGCGCCAGAAGCGGCGCTCGACGAAGCCGCACTTGCCGCGGCCGTGCTCGCGCCCGCCGCCTGCGATCCGGATCTCGTCGTCGTGCTCGGGCCCCCCGATCGCCTGCCGCCCTCGCTCGTCTGGGAGCTCGCCTACAGCGAGCTCGTCTACCTCGACGTGGCGTGGCCCGACCTCGACGTCGAGCACCTCCGCGCCGCGCTCGACGAGTACGCCGGGCGCGATCGCCGCTTCGGCGGGGTGTCCTCGTGAACCCGCTGTACCGCGACACCGGTGTCGTGCTGCGCACCTACAAGCTGGGTGAGGCGGACCGCATCGTCGTCATCCTCACCGAGGCCCACGGCAAGGTGCGGGCGGTGGCCAAGGGGGTGCGCAAGACCGGTTCGCGCTTCGGCGCCCGCATGGAGCCGATGAGCCACGTCCGGCTGCTGCTGTACCGCGGCCGCGAGCTCGACATCGTGAGCCAGGCCGACTCCGTCGACTCGCTGCGGCCGCTGCTCGACCACCTCGACATCGCCACCCAAGGCCTCGCGCTGCTCGAAGCCGTCGACCAGCTCGCCCCCGACCGTGAGCCGGTGCCCCAGCTGTACCGGATGCTCGTCGGTGCCCGGCGGACGCTTGCCGAGCGACCCTCGCCACTCGTCGTCGCGGCGTTCTACTGGAAGCTCCTCGCCGCCGAGGGTGTGCGGCCCGAGCTCGACGTGTGCGTGTCGTGCGGCGAGGCGGGCGACCTGGTGGCGTTCGACCTGGCCGAAGGCGGGGTGTCGTGCCGGCAGTGCCGCGGCGGGGTCGCGATCTCGGGGGAGGCGTTGACGCTGTTGCGCAGCGTCCTCGGAGGTCGGCTCAACGAGGCCCTGGCGGAGCCGTCGTCGTCGACCACGGCCGAGGTGACGCACCTCGCGACGAAGGCGGTGGAGCACCACCTGGAGCGCCGGCTGCGCACCGTGGCGATGTTCGAGCAGCACTGATCGCGCCCATCTACGCGTAGCCTCTGCCCACTATGCCGGCGTCGGATCTCGACCAGATCGTCAACCTCTGCAAGCGCCGTGGGTTCGTCTTCCCATCGGCTGAGATCTACGGCGGTTTCCGCTCCAGCTACGACTACGGGCCACTCGGTTCGCTGATGCTGCGCAACGTGCGTGAGGCGTGGATATCCACCATGGTGCAACAACGCGACGACGTGGTGCTGATCGATGCCGCCGTGCTCGGCCCGCCCCAGGTGTTCGAGGCCAGCGGCCACCTGTCCAGCTTCAGCGACCCGCTGGTCGACTGCAAGGAGTGCAAGCAGCGCTTCCGCGACGACCACCTGGAAGACCACGAGGTGTGCCCGAACTGCGGCGCGAAGGGCTCGTTCACCGAGGCGCGCGAGTTCAACCTGATGTTCAAGACCACCGCCGGTCCGGTCGAGGCCCAGGGCGCCGAGGTCTACCTGCGCCCGGAGACCGCGCAGGGGATGTTCGTCAACTTCGCGAACGTCCTGCAGACGAGCCGCAAGAAGCCACCCTTTGGCATCGCCCAGGTCGGCAAGAGCTTCCGCAACGAGATCACGCCGGGCAACTTCATCTTCCGCACCCGCGAGTTCGAGCAGATGGAGCTGGAGTACTTCGTACCCCCCGAAGAGGGGCCGCGTTGGTACGAGTACTGGTGCCAGGCGCGTCTCGACTGGTACGTCGGGCTCGGCATCCCCCCCGAAATGCTGCGCCTGCGTGCCCACGACGCCGACGAGCTGAGCCACTACTCCGCCGGTACGTCAGACGTCGAGTTCCTCTACCCGTGGGGGTGGGGCGAGCTCGAAGGGATCGCCCAGCGCACCGACTTCGACCTCACCCAGCACGCCAAGCATTCCGGCGAGCGCCTCGACTACTTCGACCAGGCGTCGGGCGAGCGTTACGTGCCGTACGTGATCGAGCCCGCCGCCGGGGTGAACAGGGCGATGGCCGCGTTCTTGCTCGCCGCGTACGACGAAGACGTCGTCAACGACGAGACCCGCACCGTGTTGCGCCTCGATCCGCGGCTCGCGCCGTACAAGGTGGCGGTGCTGCCGCTGTCCAAGAAGGACACGCTCACCCCCCTCGCGAAGCAGGTCTACGCGACGCTCGCCGAGCGCTACATGTGCGACTACGACGAGACCCAGGCGATCGGGCGCCGGTACCGCCGCCAGGACGAGATCGGCACCCCCTACTGCGTCACGGTCGACTTCGACTCCCTCGACGACGGCGCAGTCACCATCCGCGAGCGCGACACCACCGCCCAGGTACGCGTGCCCGTAGATGCTCTGGCGGGCGAGCTCGCCGCGCGGCTCGGCTGCTAGCGCGACCCGACACGAGCGTGGCCACCTACCTAGACCGCATCCTCGCCCGCCATCGCGCGGTCGCCGCCCGCGACGAGCGGCCGCTCGACGCCTTGACCGCTCTCGCCGCGCAGGCTCCGGCCACCCGCGGCTTCACCGCGTTCCTGCGCGAGTCGTCGACGGGCGCACTGGCGGTGATCAGCGAGATCAAGCGCCGATCGCCGTCGAAGGGGGAGCTGCATCCCGATCTCGACCCGGCAGCGATGGCGCGTGCCTACGAGGCGGGTGGGGCAGCGTGCCTGTCTGTGCTCACCGATGCCGAGTTCTTCGGCGGTTCGCCGGCCGATCTGCAAGCGGCGCGGGCTTCATGCACGCTGCCGGTGCTGCGCAAGGACTTCACCGTCTGTCGCCACGACGTGTGCGACGCCCGGCTGATGGGTGCCGACGCGGTGCTGCTCATCGCCGCCGCTCTCGATCCCGACGAACTGGTCGACCTGCATCGCTTCGCGGTGGGGCTCGGCCTCGACGTGCTGGTCGAGGTGCACGACGAGCGTGAGCTGGACCAGGCGCTCGCCGCCGGGGCCGACCGACTGATCGGTGTCAACCAGCGTGACCTGGTGACGTTCCAGGTGGACCACGAGCGGGCGGCGCGGATGGCAGGCCTGATCCCGGCGGGTGCGGTGAAGGTCGCCGAGAGCGGGGTGCGCGGTCCCGACGACGCGCGGGCGCTGCGGGCTGCGGGCTACGACGCGGTGCTCGTTGGTGAGACGCTGGTCACCGCGGCCGACCCCGAGGCCGCCGTGCGAAACCTCCGCGTTCGCGGGTAGGCCAACGGGTACGGTCGGTCCGCGATGTTCGTGAAGATCTGCGGGATCACCACCGAGGACGACGCGTTGTTGGCCGTGGCGCTCGGAGCCGACGCCCTCGGGTTCGTGTTCGCGCCGTCGCCGCGCCAGGTCGCCGCACAGGCGGTCTACGACATCACCCGGCGGCTGCCCCGCGAGATCCTCACGGTCGGCGTGTTCCGCGACGACCTGCCCGACCGGGTGATCGACGTCGCCGGACGCGCTGGCGTGAAGGCGGTGCAGCTCCACGGGCACGAGACGCCCGAGCAGGTGGCCGAAGTGGCCGAGCGCGTGCGCTGGGTGATCAAGGCAGTCGCCGCCGGGTCCCCCGACGCGAGGCGCGCCGACCGTTTCGGCACCGACTTCGTACTGGTCGACGCGCGGTCGCCAGGATCGGGCGAGGTGTTCGACTGGTCGCTGATCGACGAGATCCCCGAGGGCCCGAAGCTGATCCTCGCCGGAGGGCTCGACGCCGACAACGTCGGCCCGGCCGTGCGGCGGGTGAGGCCGTGGGGCGTCGACGTGTCGACGGGAGTCGAGCGGGAGCCCGGGCGCAAGGACCCGTTGAAGCTGAAGTCCTTCATCGCCTGTGCGCGGGCCGCGGCGCCCCAGCCCTACCTCGGACCCGATGAGCTTCCCTACGACTGGGCCGACGACGAATAGACCGCCGCGACGCGGGCTGAAGCGAGTGGGCCGGCCCGGTGACGTCGTGAGAGGATCAGTCGATGTCGCTGATGGCCGATCCCTCCTCCAGCGGCCGTTTCGGCGAGTTTGGCGGCCGTTTCGTACCCGAAACGCTCGTCCCCGCGTGCATCGAGCTCGAGCGCGCGTTCACCGAGGCCTGGGCCGACGACGGCTTCCGCCGCGAGCTCGCCGACACGCTGCGTGACTACACCGGCAGGCCCTCGATCCTGACCGAGTGCAAGAACCTGGGCGCCAAGCTCGGCCTGCGCCTGGTGCTGAAGCGGGAAGACCTGAACCACACCGGCTCGCACAAGATCAACAACGTGATCGGCCAGGCGCTGCTCGCGAAGCGGATGGGCAAGCGTCGCCTGGTGGCCGAGACCGGTGCCGGCCAGCACGGCGTGGCCAGCGCGACGGCCGCGGCGCTGATGGGCCTGGAGTGCAAGGTGTACATGGGCGCGGTCGATGTCGCCCGCCAGCAGCTGAACGTGTTCCGGATGCGCCTGCTCGGGTCCGAGGTGGAGGCCGTCGAGAGCGGCAGCAGGACCCTGAAAGACGCGGTCAACGAGGCGATGCGTGACTGGGTGGCCACTGTGGAGGACACCCACTATTGCCTCGGCTCGGTGATGGGCCCCCACCCGTACCCGTGGATGGTGCGGGAGCTGCATCGCGTGATCGGCGACGAGGCGCGCGAGCAGTGCCGTGCACTGCTCGGGGCCGATCCCGACGTCGTCGTCGCCTGTGTCGGCGGCGGGTCGAACGCGATCGGCATCTTCTCCGGCTTCGTCGACACCGCCGCCCGCCTCGTCGGGGTGGAGCCCGCGGGGGGAGCAGCGATCGGGCGCGGTCAGCCAGGTGTGGTGCACGGCATGCGCAGCTTCCTGCTACAGGACGAGCACGGCCAGGTGATGGAGGCCCACTCGGTGTCCGCCGGCCTCGACTACCCCGGGGTCGGCCCCGAGCACTCGCACCTGGCGTCGATCGGGCGTGCCGAATACCCCGCCGTCGACGACGCCGAGGTGATCGACGCCTTCGCGCTGCTCGCTCGCACCGAGGGCATCATCCCCGCGCTGGAACCCGCCCACGCCCTGGCCTGGATCGTGCGTGAAGCCCACCAGCTTCAGGGCCGCACGGTGCTGATGAACCTGTCCGGGCGCGGCGACAAGGACGTCGCCCAGATGATGGAGCTGCTCGACCGATGAGCGGCCGACTCGAGGCCGAGCTGCGCGCGAAGCGTGCGGCGGGGCGCAAGCTGCTCGTGCCGTACGTCACGGGGGGGCTGCGTGGCTGGGAGGAAGCGATCCGCGCGGCGGCCGCCTCCGGAGCCGACGCGGTCGAGATCGGCATCCCCTTCTCCGACCCGGTGATGGACGGTCCCGTGATCCAGGCTGCGTCGCAGCAGGCGCTCGACGACGGGGCGACACCGCCCGCGATCCTCGACGCGGCGAGGCACCTCGACGTCGGGATCCCACTCGTCGTGATGACCTACTACAACACCGTCCACCATGCCGGCCACGAGCGCTTCGCCGCCCAGCTCGAAGCCAGCGGCATCAGCGGGGCGATCGTGCCCGACCTGCCCCTCGAGGAAGCGGGCCCGTGGTGCCTCGCCGCCGACGACGCAGGGGTGGAGACGGTGCTGCTCGCCGCGCCGACGGCACCGGACGAGCGCCTGCCGCGGATCTGTGCGAGGGCGAGGGGCTTCGTGTACTCCGTCGGCCTGCTCGGCGTGACCGGCGAGCGCAAGCAGCTCGCGGCGACGGCTTCGGCGCTCGCCGCGCGACTGAAGGCGATCACCGACCTGCCCGTGCTGGTCGGTGTCGGTGTGTCCGACGCCGCGCAGGCGGCCGAGGCGGTGCTCGTCGCCGACGGGGTCGTGCAGGGGGCGTCGGTGGTGCGCCGCTTGATGGAGCACGGGCCTGACGCAGTCGGTGACTACGTGGCCGAGGTCCGCTCGGCGCTCGACCGCCGGTGACACCTCCGGCGCAGCGGGCGTGTGATCTGTGCGAGGCCGCCCGGATCACGCCGTGGTACTACGAAGACGACGTCTGCTGGGTGGCCGAGTGCGAGTTCTGCGCCGTGCCGATGGTGGTCTGGAAACAACACGACCACCTGCCGCCCGACGAGGTGAAGGGTTACCTTCACGCCCGCCTGGCAGAGGTGGTCGTGTCGCAGTTCGGGTTCGAGCACTACGTCGACGACAACATGCGCAACATCCCGGACCACTACCACGCCCACGCGCGACCGCGGGGGCTTTGGCGGTGATGATCTCGATACGAGGCGTCGTCTCGGTAGAGCTGTCAGCAGGGCTTCGAAACAGGGCGACCCGTCATGGGCTCTCCTAATGTGTTGATCGACACGGGCAGTGGTGATCACCCCCCGAATCGCTTGACAGTGACAACATGATTCAACCACGTTCCGTGGTGGAATGAAAGACACAGAGTCAAGATTCTTGAGGAAACCACTCACCGTAGTGAGATCGCCGCAATGAGAGAGTTCGGCAGACCCTGGAGATCGGGTCAGGCTGGGCTGGGCAATGTCTCGAGCAGGTAAGCGGTCGGGGTGCCGTCACGCAGGTGCGGGGTGTTCGGCCAGATCTCCGTCTGCAGCCGCCCGAGGAACGCACGGGCTTGCGCGGCCGTGTCGAACTCGAGCTCGACCGAGACGAGGTTCCGATAGTCGGTGCCCCGCCGCACCGAGTAGGCGGTCACACCGCCCTCCGCGCGGAACGCATCGAAGGTGTCGAAGGTCGTCAGCCACTCGTCGAAGTCCCTGACGCCATGGGTGATGTTGAGGGTGGTCATGTCTCGAACTATCCCGCTGATCGCCGTCTCGTCCCATCCCAGATAGGTGGGGTTCTACGGTTGTCCCATGACGGAGCTGGTGGCACGTCGTTGCCGGGGTCACGACGGCGATGAGCGGTCGTTGCGCACCGCCCTCCTCGACGACCTGCGCGCCCGGGTGCCGTTCGAGTGGCACGTCTGGGCGCTCACCGATCCCGAGACCGAGGTGGCGGTCGCGCCGCTGGCCACCGTGCCCGACCACGTGATGCCGCAGCTGCCTGGCCTCATCCGCCGCCGCTACCTCACCCCCGTGAACCGGTGGGACAGCATCGACGGCCCGGTCGGCTCGCTGCACCGGGCTACTGGCGGGAGTCTGGCGGAAAGCCCGCTCCACGCCGAGGTCCTCGGGCCCGCCGGGATCGGTGACATCGCCATCATGGTGTTCCGCGATCGGTTCGGGTGCTGGGGGTTCGTCGACCTGTGGCGTTCGGCGGACGATGCCCCGTTCAGCGACGCGGAGCTCGACACCTTGGCCGCAGACGTCCCCGCCATCACCGAAGCGCTGCGCCGCTGCCTGGCGCGGACCTTCGACGAGCGAGCCTCCATCCCGCCAGGCGCCGGCCCCGCGGTGCTGTTCCTTTCTCCCGACCTGGAGGTGCGCGGCCAGACGCCGGGCACCGAGGCCTACCTCAGGGCGCTGTTGCCGACCGAGGCCGATCGTCAACCGGTGCCCGCAGGGGCGTACAACGTGGCGGCAGCCCTCGTCGCGTCGGAGGGCGGGCACTTCGACCACGCGGCGGTGGCTCGGGTGCGACCGGCCGTCGGGACCTGGCTCACGTTCCGGGCGGCGCGAGTCGACGCCGATCGGCCCGTCGTCGAGCAGGACATCGCCGTCACCATCGAGTTGACATCACCGCGCGACCGCCGCTCGCTCTACGCGCACGCCCACGGGCTCACACCGCGAGAACGCGAGCTCATCGATCTGCTCTGCGAAGGTGCCGACACGCGATCGGTCGCCGAGTCTCTGTTCCTCTCGGAGCACACCGTGCAGGACCACCTGAAGTCGATCTTCGCGAAGACCGGCACCCGAAACCGTCGCACCCTTCTCGCCCGCCTCGCGGGGTCCTGATCCCCTGCGATCAGCTCATGCAGCTGAGGCTCGCAAGCAGGTGGTCTAGGGCTGCGGCGTGATCAGCTCGAGGGTGGGGAAGTAGGTGCGGTACCGGCCGCCGTCGCGCGTGAGGAGCGCGAGCCCGTCAACGGCGGCATGGGCCCCGATGTAGAAGTCCGGCAGGGGAACGGGGGCGCCGCCCTGGCTGCGCCGGTAGGCCGTGAACGCCTTGCCGGCGAGAAACGCGGCTGCCCACGGAAGCGGTGCACGGCGGAACTCACTCGCGGGAAGGGCGTCCTCGAGGTCCTCGACACGCGAGAACCTCACGGACACCTCGGCGTACACGATCGGGTTCACGAAGAGCGGTCCCGACTCGGCGGCAGCGCTCAGCGAGCGGCTCGACCAGTCGACCCAGGCCGGGTCCTCGGTGAAGATGTCCAACAGCACGTTCGAGTCGACGAGAGTGCCGGCGGCCATGGGTCAGTCGACCCGCGTCAGGGCCATGATCTCGTCGGTCGTCATCCCGATGTCGCCTCGGCCGCGCATCCGGTCTACGAGCAGTGCTCCCCGGGAGGCAGCGGTGGCCTTCTTGCGAACGACGATGGTGTCCTTGCGTCTCTCGAACTCGACCTCGGTCCCGGCTCCGATGCCGAGGGCATCGCGTAGCTCCTTGGGGATGGTGACCTGGCCCTTCTCGGTGACCCGCATGTTGGAATCGTACCAGTAAGACTCCTACCGAGAGTCCGGCGAACGCGAAGGTTCGTGTTGCACAAGAGGCACCTCGATCGCCTCGCCGGGCGTATCGTCGGTACATGCCTCTCGAACCCGGTGACAAGGCGCCCGACTTCACGCTGCTCGATCAACACGGCGACGAGTTCACGGCGAGTGGGCAGCGCGGGCGCCGGATGCTCGTGTACTTCTACCCGAAGGCCGACACGCCGGGCTGCACGCAGCAGTCGTGCCTGCTGCGAGACGTCGCCGGCGAGGTCGGCGACACGGTGATCGTCGGGATCAGCCCCGACACCGTCGCCCGCCAGGCCAAGTTCGACGCGAAGTACGGCCTCGGCTTCCCACTGCTCGCCGACACCGAGCACGAGGTGGCCGAGGCCTACGGGGTGTGGCAGGAGAAGAAGAACTACGGCAAGACGTACATGGGCGTCGTGCGCTCCTCCTTCCTCGTCGGCCCGAACGGCGAGCTGGAGCGGGTGTGGTACAAGATCAGCCCGAAGGACACCCCGGCCAAGCTGCTCGCCGCGCTCGCGGAGCTCGGTTCGTGAGCGACCTGCCGAACCCGATCGACGTCATCCCCCATCGCCCCCCCTTCCTCTTCGTCGACGAGCTGACTGCCCTCGACCCCGGTCGCGGCGCGACCGGGCGATGGCATGTCTCGGGCGAGGAGTGGTTCTTCGCCGGTCACTTCCCGGGACGCCCGACGCTGCCGGGCGTCCTGATGTGCGAGGCGATCGCTCAGGTAGGCGCGCTCGCCCTTCTCGCCGGCGGGCAGCTCCCCGGCAAGCTCGCGCTGTTCGGCGGCCTCGACTCGGCCCGCTTCCGGCGCCAGGTGCTGCCTGGCGACACGCTGGAGATGACCGTCGAGCTCGGTCAGCGCAGCACTCGCGCCGGTAAGGGAGCCGGCCGGGCGACGGTCGACGGCGCGCTCGCCTGCTCGTGCGAGCTGATGTTCGTACTCGTCGACGCCTGAGTGGTTCGCGACGGTCAGGGCTCGACGATGCCGAAACCGGTCATGAACACGTCGATGTGATCGAAGAGACGTCCGGGCGCAGCCGGATCGCCGTCGACGGTCGCGTCCCCGTTCGCGACCACTTCGGCGAAGGTCGACTCGCCGGAGGCCACGGCTGACAGCGCTCGACGAGTGGTGGTGATCGTTGCATCTGCAACGTCTGCATGCCGTCCGGCGACGTGGGAGAGCGCCCTGTTGGAGAGCTGCAACACCCACTTGGGCACGTCGCCGTCGCGGTCGAGGTCGGTGAACGTCACGTTGAGCGTGACGTCGAGCCCGCCCACGTCGTCGGCGAGCAGACGCACGGCCAACGCGTCGAACAGCAGGTCGGGTCCCATCGCCGACAGGTAGCCGCTCGCGGTCGCGACCCGCGGCGGGAACGAAGCCTGGCGCAGCTCCTGCGCCCCCATCAGGTATGCGTTGCGGAACGTGGCCGACTCGCACTGGTAGCCGAGCTGCTCAAACGTGTCGGCCTGCAACTCACGTGCCGCGACGTTGGACGGATCGGCGAAGACGAGGTGGTTCAACACCTCTGCCGCCCAGCGGTAGTCGCCGGCGTCGAACTTGCGACGCGCGTGGTCGAGCATCTGCTCGGCTCCGCCGGCCAGCTCCACGTACCGCCGCCCGGCCTCGGCGGGAGGCAGCTCCGCCAGATGCGCGGGATTGCCGTCGTACCAGCTGAGGTAGCGCTGGTACACCGCCTTCACGTTGTGGCCGAGGTGGCCGTAGTAGCCGACGGTGTGGCTCTCGGCCTTGAACTCGGGCGGGAGCGTGAGCACCTCGGCGATCTCGGTCGGGACCAGCCCGTGGTTCGCGTGCCTCAGCGTCTGGTCGTGGATGAACCGGTACAGGTCACGCTGCAGGGTGAGGTAGTGCAGCACGTCGTCGTTGCCCCAGCGCGGCCAGTGGTGCGACGCGAACGTCAGCTCCGTGCTGGAGCCGAACATCTCGATCGCCTCGCCGATGTACTTCGACCAGCGGAGCGCGTCGCGGGCCTGGGCGCCACGGATCGGCACCAGGTTGTGCATGTTGTGCGTGCAGTTCTCGGCCATGCACAGCCAACCGAAGTCCGGGAAGTAGAAGTTCATCTCCGCCGGCGCCTCGGCTTCCGGGGTGAGCTGGAAGACGATGCGCACTCCGTCGACGTCGAGCTCCTCGCCGGTGTGCGTGACGTCCTCGGTGGGAGCGATCAACCCCGGGGTGGCGAAGGGCAACGCCTTGCCCAGCCCGCAGTCGACGTGGCCCCGCTCACTCGGCGGGAGCAAGAGGCCGAACTGGTACGCCGCGCGGCGGATCATCGCGTACCCGGCGAGCACGTTCTCGGCGAGCGTCTCGCGCATGAAGTGCTGCGGGGCGATCACCCGGCAACGACCGGAGGTGACGTCGTCCTCGGTGGTCACCCCGTGGACTCCGCCGAAGTGGTCGACATGGCTGTGGGTGTAGATGACCGCGACCACCGGGCGCTCGCCGAGCGTGGCGTTTGCCAGGTCGAGGCACGCTCGTGCCGTCGGCTCGACGGAGAGGGGGTCGATCACGATCCATCCGCTGCGACTGGCGACGAAGGTGATGTTGGAGATGTCGTAGCCGCGCGCCTGCCAGCACCCGGGCGCCACCTCGAACAGGCCGTGCACACCGTTCAGCTGGGCCTGACGCCACAGGCTGGGGTTGACGGTCTCGGAGTTGACGGACCCGCGCTGGATGAACGCGTGCCTCCCCGTGTCCCACGCCGCGCCGTGCTCGGTCGAGATCACACCCGTCGGGTGCTCGGCGAGGAGACCACGCTCCACACGCTCCCAGTCGGCGTCGTCGAAGCCGAGCTCGACCGGCGCGTTCGCAGCCCGCGTGTGCTGGCTCGCGCCCTTTGGTGAAGTGCTCATCTGGGCCGTCCTTCCGAGGCGGTCGTCAGGTTGCCGGCGCGAGGACCAGCGAACCGTTGTGGCCGCCGAAGCCGAAGTTGTTGGAGATCGTCGGCCCCGGAGTCCAGTGCCGGGCGGTGCCGGTGACGACGTCGATCGCCATCTCCGGGTCGACGTCGGTCGTCCCTGCGGTGGGCGGGATCAGCCGGTGCTCGATGGCGAGCAGCACGGCGGCGGCCTCCAAGGCCCCTGCCGCGCCGAGCGCGTGCCCGGTGACACCCTTGATCGAGGTGACCGGAACGCGGTTGGCGCCGAACAACGCGGCCACCGCTTCCGCCTCGGCGGCGTCGTTCAGCGGCGTCGACGTGCCGTGGGCGTTCACCTGCACGATGTCTGCGGGTTGCAGGCCGGCGTCGTCCAGGGCGAGGCGCATGCAGGCGATGGCACCGGTGCCCCCCGGGGCCGGAGCCGTCACGTGGTGGGCGTCGGCGTTGCTGGCCGAGCCGAGCACCTCGGCGAGAACGGTGGCTCCGCGGGCCTGCGCGTGCTCCCACTCTTCGAGTACCAGCATCGCCGCACCCTCGCCCATCACGAAACCGTCACGGCCCACGTCGAAGGGGCGGCTGGACCCCGACGTGGAGAGCGCGGTCATGTTGGCAAAGCCGGCCAGCGCGGTGACGGTGGACGCGGACTCGCTGCCCCCGGTGACCATCGCGTCGCAGCGGCCCATGGCCACGAGCCGCGCCGCGTACCCGATGGCATGGGTCGAAGCCGCGCAGGCAGTGCAGATGGTCTCGTTCGGGCCCTGCAAGCCGAAGCGCATCGAGATCGCCGCGCCCGACGCATTCGCCATCATCATCGGGACGAGGAACGGCGACACCCGCCGATCCCCCTTCGCGAGGCGCAGCTCGACCTGTTCCTCCAGGGTGTGCAGCCCCCCGATGCCGGTGCCGACGACGACCCCGAAGCGGGCCGGCTCGACGCCGACCGAGCCCGCCTGATCGAGCGCTTCGGTCGCGGCGGCGACGGCGAACTGCTCTACGCGGTCGGCGCGGCGCGCCTCCTTGGGGTTCGGGTACCACGAGGCGGGATCCCAGCCGGCGAGGTGCACCGACCTCGCGCCGGTGATGCCCGGGCCAAGCAGGCCCTGCCAGTAGGCCTCGCGCCCGAGACCGCAAGGAGCGACGACGCCGAGGCCGGTGACCGCGACCCGCCGCCCGAGCATCAGAGCTTCCCGGCGACCAGCTCGTACGCCTGGCCGACGGTCTCGATGCCTTCAAGCTCCTCTTCGGGAACCTCTACTCCGAACTCCTCCTCGAGCGCCATCACGAGCTCGACCAGGTCGAGGCTGTCGGCGTCGAGGTCGTCACCGAAGCGGGCGTCGGGGGTGACCTGTGCCGGGTCGACGCTCAGCACCTCGACGGCGCAATCGCGGAAGCGGGCGAACAGCTCTTCGTTCACATGGACTCCTTGGTAGGTGTGGGGTGTTGCCCGGATCGACGCGCGACCCGGGAGTGGATGGAGAAGGATAAGGCGTGGTCAGTGGCCCATGCCCAGCCCGCCGTCGACCGGGATCACCGCCCCGGTGATGTAGGCGGCGTCGGCAGAGGCGAGGAAGGCGACCGCGGCGGCGATCTCGTCGGGTGTGGCGACCCTGCCGAGCGGCACGGCTGCGGTGAGCTCGGCCAGGCGCTGCTCGCTCAGCGCGGCGGTCATGTCGGTGGCGACCGGTCCCGGGGCCACCACGTTGACCGTGATCGAACGTGAGCCGAGCTCGCGCGCGAGCGAGCGGGCGAGTCCGACCAGGCCGGCCTTCGACGCCGCGTAGTTGGCCTGGCCGGCCGAGCCGAGCAGCCCGACCACGCTCGACACGAGGACGATGCGTCCCCGCCTGGCGCGCAGCATCCCCTGGGTGGCGCGCTTGCACACGCGGAACGCGGCGGTGAGGTTGGCGTCGACGACGGAGGTGAAGTCCTGCTCGGACATCCGCAGCAGCAGCGTGTCCTTGGTGATGCCGGCGTTCGACACGAGCACCTCGACCGGGCCGAGCTCGGCTTCGACGGTGGCGAAAGCGGCGTCGACCTGCTCGGTGGAGGTGACGTCGCAGGGCACGCCGAGCACTCCCGCGGGCGCCTCGCCCGAGCGGAGCGTCACGGCCACCTTGTCACCGAGGCCGACGAAGCGCTGCGCGCACGCGAGGCCGATGCCGCGCGCGCCTCCCGTGACCAGGACCACCCTGCTCATCTCGCCTGCCTCGGCAGCGCGGGCCGGGCGCTGATCCCCGGCCCACCTCCCCAGCGCAAGATGGCGCTCGCCGCAGTCATCCCGGCGCCGAAGCCAACGAGCAGCACGAGGTCGCCGTCACTGACCCGCCCGGTGTCGAGGGCGTCGGCGAGCGCGAGGGGGATCGACGCCGACGACGTGTTGCCGGTGCGGTGGAGCACGATCGAGGTGCGCTCCATCGGGATGCCCAACCGCTCACAGGCTGCCTTGATGATCCTGACGTTCGCCTGGTGGGGCACGACGAGCGCGATGTCGTCGGCCGCCACCCCGGCGTCCGCCATCGCCCGCTCGGCGCTGTCGACCATGATCCGCACCGCGCGGCGAAAGACCTCCTTGCCGTCCATCTGCAAGAAGTCGCCGAGCTCGCAGTACAAGAAGCGCTCCGCGGAGCCGTCCGCGTCGAGGTGCCACGAGACGAGCGCCCCGGGGCCGTCGACGGCTTCGAGCACGACTGCGCCGGAGCCGTCGCCGAACAGCACGGCGGTGTTGCGGTCGTCCCAGTCGGTGATGCGGGCGAGCGTGTCGGTGCCGATGACGAGGACCTTCTCGGCACCCATCGCGATGAGGCCCTCCGCCGTGACGAAGGCGTACACGAAGCCCGAGCAGGCGGCGTTCAGGTCGAACGCGCCGCAGCGCATTCCGAGCTCGTGCTGGACGGTGGCCGACGTGGCCGGCACGGCGCGATCGGGGGTGGTCGTGGCCAGGACGAGCGCGTCGAAGTCGAGCGGGTCGAGCCCGGCCATCTCGATCGCCTGACGCCCCGACTCGACGGAGAGGCCCGCGGTCGTGCCGCCCACCCGGCGCTCGTGGATGCCGGTGCGCTCGCGCACCCAGGCGTCGCTGGTGTCGATCGTCGACGCGAGGTCGTCGTTGGTGAGCACCTTGTCGGGCAGCGCCGTGCCCCATCCGGTGACGACGGCGTGGCGGGAGCCGTCGGGCAGCTTGGGCATCAGGAGGTCCTCAACCAGGCGACAGGCTGCCGGGAGGTGATGCGCTCTCCGGCCACGGCGATGTAGCTCTCCACCCGCCCGGCGAACGGGGAACGCACCTCGTGCTCGCCGACGTGGCCGAGCAGCTGGCCGACCTCGATCTGGGTCCCGGCTCGCACCGCAACGTCGGGCTGGAACACACCGGCCGCGGGGCTGACCACGATGCGCTCGGACGCGAACAGGTGCTCGCCCTCGAGTTGGGCCGCGCCCGTCGGGGAGCCGGCCTGAACCCACTCGAGCAGCTTGTCGAGATCGTCGGGCGTGGCGATCGAGATCGTGCGCGCCTCGGTGACCGTGCGCTTGGCCATGCCGGTGAGCACGCCGCCGGGACCGAGCTCGGCGAAACCGTTCACGCCCAGCTCGTGGAGAGTGTTGAGCGAGTGCCGCCAGCGCACCGGGTTGCAGAGCTGCGCCGAGAGGAGGCTGGCGAACTCGGCGCCAGCGTCGTGCGCCTCTGCGTCGACGTTGGAGACCACCGGCGCCTCGGCGTCGCGGGGGTTGGCGTCGGAGATCGCCTTGCGCAGGCGATCGCGGGCCGCGCTCATCAGCGGGGTGTGGAAGGCACCCGAGACGGGAAGCTGCATCACCTTCTTCGCGCCGAGCTGCTTGGCCACTTCGCTCGCTGCCGCCACGCCGGCCGGCGACCCGGCCACCACAACCTGGCCGGGTGCGTTGAAGTTGGCCACCCAGACCTCGTGGTCGGCCCTCCTGCAGGCGACGTCGACCTGGCCGTCGTCGAGACCGAGCACGGCTGCCATCGTGCCCGGGTGCTCGAGGCTGGCCTCGTGCATCGCGTCGGCCCGCTCGCACACCAGGCGGACGCCCTCCTCGAAACCCAGCGCACCGGTGGCGGTGAGGGCGGTGTACTCGCCCAGGCTGTGGCCGGCGAAGAAGCTCGGCTCGATGCCGAGCCGCTCGACGGCGTCGAGCACGACGAGGCTGGCGACGAACGTGGTGAGCTGTGCCTGGCGGGTGTCCTTCAGCTCGTCGGCACTCGCGTCGAGCAGCAGCGCGGCGACGTCGCGCCCGGCGACCTCGGAGGCCTCGTCGACGAGCTCCCAACTCGGATGATCGACCCACGGCCGGCCCATGCCGGGGCGCTGTGAGCCCTGACCGGGAAAGGTGAAAGCGAGCATTCGGTGGGACCTGTGGTTCCTCGTCGGCGCGGGGCGCGAGATGCCCCCGGTGCGGCGACGATAGACGTCTTCGCGGGCGCAGTCTTGCTACCGCCGGGTAACGCCGCCGCTACGCTGTCCGTCCCGGCCCGAGTGGCGGAATGGCAGACGCGGCGGACTCAAAATCCGCTGTCTTCACGGACGTGTGGGTTCGAGTCCCACCTCGGGCACCGGAGCTTCCTCGGCGAGAGCGCGAGTCGCCGCGTGCGGCAAGAGCAGGCGCTCGACCGGCACGGGCAGCCGCCGGCACCAGTTCTCGCGCAGGGGTTGAGAGGGTTCGTTCGGGCGGTCGGGTGTGCCGGAGAGGTCCTCCGCGGTGACGAGGCGCAGCCTGGCAGGGGAGTCGAGCAGGTGACGATGGGCCGCGGCCGCCACCTGCACCGCAGGACGGTCGGGGCCGAGCCCGGTGAGTGCCTCCAGCCGCTCACGCATCTCGGTGTCGCCGTCGACGCCGCTCCACACGCCGGCGATCGTCGGCAGGTCGTGGGTGGTGATGGTGGCCAGGCTGGCCTCCGGCCACGACTCGGGCCCCAACGGCTCGAACCACAGCACCTTCGTCCCGAGGACCCCGGCACGGGCCATCGCCTCGCGCACGGAGGGCTGCACGGTGCCGAGGTCCTCGCCGATGATGAACGCGCCCGCCCTCGTGGCCTCGATGGCGATGATCGCGAGCAGCTCGTCGCCGGGGAAGTGAACGTAGGCGCCGTCGGCGGGTTCGCCCCCCGGTGGGATCCAGAACTGGCGATAGAGGCCCATCACGTGGTCGATGCGCATCCCGGCGAGGTGGCGGAACGCGAGCCGGGCCGTCTCGACGATCGCCCGGTATCCGTCGGCGCGCAGCTTCCAGGGCACGAACCCGGGCAGGCCCCAGTCCTGGCCGTGGGCGCTGAACGGGTCGGGAGGAGCCCCGATCACCACGTCGAGGGCGAGCTGGTCCTGGAACTCCCAGGCGTCGGCACCGTGGGTGGCGAACCCGACGGCGAGGTCGCCGATCAGCGCCGCTCCGGCATCCGCGGCCTCGGCCAAGGCCTGGTCGATGCGCCACTGCAACCACGCGTGGAACTCGATGCGGGCGGCGATCGCCGGGTCGTCGTGGGCGCGATCGGTGATCGCAGACGACGACGGGTGCCGGAACTGCTCCGGCCACGCGCGCCACAGCGGACCGTGGTCGTCGGCGACGGCACACCACGAAGCGAACCGCCACAACGCTTCGCCCTGCTCACGTGCCCATGCCCGCCACGCCGGCTCCCAGCGGTCGGCCTCGAAGCGCGCTTCCAGGGCCCCACGCTTCGCGGTCCAGGCGGCGTCGCGGTCGACCAGGGGGCCGTCGTTCGGCACCGGTGACGTGCCGTCGAGGGGGATCAGCAGTGGATTGCGGTAGCGGCGGGAGCTCGCGTAGTAGGGGCTCGGATCCTGGGGCACGGCCGGGTGCGGGGCGTGCAGCGGGCTGAGCAGCATCGCCCCTCCGCCGGCGGCACTGACCCGCTTGGCGAGCGTGGCCACGTCACGCAGGTCGCCGATGCCCCAGCTCTGGTCGCTCCACAGCGAATACGTCTGGCACGCCACGCCCCACGCGCGGGGCGCGGCCGGACACTGCTCGGGATGCACGACGAGGCGCGTCCACGGACCGCCGTCGGCGGGGGCGAGCTCGTGATAACCGATCGGCAGCTCCGGGGGGAGCTGGGTGACCGTGCCGATGTGCGTGCCGTCCTCGAGCACCACGTCGCACGGGCCGAGCAGCTGCTCTTGACGGCCGACCGGCACGAACCACATCGGCATTCCGCCCGGCGGGGTCTCGTACGGGTCGTGCGCGTCGGCTGCCCCCATCGCCTCGCGGAGCGCGATGCGGGCGTGATCGGGGGTCGGGTGCCACGTGCCCTCGATGTCGTGGAAGCCGTCGGCGATGCCCCATGCGTCGGTCACCCGACCAGTCTGGCGCGGCTCTCCCCCTGCGCGCGGGCAACGCTCTCACCGAGGGAGTGCCTGCGCCGGCGGGGATACCGCCCTAGTCTCGCGACGATGGTCGACTGGCTCGTCGAGCGACGGCTGAGGCAGAACAGCGATCGCCTGCGGCGACTGCGCGAGGAGCTGCTCGTCATCGACGAGCAGCTCGACCACCTGAGCGACGACGCGGCCGACAAGGAGCTGCGCGCGCTGGTCGCGGAGACACCCGTGGCCGCGTCGGAGTTCCGCGACGCCCAGCTCCATGCGAACGCGATGGCTCGTCATCGTGTGCACCTCGTCGATTCGATCGTCGAGCTCGAGCGCCGGCAGGACGAGCTGCTCGATCGTCTCGGCACCTGAACGGGTGCTTGAATGGCGGTGGCCACGCCAGCGAAAGGAACACGCCCGTGAGCATCCGCGTCGTCATCGCCGAGGACGAGGCCATCATCCGGCTCGACCTGCGGGAGACCCTGGAGGAGGAGGGCTACGACGTGGTCGGCGAGACCGGCCGCGGCGATGAGGCGGTGGAGCTCACCCGAGCGCTGCGACCCGACCTCGCCATCCTCGACATCAAGATGCCCGGCATGGACGGTCTGGAGGCGGCACGGGTCGTCAGCGACGAGCGCATCTGCGCCGTGCTGGTGCTCACCGCGTTCAGCCAGCGCGAGGTCGTCGAGCAGGCCCGTGACGCAGGAGCCCTCGCGTACCTCGTCAAGCCGTTCCAGAAGAGCGACCTGATCCCCGCGATCGAGGTCGCGATTGGGCGCTTCCGCGAGCTGCAGGCGCTGTCGGGCGAGGTCGACTCCCTCGGCGAACAGCTCGAGTCGCGCAAGGTGATCGACCGCGCCAAGGGCAAGCTGATGGACGAGCACGGCCTGCGCGAGCAGGACGCCTTCCGCTTCATCCAGCGCACCGCGATGAGTGAGCGCAGCCGCATGCGTGACGTCGCCGAACGTGTGCTGGCGGGCGAGCTGCACCCGTGAAGCTGCTGCTGCTCGACGGGAACTCGCTCACCTACCGGGCCTTCTTCGCGTTGCCGAGCGACATGGCGACGGCGAGCGGGCAGGTCACGAACGCCGTGTTCGGGTTCACCTCGATGCTCGTCAACCTGTTGAAGGACCATCGCCCGGACGGGATCCTCGTCGCGTTCGACCGCCCGGAGCCGACGTTCCGCCACGAGGCGGTCCCCGAGTACAAGGCGCAGCGCGAGGCGGCGCCCGACATCTTGCGCCAGCAGATGGGTCTCGTGCGTGAGGTGCTCGATGCGCTCGGCATCGTGGCGGTCGAGCTGCCCGGATTCGAGGCCGACGACGTCATCGCCACCCTCGCTACGCGAGCCGAGGCCGAGGGTCATGAGGTGGTCATCGTCACCGGCGATCGCGACGCATACCAGCTCGTCCACGACCCGCTGGTGAAGGTGCTCTACAACCGCAGGGGCGTGAGCGACTACGCGCTCTACGACGAAGCGGGCATCGCCGAGCGCACCGGGGTCACCCCGGCGCAGTACCCCGAATACGCAGCGCTCCGCGGCGACCCCTCGGACAACCTCGCCGGCGTCCCAGGGGTGGGGGAGAAGACCGCTGCCAAGCTGATCAACACGTACGGCGGCATCGACGGGATCTTCGCCCACGTCGGCGAGCAGACGCCCAAGCTGAGCGCGGCGCTGGCCGAGCACGAGGCCCGGGTTCGCCGCAACGCAGAGGTGATGGTGCTGCGCCGCGACGCGCCGGTCGAGGCGATCGACCTCGGCGACCGTGAGCTGCTCGGCGTGGCACCCAAGCCCGGCGATGTGAAGCGGCTGTTCGAGTTCCTCGAGTTCCGCACGCTCGCCGATCGCCTCGACGAGGCCCTCGCCGGCACCGGTGTCAAGCGCCTCGAGCTCGGTAATGGCGGCGAGGTGCTCGAGGCCGAGGTTCGTGCCTGCCCGACGCCGGCCGAGTCGCTCGCTGCGCTCGCCGCACTCCCCGTGCGTGACCTCGCCCCGGCTTGGGCGGGAGAGCCGGGGCGCAGCGAGCTGATCGGAGTGGCGGTGGTGACCGACCCTTCGGTGGGGGAGGTCGCCTGGATCCCGGGATCGCAACTCGGCGACCCCGCGGTGCTCGGCGCGCTCGTCGAGCGTCCGCTGCGGGCGCACCAGGTGAAGCCGCTGATGTGCTGGCTGCTCGCTCGCGGGGCCGATCTCACCCAACTGCAGCTCGACACCGCGATCGCCGCCTACCTGATCGATCCCGCCGAGACCCGCTACGCGCTCGACGACCTGCTCGGGCGCTACACGACGTTCCGCCGCCCCGACGGCGAGGCCGCGGCAACCGGCCAGCTCGACTTCGGAGGCGGTCCCGACGACGCGCAGCGCGCGGGCCGCGACGCACTGGCCGTGCACCACCTTGCCGGTGCGCTCGGCGCGGCGCTCGAGCGCCAAGGCATGGCGGCGCTCTACGACGAGATCGAGAACCCGCTGGTGCGGGTGCTCGCGAAGATGGAGCACGCCGGCATCGCTGTCGACCGCGAAGAGCTGAGCAAGCTGAACGAGCGGCTGTCGGCCGAGGTGCAGCGCCTCACCGCCGTGCTCCAAGACGTCGTCGGTCGGCCGTTCAACGTGAACTCGCCGACCCAGCTGCGCGAGATCCTCTTCGACGAGCGTGGGCTGAGCGGCCAGAAGAAGACGAAGACCGGGTACTCGACCGACGCCGCATCCCTCGTCAGGTTGCGCGACCAGTGGCCGGAGCTGATCGACCCGCTGCTGCAGTACCGCGAAGTCGAGAAGCTGCGCGGCACCTACGGCGAGGGTCTGCTCGCCGAGGTGGCCGCGGACGGCCGCATCCACGCCACCTTCAACCAGACCGTGGCGAGAACCGGGCGCCTGTCGAGCGACCGCCCGAACCTGCACAACATCCCCGTCCGCAGTGAGGAAGGCCGCCAGTTCCGCCGTGCTTTCGTGCCCGCGCCCGGCCACGTCCTGCTCGTCGCCGACTACAACCAGATCGAGCTGCGCTGCATCGCCCACCTCGCCGCCGACCCCGGCCTGATCGCGGCGTTCACCGGCGGCGAGGACATCCACCGCGCCACGGCTGCGCGGGTGTTCGGCGTCGAGCCGAGCACCGTGACCGTGGAGCAACGGTCGAAGGCGAAGATGGTCTCCTACGGGCTCGCCTACGGGATGGAGGCGCACGGTCTCGGGCAGCGGCTGAACATCCCGACCGAAGAGGCCGCGGTCATCCTCGACGCCTATTTCGTCGCATTCCCGAACGTGAAGGCGTACATGGACCACACGGTGTACGAGGCGCGCGAGCGCGGCTACACCGAGACCCTGTTCGGGAGGCGGCGTCCGATCCCGGAGCTGCTCAGCTCCAACTACCGCATCCGCCAGGCCGGCGAGCGCCAGGCGATGAACGCCGGGATCCAGGGCCTGGCCGCCGACATCTTCAAGGTGGCGCTGGTGCGGATCGACGCCGCGCTCGAGAACGAGCGGCGCGCGAGCCGGCTGGTGCTGCAGGTGCACGACGAGGTGCTCGTCGAGGTCCCCGACGCCGAGCGCGAAGTCGTCGGGCCCCAGGTGGTCGAGCTGATGCGCGGCGCGGCCGAGCTGAACGTGCCGCTCGAGGTGAACGTCACCTGGGGGACGACCTGGGCCGATGCCAAGCTCTGACCACTGGTTCGAGCCCGTCGCCGACCACCTCGGCGCGGCCTACCTGCGGTACTCGTTCACGAAGGGGACCCACCAGGAGGTCGACCACCTGGTAGCCGCGCTCGGGCTGGCCCCGGGCCAGCGCGTGCTCGACGTCGGCTGCGGTCCTGGCCGCCACGCCCACGAGCTCGCGCGGCGCGGCTTGTCGGTGCACGGCGTCGACATCAGCGAGCGGTTCGTGGAGCTGGCTCGCGAAGCCGCGCCCGCGGGCGCCACCTTCGAGCGCCTCGACGCCAGGCGCCTCGTTCGGGAGGATCGCCTCGCCGGCTGCTTCGACGCGGTGATCTGTCTCTGCCAAGGGGCGTTCGGGCTGATGACCGTTCCCGGCGAAGACGAGCTCGTGCTCGACGGGATCGCGCGTGCGCTGCGCCCCTCCGGAGTGCTCGCGCTGAGCGCCTTCAACGCCTACTTCGCGGTGCGCTATCACGACGCGGCAACCTTCGACGCCGGTCGCGGGTTGAGCCACGAGCGCACCACCGTGCGCAACGAGGCCGGTGCCGAACGCGAGGTCGACCTCTGGACCGGCTGCTACACGCCGCGCGAGCTCCGTCTGCTGCTGCGGGCGCGGGGGCTGGAAGTGGAGTCGATCTCGTCCGTGGAACCCGGCGCCTACGGCGCTGCCGAGCCGACGACCGAGTCACCGGAGTTCCTCGTGGTCGCACGCCGCGCCGGGTGACCGACGCCGCCCACGTCAGCGCTGGTGCCTGGGGTGTTCGCCGCAGGCGGTGCTAACCTTCCCCGGTCCTGGCGCCGGCGTGGTGTCAGGCGTGCATCGTTCCTTCGTCAGCCGAAAGAGATCCCCTCCGTTGTCCGACACTCAGACCACCTCCGCCTCGACGGGCTCCTCGATGGGCTCCTTCGACGAGGAGGGCAACTACACCCCCCGCCAGATCACCGAGAACGATCTCGGCGTGTCCTTCGCAGACGCAATCGACGGCACGCTCGTCGACGTCGACGACGGCCAGATCGTCAACGGCACCGTCGTCAAAGTCGACAAGGACGAGGTGCTGCTCGACATCGGCTACAAGTCCGAAGGCGTCATCCCGGCGCGTGAGCTCAGCATCCGCAACGACGTCAACCCGCACGAGATCGTGTCCCTCGGCGACCAGGTCGAGGCGCTGGTGCTGACGAAGGAAGACAAAGAAGGCCGGCTGCTGCTGTCCAAGAAGCGCGCCCAGTACGAGCGCGCGTGGGGCACGATCGAGCAGGTCAAGGAGGCCGAGGGCGTCGTCGAAGGTCCGGTGATCGAGGTCGTCAAGGGCGGTCTCATCATCGACATCGGCCTGCGCGGCTTCCTGCCCGCGTCGCTCGTCGAGCTGCGCCGGGTGCGCGACCTGCAGCCCTACGTGGGCAAGGTGCTGCAAGCCAAGATCATCGAGCTCGACAAGAACCGCAACAACGTCGTGCTGTCGCGGCGCGCCTATCTGGAGGAGACCCAGAAGGAGGCCCGCGACGAGTTCCTGACCAACTTGAAGCCCGGCGAGACCCGCACCGGCGTGGTGTCGAGCGTGGTGTCCTTCGGTGCGTTCGTCGACCTCGGCGGCATGGACGGCCTGATCCACGTGTCGGAGCTGTCGTGGAAGCACGTCGACCACCCGAGCTCGGTGGTGCAGGTGGGCGACGAGGTGACCGTGCAGGTGCTCGACGTCGACTTCGACCGTGAGCGGATCAGCTTGTCGCTGAAGGCCACCCAGCAGGACCCGTGGCAGGAGTTCGCGTCCACGCACGAGGTGGGCCAGCTCGTCTACGGGCGGGTCACCAAGCTCGTCCCGTTCGGCGCGTTCGTGCAGGTCGGCGAGGGCATCGAGGGCCTGGTCCACATCTCCGAAATGAGCTCGCATCACGTCGACGCTCCGGAGACGGTGGTCACCCCCGGCGAGGAGCTGTGGGTGAAGATCATCGACCTCGACCTCGGCCGACGCCGGATCAGCCTGTCGATCAAGCAGGCGGCAGAAGGCGGCGAGCTCGCCGCCGAGTACCGCGAGCACTTCGAGGTCGACGAGCACGGCAACTGGACGGCCGGTGCCGAAGACGCAGAGCGCGAGGCGGCCTGGGCCGAGTACTTCCGCGAGACCGGCGGCGAGGCGCCCACCGATGCCGGCGCCGAGGCGCCCGCTGCGGCGGAGACCGCGGTCGACGTCGAGGTGCCCGCAGAAGCCGCCCCAGCCGTCGAGGTACCCGCCGAAGCCGTAGTGGCCGCAGAAGTAGAAGTGGCCGCCGACGTCGAGGCACCGGCCGACGCCGAGGCACCGGCCGACGCCGACGCCTGAGCCGGCCTCAGACCAGCTTCACGATCCCCATCCGCACTGCGGTCAACACCGCCTGCGTGCGGTCACGCGCGTCGAGCTTGGCGTAGATCGAGGCCAGGTGGTTCTTCACCGTCTTCTGGCTGATGTACAGACGTCCGGCGATCTCGGGGGTGGACAGCCCGTCGGCGATCAGTTGGAGCACTTCCTCCTCGCGCTGGGTGACCACGCCTTCGCCGGTCTCCGTCGGCCGGCGGACCTCTTCGAGCATCTTCGCCGCGAGCTTCGGTGACAGCGCCATGTCGCCGTTCGCGGCGAGCTGCACGGCCTCGGCCACCTCGTGGATCGAGCAGTCCTTGGTGAGGTAACCGACCGCGCCGGCCTTGATCGCCCGGTCGATCACGTCGCGGTCGATGTGCATCGTCAGCATCACCACGCGTTGACGGGCGTCGGCCTGGGTGAGGGTGCGCGTCGCCTCGATGCCGTCGGACTCGGGCATGGAGACGTCCATCAGCACCACGTCGGGGTGCGTCTCCAGCGCCAGCTTCACGCCGGTGGCACCGTCGCCGGCCTCGCCGACCACTTCGAAGCCCTCGGCCTCCAGCCCGCGCCGCAGCCCTTCCCGCAACATCTGGTGGTCGTCCACCAGCACCAACCTCAGCGTCATCTCGCTTCTCCGTTCGGTATCAGCCGCACAGTCACGCTCGTGCCCTGACCCGGGTGCGACCGGATCGAGATCTGGGCACCGATGCCCGCCGCGCGCTCGCGCATGCCGACGAGCCCGTACGAGTCCGCACGGCCTGCGCTCCTCGCGAACCCCTGGCCGTCGTCGGTGATCTCCAGCTCCGCGTTGGCGCCGTCGCAATTCCACGCCACGTAGACGTGATCACTGCCCGCGTGCTTCTCGGCGTTCGTGATCGCCTCCCGCGCGATGTGCCACAGCTCCTTCTCCACCGGCAGCGGCAGGCGTCCGCTGACCGAGGACGTCAGCTCGGCATGGATCGTGCTGCGCTGCTCGACCCGGCCGAGGAAGTCCGCCAGCACGGTCACGAGGTCGGCGTCCTCTTTCACCTCGGCGCGTAGGTCGGACAGCGTCTCGCGCACGTCGCCGACGACGGTGGTGATCTGCTGGCGCAGATCGACAAGCGGCTCTAGCGGGTGCTCGCCGCGCCGGCACGCCGCGATCAGGCCGTCCACCTCGAACCCGAGCAGCGCCAGCGAGCTGCCGATGCGGTCGTGCAGGTCACGGGCGATGCGGGCCCGCTCCTCGTCGGCACCGACGCTGCGGATGCGCCGGAACAGCCGGGCGTTGTCGATCGCCACACCGAACGCGTCGGTCAGCCCGGTCAGCACCTCGGCCTGCTGCGCGCCCAGGTGGCCACCGGCGCGGGACTCGACCGCGATCATCCCGACGAGCGCTCCTCGCGCGCGGAGCCCGGCGTAGATCCCCTCGGTCGCCTCGTCGGCGATGCCCGGCCCGTTCGCACGCAGGTCGCCGACCGACACCGCGCGGGTGGCGGTGGTCGCCTGCCGCAGGGGAGGGGGCAGCTCCTCGGGCAACAGCGCCTCGCGTTCGCGCGAACCGCGCCCGCGCACCGCTTCGAACGTGCCGTCGGATTCGTTGTACAGCATCACCGTGACGACGTCGGCGGGGATCAGCGCGCGTACGCGGGTGATCGAGGAATCGAGCACGTCGTCGAGGTCGAGGGACGCTGGCAGGGTCTGCGCCACCCGCTGCAACGAGAACAGCAAGGCGTTCGCCTCCGCCAACCGGCTCATCCGGTCGAGCGCCATCGCCCTCGTGCGCGCCGTGGCCTCGAACGCCTTGCGGGAGATGCCTGCGGTCAGCGCGACCACCATCAACAGCGTGCTCCAGACGGCGGTGATCGTGCCCCGATCGTCGAGCGAGGCGACGACGACGGCCTCGCCGAACAGCACCGCGATAGTTGCGGAGGTGAGCGCGACGGCGAAGCGCAGCCCGGCGACGAAACCCGCCAGCAGCGTCACCGGTACCAGCGTGTAGGCGAACGGTGAGATCCAACCCCCGGTGGTGACGACGACGGCCAGGAGCAGGGCCAGCTCGGCGACGACGAGGCCGCGGTGGCGGCCGGTGTCGCGGTACGAGATCGGGCGGATCGTCGCGACGACGGTGTAGCCGGTCACCACGCCGAGCGCGATCCAGGTCCAGACCTGCCCCTCGCGCAGCTCGTCGAAGGCCTGGAGCACCGAGAGCCCGAGCGCGGCGAGGCGGAACGGAGCAAGGGGAGGTGCCTCGAGCAGCACGTCTCGTGGTGCCGCCGGGGGGTCCGCGATCTCGCGCTGGCGGCGCTCGATCCCGGCCGGCGGCCCCGAGGCACGCTGGCGTCGCTCGACGAGCGGCCACGTCAGCTCGGCAGGGGCTGCAGCGGCGGAACGGGCGTCTGCCTGCTGCTCGTCGTGCATGTTCGCCTGGCACGCTAGTTCGCAGGCTCAGCGCGGTCGTGGATCGCTGCGCGGCACGACCGGGCCGGAATCGCGACCCTATGGTGAGCACATGAGGATCGTCGGGCTGACGGGAGGCATCGGGTCGGGCAAGTCGACGGTCGCGGTGCTGCTCGCCGAGCGGGGGGCGGTGGTGATCGACGCCGATGCGATCGCCCGTGAGGTGCAAGACCCCGGCTCGCCCGTGCTCGCCGCGCTTGCGCAGCGGTTCGGCCCCGAGGTGCTGAACGCAGACGGATCGCTCGACCGTGGAGCCATGGCCGAGATCGCGTTCAAGGATCCCGAGGCGTTGCAGGCGCTCAACAAGATCGTGCACCCCGCGATCGGCGCCGAGATGAACCGGCGGGTGCTCGAACAGGTGGGGACCACGAACGTGGTGGTGCTCGACATCCCGCTGCTCACCGAGAACCCGCGCGAGGGGCTGCAGGGCAAGATCGTCGTCGACGCCCCGGTCGAGCTCCAGGTGCGCCGCCTCGTCGAGCAGCGTGGGTTCGACGAAGCCGACGCCAGGGCCCGCATCTCTCGGCAGGCGACGCGTGAGCAGCGCCTGGAAGGCGCCGACGTGGTGATCGACAACTCGGGCACGCTGGCCGAGCTGGTGCCCCAGGTGGAGCGGGCGTGGAAGTGGCTGTGCTCGCTGCCCCAGCTGCCCGACGACTACCAGCCGGTCGCCCCGCAACCGCGCTGAAGTTCCCGGCACGCTTCTCGGATTCCATCGAACAGGCGTTCGGCGGCGCGCACCCCCAGGGTAGGGTGAGGGGGTGGCTACGCCGTCGCCCTTCCGTGTCGTGTCCTCCTTCGCCCCGGCAGGCGATCAGCCGGCGGCCATCGACCAGCTCGCCGCGGGCATCGAGCGCGGCGACCGCTTCCAGACGCTGCTCGGCATCACCGGCTCCGGTAAGAGCGCCACGATCGCCTGGACGATCGAGCGCGTGCAGCGACCGACGCTGATCCTCGCCCCCAACAAGAGCCTCGCCGCCCAGCTCGCCCAGGAGATGCGTGAGTTCTTCCCCGACAACCGGGTCGAGTACTTCGTCAGCTACTACGACTACTACCAGCCCGAGGCCTACCTGCCGTCGAGCGACACGTACATCGAGAAGGACTCCTCGATCAACGACGAGATCGACAGGTTACGCCACTCGGCCACGGCTGCGCTGCTCACCCGTCGCGACACCATCGTGGTCGCTTCGGTGTCGTGCATCTACGGCATGGGCGACCCCGACGAGTACCGGGGCCAGCTGCTCGACCTGCACGTAGGGGTCGACTACGACATGCGCTCGATCCTGCGCCGCCTGGTCGACCTGCAGTACGACCGCAACGACATGACGCTCGGGCGCGGCAAGTTCCGGGTGCGCGGCGACACGATCGAGATCCACCCCGCCTACGAAGAGACCGTGCTGCGGGTGGAGATGTTCGGCGACACCGTCGAGCGCCTCGTCGTGCTCGATCCGCTCACCGGCGAGACGCTGCGTGAGCTGCGCGAGACGATGGTCTTCCCGGCCACCCACTACGTGGCCGGAGACGAGCGCATGCGTCGGGCCGTGGTCGGCATCGAGGCCGAGCTGCAGGAACGGCTCGCCTGGTTCGAGGACAACTCGAAGCTCCTCGAAGCCCAGCGCCTGCGGATGCGCACCCAGTACGACCTGGAGATGATCCAAGAGGTCGGCTACTGCAACGGCATCGAGAACTACTCGATGCACATCGACGGCCGCTCGCCCGGCGAGCCGCCGTTCACCCTGCTCGACTACTTCCCCGACGACTTCATGATGGTGATCGACGAGAGCCACGTCGCCGTCCCCCAGCTCCACGGCCAGTTCGCCGGCGACCGCAGCCGCAAGGACGTGCTGGTCGAGCACGGCTTCCGCTTGCCGAGTGCACGTGACAACCGCCCGCTCACGTTCGAAGAGGTGCTCGGGCGGATCAACCAGTGCGTGTTCTTGTCGGCCACCCCGAGCGCATACGAGCTGTCGGTCTCCAACCAGGTGGTCGAACAGATCGTGCGCCCCACCGGGCTCGTCGACCCAGAGGTCGTCATCAAGCCGACCAAGGGCCAGATCGACGACCTGATGGATCAGGTCCAGGCCCGCGTGCTGAAGGGTGACCGCGTGCTCGTCACCACGTTGACGAAGAAGATGGCCGAGGACCTCACCGAGTACCTGCTCGAACAAGGGCTGCGGGTGCGCTACCTGCACTCCAACGTCGACACCATCCAGCGCATCGAGATCATCCGGGGGCTGCGCCTCGGCGAGTTCGACGTCCTCGTCGGCATCAACCTGTTGCGTGAGGGCCTCGATCTGCCCGAGGTGTCGCTCGTGGCCATCCTCGACGCCGACAAGGAAGGCTTCCTGCGCAGCGAGACCTCGCTCATCCAGATGATCGGGCGCGCCGCCCGCAACGTCGACGGGCAGGTGATCATGTACGCCGACCAGGTCACCGCGTCGATGCAGCGGGCGATCGGCGAGACCAACCGGCGCCGCGGGCTCCAGATCGCGTACAACGCCGAGAACGGCATCAATCCCCAGACCATCCGCAAGGCGGTGGGCGACATCTTGTCGCTGCTGCGACCCGAAGGCGACGGCACCGCGCCGTTGCCGGGCAAGGACCGCCGCCGCCAGCGCGAGCGCGACAAGGCCGCCGTGCAGCGTGAGCTGCGCACGCTGCCCCAGCAGGAGCTCGCGCGGCTGATCCAGACCCTCGAAGAGGAGATGCACGAAGCGGCCGCCGAGCTGCGCTTCGAGTACGCCGCGCGCCTGCGTGACGAGGTCAACGACCTGCGCCGGGAGCTGCGCGATGCGGGCTGAACTCGTCCGCCGAGGGCGTCGGTAGCCTCACGCCGATGTCCTCCGATCGCATCGTCGTGCGGGGCGCGCGCGAGCACAACCTGAAGAACATCTCGGTCGACCTGCCCCGCGACCGGCTGATCGTGTTCACCGGGCTGTCCGGTTCGGGCAAGTCGAGCCTCGCCTTCGACACCATCTACGCCGAGGGCCAGCGGCGCTACGTCGAGTCGCTCAGCGCCTACGCCCGCCAGTTCCTCGGTCAGATGGACAAGCCCGACGTCGACGTGATCGAGGGGCTCTCGCCGGCGATCTCGATCGACCAGAAGTCGGCCAGCCGCAACCCGCGCTCCACCGTCGGCACGATCACCGAGATCTACGACTACCTCCGCCTGCTCTACGCCCGCATCGGTGTGCAGCACTGCCCGAACGACGGCACCAGGCTGCAGCGCCAGACGCCCCAGCAGATCGTCGATCGCATCCTCGAGCTGCCCGAGGGCACTCGCTTCCAGGTGCTCGCCCCGGTGGTTCACGGGCGCAAGGGCGAGTACGACACCCTGCTCGCCGACCTCGCCGGACAGGGCTTCGTGCGCGCCCGCATCGACGGTGAAGTCGTCGACATCGACGAGTTCTTGAAGCGCGACGAACGCCTCGCGCGCTACGAGCAGCACACGATCGAGGTGGTCGTCGACCGGCTCGTGCGCCGCGACGGCATCGAGCGGCGCCTCACCGACAGCCTGGAGACGGCCTTGAAGCTGGCCGAGGGCGTGGCCGAGGTCGAACTCGTCGCCCGCGAGGGCGAGGCCGAGAGCGAGACGCTCACGTTCAGCCAGCACCTGGCCTGCCCGAAGTGCTCGACGAGCTACGGCGAGCCCGCACCGCGCAACTTCTCGTTCAACAGCCCCTACGGGGCGTGTGAGGCGTGCGACGGGCTGGGCACCACGTTCGAGGTCGACCCCGAGCTCATCGTCCCCGACCCCGACCAGTCGATCGCCGACGGCGCCATCGCCCCGTGGCGAAGTGCCCACACCCAGTACTTCACGCGGATGATCGAGGCCGTCGCCGAGGCCGAGGGGATCGACCTCGCGAAGCCCTGGGGCAAGCTCAGCGCCAAGCAGCAGCGGGTGATCCTGCACGGCGTCGAGGGCAACCTGCAGGTCAAGTACCGCAACCGCTACGGCCGTACTCGCCAGTACTCCACCGCCTACGAGGGCGTGATCCCGTGGATCAAGCGCCGCCACGAGGGAGCGGAGAGCGATTGGAGCCGCGAGCAGTACGAGGGCTACATGCGCGAGGTGCCGTGCTCGGCATGCGACGGGGCGCGGCTGAAGCCGGCCTCGCTCGCGGTCACGGTCAGCGGCCAGAACATCTCGCAGGTGTGCGACATGTCGATCGGGGAGTCGGCCAAGTTCCTCGCTGCGCTCGAGCTGTCCGAGCGCGACCGGCTCATCGCCGAGCGGGTGACGAAAGAGGTCAACGCCCGGCTCGGCTTCCTGCTCGACGTCGGGCTCGACTACCTCACGCTCAGCCGCGCGGCGGCCACCCTCGCCGGAGGCGAAGCACAGCGCATCAGGCTCGCGTCGCAGATCGGCTCCGGCCTGGTCGGCACGCTGTACGTGCTCGACGAGCCCTCGATCGGGCTGCACCAGCGCGACAACCGGCGCCTGATCGACACCTTGCTGCGTCTACGCGACCTGGGCAACACGGTGCTCGTCGTGGAGCACGACGAGGAGACCATCCGCGAGAGCGACTGGATCGTCGACATCGGGCCCGGCGCCGGCGAACACGGCGGCGCCGTCGTGTACAGCGGCCCGGTGAAGGGCATCACGCGGGTCAAGGACTCGGTCACCGGCCAGTACCTGGCCGGCAAGAAGTCGATCCCCGTGCCGGCCGTGCGGCGCGAGCCCGGCGACGACTGGCTGCACGTGGTCGGCGCCCGCGAGCACAACCTGCAGGACATCGACGTGAGCATCCCGCTCGGGTGCTTCGTCGGCGTCACCGGCGTGTCCGGCAGCGGCAAGAGCACCCTCGTGCGCGACATCTTGCTGCCGGTGCTGATGCAGCGCATCTACAAGTCCAAGGACGCTCCCGGCAAGCACAAGCGCGTCACCGGCGTCGAGCTGCTCGACAAGGTGATCGACATGGACCAGTCGCCGATCGGGCGCACGCCGCGGTCCAACCCGGCCACCTACACCGGCGTGTTCGACCACGTCCGCAAGTTGTTCGCGACCACCGCCGAGGCCAAGGTGCGCGGCTACCTGCCCGGCCGGTTCAGCTTCAACGTGCAAGGTGGCCGCTGCGACGCCTGCGCGGGCGACGGCACGCTGAAGATCGAGATGCACTTCCTGCCCGACGTGTACGTGCCGTGCGAGGTGTGCAAGGGAGCGCGGTACAACCGCGACACCCTCGACATCACGTTCAAGGGCAAGAACATCGCCGACGTGCTCGACATGCCGATCGAAGAGGCGGTGCACTTCTTCGCGAACCAGCCGGCCATCGCCCGCCACATGCAGACCCTGGTCGACGTCGGCCTCGGCTACGTGCGCCTCGGTCAGCCGGCACCGACGCTGTCGGGCGGCGAGGCCCAGCGCGTGAAGCTGGCGAGCGAGCTGGCCAAGCGCTCCACCGGCCACACCATCTACCTGCTCGACGAGCCCACCACGGGGCTGCACTTCGACGACGTGCGCAAGCTGCTCACGGTGCTCTCCCGTCTCGTCGATCAGGGCAACACGGTGCTCGTCATCGAGCACAGCCTCGACGTGGTCAAGTCCGCCGACTGGCTGATCGACCTCGGCCCCGAGGGCGGCAACGGCGGCGGCATGGTGGTCGCCGCAGGGCCGCCGGAGCACATCGCTTCGGTGGAGGCCAGCCACACCGGCCGCTTCCTGCGCGGCGTGCTGGCAGGCAACCGTTGACACTTCCGGTGGCGACGCCTGGCGAGCGCGCTCATCTCCAGCATCGGACGATCACCGCGCTGCGGATGGTGCAGGTTCCCGGGCAGGCGGCGGTGGCCGGGGTGGTCGCGGTGTCCGCGCTGCTCGCCTCCGATCTGCTCGGATCCGACGCGCTCGCCGGGTCGGCCGGGGCGAGCTTCACGATCGGAAGCGCGCTCACGGCCGTCCCGCTTTCTGCGTTCATGCGCCGGCGCGGCCGGCGCCCGGGGCTGGTGCGGGCGTTCTCGATCGGCGCGGTGGGGGCGCTCGTCGCCGTCGCCGGCGGGCAAACCCGCCTGTTCGGGCTCTACCTGGCCGGCATGGTGCTGTTCGGCGCCGGGCAGGCGGCGACGCTGCAGAGCCGCTACGCCGCGGCTGACCTCGCCGAGCCCGAGCACCGGGCGCGGGCGATCGCCGCCGTCGTCTGGATCGGGACGCTCGGCGCGGTGTTCGGCCCCCTGCTGACGCCGTTCGAGAAGGACGTCGCCGAGGCCGTCGGGCTCGACCGTCTCGTCGGCCCCGTGGCGTTCGCTGCGGCGCTGTTCGCAATCGCGGCCCTGGTCGCGTGGTGGCGCCTGCGCCCCGACCCGCTCGCCGCGGCCGGGGCCCTCGACCCCGAGGCCGAGCGCGTCCACCCACTGCACCACGTCCGTTCCTCTTACCGGACGATCTCCGCCAGCCGGGCGGCGGTGCTGGGGTTGACGGCGATGGTCGTGTCGCAGACCGCGATGGTCGCGGTCATGACGATGACCCCGCCGCACATGAAGGATCACGGCCATGCCGACATGTCGGCCTACGTGATCGCGCTGCACATCGTCGGGATGTACGGGTTCGCACCGCTGGTCGGGCGCATCTCGGACCGCATCGGGCGCGTAAGGGCGATCGGCGCCGGTGCAGCAGTTCTCGGAATCGGCACGGTCACCACCGTCGTCGGCGGGTACGTGCCGGCGCTCGTGTTCGTCGGCCTGCTGCTGCTCGGCGTGGGGTGGAGCTTCGGCCTGATCGCGGGCAGTGCTCTGCTGACCGAGTCCGTCGACGCCGATGGCCGGGTAGAGGTGCAGGGCACGGCCGACCTGACCATGAGCCTCTGCGGCGGCGCCGCTGCGTTCGCGAGCGGGTTCGTCAAGCAAGCATGGGGTTATCACCTGCTCGCCAACGCAGCCACCGCCGCGGCGGCGTTGCTGATCGTCGCCACGTGGTGGCTGCGTGCCCGCGCGGTCCCGTCGCGGCCCGCGTATCCTCCCGCGTGATGGTGAAGCGCCCGCCTGTCGGCACGATCCCCGACGCGCCGGGCTCTTACCAGTTCAAGGACGCGGCGGGCCGGGTGATCTACGTCGGCAAGGCATCGAGCTTGCGTCAGCGCCTTTCCAACTACTTCCAGGACGTCCGCGGGCTGCACCCGCGCACCGCCCAGATGGTGGCCACGGCCGAGTCGGTGGAGTGGATCGAGGTGCGCAACGAGGTCGAGGCGCTGATGCTCGAGTACTCCTTGATCAAGGAGCACCACCCCCGCTTCAACGTGCGCCTGCGTGACGACAAGAGCTATCCCTTCCTCGCGGTCACCGTCGACGAGCAGTGGCCGCGGGCACTCGTGATGCGGGGCCGCAAGCGCAAGGGCGTGCGCTACTTCGGCCCGTACGCGCATGCGTACGCGATCCGCGACACGCTCGATCTGCTGTTGCGCACGTTCCCCATCCGCACCTGCAGCCCGGGCAAGTTCAACCAGCACGCGCGGCTCGGGCGGCCGTGCCTGCTGTTCCACATCGAGAAGTGCAGCGGGCCCTGCGTCGACGAGATCGACGAGGTCGCGTACCGCCAGCTCGTCGTCGAGCTCTGCCAGTTCTTGGAAGGCGACACCGACGAGATCATCGGGCGCCTGCAGTCCGACATGGCCTCGGCGGCAGGGGAGCTGGAGTACGAGCGAGCGGCGCGCCTGCGCGACCGGCTGGCCGCAGTGCTGCGCGCCGTCGAGAAGCAGCAGATGGTCGCCGAACGCAACGAGGACCTCGACGTGATCGGCATCGCCGACGACGACTTCGAGGCCGCGGTGCAGGTGTTCTACGTGCGCAGGGGACGCGTCGTCGGGCGCAAGGGGTTCGTCGTCGACAAGGTCGAAGAGCTCAGCCCCGGCGGCCTGGTCGACCGCATCCTCGAGGCGTTGTACGGCGACGAGCCGTCGAACGGCTTCCCCAAGCAGGTGCTCGTGCCGGTCGAGCCCGACGACCTGGGCACGTACGAGGAGTGGCTCTGCCACCAGCGCGGGTCCCGGGTGCAGGTGCGTGTCCCTCAGCGTGGGGACAAGCGCAGCCTGCTCGAAACCGTCACCCGCAACGCGAAGGAGGAGTTCACCCGCCACCGGCTGCGCCGCGCGAGCGACCACAACGCGCGGAGCCGGGCACTTACCGAGCTGCAGGACCTGCTCGGCCTGCCGGAGGCGCCACTGCGGATCGAGTGCTACGACATGGCCCACCTGCACGGCACCGACTACGTCGGCTCGATGGTCGTGCTCGAGGACGGCCTGCCCGCGAAGCGTGAGTACCGCCGGTTCAAGGTGCGCACCGTGGACGGCAACGACGACTTCGCAGCGATGGACGAGGTGCTCACCAGGCGTCTTTCGGCGTACTTGCAGGAGCGCGATCAGCCCCTCGACGTCGAGTCGCTCGCCGACGGCTCGCGGCCGCGCCCGAAGCGCTTCGCCTACCCACCGCAGCTGCTGCTCGTCGACGGCGGCAAGGGCCAGCTCGCGGTCGCCGAGCGCGTGCTGCGCTCGCTCGGCCTGGAAGACGAGATCCCGGTCGCCTCCCTCGCGAAGCGGTTCGAAGAGGTGTTCGTGCCCGGGCGTGCGGAGCCGGTCGAGGTGCCCCGCGGCAGCGAGGCGCTGTTCCTGCTGCAACGTGTGCGCGACGAGGCCCACCGGTTCGCGAACATGTTCCACCGCGAGCTGCGCGGCAAGCGGATGACGGCCAGCTCGCTCGACGGCATCGCCGGACTCGGCGAGACGCGGAAGAAGAAGCTCGTCCAGGCGATGGGCGGGGTCAACGCCGTCAAGCGGGCGAGCCTCGACGACCTGCGCGCCCTCAGCTGGCTGCCCGACCCGGTCGCCCAGGCCGTCTACGCCAAGTTCCATCCCGACGGATGAGCGAGCCAGCGATGTGGGAGCAGAACACGCAGTGGTGGGTGGACGGATTCACCGCAGGCGCAGATCCCGAGTACGAGGAGCAGATCCTGCCCCTGGCCGCACGGGAGCTCGCCGGGGCAAGACGGGTGCTCGACGTGGGGTGCGGCGACGGCCAGCTCAGCCGGCTTGCCGTCGAACGTGGCGCCGAGCACGTGGTCGGCGTCGACCCCACGTGGAACATGGTGCAGGTGGCGGCGGGCCGCGGTGGGGGAGCGCAGTTCGCGCGGGCAGCCGCCGCCGCGCTGCCGTTCCGCAAGGCCAGCTTCGACGCCGTCGTCGCCTGCCTCGTGTTCGAGCACATCCGTGATGTCGATGAGGCGATCGCCGAGGTGGCGCGGGTGCTTGCGCCGGGCGGGCGGTTCTGCTTCTTCCTCAACCACCCCCTGCTGCAGACGCCGAACAGCGGGTGGATCGACGACCAGGTGCTCGACCCGCCGGAGCAGTACTGGCGCATCGGGCCGTACCTGGTCGAGGACGAGACGCTCGAGGAGGTGGAGCGCGGGGTGTTCATCCCGTTCATCCACCGTCCGCTCAGTCGCTACGTGAACGCGCTGGCGGCGAACGGGTTGGTGCTCGAACGGATGGAGGAGCCCGCTCCACCGCCCGGATTCCTCGCCCGAGCTGCGGAGTACGCCGCGGCGGCGACGATCCCGCGGCTGCTGTACCTCCGCGCCAGGCGGACGGTGGATTACTAGCCTCGGCGGCGATGACCGACATCCTCGTGATCACCGGGCTGTCCGGGGCAGGACGCTCCGGAGCCGCGGCGGTGATGGAAGACCTCGGTTGGTACGTGGTCGACAACCTGCCGACGTCTCTCGTCGACAAGATCGTCGAGCTGGTCAACCAGCCGGCGTCGACCATCGGGCGCCTCGCCCTCGTCTCCGGGCGCCAGCACGTCGAGTTGCTGCCCAAGGTGGGCGCGCTGCGTGCTGCCGGGCACCGGGTGCGCCTGGTGTTCCTCGACGCGGCAACGCCGGAGCTGGTCAGGCGTTACGACGCCACCCGACGGCGTCACCCGTTGGTCGACGAGGCCGATGGTCTGGTCGAGTCGATCGAGCTGGAGCGCGAGCTGCTGGAACCGGTCAAGGCGGCCGCCGACCTGGTGATCGACACCACCGAGCTGAACGTGCACCAGCTGAAGGCGCGCATACTCGACGTCTTCGACGACGAGACGAGCACGCGCATGCAGGTCGCGGTCGAGTCGTTCGGGTTCAAGCACGGCCTGCCGCTCGACGCCGACGTGGTGATGGACGTGCGCTTCCTGCCCAACCCGCATTGGGACGAGGCGTTGCGTCCGCTGACCGGCCACGACGCACCGGTGCGCGACTACGTGCTCGGCCAGCCGGCGGCCACTTCGTTCATCGACCGCTTCGAGGTGCTGATCGCCGACTTGCTGCCCGCTTACGCCGCGGAGGGCAAGAGCTACCTGACCGTGGCCATCGGCTGCACAGGTGGACGTCACCGGTCCGTCGTCGTTGCCGAGGAGCTCGCCCGCCGGCTGCGTGAGCGGGGCCAGGTGGTGCGCACGGGTCACCGGGATCTGGCCCGCTGACCCTCGCGCAACTAGGTTCGAGTCAACGGCTAGACCGATTTTCTTCGAACCCCTCTATGAAAGGCATCCCACCATGACCGTTCGCGTAGGCATCAACGGCTTCGGCCGCATCGGCCGCAATCTGTTCCGAGCGGCGAAGCAGGCCGGCGCCGACATCGACTTCGTCGCCGTCAACGACCTCGGCTCACTCGACACGATGGCGCACCTGTTGAAGTACGACTCGGTGCTCGGCGTGCTGCCGAACGACATCAAGGCGTCGAAGAACGGGATCAGCGTCGACGGTGACGAGCTGCGCGTGCTCTCCGTGCGCGACCCGAAGGAGCTTCCGTGGGGTGACCTGGGCGTCGACGTCGTCATTGAGTCGACCGGCATCTTCACGTCGCGGGACAAGGCGGCGCTGCATCTCGAGGCCGGCGCGCCGCTCGTGATCGTCTCTGCTCCGTCGAACGGCGCCGACGCGACGTTCGTTTACGGGGTCAACCACAAGGACTTCGACCCGAAGGTGCACAAGGTGATCTCCAACGCCTCCTGCACCACCAACTGCTTCGTGCCGCTGGTGAAGGTGCTCGACGACGCCTTCGGCCTGGAGCAGGGCCTGATGACCACCGTGCACGCGTACACCGGCGACCAGATGCTGGTCGACGGCCCGCACGACGACCTGCGCCGGGCAAGGGGTGCAGCGATCAACATCACCCCCACGTCCACCGGCGCGGCGCGCGCGACGGCCCTGGTGATGGAGTCGATGAAGGGCAAGCTCGACGGCACCGCGCTGCGCGTGCCGGTGCCGACCGGCTCGATCACCGACTTCAACGCGTTGCTGAAGAAGTCGGCCACCGTCGACGAGATCAACGCCGCCTTCCGCAAGGCCTCGCGCACCAGCTTGAAGGGCGTGCTGCGGTACACCGAGGACCCGATCGTGTCGAGCGACATCGTCACCGACCCGCACAGCTGCATCTTCGACGCCGGGCTCACGATGAGCCTCGGCAAGCTCGTGAAGGTGCTCGGCTGGTACGACAACGAATGGGGCTACTCGAACCGGCTGATCGACCTGACCACATACGTGGCGTCGAAGCTGCGCAAGCGCCGGTGAGGGCGCGATGACCAGCATCCCGGTCCTCGAGGACCTGGGTGACGTCGTCGGTCGGCGCGTGCTCGTGCGCACCGACTTCAACGTGCCGCTGCACGACGGCGAGATCACCGACGACTTCCGTATCCGCGCTGCCCTGCCGACGATCACCTGGCTCACCGAAAGGGGAGCCCAGGTGGTCTGCGCTTCGCACCTCGGGCGCCCGAAGGGCGAGGCCAATCCGAAGTACTCGATGGATCCGGTGCGCGCCCGGTTGGCCGAGCTCGCCCCTGGGGTGGAGCTACTCGAGAACCTGCGCTTCGATCCCGGTGAGGAGCGCAACGACCCGGCGTTCGCGGCCAAGCTGGTCGAAGGTGTCGACGCCTACGTCGACGACGCGTTCGGTGCCGCGCACCGTGCCCACGCCTCGATCGTCGGGCCGCCGAAGACGCTGCCCTCGGCGATGGGCCGCCTGATGCAGCGAGAGGTCGAGGTGCTGCTCAGCCTGCGCGACGACCCCAAGCACCCGTTCGTCGCCGTGCTCGGCGGGGCGAAGATCTCCGACAAGCTCGGCGTCGTCGAGGCGCTGCTCGAGGTGGTCGACGCGCTCGTCATCGGTGGGGCGATGTGCTTCACCTTCTTGGCCGCGCAGGGCAACCCGATCGGCGACTCGTTGTTCGAGCCGGACCAGGTGGACACGTGCCGGCGCTTGCTCGGGCTCGGCAAGACGATCCACCTCCCGGAGGACATCGTCGGGGTGGATGCGAACGGCGACTACGCCACGTTCGGCACTCGCCTGCCCGACGGTGCGAAGGGCTTCGACATCGGCCCCGGCACCGCGGCAGCGTTCAGTGACGTGATCATGGAGGCGCGCACCGTGTTCTGGAACGGCCCGATGGGGATGTTCGAGGACGAGCGCTTCGCGGCGGGCACCCGCACGGTCGCCCAGGCGATGGCCGACACCAAGGCGTTCACCGTGGTGGGCGGCGGCGACTCGGCCGCCGCGCTCGCCCAGTTCGGCCTCGACGACGACGTCGACCACGTTTCCACGGGCGGCGGAGCGTCGCTCGAGCTGCTCGAGCTCGGCGACCTGCCCGGGCTCGCCGCCCTACGGGAGGCCCCGAATGCCCACTGACGACCGCCGGCCGCTGATCTCTGGCAACTGGAAGATGCACCTCAACCACTTCGAGGCCATCCAGACCGTCCAGAAGCTCGCCTACCTGGTCGGCAAGGACGACGTCGCCGCGGTCGACGTGAGCGTGCACCCGCCGTTCACCGACCTGCGCAGCGTCCAGACCCTGCTCGAGGCCGACGACATCCCCTTGGCCCTGGGCGCTCAGCACTGCCACTTCGAGGACAAGGGGGCTTACACCGGCGAGGTTTCGCCGGCGTTCCTCGCGAAGCTCGGTGTGCATTACGTGATCTGCGGGCACAGCGAGCGCCGGGAGCTGTTCGGCGAGACCGACGAGATGGTGGCGAAGAAGGTGGCCGCGATCCTGCAGCACCAGATGACGCCGATCATGTGCGTCGGCGAGACGCTCGACGAGCGTGAGTCCGGTTCGACCGAGGCGAAGGTGATCGGTCAGGTCCGTGCCGGGCTGGCCGGGCGAACGCCGGAGCAGATCGCGTCGCTCGTGATCGCGTACGAGCCGATCTGGGCGATCGGCACGGGGCGCACGGCCACGTCGGAGGACGCCCAGACGGTCTGTGCGGCGATCCGCGCCGCGGTCGGCGGGCTGGCCGGCGGCGACGCCGGGGCGCGCGTGCGCATCCAGTACGGGGGCTCGGTCAAGGCGGCCAACATCGCCGAGCTGATGGCGCAACCCGACATCGACGGCGCGCTCGTCGGTGGAGCGAGCCTGGACCCAGACGAGTTCGCCCGCATCGTGCAGTTCCGCTCGCACGGTTCATAGCGAGGCGGCGGCCGAGCGGTCCGCAGTGCGGAACGAACGCTCCGGATCGATCGCGTTCTGAAACGTGGGGTGACCACCCCCCACTGACAGAGGTGCTACCTTGGCCCCGTCTCGGAACCGGGGAGGAGCTCTGAGACGGCTGCGTGAACAACGAAAGCACGGGCAGTCGAAGCGCCGGCGAGCCGGATGATCACGATCCACCACCAGGTGGTACCACCTCCCGAGCATCAGACCAGACTGACCTAGGAGGTCATGAGTGAAGCGGACCAAGAGCACGAAGTTCTTCGCGGTGCTCGCTGGCTCGGCCCTGTTGTTCACCGCATGTGGCGGCGACGACGGCGGCAGCACCGACACCAGCGGTACGGAAGACACCACCGACGCAACGGGCGGCCCTGAGACCACGCCCGACACCGACGCCCCCGACACCGACGCCCCCGACACCACCGGAGGCGGCGACACCACAGCCCCGCCGTCGGGCGGAGGCGGCACCCTGGTGTGGGCGCACGAGCAGGAACCCCCGGACCTGCACCTCGACGATCCCGAGAACAACCTGTCGATCGCCTCGTGGATCCGCCAGGGCATGTGGGAGGGCCTGTTCGGCATCACCTCGGAGACCGAGTTCTTCCCCGAGCTGCTCGCCGCTGATCCTGAGGTCGTCGACAACGGCGACGGCACCGTCACCATCGACTTCGTGCTGCGCGACGGCCTGGTGTGGAGCGACGGCGACGACCTGACCGCCGATGACGTCAAGTACACCTTCGACATGATCATGGCGACCACCGAGGACGGTGACGACGAGGACACCGATCCCGACTTCATCTACTTGCTCGGCGACCGCACCGGTTACGACACGATCACCGACTTCACGGTGAACTCGGCAACCGAGTTCTCGATCACCTGGTCGGCGTTCTTCGCCGGCTGGCCGGCGATCTTCAGCGAGATCCATCCGTCGCACGTGTTCCCCGCCGATCCGGCCGAGGCCGCCACGGCCGAGAACGAGGCGCTGCGCGAGTGGATGATCGACGGCACGGTGCTGCCCTCCTCGGGCCCGCTCGTGTTCGACAGCTGGGAGAAGGGCGTCAGCATGACGCTCGTGCGCAACGACGCTTACCACGGTTCGGCCAGCCCCGACGTCACCAACACCGGCGTCGCTTCGGTGGACGGCGTGCAGATCAACTTCGTCACCGACACCGACGCGCAGATCAACGCGCTGAAGGCCGGCGAGGCTGACTTCATCTTCACCCAGCCGCAGCTCGCGTTCGAAGAGCTCGCCGAGAGCGAGGACTTCGGGGTCGCATCCGCTGCAGGCCCGGTGTTCGAGCACTGGGGCCTCAACCTCTACAACAAGCACCTGATGAAGCCCGAGGTGCGTGAGGCGCTTGCGCTGGCGATGGACAAGGCCGAGGTCATGGCCGGTCTGTACACCCCGCTGTTCGGTGACGCCCTGCCCGCAGAGGGTCTCGGCAACACCTACTGGCTGAGCAACCAGAGCAACTATGTCGATCACGCCGGCGAGGCCGGTTACGGCCAGGGCGACACCGAGGGCGCGATCGCCAAGCTGGAAGAGGCCGGTTACACGATCGGCAGTGACGGCATCGCCACCCATCCCGAGGACGGCGCGCTGACGCTGCGGGTGGGCACCACCGGCGGCAACATGCTCCGTGAGCTCCAGCAGCAGCTGCTGCAGGCCAAGCTCGGCGAGGCCGGCTTCGACATCGTCATCAACAACCCCCAGGGTGCGGCGTTCTTCGACGAGCAGCCCTTCCACCCCGACGCGTTGGCCTGCGCCAACTCCGGCGGCACCGAAGGCAACTGCGAGATCTGGGACATCGTTCAGTTCGCCTGGGTCGGTGGCCCGTGGCCGGGCGGCATGTCGCCCGCCTACCGCACCGGTAGCGGCAACAACGCGTACGGGTACGCGAGCGCCGAGTTCGACGCCATGGCCGACGAGTGCGACGCCACCGTCGACGACGCCGAGCGCGCCGACTGCTACAACGAGCTCGACAGGTTCGTCACCACGCTCGAGGTCGACCCCGAGCAGGGCCTGTTCATGCTGCCGATCACGCAGAAGCCGTCGTTCTACGCATACAGCAAGACCCGTCTGGCTGCGGCCGCGGTGTCACCTGACGCCAACTCCGCTGGCCCGCTGGTCAACGTCGTTGACTACACGCTGAACGGCTGATTTCAATGCCAATCTGACGCATCGGGGTCCCGGCAAGTTGCCGGGACCCCGTTGTCGTCTGACCGATAGTTCGTCGGAAAGGTGGCCCTGAGGTGCTCGTGTACTCGGTTCGGCGAGTGCTGTCGACGATTCCGCTGCTGTTCGCCGCGCTCTACCTCGTACACGTCGGCGTCTCGTACACCACCGATCCGCTGGCCCAGTTCCGGCTGTGCCTGCCGCGCTGCCAGGCGGGGTACGACATGATCGTCGAGCGCTACGAGCTCGACAAGAGCATCTGGCTGCGGCCGTTCTCCTGGCTGGGCAACGCGCTCAGCGGCGATCTCGGCCAGAGCGAAGTGATCGGTGAGCCGGTCACGACCGTGCTGCGCGAGCGCGGTTGGAACACCGCCCAGCTCGCGATTCCGGCCTTCTTGCTGGCGGCGATCATCGCCGTGCTGCTGTCGGTGTACTCCGCGCGGCGCCAGTACAGCAAGGGCGACTACTTCTTCACCGGGCTGAGCTTCATCGGCCTTGCCCTGCCGACGTTCTTCGTCGGTCTCGTCCTGCAGGTGTTCTGGGGCGTTTGGTTCCCGCAGTGGACCGGATGGAAGCCCTTCTACACCGGCACCAAGCACGACGGCTCGATCGCGGAGTTCCTGGCCAGTGCGACGTTGCCGGTGATCACGCTCGCGTTCGTCAGCATCGCCTCCGAGAGTCGCTTCGGCCGCGCGGCAATGCTCGACGTGGTCAACTCCGAGTACATACGCACGGCGCGAGCGAAAGGGCTGCCGGAACGCCGCGTGATCTGGAAGCACGCCCTGCGCAACGCACTGATCCCACTCGTGACCCTCTGGGCGCTCGACTTCGCGGCGTTGCTGTCTGGCTCGGTGATCACCGAATCGATCTTCTCCTGGCCCGGTCTCGGGCCTGCCTTCTTGTCGGCGCTGTCCAAGCCCGACCTCGATCTCGTCATGGGCGTCACGATCTTCGCCGCCACGCTGACGATCTTGTTCAACCTCGTCGCCGACATCCTCTACGGCGTGCTCGATCCGAGGATCCGTTATGACTGAGCTCACCACCACGCCGAGCCTGGCGACTACCGGGGTCCATCCTGAGGTGTCGGTCGACGCCGCCGAAGGCCTGAGCGACAAGCCGCGCACGTTCGCGCAGCTCGCCCTGAAGCGGTTCCTCCACCACCGCCTGGCGATCTTCGGGGCCATCGGCATCGTGCTCGTGGTCGCGGTGTTCATCGCCGGTCCGATAGTCAGCTCTCACGAGTTCGACTCGACCGACGTCGTCAACCGGTTGGCCGGGCCTTCGTGGAGCCATCCGTTCGGCACCGACGAGATCGGTCGCGACCTTTTCGTGCGCACCACCCTCGGCGGGCGCTACTCGGTGCGCATCGCCGTGCTGGTCGCGGTCACTGCCACGGTCATCGGCACCATCATGGGGGCGCTCGCCGGCTTCTTCGGCAAGTCGGTCGACACGGTGGTATCGCAGGTGATCAACCTGTTCCTGATCGTGCCGGCGCTGATCGTGCTCGCGGTGTTCTCGCTGAAGTTCGGGGCCCAGCCGAACGGCATCGCCTTCGTGTTGGCCTTCCTGCTGTGGACCCGGATCGCCCGCGTCGTGCGCGGGGTGGTGATGCAGTTCAAGGAGCAGGAGTTCGTCCAGGCGGCCAGGGCCGCGGGGGCGCGCTCGACGCGGATCATCTTCCGTCACATCCTCCCCAACGTCGTCGGGCCGGTGCTCGTCGAGGTCACCTTGCTGCTCGGCACGGCGATCGTGCTCGAGAGCACGCTTTCGTTCCTCGGCCTCGGCGTGCGGCCTCCGGTGCCGACGCTCGGCAACCTCATCCAGCAGTCGAAGGGCGCGATCGACGACTCGCCGCTGCGCGTGCTGCTGCCCGGGTTCTTCGTGGTGTTCTTCGTGCTGTGCGTGAACTTCCTCGGTGACGGCCTGCGTGACGCGCTCGACCCGAAGAGCAGGGGTGGGAAAGACTGATGGAGTCGAACGGAGCACTGCTCGAAGTCGAGGGCCTGAACGTCGGCTTCAAGACCGACGACGGCATCTTGATGGCGGCGAGCGACATCAACTTCTACATCCGCAGCGGCGAGACGCTGGCGATGGTGGGGGAGTCCGGTTCGGGCAAGTCCGTCACCGCGCTCGCGATCATGCGCCTCCATCCGAAAACTGCGCGAATCGCGGGTCGGGCGAGATTGCTCGGCAAGGACCTGCTCGCGATGAGCGACGACGAGATGCGCGAGGTGCGCGGCAACGACATCTCGATGATCTTCCAAGACCCGATGACTGCGCTCAACCCGGTGTTCACCGTCGGCTCGCAGATCGTCGAGGCGATCCGCATTCACCAGAACGTCAGCAAAGACCTCGCGTGGAGTCGAGCGGTCGACCTGTTGGCCCTCGTCGGCGTACCGGAGCCCAAGCGCCGCGCGGCGCAGTACCCGCACGAGTTCTCCGGTGGCATGCGCCAGCGGGCGATGATCGCGATGGCGATCGCGAACGACCCGAAGCTGCTCATCGCCGACGAACCGACCACCGCGCTCGACGTCACGGTGCAGGCCCAGGTGATGGAGGTGATCGCCGACGTGCAGAAGGCGACGGGTGCCGCCGTGCTGCTGATCACCCACGACCTCGGCCTGGTGGCCGGTTCCGCCGACCGGGTCCAGGTCATGTACGCCAGCCGGATCTTCGAGAGCGGCTCCCTGGAGGACATCTTCTATTCGTCGAGCAATCCATACACGCAGGCACTGATGGCCTCGATCCCGGCGGTCACGACGCGGACCCACCAGCGCCTCGCGTCCATTCCCGGCAACCCGCCGAGCCTGCTCAAGCCACCACCGGGCTGTCCGTTCATGCCGCGCTGCTCGATGGCGATCGAGGGCTGTGACGACGGCATCCCGGCATCGGTCGAGGTCGCGCCGGCGCACTTCAGCCGCTGCATCCGTGCCGAGGAGTTCCGCCTGGCCGGCGCCGGCGGGGTGGCCCGATGACCGCCACGACGTCCGAAACCCCCGCCGCCGGCACCACCGACCGCGGCGAGCCGATCCTGCGGCTCGTGAACCTGACGAAGCGGTTCCCGATCAAGGCCGGCCTGCTGCGACGCACCATCGGACATGTTCACGCGGTCACCGACGTCAGCCTCGATCTGTACGACAACGAGACGCTCGGCGTCGTCGGTGAGTCGGGCTGCGGCAAGACCACCCTGGGGCGCACCCTGCTGCGCCTGATCGAGCCCGACTCCGGGCAGATCGTCTACTGCGGTGAGGACATCACCGAGGCCAACAAGAAGCGGATGCGGGAGCTGCGCAAGGAGTTGCAGATCGTCTTCCAGGATCCGTATGCATCGCTGAACCCGAGGATGCCGATCCGTGACATCGTCGGCGAGCCACTCTCCGTACACGGCGTGCACAAGAAGGAGCGCGCGAAGCGCGTCGGCGACCTGCTGCGGGCTGTCGGCCTGCTTCCCGAGCACGGCAACAGGTACCCGCACGAGTTCTCCGGCGGGCAGCGGCAGCGCATCGGAATCGCTCGCGCCTTGGCCCTCGACCCGAACGTGGTGGTGCTCGACGAGCCGGTGTCGGCGCTCGACGTCAGCATCCAGGCGCAGGTGCTCAACCTGCTGGAAGATCTGAAGGCCCGGCTCCGCCTGAGCATGATCTTCATCGCCCACGATCTCGCGGTGGTGCGCCACATCAGCGACCGGGTCGCGGTGATGTACCTCGGCAAGGTGATGGAGGTCGCGGACAGCGAGCATCTGTACGGCTCGCCGGCGCACCCCTACACGCACTCCTTGCTCTCGGCGGTGCCGTTGCCCGACCCGCGCCGGGAGCGGTCCCGTCAGCGGATCATCCTCCAAGGTGACGTCCCGAGCCCCGCTTCACCGCCCCCGGGGTGCACGTTCCACACGCGTTGCCCGATCGCGCAGGAGCTGTGCTCGCAGGAGGTGCCAGAGCTGCGTGAGGTGGCCCCGGGCCAGCGGGTCGCCTGCCACTTCGCGATCGAGCCGGGCGAGACCCTGGTGGAGCGCGTCCAAGCGCTCGGCCGCACGGTGACCCTCGCCGAGCGGAACCCGATTCCGCTCAGCTAGCAGCCGTGGATCACCGCCGAGCGGTGACGCTTCACTCGTCGTGGCGCGGGCTGGCGCTGGCGCTGGCAGGTGCCGCGGTGCTGGTGGGGTTCGCAGCGGCGAGCGCGGCGACGCGCGGCCTGCGTCCGGTGAACACGGTGGTGCTCGCGGTCGGTGTCGTGCTGGGCGGGATCGTGCTGGCCGACTACCCCGTAGCGACGACGTTCGACGAACGAGGCGTGCACCGCCGCGCGCCTCTGCGCCGTAGCACGCTCGACTGGGATGTGGTCGATCGCTTCACTCGCACGGCGCCGAACCGGCTGTTCGGTCGGCGCGGGTCGAGCGACGGACGCCTGACGCGGACCCGCCCCGGTGGGTTGGTGGCCTCGGTCGGGCGGCGCAGGTACATGCTCGTCAACCAGTGCGAGAGCCTCGCCGAGCATGCGGCCCTGGTGGCAGTGGTGCGCTCGGAGTCAGACGCGCTGGCCGACACCCTGGACGCACCGCCTGGGGATATACCGCCGACGTGGCTCTACCGGCGCAAGCGATGGGGAACGCCCGACGGCTCGGGGTAGAGTTGCGGACCGTGCGTGACCTCGTGATGTACGTCGTGCTGCTCGTCAACATCTTGGCGATGGTGGGGATGATCGGTGGCGTCCTCATGCATAGCGGTCGTGGTGGTGGCCTGTCGGACATGTTCGGCGGAGGCGGTACCACGGCGCTCGGCTCGGCTGCTGCCGAACGCAACCTGACGCGGATCACGTTCGTGTTCGCCCTGGTCTGGGTGCTCACGGTGCTCGCGCTGGGCTTCTTGTTGGTCGACTGAAACAGCCGCTGTATCGTCGGTTGCCCACACACTCGTCGGAGTGGCGGAATAGGCAGACGCGCTAGGTTGAGGGCCTAGTGGGAGATAATCCCGTGGGGGTTCAAGTCCCCCCTCCGACACAACTACACGGTGTTTCCCCTGCTCACCGCATGTGGATAACGTCAGAAACCGAGTTGAATCCCCACCGCCTCCGGTATCGCACCTGATGAGAGCGTTGTGGGCGGTGGCCGACCTGCGTCGGCGACTTGAACCCCCACGGGAGATGCCTGCCGGGATGGCGGCGATAGTGGCGGGGTAGTGGAATCCACCCGAAGGCCGCCCCGTTGACCTCAGGCGGAGTGGTCGAGCACCTGATCAGGAAGGTTCACCCCGAGGGGTTGGAATCTATTGGATATATCCAATAGATTTCAGACGTGCCATCGGACCTGCTGTCACTTGCGGATGCGTCGAGCATCCTGGGGGTGTCGCCCGAGCGTGTCCGTCAGCTCGTCGTTGCCGGCGATCTGCCGGCTCAGCGAGTCGGCAACGCATGGGCCGTTCCGATGGACGCCCTCGTTGCTCGTCGGCACTCGGCTCGGCCTGGTGGCCGGCCCCTCGGTGCTGTTCGGGCGTGGCGCGAGATCGTTCATGGCGCCATCGATCTGGGTCGGCCGGGCCGCTACCAGCGACGGGCCGAGGTCGTGCGCTGCGAGATGAGTCAGGCCGACGTCGAGTCACTTCCCGATGCCGTGGGAGCGCTGATCAGCGGCGTTCGTGCGGCCATCGAGTTCGGGGCCTCTCTGGTCGCCGCTGACGACCGCGACCTCTATCTCTCGCGGAGCGCACTCGGTCAGCTGGATTCTCTCGTGGCGGCCGTTCCCGATTCGCTCGGCCGCATCCGTCTGCGGGTCGTCGATGACGACGCGTGGGAGATCATCGCTGGCGGCGAGCTCGCGCCGCGTGGTGCGGTCGCCCTGGACCTTCTCGACTCAGCTGATCCACGGCGCTGGATTGCAGCCGAGGGCCTGGCTGCCGATGCCTGACGACGCCGTGGTGAGACTGCCACCAATCGCCGGTCGACAACAGGAGTCGTGGCGCGCCTTCATCGAGCTGGCACCACATCTCGGCGACCATTGTCTGCTGGTCGGTGGGCAGATGGTCTTCCTGCTCGAGGTCGAACGAGCATCGCTCGACACGCGTCCCACTGATGATGTCGACGTTGTCGTCGATCTGCGGGTCGAACCGGCAGGCCTCGCCCGAGTTCACCAGACACTCATCGACGCTGGCTTCGGTCAGGTGCTTCCCAGCGCTGACGGCATTGCTCATCGCTACACGCGTGCCGGTGCGACGATCGATGTGCTGGCGCCGGACAGGCTCGGAACCCGTGCGCGTTTGGCACTCGGCAGCGGCCGCACGATCGAAGCACCCGGTGGCAGCCAGGCACTCGTGCGCAGCACCGTCATCAACGTCGAGCTCACCGACGGCTCGACCGCTCGTGTGCGTCGTCCGACCTTGGTGGGCGCGCTCCTGGGCAAGGTCGCCGCCGTGACGCAGATCGTGTCCCAGACTTCGGCAGAACGAGCAAAGCACATGCGCGATGTCGACTCGCTGTCGCGCTTGCTCGGCCCGACGGATCGCGAACAGGCAGGCCTCACTCGGAAAGAACGGGCCGCGCTTGAACGATTGGCAGAATCCTCCGACCTCAGCGCGCTCGCACAACGCTCGATCCGCTTGCTCGCAGGCTCGCCAGCTCATCCCGACTGATGCGGTGGTGATGAGAGCTCTCGTGCGCGGTGGACTCGACCATGTCATGCCACCAGCAGCCACCGCTGGAACACGGGCGAGGGCTGGTCGCCGCTCTTCATGGCCATGCGTGTAGTCGATTCTCGTGTCGCCCCGCCGACACTCGAACAGCTGTTCGACACTCGATGGTAGTGCGACCGATCACCGTGGGGACCCTCGCTCGGCGTCGCCCACCGGAGGTGACGAGTCGCCCCCATTCCCGCGAGCAGCGCACGCGGCCAGCAGGCGGTGCCCGTGACTGGCGGCGAGCCGTTGAAGAAGGGCTGGCTCACCATCGACACCGTCGGCGCTGAAGAAGCTGCAGTGCTCGATCGAGTCCGCACCGACGGCGAGCGCGTCGGCCACGGCCTGCCTCCTGTCGTGGAACCAGTCGCCGGTGAGGGAGAGGTAGTTGCGGTCGCCGAGGTCGCGGATGGTCGTGATGCCGACGGCAAGCGCCCGCTGTGAGGAGAGCCGCATGCGGAGCAGCAGCGCGCCGTCATCGTCAGTGTCCAGCTGGGCCACGGGGTTGGTCGACGCGTCGAAGGCGAGGTGCTGGTGGACGTTGATGAGACCCGGCAGCAACGTCATGCCTCCTTCGTCGGTCGGTTCGTTCGCGATCGTGCGCGATCGGGCCGGTCGGGGGAAGGAGGCTTCGCAGTGAGCGTGGTCAATGTCACCGATACATGGGAGAGCTCGGTTCGATCGACGGGGCCCGCAGCGGCAGCGGGCTTCGCCTGCACGAAGTCGCGACTCGAGAGCTCGGCGGCCCAACCCCGATCGTGCACGAGCTCCATGAGCCACCCGGTCAGCTCTCAGGTGTGGTGTACGCCGTCGAGGTAGGCGAGGACAGCGAGCACACGGCGATGGGAGTCTTCGCTGTCGGCGATGTCGAGCTTGGTGAGGATGTGGCGGATGTGGGCTTCGACGGTGCGTTCGCTGACCACGAGCCGGTCGGCGATGGCGGCGTTGGTGAGTCCTTGGGCCATGAGTTCGAGCACGCCCCGCTCGCGCTCGGAGAGCCGGCTGACGGGTCCGCTGTCGGCGGGCGCGACGAGGTTGGCGACCACCATCGGGTCAAGGGCTGACCCTCCCGCGGCGATGCGCTCGGCGGTGGCGAGGAACTCGCCGACTTCGAGCACGCGGTCTTTGAGGAGGTAGCCGAACCCGCCGAGTGCGACCAGGTTCACGGCCTGGGCGGTCTCGATGTGCTGGGACAGCAGCAGCACGCCTACGCCGGGATGCTGCTGCTTGATCGAGCGGGCGGCGCGGGCGCCTTCGTCGGTGAAGGTGGGCGGCATGCGAATGTCGATGACGGCGAGCTCGGGTTGCTCGCGTGCGATGGTGGCGAGCAGCTGGTCGGCGTCGCGGAGGGTGGCGAGGACGTTATGGCCGCCGTCGCGGAAGAGGCGGGCGAGGCCTTCGCGCAGCAGCGCCTGGTCCTCGGCGATCACGACGCGCACGGGAACTCCGCGATGAGGGTGGTGCCTTGGCCTGCGTCGCTGTCGATCGTGAGGCTGCCACCGCGGGCCGCCACCCGATCGGCGAGGCCGGCGAGTCCGGAGCCCTGCTGGGCGATGGCGCCTCCGACGCCGTCGTCGACCACGGCGACGACGAGCCTGCTGTCTTGGTGGATAGCGCGGAGCTGGACCTTGGTGGCCCGGGCGTGCTTGACGGCGTTGGTGAGCCCTTCGCAGGCGGTGAAGTAGGCGGCGGCTCGACCTCGGTCGGGTAGCGATCGCCGTTGGCGACGACCTCGACGGGCAACGGCGCCCGCCGGGCGAGGTCCCGCAGCGCGGGGCCCAGACCACCGTCGAGCTGGGCGGGTCGTAGGCCGCGGGCGAGCTCGCGCAGCTCGTCGATCGCCACGGTGATCTCGGCGACGGCGTCGTCGAGGGTCCGGTTGACGTCGGGATCGACGCCTGAGCCGAGCGCGTGCTGGGCGTGGCGGAGCGCCAGCCCGATGGACACCAGCCGCTGTTGGGCGCCGTCGTGCAGGTCGCGTTCGAGCCGTCGTCGCTCTTCGTCGCCGGCCGCGACGATCCGCGCCCGTGAGGCTTCGACCTCTTCGAGCTGGCGGCGCAGCCCGACCCGTAACCGGGCGATCTCGATGGCGAGGACGCCGACGTCGAGCACCTTGGGGACCGTCGAGCCGCGTTCGGCAAGCTCGGCGGGGGCGACGACGGTGCCCAGGGTCGTGCCGGCGTGCCGGATCGGCCAGCGCCGTCGCCCGTCGTCGAGATCGTCGGCCACGGGCGCTCCGGTGAGATCGACAGCGAGTTCGCTGTCGGGCAGGAACAGGCGGAGGTGGAGGTCCTCGACGTCGAGGGCTTCGCGCAGGACGTGCTCGATGTCCTCGGGGACGGCGCGGCCGGCTCGGAGGTCGTCAAGGAAAGCGGCCATCCGTTGGAGGGCGTCGAACCTGGCCCGGTTGAATCGACGGTCGACCGCGTCCTGGAGCCGACGGCGGAGGGGCCCGAACATCGCGGCCACGGCCAGCGTGGCGCCAGCGGTGCTCCACGTCGAGCCGTGACCGACGGCCGCGCCGATCACGACGACCGTCACCGCGTAGGTGGCGGCGAGCAGCACGCTCAGCGCGCCGTAGGCCAGGGTGCGGCTGATGACCAAGTCGATGTCGTAGAGGCGGTAGCGCAGGATCCCGATCGCGGCCGCAACTGGCATGGCGGTCAGCGCCAGTGCGGTCAGCGGCCTCACGACCGGAGCCACGCTCCACAGCAACGCAACCATCGGCAGGATCACAGCGGCGCACATGGAGGCGAACACGAACCATCGCAGCTGGAGCCGTTCGACACCGGATGAGCGGCGGAGGCGCTGCACCAGCGGCAGGATCGCCACCACGAACGAGCCGAGGAGCAACGGCATGCCCAACGCTTGCAGCACATCCGTCGGTGCACCCTCGATGGCGTACGGGTTGCGGCCGCCGACGAAAAGGTCGCCGATGTCCGGGGACAGGGCCCAGCCGGGCAGGACTAACGCGACGCCGACCAGGTTGGCCCAGGCGACGACCGCCCAGCCCCGCCGGATCAGGTGCCCGTCGGGGAACAGCAGGAAGGTCAAGACGCCCGCCGGGACGCCGACGATCCAGCTTGACAGCGCGACCCATTCGGCGAAGGGTCCCGCCGGCCACCCCTGCTCGGCGGCCCGCAACCCCCAACCCTGCGCCAGATCCGCCGCGAACGCGGTGAACAGCGCGTCGGCCAGGAACAGCCAGCCGATCCGGTGGCCCGGGTAGCGGGACACGATCAGGGCGCCCGCGCCGGCCATGGCCACCGCGTAGAACCCGTACAGCACCGTGTCGTAGGTGGGCTCCAAGCCCCACGACAACGCGACCGCAACGACCTCTACCGCCAGCGTCACCACGAACAGCAACGCCGGAAGGCCACGCACGGGCAGGCCGCTCACAGGAGTGATTGTCCCAGCAGCCCGCTTTACCGGCAATCGTGCCGGCGCGCAACGACGAGTACGCGCTGGCGCGTAGTGAAGATGCGTCCCTGCCCTGATGACCGGACGCACACGCGGTGCGTACAACGGCACCACGCGAACCACCCAGGAGGATCTCATGGCTACCACCAGCATCGTCCAGGCCCGTCGAGGCCCGGCGAATGTCGGGTTCATTGCCGCTGGAGCGTGCACCGCCGTCGCCGGTGCGGTGCTCCTGTTCGGCCTCCAGCCCGTCACCGATGTCTCTGACGACATGTGGCGCTACCCCTGGTCCAACAGCGGCGCCTTCGTCGCGTTCTCGCTGTTCAGCGCGGCCCTCCACGGCCTGGTCATCGCCGGCCTCGTCGCGTTCGGCCACAGCGGCGCTGCCGGCCGATCCCGAACCGCGACGATCGGCGTCGCACTCGCGATCGCCGGTACCGCGCTGCTACAGGTGGGCGAGCTGGCGTCCATCCCCATCCGCGACGCCGAGGTCGACGACACCAGCGCCGGGATCGTCGGCGCCATCTTCGGTATCGGCGGCACCGCGTCGACCATCGGGTTCCTGCTCACCGGGTGGGCGACGCTGCGGGCCGGCGTGTGGAACGGCTGGCGCCGCTTCACCCCGCTCGCCGTCGGCCTCTGGCTCGTCATCCTCACCCCGGTCACCCTCGCCGCGCCGACGCTTCTGCACGGCGGCGTGGGCGTCTACGGGCTGTGCCTCCTCGCCATGGCCGTCGCCCTCTACACCGCGCCCACGCCCACCGTCACCTCCGATCCCGCGGCCGCAGCGATCCCAGGCGTCGAGCCACATCTGGAGCGCGCATGAGCACGAGCGTGCGTCGAGATGATCACCGGCGAGGAGAGCCCTCCCGACTCACGGCAGCGAGGAGCGACTGATGCGGTGTTGCGACAACGGAGAGCGGCGGTGACGGCGGCCATCGAGCTGTCCGGGCTCACCAAGTCCTTCGGAGACGTTCGGGCCGTCGACGACATCAACGCCGTGATCGAGTCCGGAGAGGTGACTGCCTTCCTCGGGCCCAACGGCGCCGGCAAGACGACCACCCTACGGATGCTGCTCGGGCTCGTCATGCCGACCAGCGGCACCGCGACCTTCGGCGGCAGGCGCTACGACGAGTTGCCTGACCCGCTCCGTCACGTCGGCGCAATGCTCGAAGCCTCCGGCTACCACCCCGGTCGCACCGCGCTCGACCACCTGCGCGTTCTCACCACCGCGGCGAAGCTGGACGCGGACGCGCCCATGCGTGTCCTGGCTGCCACCGGGCTCGCCGAGGACGCGCGACGAAGGGTCGGCGAATTCTCCCTCGGCATGCGGCAGCGTCTCGGCCTCGCGGCGGCGTTGCTCGGCGACCCGGCAGTGCTCATCCTGGACGAGCCGACGAACGGTCTCGACCCGCAGGGCATCCGATGGCTGCGCGGGTACCTTCGCCAGCTCGCGGGCGAGGGGCGCACCGTGCTCGTCTCCAGCCACGCGTTGAGCGAGGTCGAACAGACCGCCGACCACGTGCTCCTGATCGCCAAGGGGCGCCTCGTCCGGTCATCGACCCTCACCGCCCTGCGCGCCGAGGCTGGCGTCGGCTGCCGCGTCCGCACACCGCAGCCGGAGCGACTGTCCACTCTGCTCGACGCCACCGGCCACCGCCACCGCCACATCGACGGGGAGCTCGCTGTCGACGCCGCCGCCGAGCAGGTGGGCGAGCTCGCCGCAGCACACGGAGTCGTGCTGCACCGCCTCACCGCAACGGCCGGGCTGGAGGAGGCCTTCTTCCGTCTCACCGAGCAACCCGGGCGGGTCAACGACGCGGTGTCGCTGGAAGGGGCGTCGGCGTGAACGCGCTTGTTCGCGCCGAGCTTCTCAAGCTGCGCAGCACCCGCATTCTTGCCGGGCTGCTGGTCGCCACCCTGGGCTTCGTGTTGCTGACGGTGATCTTCACCGTCCCCTCAGCCGGCGCGACGAACAACGCGCTCTCCCTCGACGACCCCGCCCTCCTGGCCCGCATCGTCGGCGACAGCTTCGGCGTGCCCCAGGTGACAATGCTGCTCCTGGGGGTGCTCGCGTTCACCCAGGAGATCCGCTACGGCACCATCACCTCTACGTTCCTGGTCGAGCCGCGCCGCACCCGGGCCCTCGTCTCCAAGGGCCTGACTCTCGTCCTCTCCAGCGTCGTGCTCACGGCAGGCGCACTCGTCGTCTCGATCGTCGCCACGACGACGTTGATCCGAACTCGCGGCGGCAACGCGACGTTCGACGCCGAGGTCTGGCAGGTGGTCGCAGCGGCGTTCGTCGTCATGGCGCTCTACGGCGTCATCGGTCTCGCCGTCGGCGCCCTGCTCCGCAACCAGATCGTCGCCGTGGTCGCCTCGCTGATCTGGATGCTCGCCGCTGAGCGTTTGCTCATCGACGCACTCCCGGCAATCGGACGGTGGACACCGGGAGGAGCCACCTTTGGGCTGCTGCAGCTCGGCCCGACAGTCGCCACGAGTGGAACGCTGTTAGACGCACCCATCGGTGGCTTGCTCCTCGTCGGATACACCGCCGCCGCAGCGGCCCTCGCGCTCGTCGTCGCGCCACGCAGAGACGTCCTCTAGCGACGCGCCGCCACGCAGATCCACCGTCCCATCTCGGAATCGGCCGAAGCTGTCGTCGATGCCCTCGCTCAGGCGCCGGCTGGCTATCCGGCCGCCGGACTCATCGCAGATGTAGATGTCGTGGTGGGCCTCCGCCCAGTCGTCTCCTACGAAGATCACGTGCTGATCGCCTCCCGGTGTTGTCGGTCCTGGACTCGAACCCGGAGGACCTCCCGCACGGCCTAATGGATCAGTGCTCGAGGCACGACACCCCATCGGTGCTACGGACCAGTCCTCACCTACCAGCCGGGGCGCGCTCTGACACCAGAGATCGGATCTCAGGCGAGGGAAGTGCTCACCGGCTGGCCGGCGGGCCCGGAACCAAGTCCTACTCGACCTGGTCTGCTCCCATTAGGCGAGGATGGTTGAGCGGCATTCGGCGACATCGCGATCAGCCACCGCGCAAGCGGCGCCAACCGCTTGTGGATCGAGTCCTTTCGGCTCGCCGCCCGTGTAGTCGCCTGCGGTGTCGCCCCTCCGACACCAGATGACCAGGGCAAACGCCCTGGTCATTGTGCTTTTCGGGTTGGTCGGGTGGTGGCTCGGGGCCTGTTGTCCGCAATTTGTCAGCAGTCGCGCGTCGCGATGTTCTGTGCCCGCAAGTCCCGGTGCGAACCGTGTCACGATTTCGCGCTTGGGGATGACTTGATGGGTGTGACCTTCGAGGTGTTCGTTGATGCGCACGGTCGACGGTTGCGCGCGGCGTTGGTGGCTGCGTTCGGGGTTGATGTCGGCGCCGACGCGTGCGCAGAGGCGTTGGCGTACGGCTGGGAGCATTGGGAGCGGGTCGGCGCGATGGAGAATCCGGCGGGCTATCTGTTCCGGGTGGGTCAGAACGCGGGTCGCAGAGCGGCGAAGCGGAGACCGTTCTTCCCAGAACCGCCGAGTGGAGAGTTGCCAGCATTCGAGCCGGCGATGCTCCCGGCGATCGCCGAGCTGTCAGAGCCGCAGCGGGTGTCGCTCGTCCTGGTGCATGGCTACGGCTGGTCGATGGTGGAGGTCGCAGCGTTGCTCGAGGTGTCTCATTCCACGGTGCGCACGCATCTCGCGCGTGCGTTGAGCGCTCTTCGCAGAGCTTTGGAGGTCGAGGTCCATGCTGACTGACGATGACGTGGCTACTCGGGTGGCCGACTACTTCGGTTGGCTCGACGATCAGCTCGACAGGACGGGTTCGGGCCAGTGGGCCGCCGAGGCGTCCGTGACGACCCCTCGCCCTCGGTCGAGGATGTTGCTCGGTGCCGTTGCAGCGACTCTGGTTGTGGTGTTGCTCGGGGGGCTGGCGTGGTCCATGGGATGGCGTGACTCGGGGTCGCCCGCCGTGGTGCCCGTGGGCTCGGGCGTGCCCCGTACGACGCTCCCGGACGATTCGGCCGTCACAAGTGGTTCGGCGCTTCCTGATCCCCCGGTCGACGGCATGCCCGCGGATGCGGTGCTGCGGGCATCGGTCGACACCGACATCGGTGTGTTCAAGATCTATGACCATGCCGCTTCCGAGACGACCTGGGTCGTCGTTGATGGTGACGCGGAACCGATCAACGGAAGCAGGGCGGTCGCCGAGTATTCCGCTGCGGAGATCGAGGACGGCGCGTGGGGTGTTTTCGGCGAGGTGCCCGACCGCTTCGCATACGGGCTGGTTCCTCCCGACAGCAACGGCTACGACGTGGTAGCCGGCGATGTGACGGTGAGCCCGGACGCGTCCGGCTTCTGGTGGACATGGCTCCCGGCCGACATCGAGAGCTTGACGATCACTGGGCCGCGAGGCACCGTGGCGGTGGACCTGACGGTGGAATCGGCAGCCACGACGACTACGGCCGTGACGGTGCCGGGTGAGCGCGCCCCGACAAGCGGGTCCATCGACCGGCTCGCGATCGGCGACCAGGTGATGTTGGGTGCCGCGCCCTCACTTGCCGAGGAGGGCTTCGTCGTCGACGCGGTCGTAAGCCGCCAGTTCCACGAGGTCAACTACTTGGTTGACGAGATGGTGCGGCGGCGTCAGCTCGACGACGCCTCCGTGGTCGTTCTCCACCTCGGCACCAATGGAACCGTGATGAGCGACGATCTCGACGCGGTGCTCGACGCGCTGGCGACGGTGCCGCAGGTCATTCTGGTGACGTCGACCGCCGACCGGGATTGGACCGCGCCGAACACCGAGCTGTTCCGGCAAGCTGCTGCCGCTCACCCCAACGTCGAGCTCCTCGACTGGGGTGCGCTCGTGGCCGACTGCGAGGGTGACTGTCTATTCGAGGACGGCATCCATCTCACTCCCGACGGCAACCGGTACTACACCCAGGTCGTGGCGGACGCGGCGACTGATCCGAGGTTCCACCGACCCGAGATCATCGAGTCGGGCGATGTCGTCACGGCGCGGATCATTCCGGCCGCCAATGTCGCACTTGCCAACTCGAGCGCGGGCTTCCAGATCGTCGAGGCCGCGGATGGGCGGTTCCTCCAGGCCGACCTCGGGGAGGCTGTTCCTCCCGATGGTGCAGAGTTCTGGACGCTGTCGATCAACGGACGTCTCCGCACGCAGACGACAGCTCGTCAGGGGAGTCTGCTCGGCACGAGGATCGATCCGGAGGTGTACGGCGACAGCTTCACCGTCTCGCTGAACGCGATCACGGGCGACGAGGTTCTCGCGTCGACTGGCGACGTGCCGATGACGGATTGACCGCCAGCGGGTCAGTTGGAATCGGTTCCGAACACACTGCGCGCCACCGTCTCGGCGGCCTCACTCTGCATCGGTGGAGTCACGTGTGTGTAGAACGTAGTGGTCGTCGTGTTGGCCACGACCGAGACGGAGCCTGCGTTCGGCGTGCTCAGCGCGCAGTCGGCGGAGCATCGTCACCGTGCCGGTGTCGAGGTGGATCTTGTGCGGCGTCTTGGTCTTCGGGAACTCCTTCACGATCACCTGCTGCTGGACCGTGACGACCTGGCGCGAGATGACGGCCGTCGCCTGGTCGAGGTCGATGTCGCTCCACCGCAACCCGAGGCACTTGCCGCGACGGCATCCGCTCGTTGCGAGGAACAGCCACGCCGGCACCGCCGCCCGCGATCAAGCGAGCTGACCGCGCGAAACCCGGGGCACACGAAAGCGACGCTGTGGACGCGTGAGCGCCGGCTAACAGGAGTGGCCGAGCAACTTGGCGTAGCCCATGAGTTCGGAGGTCCCGCGGATCCTGGGCGGCGTTGCAGGTGAGTGCCGTGCAACTCATGGCCAGGTCACAGCGAATTGCCAGGTGGGCGTTGTACATCAGGACGTCACCGCCCATTCCTCCTCGTTTGCCTCGGCGGTGAACGAGGAGCCGACCTTGTGTGAGACGTGCTTCGATGACACCCAACTTCTGTCCGGCTCGCCGCTGGGCGGCCACCCTTGTCGCCGTCGCCTTGACGGCGGCCGGCTGCAGCTCTGGCGACGATTCGTCGCTCGCCGTCGCCGCATCGGCCGAACCGACGAACGCACCGGCCGCGACCGACGACGACGCCGTCGCCGCCGATCCCACGGCGCCACCGGTCACGACCAACCCGGAGACCACTTCGGCCGACCAGGCCGTGTCACTGGCCGGCGCGGACGTGTTCGACCCCACCGTCGTGCACGAGATCTCGGTGACCTTCGACGAAGCCGACTACGACGCGCTTCTAGAGGCGTACTCGGCGACCGGTGACAAGGAGTGGATGCAGGTCACCGTCACGATCGACGGGGCCACCTACGAGGACACCGGAATGCGCCTGAAGGGCAACTCGTCGCTCATGGCGTTGGGGAGAGACTCGAACGCCGAGTCGGCGGCCGGGTCGCCCGAGACGCTGCCGTGGCTGATCCGACTCGACCGGAACGTCGACGGCCAGACCCACCACGGTTACTCCGACATCGTGATCCGGTCGAACAACACCGAGACCTCGCTCAACGAGGCGGTCGCGCTCGCCCTGCTCGACGAGGCAGGGCTTGCGTCCCAGGCCGCCGCCCCGGCGAGCGTGTCGATGAACAACAGCGACCCGGTGCTGCGCCTGATCGTGGAGCACCCCGGCGACGACGCCTGGCAAGACGCCAGCTTCGAGGCCGACGGGGCGCTCTTCAAGGCGGAGGCCTCCGGCGACTGGAGCTACCGAGGCGACGACCCCGACGCTTACACCGACGTGTTCGATCAAGAGGGTGGCGACGATCTCACCGACTTGACCCCGCTCATCGAGTTCCTCGACTTCCTCAACAACAGCGACGACGACACCTTCGCAGCCGAGCTGTCCGAGTACCTCGACGTCGACGCCTTCGCGACCTACCTCGCGATGATGGACCTGATCGAGAACACCGACGACATCGACGGTCCGGGCAACAACTCCTACTTGTGGTGGGACGCCGCGAGCGGCCGGTTCACCGTCGTCCCCTGGGACATGAACCTCGCCTTCGGCGGGTTCGGCATGGGACCTGGCGGTGGCTTCCCCGGCGGCGGTCGTGGCGAGTTCCCCGCCGGCACGGCACCGGAAGCGTTTCCCGATGGAACGCTCCCCGATGGAGCGATTCCCGGAGGTACCCCACCAGAGGGTGGGTTCCCTGGCGGCGCAGGAGGGATGCGCGGTGGACGGTCGAACCCCCTCGTCGAGCGCTTCCAGGCCAACGAGGAGTTCGCTGCTCTTTACCGGCAGCGCCTCACCGAGCTACGTGCCGAGCTGTTCGAGAGCGGCACCGCCGAGACGATCCTGCAGAACTGGGTGAACACGCTGAGCACCCACGCCACTCACTTGGTCTCTGCCGACACGATCACGGCCGAGGCCGAGACCATTCGCTCTCTCCTTTCCGACTGAAACGCCGGAAAGCCCGATCATCCGGCACGCTTGCGGGTGAGTGGTTGTCCTCGATGAACAACCACAACCCCAAGGAGCCGCCATGTCGCGCGTCCGCGTTCACAGCTTTTCGATCTCGCTCGACGGGTTCGCCACTGGTGAGGGGCAGGCTCTCGACGCGCCGTTCGGCCACGCCGGGCATCGGCTCCACGAGTGGCTGTTGGCCACTCGGTTCGCCCACCGCGAAGTCCTCGGCGAACCGGGCGGCACCGAGGGTTTCGACAACGCGATGGCCGACCGTCATGGACCGGGGATCGGTGCGGAGATCATGGGTGCCGGCAAGTTCGGCCCTCCGGGCTGGCAGGACGACCCGGATTGGCGCGGGTGGTGGGGCGACGAACCGCCGTTCCACACGCCGACGTACGTCCTGACCCATCGTCCGCGCCCGTCGCTCCCGATGGCGGGTGGTACGACGTTCCACTTCCTCGACGCCGCGCCGGTGGATGCACTCGAGGTGGCGCGGGATGCAGCTGCCGGTCAGGACGTCCGCATCGGTGGGGGCCCGACTGTGGTGCGCGCGTTCCTCGCCGCCGGTCTCGTCGACCACCTGCACGTCGTGCAGGTGCCGATCCTGCTCGGCCGCGGGGTTCGGCTCTGGGACGGCTTGGAGGGGTTGGAGCAGCACTACGAAGTGGAGACGGTCTCGACGCCGAGCGGCGTCACCCACCTCACGTTCACCCGATGACCACACGGTGCGTAGTTGAGATGTCTTACGGTACGTCGTATGGTTGTCATATGCCGGTGGTCAACTTCCGAACCGACGAACGCTCCGAACGAGCCCTTGCTGAGCTGATGGCCGACGGGTCGACTGCGTCAGACGCGATCCGCCAAGCACTCGTCGACGCCTTGCGGTTTCGTCGGCGCGAGCAGATGCGCCTCGAGTCACTGGCACTGATGAACGACGAAGCCGACCGCGCTGAGAGCCGCAAGGTGCTGTCGGAGATGGATGAACTTCGTGCGTGGTGACATCCATCGACTCCGAGCCCCGCGTGGAGCGCGCAAGAGCGAACAACGGGGCAGTCGGTACGCCGTCATCGTGCAGTCAGATGATCTGATGCTGTCGACCGTGCTCGTGGCGCCCACATCCCGGTCTGCACCGCCACGCATCTTTCGTCCGACGATCACGGTCAACGACGAACAGACTCAGGTCTTGATCGAGCAGACGTCGGCCGTTGCGCCCGAGCGGCTCGGCGAATTCGTCGGGCGCCTGACGTACGAGGAGCTGGTAGCGCTAGATGATGGACTGCGTCTCGTCCTCGAACTCGATTGACAGAATCAGACCCCATGATCCTCGAGCACGCCGTCTTAGATGTCATCCCGGGTAAGCAGGAGGAGTTCGAGGAGGCGTTCAAACAGGCCAAGGCCATCATCTCCTCGATGCCGGGGTTCCTGTCGCTGCGCCTTACGCGTTGTGTGGAGCGCGACGAGCGCTACCTGCTGCTGGTGGAGTGGGATCGGCTGGAGAGCCACACCGAGGGCTTCCGCGGCTCACCCGAGTACTCGAGGTGGCGAGAGTTGCTCCACCACTTCTACGACCCGTTCCCGACCGTTGAGCACTACGCGCCCCTGAGCGGCCTCTGAGCTCAGCCTCGATCGGCGACGAAGTAGGTGAGCCGGCGGATCCGGCCGCCGTCGATCTCGAACAGGTCCATCACGTGTAGGGCGGGCGCGCCCTGCAACTCGATGGCGATCTCGGCGGCGACGCGGTGGCCGGCGACGAGGTAGGGGCCGAGCGGCCGGGGCGTCGGGCGGGCGGCGGCGATCGAGGCGGCGTAGAACTCGTCGATCGCCGGCCGGCCGCGCACCACCGTTCCAAGCCCGATCAGTTCGGCGTCAGGGTGAAAGAGCTCCGCGACGCGCCCGTCGGCGGCGCGGATCGCGGCGAAGTACCGCTGCACCACATCGATGGGGCTGGGTTCGGGTTCGGTCATGGCGATCCTGGCGACGTCGCGGAAAGCACTCTCAGTTCACACTTGGGCGGGGAACCGTTCGAGGGCCTCGACGAGCAGTCGGGCGCCGAAGCCGCTCATCCCACGCGTCTTCCAGCCCGCAGGCTTGGCGACGGCTGCGACACCGGCGATGTCGATGTGCGCGAACGGCACGCCGTGGACGAAGTGGGCGAGGAACTCGGCGGCGCTGGATGCACCGGCATCGGCGAGCCCGAGGTTCTTCATGTCGGCCACGTCGGAGTCCAGCTCCTCTCGGAAGTGGGCGCCCATCGGAAGTTGCCAAAGCGGCTCGGCGGTCGTCTCGCCCGCGGCGCGCAGCAGGTCGACGAGCTCCTGGTCGGTGCCCATCACGCCGGCGATCTCCGTGCCGAGTGCCCGCATGCAGGCTCCGGTGAGCGTCGCGATGTCGATGATCGCGTCCGGTTGCAGCTCGCTCGCCAACACCAGTGCATCGGCCATCACGAGACGACCCTCGGCGTCGGTGTTGAGCACCTCGACGGTGGTGCCGTCACGGTGGGTGATGACGTCGCCCATCTTCATGGCGCTGCCCGACGGCATGTTGTCGGTGCACATGATGTAGGCCGTCACCCGGGAGGGCACAGCGAGCTGCTTGAGCACGAGCATCGCGGCGAAGACCGCGCCGCCGCCCGACATGTCGTTCTTCATCATCGCGTGCACGGCATCGCCGGGCTTGATGGCGAGACCACCCGAGTCGTACGTGAGGCCCTTGCCGACGAGCGCCACGTGCCGGCCGTTGGCGACCGACGCGTCCGGCTGGTACTCGAGCGTGATCAGACGGGGTTCCTCGTCGCTGCCCCCGTTCACGGCGATCACCCCGCCGCATCGTTCTTCGAGCAACCACGCGCGGTCGTGCGTCTCGACGCTCAGCCCCCGCTGCGGCCCGATGCGCTCGGCGACGGCAGCCCAACGCACCGCGGTCAGATGCGCCGGGGGACAGTTGGCGAGGTCGCGAGACACACAGTGCGCCAACGCCTCGAGATGACCGCGCCGCGCAGCGTCGATGAGCACTTCCGTCGCTCCGCCAGCAGTCACGATCGTGATCGCGCCGACCTGCGTCTTCGAGGGCTCGCGTCGGAGCGCGTCCCACGAGTACCTGGCCAAGATCACGCCCTCGACCAGACCGCGCACCACTTCCGGTGAGGCCTCGACCGAGCCCAGGTCGATCGAGAGCCCGGACGCGCTCGGGAGCGACGAGGCGATCGCCGCGCCGGCGCCACGGGCGGCATTGAGGTCGACCGCGCCGCTGCCGACACCGACGAGCACCATGGGCGGTGCCCCGGCGAGCAGATGGGTTTGGCCGGGCTCGGCGGTGAAGCCCGCCGACCGCAGCGACGCCGCGTCGAATGGATCGGGCATTCCCGAGTCAGCGCGGACGAGAACGGCGCGCAGGCCGGCGTCGGAGGCGGCGTCGTCGACACGGACGTCGATGGATTCGATGGTCCCGAGTGACGGGATCGGGTCGAACTCGTCTGGGACAGGTATCGCGCGGGTCATCTGATCGCCTCCTGGCTTCGCTCACCGAGCATGGCAGTCCGACCTCGGGTCGGACAACCGGTCAGCGGATCACGGTCGGCACGGCTGCGCCTGACATGCTGACCGACATGACGGCCCACGCGACTGCAAGTACCCCCGGCGTTACGTCCCGCGCCTCCTGGCTGCCTCTTGCCATCGTGATGCTGTGCCAGATCCAGATCTCGTTCAACGCGTTCAACGTTTCGATCCAGGGCATCGTCGAAGACCTCGGGATCCCGGCCACCTCGGTCGGCTTGGCACTGACCACGGGCACGTTCGCGATGGCCGGGTTCGTCTTGCTCGGCGCCCGACTTGCCGCGCGGCTCGGCGTTCGCAAGGCGCTACAGATCGGAATGATCGGTCCGACGGTCGCGGCGATCGTCATCTCGCTGACCAACGTCGGGTGGAGCCTCTTCGCCGCCCAGGCCTTGTCTGGCGCCACCGTCGCCCTGGCGGCGCCGTCGTTGACGGTGATCATCGCCAGCAACTACCACGGCAAGCAGCAAGCTCAGGCCATCGGTTTCCTCGCCTCGGCCATCCCGCTCGCCCAGGTCGTGTCGCTCTTGATCGCCGGTGCCTTCGCCTCGAGCATCGGTTGGCGCTGGTCGTTCGTGCTCCTGGCAGTGCTCGGCGCGGCCAACATCGCCCTCAGCTTCCGGCTGGCGCCGATCGCCCCTCGTCCGGAGGTGGTCATCGACTGGACTGGTGCTGCCCTTTCGGCAATCGGCGTCATCTTGTTGTCGGCCGGGTTCAGCTTCCTCAACGCCTGGGGCTTCATCGGCGCCAGCGACGACGCGCCGTTCGACATCGCCGGCATCTCGCCGGTGATCTTCCTCCTCGTCGGCGGCGCTGTCTTCTTGCAGGCGTTCTTCCGCTGGACGCGCAAGCGGATGGACGAGGGCAAACCGCCGCTCTTCTCGCTCGACGTGCTGCGCTCGTCCAAGGAGCGATCGATCGTGGCGTGCATGGCGTTGATGTTGTTCATCGGCACGGCCACCAGCTTCCTGCTGCCCCTCTACATGCAAGTCGTGCAGGGCTACAGCGGCTGGAAGACCTCGCTCACGATCGTGCCGTACACCCTGTCCATCTTCGTCGCCAACACCTTGGTGGCACGGCTGTACGACCGGTTCAGCCCGGCGCGCATCGCGCGGGTCGCGTTCTTGGTGGTGTTCCTCGCGCTCACGCTGATCGCGTTCACGATCAGCAACAGCTGGGGTCAGGTGTCGATCGTCGTCGGTCTCGTCACGCTCGGCCTCGCCCAGGGCTGCATCGTGGCGCTCGTGTTCAACAAGCTGCTGATGTCGGTGCCGAAGGAGCTCGCCGGCGATGTCGGGGCGTTCCGTGGGCTGACCCACAACATGTCTGGCTCAGCCGGCATCGCCGTCGCCACCGCCCTCGCCGTCTCGATGCTCGGGTTCTTCGTCGCCCGCGACGTTGCCGCTTCGCCCGTCTTCAGCCAAGAGCTGGTCCAGGAGGTCAACCTGGACCGGGCCGACTTCATCACCAACGACCAGCTGAAGGTCGTGCTCGAGGGGACGAGCGCCAGCCCGGCCGAGGTAGACGCCGCCGTCGAGGTGCTGTCGGACGCCCGCCTCGACGCCCTGCAGCTGACGCTGATGCTGCTCGCCGCCCTCGCCCTGCTCGCCCTCGTTCCCGCCGGCGGCATCCCCGATTTCCGTGAGCCCGACCTCACGGTCGACGACGAGGAAGGCATCGCCTCCGGCACCGGCAAGGCCTGACGCCGAACTCGCGCGCTCTGGCGATGGACCTCAGGTCGAGCCGCCGGCGACGACCGGCGGGTTGGCCGAGGTGACCACGCCTGGTGCTGCTTCTTCGGTGATGGCGAAGCCGGCGTATGGCCCGGCCGGGAACGACACGGTGTCGGGCCGGGCGCCGAGGACCCCGAGGGAAACGAGCTCGTCGCCGGCCGCCCCCCAGAGCTGGTAGGTGCGGCCGGGGTCGAGTTCGGGGAGTCCGGTGGCGCGCATGTAGCCGGTGCCGTCGCCGGTCACCGCGACGGGCACGGCGAGCTGCCCGTCAGCAGACCGGAGCTCGAACAGCTGGGAGTCGGGCGCGGCGAGGGCTGCCTCGAACGCCTGAGCCAGGGGATCCCGTAGGGCCTCCTCGATCTCGGCGAGCTGGTCGCCGTCACGGGCCTGCACCCCGAGGAAGACGACGATCGCGGCGGCGGCAGCGGCAGCCGCGATCGTGGCGACCGAGCGCAGCCACCTCCGCGACGGTCGCGCCCGGGGGGTTGCGTCGACCGTAGCCAGGCGCAGCTTGGGGGGCGCCTCGTCGAGGGCGCCGGCGATGCGCTGCCAGACCCCGTCGGGAGCCGGCCCGCCGCGGAAGGCGAGGAGGGTGGCCACCTCGCGGTGCTCTTCCACCTCTGCCCGGCAGCGGGCGCACACGGAGAGGTGGGACTCGATCTCGGCGCGCTCGGCGTCGTCGACGGCGTCGAGCGCGTACGCGCCGAGCAGTTCGGCGATCTCGTCGTGGTTCATGACGTTCCCCCCAGGCCGGCGGTGGCGAGCTCGCTGCGGAGGCGGCGTAGGCCGGTTCGGATCCTGGTCTTCACGGTGCCCTCCGGCTGGCCGAGGATGGCCGCGACCTCACGGTAGGTGTTGCCGCCGAAGTACGCGAGCTCGATCGCGCGCCGTTCCTCGTGCGGAAGCTGGTCGACGGCCTCACGCACGTGATCGGCGACGGCCATGTCCTCCACTTCGTGCTCGAGGTCGTATCCGGCCTCGGCTCGTCGGCGGTGCTGGCGCTCCTCACGTGCGCGGCGCGACTCCTCCGAGCGGATCAGATCGACCGCGCGCCGGTGGCACTGGGCGAGCAGGAACGAGCGCAGCGTGCCTCGTTCGGGATCGAAGCGATCGGGGTGATCCCAGAGGCGGACGAACACCTCTTGGACGATCTCCTCGGCCAGGGTGCGGTCGGCGAGGACACGGGCGGCGAGGGCGAACACCGAACCCGCATGACGCCGGTAGACCTCGGCGAGGGCGTCCTCCCGCCAGCGGCCGACGGCCACGACGAGTGCGGCGTCGCTCGCTTGGGTGAGGTCGTAGGTGTTCATCGCATGTGTCTTCGAAACAGATCCGCTGCTCGGATGTCGCGTCCGAGTGGGTGACGATCCAGACGGCCTTCTCCGCATCTTGATCCAGAACCGATCGACGTGCCATGGCCTGTCGCGAACCGCCGGGTCTTCGACATTCGCACATCCGCTCGGTGGGCCGGCTCCGAATACGTGAGCAATCCCCCCCCACAGCATCGGAGGAACCGAATGCATTCCAAGCTCATCAAGTTCGGCACAGCGGTGGCTATCGCATCGCTGCTCGGCGCGGCCTGCGGCGACAGCGACGACGGCAACGGCGACGACAGCGGCTCGCCGGAGAACACCGAGCAGTCGAGCCAGCAGCCCACCTCGCCCGAGACCACAGCACCGCCCATGTCACCGGAGACCACCGAGCACACCAGCGACACCGGCGCGCACATGGGCGAGGAGGAAGGCGCGTCGCCGGTCGAGACCGGAGCGGCCGGTCTGCGCGCTGGACTGACCTCGCTCCTGCAGGAGCACGTCTACCTCGCCGGTGCAGCGATCTCGACCGCGGTTCAGGCGGGCGGCGACATGGAAGCACCAGCGGTGACCTCGGCCGTCGACACGCTCGACGCGAACTCGGTGGCGTTGTCGGAGGCGATCGGTGGTGTCTACGGCGACGAGGCCGGTGCGCAGTTCTTGGAGCTGTGGCGCAATCACATCGGGTTCTTCGTCGAGTACACGCTCGGCGGGGCGACTGGTGACACCGCGATGCAAGAAGCTGCCGGCCAGAAGCTGGACGACTACCGGGCGGACTTCGGTGCGTTCGTGGACAGCGCGACCGGTGGCGAGTTGCCTGCGGATGCGGTGGCCGAGAACCTGCAGGTCCACGTCGACACGCTGATCGAAGCGGTCGACGCCGTGCTCGCCGGCACCCCCGACGTGTATTCGAAGCTGGCGGCTGCGGCAGGCCACATGCCCAGCACCGCGTCGGCTCTGGCAGGCGCGATCACGACGCAAATGCCCGACGTGTTCGACGGTGACCCCGAGTCTGCGGCGTCCTCGCTGCGCGCCGGTCTGACGCACCTGCTCCAGGAGCACGTCTACCAGGCCGGACTCGCCATCAACCAGGCCGTCGCCGACGGTGGTGACCTCGAGGCGCCGGCGACCGCGGACGCCGTCGACACGCTCGACGCGAACTCGGTGGCGTTGTCGGAGGCGATCGGTGGTGTCTACGGCGACGAGGCCGGTGCGCAGTTCTTGGAGCTGTGGCGCAATCACATCGGGTTCTTCGTCGAGTACACGCTCGGCGGGGCGACTGGTGACACCGCGATGCAAGAAGCTGCCGGCCAGAAGCTGGACGACTACCGGGCGGACTTCGGTGCGTTCGTGGACAGCGCGACCGGTGGCGAGTTGCCTGCGGATGCGGTGGCCGAGAACCTGCAGGTCCACGTCGACACGCTGATCGCAGCAGTCGACGCCGTCCTCGCCGGCACCCCCGACGTCTTCCCGCTGCTGCGTGAGGCCGCCCAGCACATGCCCGGCACGGCCCTGGCCCTCTCTCAGGCGATCAGCGCCCAGATGCCCGAGCAGTTCCCGGGCTGATCGACCCCCCACTCGCAGCCGCACCCGCGCCTTACAGGAGCGGGTGCGGCTGCGGCGCGTCCGCCCGCTTGGCGAGGTCCGAGTTCGGACATGACATCCGGCGAGGGCAACGGCAACGAACAACCGTCATGCATCACCATCCCCGCCTTCCCACTGGCCTCGTCGCCGTGGCTGCCCTCGCCCTCGTGGCGTGCGGCGGCGCCGACGACACCGACGACACGGAGCAGTCCGACGACAAGGAGGCCTCCGTAGTGGTCGCGACCTTCAACTTCCAGCCCGACCCGCTCGTGGTCGCGGCCGGTACGACGATCACGTTCGTCAACGAGGACGCCATCGACCACACCGTCACCGCCGGCACCAGGGAGCAACCCACCCCCCAGGTGTTCGACGGCCAGCTCGCGCAGCAGGGGGCGACCTTCGAGCTCACCCTCGACGAACCCGGCACCTACGAGTACTTCTGCCAGGTCCACCCAGGGCCGGGAATGACCGCGAGCATCACCGTGGAGTGACCATCGCGCCCGCAATGAGGGCTTCGTAAGCACCGGCCATGTCGTACAAGACCGTGGCGCAGTCGCCCTGGAACGACGAGCCGTGCATGATCGCGAGCGTCGTCGGCTGCAGGTCACCAAGGCCGCGCAGCACCTGACCGGTGTGCGGCGCCAGGCACGTCGATCCGAACATCGCCTCGGCCGCGAGCGCGGCTTCCAGAACGTCGGTGGTCACGAGCGCCGGCGGTGCACCTGTCTGGCTGAGCAGGTCGCCGCACAGCAGGGTGCCGGTCGTCTCCTCGTAGAGCACCTGTGCTTCCCACCCGTGCGGCACGTGGGGAGTGGAGATCTGCCGGACGCGCTTGCCTCCGAGGTCGATCACCTCGCCGGCCTCGAGCACGCGGGGCGGCCGGTCGCACAAGTCGTTGAGCGACACGTCGCAGCCGAGCGCCCCGAAGGCCACCTGGCTGTTCGGCGCGGCGGCGAGCCACATGTTCATGCTGCCGCTCTCGTCGGCCTCGACATGGCCGAAGCTGATCCAGCGCAGCGATTCGACCGGCACCACCGTGGCCACGGCTTCGCTCACCAGCGGGAACAAGACCCGCATGCCGGTGTGGAACAGCAGCGGCTCGTCGGCATCCACGAGGAACTGGTTGAACGTGAAACCCTCGGGGCCCACGTCGGGGATGAGGGTCGAGATGCGGTAGATGCCGTCGGCGATCTCGTCGACGGCCGGCTGGAAGGGTGTCTGGGGTGTGGTCACATCTTCTTGGCGTTCAACCGGACGCGATGGCGTTCACTCAGCACTGAACGATCCAGCGCACCTCGTCCTCGGGTGAAGCGGCACACTCGTAGGCGCAGTACAGACCCGTACGGACCCGCCGGTCGAGCACCGCGCCCGGCCCTGGCAGCGCCTCCACGACCTTCGCGACGGCCGACCGCAGCGCCCGGGTGACGTTGAGCCGGGCTCGCTCGGCTGCCGAGGCTGCCCGCCGTTCCTTGCCGCCGAGGCCGAATGCCTGCGTTAGCTGCAACACGAGCAGGTCGAGCTCGCCCTGGATGGCTTCGGCCCTCTCGATGTTCTCGGCGGCGAACGCGTCGTCGATCTCAGCCCGCAGTTCCTCGATGCGGCGGCGGTAGGCGGCTCGGGCCTGGGAGTCGACCAGCGGCCCGGCGTCGCCGAGCTTGCGGCGGGCGAGGCCGCCGGCGTCGACACCCTCGACCCGGTCGACCAAGTCCAGCGCGTGGCGCTCGACACCCGGGGTGGCGACGAGTTCGGCTAGGTAGCGCAACCCCAACGTGTCGCGCAGGCGGACGGTCACTCCCTCGCACGAGGCCACCCACCACTTGCCGTCGCGGCGCAGCGTGGCGGTCGACGGCTCGACGGCCGCGCTTCCGAATCGGGTTCGGCCGGCGACCGGGCCCAGCCTCCCCAGCACCGCGGCATCGGCCGGCGCCAACACCACGTCGAGCCCGTCGAGCGAGGCGGCCGCGGCGACGGCGTCGAGGGTGGCGGCCGCGGTGTCGCCGGCCGCTTCCCGCAGCCGAGCGAGATGAAGCAGGAGGCAGGCGCGCATCCACGGCAGGCGCGCCGGATCGAGGTCGTCGAGGGCTGGCTCGAGGACGCTCACCGCGCCGCGCAGATCGCCGGCGGTGGTGAGCACTCGGGCGCGGGCATCGGCACCGCGAGCCCGAAGCGAGGGCACGTCGACGCCGGCGACGCGCTCGACCAGACGCTCGCTGGCGGCCCTGGCGGCGTCGAGGTCGTCGGCGGCCAGCTCGGCATCCACCAGCACCGCGAGCAGCTCGACGGCCCGCAAGCGGTCGTCGCCCGCGCCGCGCAGCCCCCGCAGCGCGGCCGCTCGGGCCAGGGCGTAATCGCCCCGGTCCAGGTGGAGCTGGGCCGCCGGCAGCAGCGCCTCGAGCAACTGGTCCTTGCCGAGCAGCAGCAGCTCGGCGTCGGTGTGCCGGCCCTGACGGACGCGCAGCTCGGCCATGCCGATGTCGGGATGCCAGCCGGGAATGCGCATCACCGCCTCGAACTCGGCCCGCGCCCTGGTGAGGACTGCCTCGGCTTCACCCCACCGGCCGAGCTCGACGAGCAGCTTTGCCTTCAACCGGTCGCAGTGGCTCGACAGGAACACCGGGCCGCCGGGCTCGAGGCCGATCAGACCGCGTCTGCGCAGCAGTTCCGTCCAGGTGTCGGCCCGCTCGAAGTCGGTGGAGAAGTAGCAGGCGGTGAAGAACGAACACACCGACTTCGCCGCTGTGCCGGTGTCGTCGGCGGGACCGCAGGCCAGAGCCATCGCCTCGTCAAGGAGCGCCATCCCATGCGCGATGCGTCCGGCCTGTACGTGGGCCAGGCCTCCGTCGGCCAAGGCCTTGGTCTCGAGGTTCACGTCGTCGAAGCGCCGCGCGCGGTCCAGGGCCAGCTCGGACGCGGCGAGCAGCTCGTCGGGGTCGGCGACGTCGCAGCCCATCGCGGCGACCGCCACCCAGCCCTGTTCGAGGCATGGTGGCTGGTCGGCCACCAGCCGGCTGGCCCGGGTGAACCAGGCTCGGGCCGCGGTCAGGTTGCCCAGCAGGTTGGCGAACGTGTCGCCGAGCTGGACGCACGCCATCGCCGCCCGGCACGGCTGATCACCGGCGGTGAAGTCGCGGATGGCAGTGGAGAGGTAGGCCACCACGCCGTCGACGTCCATCCGTGCGAAGGCATCACCGGCAGCCTCCAGCGCGCGCTCGGCCTCCGCGATCGACGACACCGCTCCAGGATCGCACACGGGCAAGCTCGCCCGGAGCGGGGATGATCAGCCAGACGACGCCGCGTGCAGCGCGTGGTCGCGCAGTACAGCTGCGATCACTGTGGTCACCTTGCGCGCGGTCGGAAGGTGAAGGAACTCGTTCGGGCCGTGGGCGTTGCTGCCGGGACCGAGCGCCCCGGTCACCACGAACTGCGCGTCGGGGAACTGTTGCCCGAGCATTCCCATGAACGGGATCGATCCACCCTCGCCCATCGCCCGCACCGTCTGCCCGAAGGCAGCGAGCGAAGCTTGTCCGAGTGAGTCGTCCAACCACGGGGAGAAGCTCGGCGCGTTCCAGCCCGCGGAGCTCTTGTCGGCATGGAAGGTGACGGTCGCGCCGTAAGGCGCGTCGTCGACGAGGAGCCGTTCGAGGGCTTCGGCGGCGACGCTTGCATCGGCTGTCGGAGGAATGCGCAGCGACAGGTAGAGCGACGTGGTCGTGCGCAGCACGTTGCCGGCGCGATTCGTCGGCGGCAGGCCGTCTGCGCCCGTGATCTCCAACTGGGCTCGAAACGTGCGGTTCAGCAACTGCTCCGTCGGATCGTCGGTGACAGGTCTCGCGCCGCGGAGGAACGGGAACTTCTCCGCGGGCGTGCCTGACAGTTCCTCCGCGGTGGCCACAGCCTGTGCGATCCGATCTGGCGGGATCGGGACACGAACCTCGGGCAGCAGGATCTCACCGGTCGTCTCGTCCTCGAGTCGGGACAGGATCTGGCGAGCGATCCGGAAGGTCGACGGGATCACCCCGCTGGCGTCTCCCGAATGGACGCCCTCGGACGTGATCGACACGACGAGTCGGCCGGCGAGGAGACCGCGCAACGAAGTGGTGACCCATAGCCGGTCGTAGTCGAGGCAGCCCGAGTCGAGGCAGACGATGAGGCTCGGCGACCCGATCCGGTCGGCGAGCGCTTCGACGTGGAAGGGGAGATCGGGGCTACCGCTCTCCTCGCTGGCCTCGATCAGCAGCACACATCGGGCGTGCGGGAAGCCGCCCGCACGGGCCGCTTCGATCGCCGTGAGAGCGGCGAACATCGCGTACCCGTCGTCGGCGCCGCCGCGGCCGTAGAGCTTGTCGTCCTCCACGACCGGCGTCCACGGCCCGAGGTCCTCGCGCCAACCGGTGAACTCGGGTTGCTTGTCGAGGTGGCCGTACAGCAGCACCGTGTCGTCGGCGGGCCCGCCGTTCGAGGCAGGGATCTCCACGAACAGCAGCGGCGAACGGCCCTCCAGGCGGTGAACCTCCAACGTCATGCCCTCGATCGGTCGAGCACGTGCCCAGTCCGCGAGCAGCGTCACCGCGCGCTCCATGTGGCCGAGCTGCTCCCACTCGGGCTCGTACGCGGCGGAGACATTGGGGATCGCGATGTAGTCGCGCAGCGTCGGGAGCACATCGCGCTCCCAGGTCGTATCGACGTACCGGCTCACTTCGTCGAGGTTCGTCATGGCTGCCTCCGTCAATTGCGTCTGCCCCAGTGGTCGGATCAACCGAAGTATGCAGCGACGAGTCGGTCGTACGTGCCGGTCTCGCGAACGCGCAGAAGGCCGCGGTTGATCGGCTCGAGCAGGCCACTGCCTACCGCTACGGCGATCCCGTACGACTCCGCGCGTAACACGGGTCCGGCGATGGTCACGGCGCTGTCGCTGCGGGCGATCAGGTAGCGCAACAGGGCCGAGTCATATACGAACGCGTCGGCCGAACCGTCCACAACCGCCCCGAAGGCGTCTGTCGCGCTCACCATCAACTCGGCCTCGATGCCGTTCTGAACGAGAAACTCCGCCGACGTCGTTCCGGGCACGGAGACGACCGCTTTCCCGAACAGGTCGCCCACGCCCCGGATGTCGGACTCCAGCCGCTCGACCGTCGTGTTCGCGGTCAGCTCGGCGATCAGTCCGGCGACGAGCAGCATGCTGGTGAGCATCCACGCCGCCGCCAACAGCCGTGTCCGGTCACGACGCGGAGCCTTGTCCCCGTACGTCGCCGAGAACATCGTCTCCGTGGCCCACCACATCCCGTCTCTGACGCCCCGCTTTGCCGGGAGTGCGAACTCGGGGTTCTGATGGCGCTCCAGTCGCCACATCAGCGTCCCGAAGATGGTCATGCCGATCACAGCGGCGAGGAGGAGTGTGAGCAAAGTCGGGTCGCGCAGCTTCTTGGCCCAGCCGTCGAGCACGGAGACATGCGAGGTGTCGCGGATCGCGATCTGGATGCCCGAGTCGAAGATCGGTTGGCTGAAGTCGACCCTCGTCTCCCGCTCCGCGGTGATGCTGATCGCTCCGATCCCGGCGTCGACCTCACCCGACTCGACGGCGTCGAGCTGCGCTCCGACGTTGTCGACCACTACGAACTCGACGCCGACCCCGGCCTTTTCGGCGATCGCGCGCATGAGATCGATGCTGAAACCGACGAGATCACCGTCGGCGTCCACCTCGACGAACGGTGCAACCTCGTGTACAGCGACCACAACCGGGTCGGGGGGTTCTTGAGCTCCGACCGGTTGGGTGAGTGCGAGCGCGCCCAACGGCGGGAGGACGAGCGCGGTGAACAGTCGCTTGCCCCAGACGGCAGCAGGCACCGTCATCGGCTCAGTAGAAGAGTGAGCCGAACAGGAAACCGAACGCGCCGGTCGTGAGAGCCAGGACGGCCATCGGGATGAAGAACGAGTGGTCGACCAACTTGGTGCCGAGCTTGGTCGAGCCGGTGAGGTCGAAGTTGGCCGCCGCGATCTGCGAGCCGTTCGTCGGCAGCGTGTACACGCCTGCGAACGCGCCCGCCCACATTCCCGTGATGATTCCCGGAGCGAGGCCGGCCGCGAGCCCGATCGGCACGATGGTCCGCGTCGCCGTCGATTGGCTGGTCGTGAGGGCGACGACCAGGAAGATCGCGAAGAAGAAGACCCATGAGGCGTTCTGCACCCAGCCGCCGAGGGCGTCGACGATCTCGGCCTCGTGGGCACTGATGAAGGTGTCGGTCAACCAGGCAAGACCGAACAGGGCGATCGCCGACACGATGCCGGCCTTGAACACACTCGCCCCCGGCACCTCGCTGACGGAGGGCTTGGCGACGAGCAGGATCACCGCCGCGGCAGTGAGCATCAGCAGCTGGATGGTGACCGTCATCGAGATCGGCACGCTCCCGTCGGCGCCGTCGATCGTCGGGCGAAGGTCCTTGAACAGGCCGAGCACGACGATCAAGACGACCGCCGTCAGGAAGATCAGCGCGGCGTTGCGGCCCGACTTCGTCGACTTCAGCTCGACCGTCGCTCCTTCGCCTGGTGGCGCGAGCGTCCCGGCGGCGATCCTGGCCTTGTACTCCGGATCGTCTTCGAGCTCGGCGCCCAGCTTGCGAACGACGAGCGAGGTGAGGATGATGCCGATGATCGCCGCCGGGATCGTGATCGACAGGATCTTGACCAAGTCGAAGTTGTAGGGGGCGACGTCGGTGAGCGTCACCATCGCGGCCATCGCCGCCGACACCGGGCTGCAGGCCAGCGCGACGCCGGTGCTGACGACCGACAGCGACAACGGGCGCGAGGGGCGGATGTTGTTCCGGTACGACACGTCGTAGATGACGGGGAGCAGCGGGTACAGCACGTTGCTGGTACCTGCGCCGACGGAGAAGAGGAACGCCATCATCGGCGCGATCAGGGTTATCTGTTTGGGGTGATTGGCGATCGCTCGTGCCGCGACGGCGACCATCCAGTCGATCCCGCCCGCGACCTGCATCATCGCCGCCGTAGTGACGACGGCGATGATGATGAGCATCGCGTCCACCGGTGGACTGCCGGGGTCGAGCTGGAAGACGAACACCAGCACGGTCACACCCACGCCGCCCCAGATACCGAGCGCCACCCCGCTCGATCGAGTGCCCATCACGATCGCCGCAACGACGACCACTGCCTCGAGCGCGAACAGCAATCCGTTCATGAGCCGTTGTCCTCCTCGTCCAGCACACGGCTGAGATCACATTCGGGTCCGAGCAGTTCCCGCACGACTTCGTCGGCGTCGAGCGCGTTGTCGACCGAGTCCTCTACGAGCGGCAACCAGGTTTCGTAGTCGGCGTCCTCAGGCGCGGATTCGAGCGTGGCCAGCAGTTCGTCGATCGCGTCGACCAACGTGGTGAGCTGGGCGGTGTAGCGCGCATCGGTGACGGAGAGGAGCTGTGCCGCTTCGTCGCGGACGTCGGAAACCGCCTCGGTGGCCTCGGCGACGGTCGCGCCCGTCTCCGGTATGGATTCGATCGCGCTGTCGGCCGCTTGCACGAACTCGGCGTAGGCGGTGCACATCGACAGCTCTTCCTCGTCGCCGGTGCACGCCGTCAGTGCCAGTGCAGCGCCGGCGATCAGGCCGAGCGCGGGTCTGTATCTCATGGTGCACTCCCTCCGGACGAAGTGGTGGCGAGAGCGGTGCCCCAGCGCCGGACTAGGTCGTGGGCGTGCTGGAGCCGCTCCGCCAGCCAGGCGATGCGGTCGGCGGGAGGTTCGACCCAGTCGGTGCCCGGCTGCATCAGCGCGGCGGTCGACTCCTCGCCGAGGAGGAACTCACGAAGGAACTCGTTCTGCCACGCGCCCAACCGCAGAGAGCGCGGTGGGCTGCCAGCCATACGGACGACGGCGCGAGGCTCGAGAGCACGCAGCATCGGCCCGGCGAGTTGCGTCTCGTGGCCCCCGAGGTAGGGGCGGTTGAAGCCGACGTCGTCGGCCTGCCATGCGTCGAACGCGAGGCGATACGCAGCGGCGATGCTGCGCAGGCGCGCGGGGTCGATCGTGGGGATGGAGATCTCGTCGCGCAGGCCCGCTTGGTCGGTGGCGGTGAGCTCTCCCCACGCATCGCCCCGGTTCGACAGCGCGACCAAGTTGGGAAGGCGATCGGCGACCTTGCGCTCCACACATATCGCACCGTCGGGCTGAGCGGTGTGGTTCATCGTGTCGTGGATCGAGAGCAGGTCGAGGGTGGTCGCCGAGTTCCAGCCGGCCACCGTCGTCTCGGCGGGGTCGAGTGTGGCGAGGCGCCGCAGCTTGGCCTCGACGACGCGCTCGATCAGCGCCTGGCGGACCCGCTCGTACTCGTCGACGCCGAGCGTGCCAGCAACCGTCAGCGCCGAGACGAGCTGATCCCATTCGGCGTCGGTCTCCGGACGTCGGAGCACCGGCATGTAGCCGAACGTCACCGGGCGGATGGCGTCGGCACCGGCAAGCGACGGGCGCTCTCCTTCGCCCGCAGCCTCTAGGCGATCGAACGCCTCACGCAAGGAGGCGGCCACGTCTGCGGGGCGCGGCCGGTTGGCGTCGCGAACGGCGCGTGGGTGCGGGTTCTCGATGTAGAGCACATGCGGGTCGTTCTCTGCCCAGCGGCGGGCGACCGGGCTCGTCGAGACGTCGGTGAAGTCGTACTGCAGCCGCTTCGTGAAGCGGCTCTCGACGAACGGCTGCATCTCGGCCGGGAAGGCAGCAGACGCGTGAGGGCCGGTGACGATCAGATCGATCTCGCCGAGCGCGTCGTCGACATCGCGCTCCCCGCGTCCGACGAAGTACGCCATGTCGCCGGCACCGAAGCGAGTACCGGCCGGGATCCAGTCGATGTGCGCGATGTCCCCGCGTTGTGGTCCGGCCCCGCTCATCTTCCCCCGACCCTTGGATTCACTTCGACACCCTCACGGCAGGCAGCGCGTTCGTGGCCGACCATACCCCCAGCCACTTCGGCAACTTGGCATCGGCAAGGGCGTGGCTTCACCGAGCGCGCTTGCCGAGTGATGCCTCGCGGGCGCTCGCCTCGACCCTGATGCTGCGGGTCTCCGGACGCTTGGCTTGCGCGATCCACCAGAGGATCTGCTTGCGTGCCGAAGGGGGGAAGGCGTTCCAGTGCTCCCTCGCGCCCGCGTGGCGGTCGAGGGCAGCCGCTAGGTCGTCGGGGACCACGAGGTCCTCCACCGAATCGAGCAAGGTCCACGAGCCGTCGGCCCGCGCCCTGTCGACGACTGCCTGGCCGGCCGGGAGCATGCGCCCCTCCGCTTCCAGCCGGGCGATGCGTGCCTTGTTGGTGCGGGCCCACGGGCTGCCCGGGCGGCGGCGGGCGAAGTAGAGCATCGCGCGCTCTTCGTCGAGCTTCTTCGCCGTGCTGTCGATCCAGCCGACGCGCAACGCCTCCTCGATCTGTTGCTCGTACGGTGGTGCCGGACGACCGGTCGCGCTGCGCCACGTCATCAGCCACACTCCGGTCTCGGTGTCATGGTTCGCGGCCAGCCAGTCACGCCACTGATCGACGCTCTCGCAGAGCACTCGCGGGGCGTCAGCCTGGCTCATGACGAGATCATGCGGGTTTCGGAGCCCGACCTCATGACACATAGTGTCGCCGCGGCTGCCGGCCGAGAAAGGACTCTCCTCGCGATGTCGACTCCCCAGTCCGGGATCTTCGCTCTCGGGACCACCTACCAGTACCACCTCGAGTTCGCGATCCGCCCCGACGTGTCGCACGATTCGGTGCTCGCGTCCCTCGCGGCGTTGTGTGAGCCCCACGTGTCGGGCGGTGCGACGAATCTGGTGGTCGGCTTCGGGTCGGCGCTCTGGGAGAAGGTGCGCGCCGGCAGCCCGCAGCCAGCGGGGTTGGGACCGTTCGCCGAGGTCGTCGGCAAGGACGGCCACGTGGCCCCGGCCACCCAGCACGACGTCTGGGCATGGGTCCACGGAGGCAGCGTGGACGCGGTGTACGACACCGCCAACAACGTCGCGTCCACGCTCTCCACCGTTGCCACCCTCGAGGTGGACTGCCCGACGTTCGTCTACCACGACAGCCGTGACCTGACCGGCTTCATCGACGGCAGCGCCAATCCGACGCCCGCAGAGGCCGCGGTGGCGGCGTGCATTCCCGCCGGCCGGCCCGGCGAGGGGGGATCGCACGTGATGACGCAGCGCTGGGTGCACGACCTCGGAGCCTTCGGCGAGCTCAGCGTGCCCGATCAGGAGGGCGTGATCGGACGGACCAAGTTGGACAGCGTCGCTTTGACCGGCGAGGCACTGCCCGCAGATGCCCACGTCGCGCTGCTCGAGATCCACGACGCCGAGGGCAACGAGCGCCCGATCTACAGGCGCAGCACGCCTTACGGGACGGTGAACGAGCGCGGCCTCTTCTTCGTGGCCTTCAGTTGCGAACGAGACCGCTTCGACGTGATGGTCGCTGAGATGTACGGCTCCGAGGGCCGCCAGATCCGCGACCACCTGCTGGACTTCAGCGTCGCCGTCACCGGCGCGTACTACTTCGCGCCGAGCATCGAAGAGCTGCTCCAGCTCGGCGTGAGTTAGCGTCGGGCTCTACCCGAGGGAGGGCGTGGTGAGCGAACGTCAGCGTCTCGGCGTGCAGGACGCGCTGTGGCTGGAGATGGACCGGCCTACGAACCTGATGGTCGTCGACTCGCTGATCTGGACGGCCACACCCGTCGACTGGAAGCGCTTCGGTGCCGTCGTCCAGGAGCGAATGTGGGACCGCTATCAGGTGTTCCGTAGCGTCGCCGTCGCCGACGAGGACGGCTCCTGGTTCTGGGAGGAGCGTCCCCGGCTCGGTTGGAGGAAGCACCTCGAGCGCATCACGCTGCCGGCACCGGCCGACGAGGCAGCGCTGCGGGAGTTCATCGGCGCCCAACGAATCGTCCCGCTCGACCGCAAACGGCCGCTCTGGAAGATGTTCCTCATCGAGGACTACATGGGTGGCAGCGCGATCGTCGTGCGCACTCACCATGCGATCGCCGACGGGATCCGCATGGTGCAGCTCGCGATGAGCCTGTTCGACGCCTCGCCCGAGGGTGGCGCGATCCTCGCGCCACCGGTCAGGCTGCACGCTGCATCTGCCGAGGCGCCCGAGCCCGAGGGACGCTCGGTGCGCGAGCAGCTCACCGCTGGAGCCGTTTCGGTCGCAAGGGAGCTGAACGAGCTCGCGAGCGACGCGGTGGGCCGTGTCGGTGAGGTGATCGGCGACCCGATCGGCTCCACCGTCGAGGGGGTGCGCGCGGCCGGTCGTGCGGTCGGGCACGCGGCCGCCGAGGCGCGGGAGGCGTCGCGGGAGGTCGCCGGTATGGCGCTGACCAACCCGGTCGGCGCGGTCCACACGGCCGCCGCCAGATCAGCCGCTGCGGCTTCGGCATTCGCGGAGTGGCTGACGTCCGCGCTGCGCCCGCGGATCCCCGGCAGCGGACCACTCGTAGACATGTTCTCCGCGGCGCCCGGCGACGCCGACATCGCGCGCAAGCTGCTGCTCGGTACGCGCAACGACGCGAGCATCTGGACCGGGATGGTCGGCGATCGCAAGGCGGTCGCCTGGTCGCCGCCGTTGCCGCTGGCCGAAGTCAAAGCCGTCGCCCGCACCCACGGCGCCACCGTCAACGACGTGCTCGTGACGAGCGTGGCAGGGACGCTGCATGCCTACTTGGAGGCCCACGAGGCCCAGTGTTCGTCCGTCAACTGGATGATCCCCGTCAATCTGAAGGCGCTCGACACCACGTTGCCCACCGAGCTCGGCAACAGCTTCGCCATCGTGCAGCTCGAGCTGCCGACCGACATCGGTGACCCGCTCGTCGTGCTCGACGTCGTGCAGCGGCGGATGGCGCGGATCAAGAGCGGTCACGAGGCCGGTATCGCGTTCCGTATCCAGGAGGTGATCTCGGGACTCAACAAGTCCTTGTACCAGGCGTCGGTCGATCTGCTCGCGAACCGTGCGATCGGGGTGCTGACCAACGTGCCGGGGCCTCCGATACCCGTCTTCGTCGCGGGGACGAAGGTGGAAGGCATGGTCGGCTGGGCCCCGCTGTCGGGCAACCAGCCGATGTGCTTCACGATCTACAGCTACAACAACATGGTGTTTGTCGGCATTGCTTGCGACATGGATCTCGTGCCGGATCACGAGCAGATCGTCGACGGCTTCGCGCCTGCCTTCCACCGCCTCTCCGTCGCCACCCACTGACCGGTCGGATCAGCTGAGAGGAAGCGGGCGGGCGCGGTCGACGATCGAGCGCAGGTCGAGGCCTGCTGGCAGCGTGCCGAACGCGTGCCCCTTGTCGCCGGCGAGGCGAGACGCGCAGAACGCGTCGGAGACCGCGGCCGGCGCGTGGCGCAGCAGCAGCGAGCCCTGGAAGACGAGCGCCATCTGCTCCACCAACCGGCGTGCCCGCGCCTCCAGGTCGGTGAGCTCGTCGCCGAGCTCGCGGCGCAGCTCGACAACTGCTCGGTCGAAGCGAGGGTCCGCACCGCAAGCCTGCTCCACCTCGGCCCAGTAGGCGTCCAAGGTCTCGGGAGCGCGAGCAAGGGCGCGCAGCACGTCGAGGCAGATCACGTTGCCCGATCCCTCCCACACCCCGTTGACCGGGCTTTGCCGGAAGAGGCGCGGCATGCCGGACTCCTCGACGAAGCCGGCGCCGCCGAGGCACTCGAGCGCCTCAGCGGCATGCTGGGGAGCCCGCTTGCACGTCCAGTACTTGACGACGGGCGTCACCAGGCGTGCCAGGGCGGACTCGTGCTCGTCGGCGGGGTCGGCGTCGTACGCCCGCGCCAGGCGCAGTGCGGCGGCGGTCGCGGCCTCCGACTCGACGGCGAGGTCGGCCAGCACGTTGCGCATCAGCGGCTGGTCGTCCAGCAGATTCCCGAATGCGCGGCGATGGCTCGCATGCCACACCGCTTGGGCCACGCCATGACGCATGATCGCGGTGGAGCCGAGCGTGCAGTCGAGGCGGGTGTGGCTGATCATCTCGATGATCGTCCGCACGCCACGGCCCTCTTCGCCGACGAGGACCCCCCACGTGTCGAGCAGCTCGATCTCGCTCGACGCGTTGGTGCGGTCGCCGAGCTTGTCCTTCAGCCGCTGGATCGCGATCAGGTTGCGACTGCCGTCGGGCAACCAGCGCGGCACCCAGAAGCACGACAGCCCTCGTGGGGCCTGGGCGGTCATCAAGAAGCCGTCCGACATCGGCGCCGAGCAGAACCACTTGTGTCCGGTGAGCGCGAACTCGCCGCTGCCCGCGAGCGGGCGCGCGGTGGTGGTGTTGGCGCGGACGTCGGAGCCGCCCTGCTTCTCGGTCAACGCCATGCCGCAGGTGATCCCCGACTTCTGCTCGCCCGGAAGGTTGCGCGGGTCGTAGGAGCTGGAGCAGATGCGCGGCTCCCACTCGTTCGCGAGCGCGGAGTTGTGGCGCAGGGTGGGCACCACCGAGTACGTCATCGAGATCGGGCAGATGTGGCCGGCGTCCACCTGGTACCAGGTGATCACCTTCGCCGCTCGGGCGACGTGCGCGCCGTCGCGCGCGTCGCCCCACGGGGCGGCATGCAGGCCGTTGGCGATCGCAGTCGACATCAGCTCGTGATAGGCGGGGTGGTACTCGACGACGTCGATGCGGTTGCCGGACCGGTCGTGGGTCTGCAGCACCGGCCGGTTGGCCTCGGCCAGGCGGCCGAGCTCCTGCGCGGACTCAGTGCCGGCCAGGCGACCGAGCTGATGCAGGTCGTCGGTTGCCCATGCCGCGCCTTCTCTCGCTCGACCGCTTCGGTCAGGGCGACGTCGGCGCCGAACACGTCGTAGCCGGCGAGCAGGGGAACTTGGTTTTCGACCTCGTGGGTACGCAGCACCGTCGTCATGGCTGAAGGCTAAGTAGGTACGGGTCGGAGTTTCCACAGCGCGCCCACAGGCAGTTGGCACTGACGATCCACAGGACCGATGGGTCAAAGTGACGCACATGACGGGGACGCGCATGATGCTCGACCAACCGGACCGGCGGGCGCTCGAGCGCGCCGGGTGGCGCACGATGCTGGAATACCGGGAGAACCACGTCCGCCGTGACGACGGCACCCTGCTGGAGGTGCGCGCGTCGTGGAAGGCCGAAGCCGAGCGGGTCAGGCGTCGGCTGGTGGTGGCGTCGGCCACCGCCGACACCGTCGACGAGGCGTGGGCGCTGCTGCGCCAGGTCACGCGCCGTTAGGGACCCTTGGCCCTGCCCACCGGGCAGCGCTTGCGCGATCGTGAACCGTGATGACGGCGTTCGTGCGTGCGGCCGCAGAGCCGGTGCGCGTGGTGCTGATCGGAACCGGGCAGATGGGTGCTGCGGCGGCGCGGATCCTGCACGGTAAGGCCGGTCTGCGCCTCGTCGGTGTGGTGCCTCACCGCGTCGAGCACGAGGGAGAGGACGCCGGCATCGTGCTCGGACTCGGCGGGCCGAGCGGCGTGTTGATGGAGCCGCACCTCGCCGCCGTGCTGAAGCGGGAGCGTCCCGACGTGGCGCTGCACATGACGTGCTCACGCGTCGTCGACGCGGACGCCGACGTGCGCTGCTGCATCGAACACGGTGTTGACGTGATCTCGATCGCCGAGGAGCTCGCGTTCCCGGCAGCCGGATCGCCCGATTGGGCCTCGGCGGTCGATGCGCTGGCCCGCGAGCACGAGGTGACGGTGCTGGGCACCGGCGTGAACCCGGGGTTCGTCCTCGACCTGCTCGTGATCGCGCTCACCGGGGTGTGCGCCGACGTGCGCTCAATCACCGCGACACGGGTCAACGACCTCGCGCCCTACGGGCCCTCGGTGCTGCGCACCCAGGGTGTGGGTCTGTCACCGCAGGCGTTCGCGCAAGGCGTCGCCGACGGATCCGTGGTGGGGCACTTCGGCTTCCCCGAGTCGATCGCCATGATCGCGAGCGCGCTCGGCTGGGAGATCGAACGGGTCGAGCAGACGCGGGAACCGATCGTGTCCGCGGTGCGGCGCGAGACGCCCTTCGTGGTGGTCGAACCCGGTGCTGTGGCGGGTTGCCGGCACACCGCCACCGCCTACTGCGGCGGGCTGGCGGTGATCACCCTCGTCCACCCCCAGCAGGTGCACCCGGAGGCCGAGGGCATCGACACCGGCGACACGATCGAGATCGCCGGCACCCCCGGCGTGAAGCTGGCCGGCTCGCCGGAGATCCCCGGCGGTGTCGCCACCGCCGCGCTCGCCGTCAACATGATCCCGCGCGTGGTGGCCGCCCCAGCCGGACTGCTGACGATGGCCGATCTCCCGGTGCCGGCCGCCATCCAAGGCGACGTGCGACAGCTCCTCGCGGCGCGGGGAGTCCGTCGTGGATGACGCCGTCGCTTCGGGCACCTGGGTGGAGCTGCACCGCGTGGTGCTGACGGCCGGCGCACGCGCGAGCCAGGTTCCGGCCGAGACCCAGGCAGTGCCGCTCGAGCAACGCGTGCGCGGCTGGCTGGTCGAACCTGCCCGCCTCGGAGACGAGGCCGAGGTGCGCACGGCTGCCGGGCGAAGGCTGGCGGGGACCCTCGTGATCGTCGGACCCGGCCACACGCACACCTTCGGGCCGTCGGTTCCCGAGATCTCGGTGATCGGGGACGAACTGCGCGAACTGCTCCGTGAGGAAGCCCCGCGATGAACACCTACTCGCGGGTGATGGAGCGGCGTGCGGGAATCGTGCAGCGCGCTGTCGGCATCGACTACACCCTCTATGAGACCGGCGCCCTCGCGTTCGACTACGAGCGCCTGCTGGCGGACACGGGTTTCGACCTCGACGCCGCGAGGCAGGTGCAGATCGCCACCGGGGTGGGAGGCACGCCGTTCGTCGAGTTGCACCGCCTGACAGAGGTGGTGAGGCGGATCGCGGCACCCGGCATGGGCGCCAGGCTGTTCGTGAAGGACGAGGCGGCGAATCCCTCCGGGTCGTTCAAGGACCGGCGCGCCTCGCTGTCGGTGTACGAAGCGGCGCGCCAGGGCTATCCGGGAGTCGCGGCGGCGACGAGCGGGAACTACGGCGCGGCTGTCGCGTCGCAGGCCGCCAAGGCCGGCCTCGCGTGCATCGTCGTGCAGGAGGCCTTCGACAGCAGGGGAGTGGTGCAGCCCGAGATCGCCGAGAAGACGCGCGCATGTGAGGCCTTCGGTGCCGAGGTGCTGAGGCTCTCCGTCGGGCCAGAGCTGTTCTCGGTCTTCTTGACCGTGCTCGAGGAGACCGGGTTCTTCGACGCCTCGCTGTACACCCCGTACTCGGTGGTGGGGATCGAGACGCTCGGATTCGAGGTGGCCGAGAACTCCCTCGAGCGCACCGGGCGGTTCCCCGACGTGGTCGTCGTGACGCACGCCGGAGGGGGAAACGTCACCGGCACCGCTCGTGGACTGCGCCGGGCTGGAGCGCGTGCCACCGAGGTGGTCGGCGCGAGCGTCGACCTGAGCGGCCTGCACATGGCGTCTGACCGAGACTTCAACCGCAAGTCGTTCACCACGGGCCACACCGGCTTCTCGCTGCCGTTCACCACCTGGCCCGACAGGGCCGACGTGCCGCGCAACGCGGCCCGTCCGCTGCGCTACCTCGACCGCTTCGTCACCGTCACCCAGGGCGAGGTGTTCTACGTGACCGAGGCCCTCGCCCAGCTCGAGGGCTTGGAGCGCGGCCCGGCCGGCAACACGTCGCTCGCGGCGGCGATGGCGATCGCTCGCGAGCTACGCCGCGACCAGGTGGTGGTGGTGCAAGAGACCGAATACACCGGTGCCGGCAAGCACCCGCTGGCCCAGCTCGACCGGGCTCGGCAGGAGGGGATTCGCGTCGTGCGCGGCGACCCTGCCGACGACAGCCCCGGCGAGGTGATCGTGATCCCCGAGCATCCGGCGCAGCTCCACGTCGTCGACGTCGACCTGGAGCGAGTCCGGGCGTCGTACGTTCGCAACGCCCTTGCCTCCCTGCCCGAGGGCACCACCCCGGCCGAAGCCGACGTCGCCTTCCTCGCCGAGGAGACACGTTGGAGCGCGGCCCGCGTCCAGGAGGAGATCGATGCGAGTCTCACCGCGACCCGATGACTTCGAGGCGAGAAGGGCGCACCTGGCCACGCTCGACGACGAGGAGCTTCGCGCCCGGTTCTGGGCGCTGGCCGACCGGATCGTGGCCCCGCTCGTGGCCGAGGCCCGCACCCACACCACGCCCGCCATCGAGCGCTCCGTGCTGTTGCGCATGGGGCTGTCGAGCGTCGAATCGAAGGCTCTCGTCGAACGCATGGCCGAAGCGAAGCTGCTCGGCCACGGCGCCGGACGGCTACTCGCCCAGCTGGCCGCCCGTCGCGCCGTGACCCCGCGCGAGGCCGCGCATGCGCTGCTGGAGGGCCGCTGGTGGGAGGAGGTGCAGCCGTGAAGCTCGAACCGGACCGCCCTCTCGACATGCGCGAGGTGCTCGCCGACCTGGAGCACTACCGCCCCCGACGGCGCGGGTGGACATGGCGCACGCCGGTGCCCGGCCAGCGCATCGGGCCGTTCGAGTATGCCGACATGTCGCTGGGGGTCGACCGCTCGGTCCCGCTGCCCGCCGCGCGCTACTTCGGCGACATCGACCCTCAGCCGGCGCCGGTGATCACGACCGAGATCGCGTCGGGCCGCTTCGAGGACGACCTGCGCCGAATGCGGATGGCGGCATGGCACGGGGCGGACCACATCATGGTGATCCGCACCACCGGCCAATCCCACATCGACGGGCTGATCGAGGGCACTCCCGAGGGCGTCGGCGGCATCCCGATCACCCGCAAGCAGCTCCGCGCGACCCGCAAGGCCCTCGACGCGATCGAAGACGAGGTCGGCCGCCCGATCAACTTCCACTCGTACGTCAGCGGCCTCGCCGGCCCGGAGATGGCAGTGCTGTATGCGGAAGAGGGGGTGAACGGCGCGCACCAGGACCCGCAGTACAACGTGTTGTACCGGGGGATCAACATGCACCGCTCGTTCGTCGACGCCGCCGAGGCCAAGCGTGTGCTCGCCGACGCCGGGATCTTCCAGATCGACGGCGCCCACAACGCGAACGCGACTGCCAAGCAGGCCTGGAAGGTGACCCCGGAGCTGCTCGTGCAGCATGCGGTGAACACCGCGTACAGCCGGGCGGTGGGCATGCCGTCGGCGCAGATCGGTCTGTCGACCGTGCCGCCGACCGCCCCTCCGGCACCGAAGCTGCGCCTCGACCTGCCCTATGCCGTGGCGCTGCGCGAGGTGTTCGCCGGGTGCCGCTTCCGCGCCCAGCAGAACACCCGCTACATCGAGTCCGACACCCGCGAGGCGACGGTCACCCACGTGCTCGACACGCTGATCTCCGCGCTCACGTCGGCCGACGTGCAGAGCACGATCACCCCCGACGAGGGCCGCAACTGCCCGTGGCACTACAACAACGTCGCCGGTGTGGAGACCGCTCGCCAGACGCTGATCGGGCTCGACGGGCTGCACGACCTGGTGCAGCTCCGCACCGACGGCCCACTGCGCGAACAGGTGCGGGAGATCGTCGAGCGCGCGGTGCTGTTCCTGGAGGAGATCGTCGAGATCGGCGGGTACTTCGCCGCGGTCGAGGCCGGATACTTCGTGGACGCCGGGCTCTTCCCCGAACGCGCCGGCGACGGCATCGTGCGCGACCAGCATGCCGGCGTCGGCGCGGCGACGGTGGTGTGCCGAGAGCCCGGCTACGGAGCGCCGGTGTGCAGCCACTTCGGCGACAACGTGTACGCCGAGTCGGGCGACCACGCGCCCGGTCGTCCGTGTGCTGCGATCGGCGGCTGCACCCTGTGCGACGACACGAAGATCGTGTACGTCGACGAGCTCGACCCCGACGACAACGTCGAACATCGCCTCACCGCACCCCTCGCCGAGCGTGCGGCGGGCATCCTGCGTCCCGAGGTGGAGCAAGCGGGGGACGGCATCGTGTGCGTGACCGTTTTCGTGCCTGCGCCGCGGGAGCTGGCCGAGGCGGCGGCGCTGGAGATGGCCCGGCATCTCGGGCTGCACGAGCCGCAGGTGATCCATGCCCGGGTGCTGCACCCCGCAGAGGGTTCGGTGTTCGAGTTGAAGGGCGTCGCCGACCTGCCGATGAGGTCCGATCTGCTGGAGCTCCCCGAGCCGGTCGAAGTGCTCGACCACGCCGAGATCGAGGAGTACGTCCGCCCGAGGGCGATTCGGGTGGTGGCGGCCACGGTCGGCGAGGACGAGCACTCGGTCGGGCTGCAGGAGGTGATCGACCTGAAACACGGCGGGATCGAGCGCTACGGCTTCGAGTGCCATCGTCTCGGCACTTCGGTGCCGGTGGAGCGGGTCCTCGACGCCGCCGCCGACGTGGGGGCGCAAGTGGTGCTGATCTCGACGATTCTCACCCACGGCGACGTGCACCGGAAGAACATGGACCGGCTGCACAGCCTGGCCGTGGAGCGGGGCGTGCGTGACGACCTGGTGCTCGTCGCCGGCGGTACCCAGCTGACCGACGACGTCGCTCGGTCGTGTGGGATGGACGCGGGCTTCGGGCGGGGGACGAGCGGGCATCAGGTGGCGAGCTTCCTGGTGCGTCGCTTGCGTGAGCGATCAGTTGGTGCCTGAGTGGCCGGTCGACTGCTCACCGTCGACCTCGCGAAGGTCGAACAGAACGCGGCCGCGATCGTCGCCCAGTGCGCCGCGCACGGCATCGCGGTGACGGGGGTGACGAAGGGATTGTGCGGCGCGCCAGAGGTGGCCGCGGCGATGCTGCGCGGCGGGGTCGAGTCGATCGGGGAATCGCGGTTGGAGAACATCAGGCGGCTCCGCGCCGGCGGCATCGAGGCCGACGTGATGCTGCTGCGCATCCCGTCGCTGTCGCACGTCGACGACGTCGCCGCGCTCACCCAGTCGAGCTGCAACGCGGACCTCGACGTAATCGCCGGTCTCGGTGCCGCAGCTGCCCGGCGCGGGCACCCGCACCCGGTGATCGTGATGGTCGATCTCGGCGACTTGCGCGAAGGGGTGTGGCCCGACGAGCTGGTGAGGTTCGTGCGCGCCGTGCGCGGCGTCGACGGCGTGTGCCTGGCCGGCGTCGGGGCCAACCTCGCCTGCTTCGGCGGGGTGGCACCGAGCGCCGAGAACATGGGGTTGCTGGTTGCCCTGGTGGACCAGGTCGAGGCCGAGCTCGACGTGCGTGTCGAGCGCGTGTCTGGAGGCAACTCGAGCGCCCTTCGTCTCGTGGCGGCGGGGGAGATGCCCGCCCGGGTGGACCACTTGCGCATCGGCGAGGCGATCCTCTTGGGACGCGAGACGGTGGAGCGCGCCCCCTGGCCCGGCACCGTGCAAGACGCCGTGGAGCTTCACGGCGAGGTGCTGGAGCTACGCCGCAAGCCTTCGGTTCCCCTCGGCCGGCGCGGCGAGGACGCGATGGGCCATGTCCCCGAGTTCGCCGACCGGGGGTGGCTGGACCACGCGCTGGTCAACCTCGGCACCGTCGACACCGACGTCACCGGGCTGAGCCCGGTGGACGGCCGGCTGCGGGTGCTCGGTGCGTCGAGCGACTACCTCGTGCTCGACGTGTCGGATGCGCACGGCGAGCTGCGGGTAGGGGCGAGCGTGTCGTTCCGGCCGGGGTACGGCGCGATGGTGACGGCGGCGAGCTCGCCCTATGTCGAGATGCGCTGCGCGTAGCGCCTACGGCACCACGTCGATGCGGTCGAGCGCAGGCGGCGCGACGGGCGAGGCGACGGCGAAGTAGTCCTCGAAGGCGTCAGTGTCGACGGCACCGCCGAGACGGTCGGTGCCGCCGATGAGGGCGTAGAAGCCGTCGCCACCGTCGGCGAGGAAGCTGTTGACCGTCACCCGGTACGAGTTGCCCGCGACGAGGGGGTTGCCGTTGATGGTGATCCCCGACACCACGTCGAGCGTGCATCCGGGGTCGGCGGTGAGCCCGAGCGACAGGTCCCACGTGTAGCCGAGCGTCGCCGACACCTGGAGCACCCGCTCGGCGAGCGTGGTGCCGCTGGAGCTGACCCCGCAGAACTGCTGCTCGAGCGTCTGCTCGATCTGGGCTCCGGTGAGGGTCATGGTGACCATCGAGTTGCCGAACGGTTGGACGGTGAACACCTCTCCGTAGGTGACCACGCCGTTGCCCTCGCCCGCCGGACTGCTCGCGTAGAGCATGTCGGCGCGGATGCCGCCCGGGTTCATCAGCGAGATCACGGCCGCGCCTTCGCCGGGTCCGTCGGTGGCGGCGAGCTGAGCGTCGGCGATGACGCTGCCGAGCGTCCACTCCCGTGAGCCGTCCGGGTCGTTGGTGCGGGTGAGGTCGGCGGTGATCGTGCCCACCGGCCGGTTCGCGATCGGCCCGGCGACGGCCTTGTAGCGGTCGATCAGGGCGGTCACGGTGGGATCCTTCGGCACCGCGGTGCGGTCCATCAACAAGTTGTTGACGCTGACCGAGGTGACGTGACCGGTCCGGCGGTTGACGCGCATGTCGATGTCGGTCAGCAAGCGACCGAACGAGTACGCGCTCGTCACCGGGATGTCGTTGATGACGCAGTTGTAGGGCTGATGGGTGTGACCCGAGATCACCAGGTCGACGGCAGGGTCGAGCCGGTTGACGATGCCGCTGATCGGTTCGGACACCCCTGCGCAACCGTTAGGGGTGAGCGCCGTCGGGAGTCCACCTTCGTGGACGAGGACGACGATGGCGTTGACCCCGCGCCGATTCAGTTCGGGGACCAGCGCGTTGACGGTGTCGGCCTCGTCGAGGAAGTCGAACCCGGCCACGCCAGAAGGGCTGACGATCGTCGGCGTGCCCTCGAGGGTCATGCCGATGAAGGCCACCTTGGCGCCGTTGAAGTTCTGGATGGAGAACGGCGGGAACAGGGTCCGCCTCGTCGTCTCGTTGACCACGTTCGCGGCCAGGAACTTGAAGCTGGCACCGCCGAACCCGTCGCCGTCGAGGCATCCGTCGACGGGATGACACCCGCCCCTTTGCATGCGCAGCAACTCGGTCGTGCCTTCGTCGAACTCGTGGTTGCCGACCGCGTTCAGGTCGAGCCCGATGTAGTTCATCGCCTCGATGGTCGGCTCGTCGTGGAAGAGCGCGGACAGCAGCGGGCTGGCGCCGATCAGATCGCCGGCCGAGACCATGATCGTGTTGCGGTTGGTCTGCTCGAGCGCACGCACGTGCGACGCGATGTACTCGGCGCCGCCGTACTCGGGAGTGCCCGACGGCCCGACGCGCCCGCTCGACCCCGTGGGCGGTTCGAGGTTCCCGTGGAAGTCGTTGAGGGCCAGGATCTGCACGTCGACTTCGTGGCGCTGTAAGACCTTGGACGGTTCGGCCTGCTGCAACTTGGCATCAGCCGGGCCGAGCCCGACCGCCAAGGCGCTCGCGCACACCATGCCGACGACGACGACTGAGGCTCGGATACGACGCATCGCGTGACCATACAGCGCCCCAACGCCACCGTTTACATGCGACGCGCACCGTGGGAGAACGACCGCTCAGCGCAATGGGAAACTCTGGAGGAACCAGTCCCGCGCGAGCTGCGCTGCCTGCTGCAGCGTGCCCGGCTCCTCGAACAGATGGCTCGCGCCGGGCACCACCTCGAGCCGGCTGACACCACCGAGGCGCGACTGCGCCTCACGGTTGAGAGCGAGCACGACGTCGTCGTTGGCCCCGACGATCAGCAGCACCGGGCAGCGGACACCGCCGAGCCGGCTCCCGGCCAGATCAGGGCGTCCCCCGCGCGACACGACGGCGGCGACATCGGCGTCCGCATCGCCCGCGGCGTACAGCGCCGCGCCCGCTCCCGTGCTGGCACCGAAGTAGGCGAGCGGCAGCGCGTGAGCGGCAGGCATCGCCCGCAACCAGCGGTCGGCGGTGACGAGACGATCGGCCAGCAGCCCGATGTCGAAGACCTTGGCCCGGTCGCGCTCCTCGGCGGGGGTGAGCAGGTCGAACAGCAGAGTGCCGAGACCGGCTCGCTGGAGCACCTCGGCCACGAAGCGGTTTCTCGGGCTGTGCCTGCTGCTGCCGCTGCCGTGGGCGAAGACGACGATGCCGGGGGCACCGGGAGGCACGGTGAAGCGACCACGCAGGTGCTTGTCGGCGCACGGGATCTCGACCTCGCCGTCGAAGCTCGGCGTCGTCGCCGCCGGCTGGTGCTGCCTCGCCTTCTGGAGGCAGGTGACAACCTCGCGATCGCTCGTCGCCGAGAAGTCGCGATACCACTGCCCGACCGCATGGAACCCGGCCGGTGTCTCGAGGGCGATCAGCTCGTCGGCGTCGCCGCGGAAGCGCTCCGTCCAACCTGGCGGGGCGACCGGGACGGCAAGGACGACCCTCGCCGCACCACGCGCGGCGACGATGCGGCAGGCCGCCCGTGCCGTGGACCCGGTGGCGATCCCGTCGTCGACGATGATCACGCACCTGTCGGCCACCTCGACCGGCGGACGATCACCACGGAACTGAAGTGCGCGCCGGGCCAGCTCTTCGCGCTCGCGCTGCTCGACGACCGCGATCTCGCGTTCGCTCGTACCCGTCAGGCGGACGATCTCGTCGTCGAGCACACGCACCCCGGCTTCGCCGATCGCGCCGAGACCGAGCTCGGGCTGGCCCGGCGTGCCCAACTTGCGCACGATGACCACATCGAGGGTTGCGCCGAGCGCGTTCGCCACCGAGAACGCGACGGGCACGCCGCCGCGGGGGATCCCGAGGACCACCGGGTCGGCTCCACGCAAGTGGGCGAGCCGCGCCGCCAACCGGCGCCCGGCGTCGACGCGGTCGCGGAAGGGCAACTCGGTGAGGCTCACGTCGGTGCCCCCAGGTCCGCGATCAGCGCCGCGAGGAAGCGGGCGGCTTCGCCGCCCATCACGACGCGGTGGTCGAACGTGAGTGACAGCGGCAGCACTGCCCGCACTGCGGGACGTCCGTGGTGGGCGACGACCTCGTCCCTGACCCGGCCGGCGCCGATGATCGCTACCTGCGGGGGTACGACGACCAGCGCCGCATACCTCCCGGTGAAGATGCCGAAGTTGGAGAGCGTGATCGTCTGGCCGCGCAGGTCGCCGGGGGGCACGGTGCGCGCTCGGACGTCGTCCTTCATCGCCTCTAGGCCGCGGCGCAGGTCGTCGGGCTCACGCCCGGCGACGTCGCGCAGCACCGGCACGAACAGCCCGTCCTCGGTGTCCATCGCGACGCCGAGATGGACCTGACGCTGGAGGCGCCGACCGGCCTCGGGCCCGAGATATGCGGCGTTCAGTGCCGGTTCTGCCGCGCAGGCGACGCCGATCGCCCTTACGAGGCGCAAGGTGGCATCGGTGCCCGAGGGCCAGTCACCGACGTCGGCGTCCTCGGTGATCGTGGCCGGCACCACCTGCGCATGCGCGGTGGCCATGTTCACGGCCATCGCTCGACGCACACCACGGACGGGCTCCACCTCGCTCGGTGCAGGCTGGACGGCGGCGGCCGCCGCGCGCACGTCGTCGGTGGTCACCGACGCGTCGGGTCCGCTCGGAGCGAGCGCGGCGAGATCGACGCCGAGCTCCGCGGCCAGGCGGCGTACCGCCGGTGTGGCACGGGCGGCCGCAGCGATCGCTGGTGCCGGGCGCGGTGGCGTCGGTTGGCGCGGAGGCTCCTCCTCCGGGACGTGGCCGACCACCGAGCCGGCGTCGGGCGTGGCGCCGTCGGTGAACTCGACGAGCGGGTGGCCGACCATGATCACGTCGCCGGGCTCGCCGTGGAGGGCGGCGATGTGGCCCGACTGCGGAGAGGGGATCTCCACCACGGCCTTGTTGGTCTCGATCGAGACGAGGGGCTGGTCCTCCACCACGTGGTCGCCGACACCGACGTGCCAGGCGACGATCTCGGCATCGGGTAGGCCCTCGCCGACGTCGGGGAGGAGGAACGTCGTCACCGGTACTCCAGCACCCGCCGGCAGCCACGCAGCACGCGTGCGGTGCTCGGCATGTAGTGGTTCTCCAGGCGGTACAGCGGCATGACCGTGTCGTAGCCCGTCACCCGCAGCACCGGGGCGAGCAGGCTGGTCAATCCGGCATCGGCGAGGTTCGCGGCCACCTCGGCGCCGAGGCCGCCCGCGCGTGCGGCCTCGTGCACGATGACGCACCGCCCGGTGCGCTCCACCGAGCGCAGGATCGTCGCCATGTCGATCGGCTTCAGCGTGCAGACGTCGATCACCTCGGCCTTCACACCGTCGGCAGCCAGATCGGCAGCGGCGGCGAGGGCCTCGACGGTCGAGGCACCCCACGCCACGATCGTCAGGTCGGTGCCGGAGCGCAAGACCTGGCAGCGATCCAGGTCGAGGCCGACGCCGTCGTCGACGACGTCCTCGTGCGCGGCGCGGTAGATGCGCTTGGGCTCGAGGAACACCACCGGGTCGGGGTCGCGGATCGCCGAAAGCAACAGCCCGTACGCGAGCGCCGGGGAGGAGGGCACGACGACGCGCAGCCCCGGGATGTGGGCGAGCATCGCCTCGTTGCTCTCGGAGTGGTGCTCTGGCGCGTGGATCCCGCCGCCGTAGGGCATCCGCACCACCAGCGGGCAGCTCAGTCGGCCACGGGTGCGGTTGCGCAGGCGGCTCGCGTGGTTTACGAGCTGATCGATGGCCGGGTACACGAAGCCCATGAACTGGTACTCGACGACGGGCCTGAGACCCTGCGCGGCCATGCCGACGGCGAGACCGGTGAACAGCGCCTCCGACAGCGGCGTGTCGACCACGCGATCCGGACCGAATCGGGCGAGCAGGCCATCGGTGGCCCGGAACACCCCGCCGTCGGCTCCGATGTCTTCGCCGAGCAGCACCACCGACTGGTCGTCGGCGAGTGCCCGGCCGAGCGCCAACCTCACCGCTTCGACCATGGTCACGCTCACCGTCTCGGCCATTGCGATCAGGGCCCTTCGTCGCCGTCGTCGGCGACGTTGGTGAGCTCGGCGAGCTGCGCGGCGAGCTGGCCGGGCAGGTCGGCGTAGAGGTGGTCGAACATCGTTGCCGGCGAGCGGGGAGCGATGCCGAGGTACCGATCGACGGCGGCCTCGATCGTCGCCGCGCAGTCCGCGAGCAGCTGCTCTTCCAGCTCCGAGCTCCACGCGTGTTGACCGACGAGCAGCTTGCGCAGCCGGGCGACAGGGTCGAGCCTCCAGTGCTCGCTGACCTCGTCGTCGGAGCGGTACCGGCTGGCGTCGTCGGCCGTGGTGTGGTCGCTCAGCCGGTAGGTGAGCGCCTCGACCAGCGTCGGGCCGGCTCCGGCGCGGGCGCGCTCCAGCGCGGCGGCCACGACGGCACGTACGGCGACGACGTCGTTGCCGTCCACCTGTTCGCCGGGGATGCCCACCGCGATCGCCTTCTGGGCGAGGGTCGCCGTCGCGGTCTGCATCGCGCGCGGTACCGAGATCGCCCACTGGTTGTTGTTCACGACGAACACCACCGGCAGGCGACGGACGCCGGCGAAGTTCATCGCCTCGTACACGTCGCCTTTCGACGTCGCCCCGTCACCGAAGAAGCACACCGCGACTCGTGGCTCGCCGCGCAGCTGGAACGCGAACGCGACTCCGGCGGCGTGTGGCGCCTGCGAACCGATCGGTACGCAGATCGGGAAGTCCTCACGTGGCCCGGCGAAGTCGCTGCCCCGCTCGTCGCCCCCCCAGTACGAGAGCAGCTCGGCCGGTTCCACGCCGCGCAGGAGCTGGGCGCCTTGCTCGCGAAACGACGGCACGAGCACGTCCTGCGGTCTCATCGCCGCCGCGGCCCCGACAGCGACAGCCTCCTGGCCGAGCGACGACGCGAACGTGCCCAGACGTCCGGTGCGCTGCAGGGCCACGGCCTTCGCGTCGTAGGTACGGGTGAGCACCATCGCCTGGTACATCCGCACCAGCTCGGACGGCTTGCGGGCGAACTCCGGCAGCTCCGCGAGGGGGATGCCGTCGGCGTCGACGAACGCGGTCGACTCCACGGTGAACGAGGCGACGCGGTGCCGACCCACGTGGTCGACTCTGCCGACGCGCGACCCGGACGGGCAAGGGGCGAACGACCCGTGGTCCGGCGACGGCAGACCCGGTCAGGGATCGAGGGTGCACACCTCGCAGTGCACGTCGGTGACGGGCTCGCCGCCGAAGAGGTCGGTGACCCAATCGATCAGCCTCACCCCCTCGACCTCGTGGGTGTACAGGTCAGCCGACCACAGGATCGTGTGCTCGTCGCCGGGGGAGATGAAGCTGAGCAGGTCGACACCCGCCGCCTCGATCTGGGCCTCGTTCTGGTCCATCAAGGACACGAGGTCGTCGGCAGGGATGCCGGCCAGTTCGGCGAAGAACACCTGGGTGTTGTCGAAGGCGAAGTCGTGGCGGGCGAACACGATCCGGTCCGGAACATGGCGGCCCGCCTGTACGAACAGGCCCGGGAGGCTCCAGTCGGCGGCGGTGAGCCCCTCGTTGACGGGCCAATCGGGGATCGCGTTCTGGGTGCCCCAGACACCTCCGATCGTCTCGTTCAAGGCGGGGATGTCGGGGTAGGCGCCCGAGCCGTCGGCGAGGACGGTGATCGCGGCCTCGGGGAACAAGTCCGCGGCCAAGCCCGCGTAGAGCGGCGAGGGGATCGAACCGGCGCTCTCTCCGGCGACGACGATCTCCTTGGCGCCGGGGAACCTGGCGGCCAGATCGGCAAGCGCGGTCGACGCGTTTACCGAGCCGCGGTGGTGGATGGTGAGCTCTGGCGAGTACTCGGTGGTGGCGTTGCCGATATGGACGTCGCCGGTGCAGTAGGGGACGAACACGAACGAGTAGTCGGCGAGCGGATTCAGCTCGTTGTCGAACGCGAACAGCCCGTCACGCAAGGCCGGGTCGTCGTCGGCGTCGACGGTCACGTCGAAGTTGCCGGCCGTGTAGTCGCAGGTCTCGGCGCTGAAGCAGGCGCCGCCACCCTCCATGTAGAAGACCACCTTTTCCGGATCTGCCTCGCGGACCCAGTACTTGTATGCGCTGCCGTCGGCACACATGCAGTCGTCGGGCGCATCGACGCTGGTCCACTCGGGCTGCGGGGCATCGGTGGTCGGCGGCTCCGTCGCCGGCGCATCTGTGGTGCCCGGCGCCTCGGTGGGCGTCGCCGAGTCGGCCGGTGGGGCCGTGTCGCCCGCACCTGCGTCGGAGGAGTCGTCGCTGCCGCACGCCGCAGCGAGCAGGCCGAACAGGCCGATTGCGCTGACGGCGATCAGCTTGCGGTTGCGGTCACCCATGTTCGTTCTCCTGTTTCAGGCGGTCGGTCGGCCGGGATGCTCGGGCAAGGTCACCTCGAGCATCTCGAAATCGGGGGTCGGCGCGCTCAACTCGTGAGCCATGCCGGCGGGAACAGTAACGCTGGCCCATCGGCGGACTCGTTCTTGCGGGCGGTCGCCGGCGCGGAAGGTCGCCTCGCCACCGAGCACGACCCAGAGCTGCAACTCGGTGTCGTCGCCGGCGAGCGCTGTCTCGCCCTGGTGGGCGGCGTCGATCCCGGAGGCGGCAGGGCGCACGACGCGCACGCCGGCGATGCCCCCGGTAGCGGCACCGATGCCGGTGTCGCGCTGCTCGAACCCGGCGCGGCGCCACGGGCTCCACCTGGCGCCGGCAGCGACGTGGTGCACGAACCGCTGCCCGCCGAAGTCACGCTCGGGCAAGACCCGCCCGGTGGGCAGGGTGAGCGCGAGGTCTCCGAAGGTCTCGTGCACCGCGGGGCAGCCGACCTCGACCACCTCGAGCCCGGGCGAGGCTTCGAGGACGCGGTGGCGGATGAGGGGCGGCTGCACCACGCAATCTCCGGCGCGCATCAGGATCGGCTCGCCCTGGTCCTCGTACGCGACACGGACCCACCCCGCGGCGCAGAAGATCATCTGAAAGCGGACCTTGTGGAAGTGCACGTAGTCGGGCACCGGACCACCGCCGGGAATCGAGATCCGCGACGCCACGAACATCCCACCTTGTCTGCCGGGCAGCAGATCTCGATAGATCATCCCGGCCCGCCCGGCGACGCCTTCGTCGGTGCCGCCGGCGTCGGTGACCACCAGCGAGGGGGCGAGCGGTGGCAACAGCAACGGCGGATCGGCGTCCTCGATCTCGATCCTGGTGCCGTTCGGCGCGGTGAGCTCGCGGGCGCCGCCGGCGACGCGGTCGGGTTCGTGGCACAGCAGGCGCAGCGTGCCGGGATCCCCACTGCGGCTGGTGTCGAGACGCAGGCGGAGTCCGTAGCCGGCCACGACTGCGGTCGTGGGTCGGTCGGCGGGGAAGATCGCCTCGACGCGGAAGCCGAGGCTGTCGGTGAAGAAGGCGAGCGTCGCGTCGAGATCGCCGCTGCACGGCAGCACGACCTGCGCGGAGACCGCCGCGACCCGATCGGCGGCGACAGGGCGTGGTGAACTCGAGTTGGTCGTGCTCATCGATCCCTCCTCCGACGAACGTATCCGTCAGGCGAGCTCGCCGGTGAGGCGGGCGAACAGCTCGTCGAAGGAGTCCATCGCGGGAAACTGGGGGAACTCGGCGATCACGTTCGGCGGGGCCCTGAACAAGAACCCCGCGTCGGCTGCGGCGAGCATCGCCGTGTCGTTGTAGGAATCACCGGCCGAAACGACGCGGAAGTTGAGCCCACGCAGCGCTTCGACCGCACGGCGCTTCTGGTCCGGCAGGCGCAGGCGGTAGTCGACGATGCGGTCGTCCTCGACGACCAGACGGTGGCAGAGCAGCGTCGGCCACCCGAGCTGGGCCATCAGCGGGCGGCCGAACTGCTCGAACGTGTCGGACAGGATGATCACCTGCGTCCGTGCCCGCAGCGCGTCGAGGAACTCGCGGGCGCCGGGCATCGGGCCGAGGCCGCCGATCACGTCGGCGATGAGCGACATCGTCAGGCCGTGGCGTTGCAGCAGGTCGATGCGGTAGCGCATCAGTGCGTCGTAGTCGGGCTCGTCGCGCGTCGTGCGCCGCAGGGCGTCGATGCCGGTGCGCTCCGCGACGGCGATCCAGATCTCGGGTACGAGCACACCCTCGAGATCGAGGGTCACGACGGTCTGGAGGGCTGCGCGGTCCATCGGGGATGGAGTCTCGCCCATCGGCTGGGCGCGCAGGGTCATCCGGGGACGAGCTTGTACACGCCCTCGTACATGGAGAACAGGTACAGCTCGCCGGCGGGATCCTCGCCCCATCCGAACAGGTAGCCGACGTCGGTGACGCCGAGGCGTGCCGCGCCGCCGTCGCCGAGTGCCCATACCTTGCCGATGACGTCACCGAACACGTACGCACCGCGCAGCGCAGGGATCGCCGCACCGCGGTACACGTAGCCGCCCATCACCGCGTTGCCCTCGCTGTGCGGGTACTCGTGCACCGGAGGGGTCATCCCGCCGGGCACGGAGTCGTACCGCTGGTGGGAGCCCTCGAAGAAGTACCAGCCGAAGTTGAGCCCGCTCTGGCCGGCGGGGATGACGTCGATCTCCTCCATCAGGTCGTTGCCGACGTCGCCGATCCACATGTGGCCGGTAGCGCGGTCGAAGGAGAACATCCACGGGTTGCGCAGGCCGCGTGCCCAGACCTCGGGCCGCTCGTCGGTGCGTCCGACGAAGGGGTTGTCGGCGGGCACGTCGTAGCCGGCGCCGTCGAGGCGGGGAACGATGCGCAGGATCGCACCGAGCAACTTGGTGCCGTCCTGCGCGTCTCGCCCGTTGCTGCCGCCGCCGTCGCCCATGCCGACGAACAGGTGGCCCTCGTCGTCGAACACCAGCCGTCCGCCGTTGTGCCCGACGCCGGGCTGCTCCACGAACAGCACCTCGCGGCGGGTCGCGGGGTCGGCGACGCCGTCGGTGACGGCGAAGGAGACCACGCGCGTGTGGTTGTCGCGACCGGTGAAGTTCACGAACATGCGGCCGTCGCGGGGATCGAAGGCGATGCCGAGCAGGCCACGCTCGCTGCCGGGGGCGACGACGGTGGTCTCACCGCTCAGGTCGATGACGAGCGACGTCACCCCGTTTGCGATCCGGTGCACCTGGCCCCGCTGGACGCTCACGTAGAGCCCGTCGTCGCCGGCCCGCCACGCGAGACCCGTCGGCTCGGGAACGTCGGCGACGAGCTGCAGACCGAGCGGGAGCGCTTCCAGCGCGGCCAGCGGTGGTGGGGGGTCGGGTGGTGCCTGCGTCGTGGCCGGAGGGTCGGTCGGCGTGCCCGTGGGTGGGGGCGGTGCCGTCGACGTGGTGCCCGGCACCGTCGTGATGCCCGTCGAGTCGGCCACCACTGTCGACTTCGCTGGTGCCGGCACCGACGCGTCGATCGACACCGTCGAGTGCGGCGAGGGGACGCTCGCTGCGGAGTCGGTTCCGCCGAGGCTGCACGCGGCGAAAGCGAACGATGCGGCCAGCACCCCGGCACCGGTGGCCACGCCCCCCAACATGACCGTGGATCAGACCTCGGCAGCAACTCGGAATCCGAGGTTGCCGCTGCTCGAGTCGGGTGTGTTGCTGCTGCGGGCGTCCACCCGGTAGCGCCGGCAGTACGACGCATGGCACAGGTAGCTGCCGCCGCGCATCACCCGTGCAGAGCCCGTCGCCGGGCCGGTCGGGTCGTCGCGCGGGCTCTGCCCGTACCAGCCGGCGTCGAACCAGTCGCCGCACCACTCCCACACGTTGCCGCACATGTTGGACAAGCCGTAGCCGTTCGGCTCGTAGCTGGCCGCTGGTGCAGTGCCCGAGTAGCCGTCGGCGGCGTCGTCGCTGATCGGGAACTCACCTTGCCAGACGTTCATCCGGTGAGCTCCGCCGGGCTCGAGTTGGTCACCCCAAGGGAAGGGTTGGCCGACGAGGCCGCCGCGAGCGGCGTGCTCCCATTCGGCCTCGGTGGGCAGGCGGGTACCCGACCACGCGCAGTATGCGTGAGCGTCGAGCCACGAGGCATGGACGACGGGATGGTCGTCGCGCCCCTCGAGCCCGGAGTGCGGTCCCTCCGGTCGGCGCCAGCTTGCTCCGTAGACCTGGCGCCACCACTCGGCGCCGACCACTCCGCGCGTCGGTGGGAACTCGTCGGGAAGCAGGCCGGCGAACACGAACGACCAGCCGGTCCGCTCGGCGTCGGTGACATGTCCGGTGGCGTCGACGAACTCCGCGAAGCGCGCGTTCGTCACGGCGACAGTGGCCAGGCGGAACGGCCGCAGCCGCACCTCGTGCACGGGCCATTCTCCGTCGGCGGGGTAGCCGTCACCGCGGCCGTTGCCCATCAGCATCTCCCCGCCCGGGATCAGCACCAGATCGGGTTGCCGGCCACCGGCCGGCACGCAACAGTCGCCCTCTACCGTCACGAGCCGGCACCGTATCGGATCAGGCGTCGCCGTCGATCCGGACCGCTCAGCCGGGCTCCGCCGCCGGCCGCAGTGTCTGCTGGAGGTGGTTGATCACCATCGGGTGACGCCAGTAGTGGCTGGCTCGGTGTCGCATGATCTTGTCCTCACGCTCGCCGGCGTGCAGCTCGACGTCCACCGGAGCGGAGCCGTCGTGCAGGCGGAACACCGGCTCGGCGATGTAGCCCCACGGGTCGAGGGGCACGAAGAAGTTGGTCCACGAGCGGATCGACGGGGGCAGCACGGCGTGTTGTTCGGCGTCGTACATCGCGAGGCTCGGGGGAGAGCAGCCGATGGCGTGGAAGTACGGCGCGGTGCACCCGCACGAGATGAGCTGGTCGATGTGCAGCTGAGGGTGGCCGCCGACGGAGAGGTCGAACGCCACCGACCCGCCGAGGCTGTGGGTGACGACGCTCAGCGGGGTCTCCGCCAGGCCCCACCCTGGTGCCTCGCGCATCAGGGTCTCCCATACCCGGGCATGGATCTCGGCCTGGCGGCGCTGGTACAAGATGACGTCTCCGGCGAAGTTCGCCGCGGTCGCCAGGTACTGGGCACGCACCGCCCGGTACAACCCGGCGAGCACCCTGCGCCGGGCCGCGCCGGACTGGCGTCGCCAGTTCTCCCCGAACCGCTCCACCATCGCGTCGAGGTCTCGCTCGGACCAGATCCGCCGCACGCGGGCGAAGGCGCGCTCCGCGGCGCTGCTGTCGTCACCCGCCCCGAAGGCCTCGTCGACGGCGGCGTCCACGGCAGCGTCCGGCGAGGCGTCGTCCATCTGCTGGCCGTCGTCGAGGAACCCGCCGGCTTCCGCGTCGTCGCCCGCGTCCGCGCGCCCACCGGCAGACCAGGCGGCATACGGCAGTACACGCTCGACCGCCTCGGCCGGACGGGCGAGATCTCCCCAGAAGACGGGCACGAAGCGGCGCTCGACCCCGACGGCTGCTGCCAGGCGGGCCACCTCTGCCGCGAAGTTGTCCCTATCGCGCACGGCCGCGCCGTGCACCACGAGAACGGGAGCGAGCCCGAGATCTTCTCCTTCGGCGCCGACCACCGCCCCAAACTACGATGGCGCTCGACCGATCGGGGGCGATGTGGCCACAGCAAGCACGGGTACCGGGTACGACCATGGCGGGGGCGAGCCGAGCAGCGGCAGTCTGCCGGTGACGGACTGGGCGACCGACTACGACATCTTCGACGACGGCTACGTCCGTGATCCGTACGGCATCTGGGATCAGCTGCGCTCGGTCTGCCCGATCGCTCACACCGAGCGCTGGGGTGGCTCCTGGTTGCCGACGACGTATGCCGACGTGACGGCGATGGCCCGCAACATCGAGGACTTCCCCTCCGGCAACGGCATCGCCGTCGTGCCGCCGCCCGATGCCGGTCTCACCGTGGGTGCTCCCGCTCTGCCGTCGGGGGTGCCCCCGATCAGCGCCGACCCGCCGCTGCACACCTGGACGCGTCGGCTGATCCTGCCGTCGATGGGTCCAAAGCGCGTCGAGGAGTACGAGGTGCTCACGCGGGCGCTGTGCCGCCAGCTGGTCGACGGCTTCATCGCCGACGGACAGGCTGACGCGGCTGCCGACTACGCGCAGCAGATCCCGGTGAGGGTCATCGCGCACATGCTCGGAGTGCCGCCGGAGATGTCCGCGACCTTCACCGGCTGGGTACGCGACGTGCTCGAGTTCGCGTTCGACTCGGAGCGCCGCGTGCACGGGATGGTCGGGATCGCCACCTACCTGCGTGAGGTGATCGCCGAGCGCAAGGTCAACCCCGGCGACGACCTGATCAGCGAGCTGCTCGTGGCCGAGGTCGACGGCGCGCCGGTGGAGGAGACGACGGTGCTCGGGATGGCGGTGCTGCTGTTGATCGCCGGCATCGACACCACGTGGTCGGCGATCGGTTCGTCTCTGTGGCACCTCGCCACGCACCCCGACGACCGGCGGCGTCTGGTGGCCGAGCCCGAGCTGCTGCCGACGGCGATCGAGGAGCTGCTGCGTGCCTACTCGCCGGTGACGATGGCCCGCCGCCTCTCCTACGACCTCGAGTTCCAGGGTTGCCCGATGCACGAGGGAGACCGGGTGCTGATGAACTTCCCCGCCGCGAACCGCGACCCGGCCGTGTTCGAACGCGCCGACGAGGTGGTGCTCGACAGGGAGCACAACCGCCACGTGGCCTTCGGCGCCGGCATCCACCGCTGTGCCGGTTCGAACCTGGCTCGGATGGAGCTGCGCGTCGCCCTCGAGGAATGGCTCGCGCGCATCCCCGAGTTCGAGGTCGTCGATCCCGACGCGGTCACCTGGGCTGGTGGCCAGGTCCGCGGGCCGCGCAACGTCCCGGTCGTCTTCTAGAGGGGTGACGAAAGAGCGGTCTTGGCGAAGCTGATCTACGCGTCGAACATGTCGCTCGACGGCTGCACCGAGGACGAACATGGCGCCTTCGACTGGGCTCCGCCCGACGACGACGTCTTCGCGTTCATCACCGAGCTCATGCGGTCCGCAGGCACGTATCTCTACGGGCGACGCATGTACGAGACGCTGGCCGTGTGGGAGACCGACCCCACCCTGGCCGCGCAGTCAAGCCTCATGGCCGACTACGCCAGCGCATGGCAGGCGGCGGACAAGGTCGTCTACTCCTCCACTCTGGCCGCGCCGTCCACTGCGAACACCCGGCTCGAGCGCCGCTTCGACCCCAGCGCGGTACTCGATCTGAAGTCTGCCGCCAGTACCGATCTGTTGGTCGGCGGCCCGCACCTCGCCGCACAGGCTCTCGTCACCGGGCTGGTCGACGAGCTCGCCCTGTTCGTCTGGCCGGTCATCCTCGGTGGGCGTAACCCCGCACTGCCAACCGACACCCGCGCCGATCTCGAGCTCATCGACGAACACCGATTCAGCAGCGGCGTCGTCCACCTCCGCTACCGCCTGCGCCAACAGCTCGGCGGCACTCACTCGTAGCGGGTGCCGGCCTCACGCAGGTAGTCGACCCAGCGTGTCGCCGCGTCGGGCGCGAGCTCGCCCGGGCGGTACGTGACCGAGCGCAGCGCGCCGGTGTACGGGAACGTGCCATGACGCTCGAAGAGCTCCCACGACACGGGCGAGCGGCGATCACATCCCACGTCGATGCCCTCGAACGGAGCCATCGCGGTGAGCGTGCGCAAGTCGTCCACGCGCGTCGAAGGCCCGCCGTCGACGCTCAGCTCGGCGTGCCACACGAACCCGCCCGGGCTGTGCATGACCAGCTCGATCCGCGTTGCGCCGCGCGGCATCGCAACGCACTCGACGTCGCGCATCTCGCCGTAGCCGTTGTGGACGTAGCGCAGGTGCTGGCGCTCCACGTACACGGCGTAGCCCCCGCCCTGATCGCCGTGGGCGACGAGGATGCCCTCGTCGCCGGATTGCCAGCCCGGCTCGGCGAGCGCGATCTCGACGGTGAACGACCGGAAGTTGACCAGCGCGAGGCTGCGGTAGCGCTCCAGCGTCGGTGTGCCGGCCACGATCGTGCACGGCTCGGCAAGCTGGTCGTCCCACGGCGGGCGCAACACGTGCTTCAGCGCGCTGCCCTCGTCGAGGGGGAACACCTGGTTCGCCCAGGCGGCAGCCTCCCAGGCCGCGCCCAGCTCGGCGGCGGTGTCCGGGTGCACGCTCGCGAGGTCACGTGATTCGGTCGGGTCCGAATCCAGGTCGTGCAGCTCCCAGCGCTCTTCGCTGAACGGCGTACGCGGCTGGCGGCTGATCGACACCGACCATCCGGCGCGGTAGAAGCCGCGGTTCCCGCACATCTCGTAGTACTGCTCGGTGTGGGTGGATGCTGCACCGGGAGCGGTGAACGACGAGGCGAAGCTGGCTCCGCTGCGCTCCGGGCTCGGACGGCCATGACGGTGGGTGGGGACGTCGAAGCCGGCGAGCTCGGCCAACGTCGGCAACAAGTCGGTGACGTGCTGGTACTGGCGGCGCAGACCGCCGCTCAGCTCAGGTGACAGGCCACGCGGCCACGACACGACGAAGGGCACCTGGTGGCCGCCCTGGTGCGCGCTGATCTTGTAGAGCCTCCAGGGGGTGTTCGACACCATCGCCCAGCCGCGCGGGTAGTGGGCGAGCGCCTGCGGGCCGCCGAGCAGCCCGAGCCGGGCGTGGTCGACGTCGACGTCTTCCAGACCGGTGTCGATGTGCTGGGCGCTGAGGGTGCGGAAGTACGCGCTCGTCCCGTTGGCGAGACCCTCGCGCGAGCCGCCGTTGTCGCTCGTGAACACCACGATCGTGTTGTCCCACTCGCCGAGCTCCTCGAGCGCCGCGCGCAGGTGACCGAGGCTCTGGTCGACGCTGTCGACCATCGCCGCGAAGATCTCCTGGTAGCGCGCGAACAGCTCCCGCTGAACGTCGGTCAGCTCTTCCCACGGGGTGACGTCGAGATCGGGCTCGGAGTTGCGAGGCGGCAAGACGGTGCCCTCCGGCAGCAGCCCCGTTTCCACCTGGCGCCGGAAGCGTCGCTCGCGGATCTCGTCCCACCCGGCTTCGTAGGCGCCGCGGTACTTCTCGAGGTCTTGCGCCTTGGCCTGCAGCGGGGCGTGGACCGCCCCGTGGGAGAAGTACATGAAGAACGGCTTCGTCGGATGCGAGCTACGCAGCTCACGCACCATCTTGATCGCCCGGTCGGTGATGTCGTCGGTGAAGTAGTAGTCGTCGGGGTAGCGATCGACGTCGACGACGTGGTTGTCCTCGTACAGCCGGTGAGGCTGGTGGAAGTTCGTGAACCCGTCGAGGATCCCGTAGAAGCGGTCGAAGCCGCGCTGCAGCGGCCACGAGTGCCGCGGCCCGGCGTCGGAGGCGTGGGTGTCCTTGCAGAGGTGCCACTTGCCGACCATCAGCGTCGCCCAACCACGGTCGCGCATGATCTCGGCCATCGTCGCGGTGTCGTCGCGCAGCTCCATCGCGTAACCGGGGAAGCCGGGGTCGGCATGGGCGACGTAGCCGACGCCGGCGAGGTGGTGGTTGAGCCCCGTCAAGAGCGACGCCCGCGTCGGCGAGCACATCGGGTTGGAGTGGAAGCTGGTGTAGCGCAGCCCCTCCGCGGCGAGCCGGTCGATGTTGGCGGTGTCGATCTCGGAGCCGAAGCAGCCGAGGTCGGCCCAGCCGAGGTCGTCGGCGAGCACGACGATCACGTTCGGGGCGCCGGCGGGAGCGACTGGAGGCACGGGCCACGACGGCTCGGACGTGGCGAAGATGCGTCCGACCGTGCCCTCGAAGCCCTCGTACGCCTGCGGTGCGCGACCGGCGTCGGTGTGCTGCCCAGCTTCCCCCACGAGGTGCCATCTTGCCACCCGAGTGAAGGCCCCGGCGCTAGCGTCGGAAGGATGCACGACGACCGGCTCGACGCCTACCGCGCGAGCATCGACAACATCGACGCGGCGCTCGTGCACCTGCTCGCCGAGCGGTTCAAGATCACCATGGACGTGGGGCGCTACAAGGCCGAGGTCGGCCTGCCTGCTGCCGACCCCGAGCGCGAAGAGCTCCAGGTGCGTCGTCTGCGCTCGCTCGCGGTCGAGTCGGGCCTCGATCCGGCGTTCACCGAGAAGTTCTTGAAGTTCATCGTGGCCGAGGTCATCCAGCATCACCAGCAGATCGCCGATGGCGATCTCGTCTGACGGCGCCCCCCCGGCAGCGAGCGGGGAACACCCTCACGCGGCAGATGCCGTCCCTGAGCGCGCCCAGGTGGCCGAGGACGGGCTCACCGCGGCCGAGGTGTCCGAGCGCATCGCCCGGGGGGAGGTGAACCGGGCCGACGAGCGCAACAGCCGGACCATCGGCGAGATCGTCCGCGCCAACGTGTTCACGCGCTTCAACGCGCTCCTCGGAGCCATCGGGGCGGTGGTGCTCGCGGCGGGTCAATGGCGTGACGCGCTGTTCCTCGGAGTCGTCGTCGTCAACTCTGCCATCGGCATCGTCCAGGAGCTGCGCGCCAAACGCACCCTCGACCACCTCGCGGTGCTGAACGCCCCGCGCGCCGTCGTGCGCCGCGACGGTGCGGAGGTCGCCCTGCGTGTCGAAGATGTGGTGCTCGACGAGTTGATCGTGCTCGGTGCAGGAGACCAGATCGTGGCCGACGGGCGCGTGCTGCAATCGACCGAACTCGAAGTGGACGAGTCCCTGCTGACCGGCGAGGCCGACCCGATCGCCAAGCTGACCGGCGAGCCCGTGCTGTCGGGCAGTTTCGTCGTCGCCGGCCGGGGCGTGATGCAGGCGACGCGGGTGGGGATCGACTCCTACGCCCAGCGCCTGGCGAGCGACGCCAAGCAGTTCGCCATGGCCCACTCCGAGCTGACCGCCGGCACCAACTTGTTGCTGCGGTGGATCTCATGGACGGTGGTGGTGCTCGGCCCGCTCCTCTTCTGGAGCGAGCTCCGCCAAGACCAGTCGTGGCAGGAGGCCGTCACCGCCGCCGCAGCGGGGCTCGTCGGGATGGTGCCCGAGGGTCTGGTGCTGCTCACCACTCTCGCGTTCGTCGTCGCCGTGGTCACCCTCGCGCGCCACGAAGTGCTCGTGCAGGAGCTGCCTGCAGTCGAGGGCCTGGCCAGGGTGGACGTCGTCTGCCTCGACAAGACCGGCACGCTGACCGAAGGCAGCATCCGCCTCGGCGAGGTGCTGCCCACTGACGGGGTCGACGAAGACCTGGTGCGCCAGGCCCTCGGCGCCCTGGCCGACGATCCGGCACCGAACTCGACCCTGGCCGCGATCGGTGCCGAGATCGCGCCGTCGGGTTGGCAACGCGAGTCGGCAGTGGCCTTCTCGTCGGCACGCAAGTGGAGCGGTGCCTCGTTCGCCGATCGGGGAACGTGGGTGCTCGGTGCACCCGAGATCGTGCTCGGTCACCTCGACGGCGGCCACGAGGTGCGCCGGCGAGCCGACGACTTGTCCGACCAGGGCCGCCGCGTGGTGGCGCTCGGCAGGTGCCAGGGGCCCCTCGCCGACGACACGCTCCCCGGCGACATCGAACCGGCGGCGCTCGTCGCATTCGACGAGCGAGTGCGCCCCGATGCGCCCGAGACGCTGCGCTACTTCGCCGAGCAGGGAGTGGTGCTGAAGGTGATCTCCGGTGACAGCCCGCGCACGGTTGCCGCAGTCGCCGTTGCGGCAGGTCTCGACACCGCCGGTGCCTCCCCGATCGATGCCCGCGACCTCGGCGACACGCCCGACGAGGTGGCCGACGCAATCGAGGCGCACCACGTCTTCGGGCGGGTGACGCCCCAGCAGAAGCGGGCGATGGTGCAGGCGCTGCAGGCACGCGGCCATGTCGTCGCGATGACCGGCGACGGTGTGAACGACGCCCTGGCCTTGAAGGATGCCGACGTGGGCGTGGCGATGGGCTCCGGTGCGGCGGCCACCAGGGCGGTTGCTCAGCTCGTGCTGCTCGACGGGCGTTTTGCCCGCATGCCTGCTGTGCTGGCCGAGGGCCGGCGCGTGATCGCCAACATCGAGCGCGTGGCGAGTCTGTTCGTGATGAAGAACGTGATGTCGGCGCTGCTGACGGTGACGAGCGTCGTCGCCTCGTTGCCCTACCCGTTCCTGCCCCGGCACCTGACCGTGTTCAGCACGCTGACCATCGGTGTTCCCGCGTTCTTCCTGGCGCTCGCGCCGAACCGCCGCCGTTACGTGCCGGGCTTCTTGCGCAGGGTGCTGTGGTTCTCCGTGCCGGTCGGGGCGGTGATGGCGGCGACGGTGCTGGCCTCTTATGCCGCCTCACGCGCGCTCGACGCCACGGGCGAGCAAGCGCGCAGTGCCTCCCTGCTCGCCGCGATGGCGCTTGGGTTCACAGTGCTGGTGCTCGTCGCGCAGCCACTGAGGCCCTGGAAGGTGGCACTGATCGGCGCGCTCGTCGGCGTCTTCGTCCTGCTGCTCGCCTGGCCATGGGCGCGCGAGCAGCTCGCCTTCGATGCACCGCTCGACACCGTGTGGCCGGTGTTGCCGATCTCGGTCGTCGGTGCGCTGGGAGTGATCGCCGCGGGGGTCGGCGGTGCGAGGTTCGCCGAGCGCCGGCTGCAGCAGGCGGCGGTGTCGTGAACAGCCGCATCGAGCGGGTCACCTTCCTCGGGAGCCAGGGCGGCGAGCTCGCCGCCCGGCTGGACCTGCCGGCGACCCCGCCGCGGGCGATGGCGCTCGTCACCCATTGCTTCACGTGCAGCAAGGAATCCGCGGCCTCGTCGAAGCTGGCGACCACCCTGGTCGAGCACGGCTTCGGCGTGATGCGCTTCGACTTCACCGGCCAGGGAGCGAGCGACGGCGAGCTAGCCAACGCTGGCTTCGCCTCCAACGTCGACGACGTCGTCCTCGCGGCCGATTGGCTGGGCAAGAACCACCGCTCACCCCAGCTTCTCGTCGGGCACTCCCTCGGCGGCGCGGCAGTGATAGCTGCGGCGCGGGTGCTGCCCGGCGTGCGGGCCGTGGCCACCGTCGGCGCGCCGTCGAACCTCGACCACCTGATCGGGCTGCTCGGCGGTGCCCGTGCCCAGATCGAGCGCGACGGCGTAGCCGAGGTCGTGATCGCCGGGCGTACGTTCCCGGTGCGTCAGGGCCTGCTCGACGAGATGGAGGGGGTGCGGCTGCTCGACCAAGTCCGCCACCTCGGTCGTCCGCTGCTCGTCCTGCACGCAGCCGAGGACGAGGTCGTCGACGTCACCCACGGCGAGGCCATCTTCGCCGCGGCCGCCCATCCGAAGGGCTTCGTGTCCCTCGACGGCGCGGATCACCTGCTGACGGACAGGGCACACGGGGCAACGGCTGCCCGGCTGATCGCCGCGTGGGCGCAGCGCTACGTGGTCGACGAGCGTGGGTTCCACGAGCCGCCGCGGCCGACGTCCCAGGTGGTGGTCGCCGAGACCGGCCAGGGTCGCTACCTGAACCACGTCGTCGTCGGCGCGCACCGCTTGTTGACGGACGAGCCGCAGTCGGTGGGCGGTCTCGACGCCGGGCCCTCCCCGTACGACCTGGTGGCCGCGGCGCTCGGCGCCTGCACGTCGATGACGATCCGCATGTACGCGGAGCGCAAGGGGTGGCCGTTGGAGCGTGTGCGCGTAGAGGTCGACCACGCGAAGGTGCACGCCGAGGACTGCGCGAAGTGTGAGGAGGGGAGCGAGGGGCGGATCGACGTCTTCGAGCGGGTCGTCCACCTAGAGGGGGTGCTCGACGAAGCACAGAGGCGTCGGTTGCTCGAGATCGCCGACCGCTGCCCGGTGCACCGCACGCTCGAGTCGTCGTCGCAGATCTTCACCCGCGCCGGACCCTGACCGGCCGGCCGGCCGACGATCGGGCCGGCCGACGAGCTAGCCCTCGTCGACGAGCGGCACGACCTCTTCGGCGAACGCGGAGAGCTGGTCGAGGTACTCCGCCTTGGTGCGACCGCGGACCTTCAGGTGCACGACGTTCGCTCCGACGGCGCGCGCGGCGCGGATGTCGGCGGCGAGTGCCTCGGCCCCGACGAGGGCCACGGGCGCAAGCCCGTCGGGCGGCGCGCCGGTGAGGTACGACCATCCGGGCATGTACCCGATGTCGAACGTGGCCCCGGCGCGGCCGGCCTCTGCCGCCCCGGCGTGGATCGTGTCGATGATCTCGGGATACCGGTTCACCGGGTTGGCCATCGGGATGTAGCCGTCGCCCCGCCGGCCGACGCGCCGCCAAGCGGCCGGCCCGATGCCGCCGACCCAGATCGGCAGCGATCCGGCGACCGGCGACGGTGCGACGCCGACACGCTCGTAGCTGTAGCGCTCGCCGGAGAAGCTGACATAGGGCTCGTCCCAGACACCGTGCAGGGCGTCGAGGGTCTCGTCGAGCAGCCGGCCGCGCCGGTGGAAGTCGACGCCGAGCGCACGGAACTCACCCTCGACGTGCCCGGCACCGACGCCGAGGATCGCCCGCCCGCCGGACAGGTGGTCGATGGTGCCGAACGACTTGGCCGTCTGCAGCGGATGGCGGTAGGCGGCGATCCACACCACCGACAGCAGGCGCACTCGCTCGGTGTGGGCGGCGAGGAACGCGAGCGTCGCGATCGGGTCGTACCAGGTGGTCGTCATGCGGGCGGCGTAGTCGTCGTCGGGGATCGCGACGTGGTCGCAAACGCCGACGAACGAGTGCCCCGTGGCCTCGGCGTGGCGGGCCACGTCTACCAGATCGGCCACCGTGGCATCGTCTTCCCACGGGTCGGCGAGGGTGCGGGTCAGCGTCTGGATCGGGAGCTGCATCCCGTAGATCCAGCCTGACTCCCCGGTGATGGCGCCCATGACGTGTCGTGACCTCCCCGCAGTGCTGGCGACGACCGTAGCTGGCGGTGGTGGCGGGGCAATGATGGCGGGATGGGACAACTCGTTGGGAAGGTGGCCGTCGTCACCGGCGGCGGCGACGGCATCGGGCGGGCGATCGTGCGCAGCTTCGCGGCCGAGGGTGCACATCTGCTCGTGGCCGACGTTGACGAGGCGTTGGGAGCAGAGGCCGTAGCGGAGGCGAGCGCTGCGGGAGCGGAGGCGCGCTTCGTGCGTACCGACGTGGCGGTGCGTGGAGATGTGGAGGCGATGATCGCCGCCACGCTCGACACCTGGGGTGCCGTCGACATCCTCGTCAACAACGCCTGGGGCGGCGGCTCGCTCGGCCGGGTGGAGACGAAGTCCGCCGAGCAGATGGCGCACGGGATGGCGGTCGGCTTCTACGGGCCGCTGTGGGCGATGCAGGCGGCGTTCGCCGGGATGCGGGCCAGGGGCTGGGGACGGGTGGTGAACATGTGCTCGCTGAACGGCGTGAACGCCCACGTCGGCACCCTCGAGTACAACTGCGCGAAGGAGGCGCTGCGCACCCTCACCCGGACGGCGGCGCGGGAGTGGGCGAAGTACGGCATCGTCGTCAACGCGGTCTGCCCGGGGGCGAAGACGGCGCCGGCGAGGGCGCTGGCAGACGCGATGCCGGAGATGTTCGCCGAGATCGAGGCCGCGAACCCGATGGGACGACTGGGCGATCCCGACGCCGACATCGCGCCGGTGGTGCTGTTCCTCGCGAGCGAGGCCTGCCGCTACATGACCGGCAACACGCTGTACGTCGACGGTGGCGGCCACATCAACGGTGTCGCCTGGGTGCCGCCGTTGCCCGACAGCTGACCTCTCATCGGCGTCATCGGCGTCATCCCGGCGCCGGGCGAGGCTTGCGGGCCCTGCTCGGCGCGACGCGGGCCGCCTCGCCAGGCATCTTCGGGTACACCGGCGGCCACGGCGCGTCCGGCAGGCCGGCTTCCTCGTCGCGCCGAATCCAGGCGAGCAGCGGGGTTAGATCGTTCGGGTGATCGTCGATCGACGCCCAGGGATCGCCTCCTGCGCGGAGGCGCTCGGGCACGGTGGCGATCGTCAGGCTCTCCGGGTCTACCGCGTCCAACTCAGACCACTCGATCGGCGTCGATACCAGCGCGTCGGCGCGGGCACGAACCGACCAGGGGGCGAAGACGGTCTTGTGCGGGGCGTTCTGGTTGAAGTCGACGAAGATGCGCTTGCCGCGGTCTTCCTTCCACCACTGCGCCGTGAGCAGATCCGGGCGCCGGCGTTCCAGCTCACGCGCCGCGGCCACGGCGGCCGATCGCACCGCGTACGAGTCCCAGCAGTGGGCAAGGCGCAGGTACACGTGGATCCCGCGCGAGCCGGTGGTCTTCACGTAGCCGACCAGGCCCAGCTCGTCGAGCAGTTCCCGCACGACGTGGGCGGCCTCGACGGCCATCGTGAAGGTGGTTCCCGGCTGGGGGTCGAGGTCGAGGCGCAGCTCGTCGGCCAGCTCGTCGGCGGTGCCGTCGGGCTTCACCCGCAGCGGCCAGGAGTGGAACCCCAGGCATCCGAGGTTGACCGCCCACACGAGGTGGGCGATGTCGGCGACGACCAGCGCGTTGGACTTGGTGCCGTTCGGCGTGGAGACCTCGGTGGTGGTGAGCCACTCCGGAGCCGAGTCCGGCACGCGCTTCTGGAAGAACGATGATCCCGTCGCGCCGTTGGGAAATCGTTGCAACAGCACGGGACGATTGTGCATCTGCAACATGACTGCGTCGGAGATGGCGAGGTAGTAGCGAACCAGATCGAGCTTGGTCTCACCGCGAGCGGGGAAGAACACCTTGTCCGGGTTCGTCACGAGCATCTCGCGCCCGCCGGCGTCGACGGCGACCGAAGGACTGCTCTTCTCCCCGGAGGTGGGCACCTCCGCGAGCGTACGCCCTTGCTACCGTCGCCCGCAGTGGCTGACGAGATCGACGTGATCGCCCCGATGCAGGGCACGGTGATGGCCGTCGAGGTGGGCCCCGGGGACAGCGTCTATCCGGGCCGTGTCGTGGTGGTGCTGGAGTCGATGAAGATGCACCACGACGTCGAGGCGCACGACCAGGGGATCGTGCTGCGCGTCATGGTCGGCGTCGGCGACACCGTGCTGGCGGACCAGGTGCTGTTGTCGCTCCAGCACGCCGACGTCGCCGCCGTGGCGGCAGGCCCTGTCGCCGAGGTCGACCCCGCCCACGTGCGCGCCGATCTGGCCGAGGTGGACGCGAGGAGACACGGCACCCTCGACGAGTCCCGCCCGGAGGCCGTGGCCCGCCGGCGCGCGGTGGGGCGCAGGACGGCCAGGGAGAACCTGGACGATCTGGTAGATCCCGGCTCGTTCGTCGAGTACGGCCCGATGGTGATCGCCGCTCAGCGCCGCCGCCGGGCGCTCGACGACCTGATCGCACGGACCCCCGCAGACGGCATGATCGGTGGCATCGGCCGGGTCAACGGCGAGCTGTTCCCCGGTCGTGGCGGCCAGTGCGTGGTGGTGTCGTACGACTACACCGTGCTCGCCGGCACACAGGGCACGCAGAACCACCGCAAGAAGGACCGCCTGTTCGATGTCGCCGAGCAGCTTCGGCTGCCGGTGGTCTTCTTCACCGAGGGCGGCGGTGGCCGACCGGGCGACACGGACGGGCTGGGGGTGTCGGGGCTCGACTGCTGGGCGTTCAACTACTTCGCCCGGCTTTCCGGGCTGGTCCCCCTCGTCGGAGTGAACGCCGGGTACTGCTTCGCCGGCAACGCGGCGATCCTCGGCTGTTGCGACGTGGTCATCGCCACCGCCGACTCGAACATCGGCATGGGCGGGCCGGCGATGATCGAAGGCGGCGGCCTCGGCGTGTTCGCTCCCGGCGCGATCGGGCCGATGGACGTGCAGGTGCCGAACGGGGTGGTCGACATCGCCGTCGCGGACGAGGCCGCAGCGGTCGCGGCTGCGAAGCGATACCTCGCGTACTTCCAAGGCTCCCTCGACACCTGGGAGTGCGCCGACCAGCGGAAGCTGCGCTCGGTGATCCCCGAGAACCGCCTGAAGAGCTACGACGTCCGCGCCGTTCTGGAGCTGCTCTTCGACAGCGGCTCGGTGCTGGAGCTGCGCCCGGCGTTCGGGCTCGGCATGGTCACCGCCCTCGCCCGCGTCGAGGGGCGCCCTGTCGGCGTGATCGCCAACAACCCGAACCACCTGGCGGGCGCGATCGACTCCGACGGGTCGGACAAGGCGGCGCGCTTCTTGCAGCTGTGCGACGCGTTCGACCTGCCGGTGGTCAGCCTGGTGGACACGCCGGGGATGATGGTCGGCCCGGAGGTGGAGGCGACCGCGCTCGTCCGCCACTGCTCGCGCCTCTTCGTCACGGGCGCGAACCTCACCGTGCCCGTGGTCAGCGTCGTGATCCGCAAGTCGTACGGTCTCGGGGCGCAGGCGATGATGGCCGGGAGCACGAAGGCGCCGCTCGCCTGCGTGGCCTGGCCGACGGGGGAGTTCGGCGGGATGGGCCTCGAGGGAGCAGTGCGCCTCGGCTACCGCAAGGAGCTCGCCGCGATCGAAGACCCCGAAGAGCGCGAGGCGGCGTTCGCCGAGATGGTGGCGAGGCTGTACGAGCACGGCAAGGCACTGTCCGTCGCCACGCACTTCGAGATCGACGACGTGATCGATCCCGCCGGCACCCGCCGCTGGATATCGGCCCTGCTCACCTCCGCAGGAGCGCCGCCCGCTAGGACGGGGAAGAAGCGCCCGAACGTCGACACCTGGTAGGCGCGCCCGCTGGGACACACGCTCAAGTCCCGCCTGACCAGGACCGATACCTTCAACCAGGACGGGTGGGTAGGCGAAGGGTAGGAGCAGATGGACGAGCCGCGCTTGCGCAGTGGGCCGACATGGCCCGCGCCGCAGTGGCCCGCGCCGAGCGGGCCGGCGACGACCGAGTTGGCGCCGAGCGAGTTGGCACTCGCTCAGTCGCCGTTCGACGACGACGACGTGTTGCCTGTGCTCGCGGCCTCCAAGCCCGCGGCGCAGAGGCGTACCGCGGCGGCACTCGCCGCGGTCGCAGAGGATCCCGATCCGAGCACCGCGGCGACCGTCACTGCGCAGACTCGCGACGAGTACTGGGCCGCGCAGGAGGAGCACGCTCGCCAGATCGAGTCGCAGTTCCTCACGCAGCGCGCTTCCTCCGGCGTGGTCAAGGGGCCAAAGGTCGTCGCGACCCGTCGGCGCAAGAGCCGTAAGCCGCTGGTGCTGCTCGGCGTGCTCGGCCTGGCGGCGGGGGCGGCTGCCGGGGCGATGCTGCTGCTGGGCGGCGACCGCGACCCGGACCCGGCGACGACGCCTTCGTCGGTTCCCGGCGACCGCCGTGATGCGCCTGCCGATTCGGTGACCCTGCCCGCGTCGGCCGTGTTGCCGACGAGCTCCTCCGGCGACCTGAGTGCCTCGCTCGTCGCCGTCGACGACCCGTTCCAGTACGGCCTCGGGCAGGCTCCAGACGGCGTGCGCTTCGTCGCCGTGGAGGCCGACCTGACGAACGTGGGCGAGGGCCTGGTCGAGATCGACGCCCCGATGGCCGCGGCCCTGCGCGATGCGGCGGGCGAGCTGTGGCCCCTGGCACCGGCACCGATCGACGGCCTGGGGGAGGCAATCCCCGTGCTCGGCCCCGGGATGACGGTGCATTCCACGTTGGTCTTCTCCGTCGGCGAGGACGCGACCGAGCTCGAGCTGGTGATCAGCGTCCCGGGAGCCGACGAACCACTGGTGTTGCGCCTCGGCTGACTGCAGACGCATCAGCCTCCCTGTGCTGAGTACCGTTCGCTGCCGTGACCATCCCCAGCGATCTCGCCATTGCCCGCGCCGCGCGCCTCGCCCCCCTCGACGAGATCGCCGGCCGCCTCGGGCTCGGCGCCCATCTACTCGAGCCCTATGGGTCGGGTGTGGCCAAGGTCGATCTGGCGGCGATCGAGGAGCTGGCCGATCGGCCTCGTGGCAAGTACGTGCTGGTGACCGCGATCAGCCCGACCCCGCTCGGTGAGGGCAAGACGGCGGTAGCCGTCGGGCTCGGTCAAGCGCTCGGCGTCCTCGGCCGCAGCGGCGTGGTCACTCTCCGCCAGCCGAGCATGGGCCCTACGTTCGGCATCAAGGGCGGGGCCGCCGGTGGTGGGTACAGCCAGGTGGTGCCGATGGAGCGGCTCAACCTGCACCTCACCGGCGACATCCACGCCGTCACGGCTGCGCACAACCTGCTCGCGGCGATGCTCGACGCCCACCTGTTCCACGGCAACGCTCGCGGGCTGGACCTGCATGCGATCGACTGGAAGCGCGCCCTCGACGTGAACGACCGCGCGCTGCGCTCGATCGTGGTCGGCCTCGGGGGCAGGCTCGACGGCGTCCCCCGGCAGAGCGGTTTCGACATCACGGCCGCGTCCGAGGTGATGGCCGTGCTCGCCTTGGCGACCTCACTTGCCGACCTCCGTGCTCGGCTCGGGCGGATCGTCGTCGGTTACACGGCGTCCGGCGAGCCGGTGACCGCCGAAGACCTCGACGCCGCGGGGGCGATGGCGGTGTTGTTGCGTGACGCGCTCCGACCGAACCTGATGCAGACGCTCGAGCAGACACCGGTGCTCGTCCACGCCGGGCCGTTCGGCAACATCGCCCACGGCTGCTCCTCGGTGGTCGCGGACCTGATCGGGCTACGGGCGGCCGACGTGGTCGTGACCGAGGCCGGTTTCGGCAGCGACATGGGCGCCGAGCGGTTCTTCAACATCAAGTGCCGCACCGCCGGCCTGGCACCCGATGCGGCGGTGGTGGTCGCCACCGTGCGGGCGCTGAAGGCCCACAGCGGTGGCCACCGCGTGGTGGCCGGCAAGCCCCTGCCGGAAGCGATGCTCGCCGAGCGGCCCGACGAGGTGCATGCCGGCATCGCCAACCTCGTCGCGCACATCGAGAACGTGCAACGACACGGGGTGACGCCGGTGGTCGCGATCAACGCGTTCCCGACCGACCACCCGAGCGAGCACGCAGTCATCCGTGAGACCGCGGAGCAGCTCGGGGTGCGGGTGGCGGTGACGACGAACGTCGCCGAAGGTGGCAAGGGAGGCGCCGAGCTGGCGGAGGTGATGCTGGAAGCCGCGAACGAGCCGTCTTCATTCCGCTTCTTGTACCCCGACGAGGCGACGCTGCGGGAGAAGATCGCGATCGTCGCCACGCAGGTGTACGGCGCCGACGGGGTGGACGAGGAACCGGCCGCAACCCGGGCGCTCGACAGGCTGGAGGGGCTCGGGTACGGGCACCTACCGGTGTGCATCGCGAAGACGCACCTGTCGCTCTCCCACGACCCCACGCTGCTCGGACGCCCGCGGGGCTTCAGGCTGCCGATACGCGAGGTGCGGGCGTCGATCGGCGCCGGCTTCGTGTACCCGATCTGCGGGACGATGTCCACGATGCCCGGCCTCGGCGCCCACCCGGCGGCCGAGCACATCGACATCGACGCCGACGGCCAGATCGTCGGCCTGTCCTAGCCAGCGGCTCCGTCGTCGTCGTTGTCGTCGTCGCTCTCGTCGTTGTCGTTGGCTGCGTCTTCGGCGGCTTGTGCTTGTTGGTTGCGCCAGCGGATGAGGGCGCGGAGGCGGTCGAGGTCGTCGATCGGTCTCACGGGTTGGGGTTTGATCTGGTGGTGGTCGCTGACGTCGGGGTGGCGGTTGTGGAAGGCGCATAGCAGTCTCCCGTTGAACTGGCTGGTCGGCCCGCCGTCACGCCAAGCGGTGATGTGGTCGACGTCGCAGCGTTCCACGGTCTGGTAGCAGCCGGAGCTGTGTTGGCAGCGGCGGTCGCGGACTTCGATCGCGCGGCGTAGGGCGCCGGTGAAGCGGCGTTTGTGGGTGACGGCGATGACGGTGGTCTTGTTGTCGAAGATCACCGATTCCACCAGTGCGTCGTTGACCAGTCCGGCTGCTTGGCCGGGGGTGATCACCGTGCCGTTGGACAACTCACACATGTGCCGCAGCGTCTCGTCGCCGACGAGCACGGTGACCAGTGGCCGCTGCCGACCGGTCTTCGACGCGGCTGATCGTTTGGCCATCTCCACCAACGCCGCCGCCCGCCGCTGAGCAGCGGTTCTCACGACCAGTTGCGCCTTGTCGGCGAGCAGCAGTTGGCGTTCCAGGCGCTGTAGTTCGTTGGTGAACACCGCCCCCGATATTGCGTCGAGCTGGCCGTTGATCACCACCGTGCCGTCCAAGGTCGCGGACGCGTGCAACGTGTTGGCGCTCTCGTTGCGTTCGGCTTCTTCCTCGGCGGCGGCGGCGTTGGCGCGTTGGCGCCAGTACTTGATGAGCCGTTCGGCGTCGGGGAACGGCAACCGGGCGCATTGGTCAACGAGCCATTCCTCGCTGTCGGCGAACGCGGCCTGGCAGGGTTCCTTGCGCGCCTTGGCGAACAGGTACACGTGATCCAACGACAGCCGACCGGCGGTGATCGCGGCCGCAGCATGACGCATCACCGCCAGATCCCTTGCCCTGGCGAGCTCCACCCGCGCCGAGTGCGTCGAGCTGTTCGTCTCCCGCGCCAGGCGGTGAGCGGGGCTGCGCGACCCGTCGCCGGCCCACACCCCACGCGTATCCCAGCGCCGAACGACAGCGGCGCGGGCCACCCCCAACCGCGCCGTGCAGCGCTGCACCGCGACCGTCAACGCATGCAATCTGTCGTCAGACAGACCGACGAGGTCGAGACTGGACAGTGCATCGACACCGGCGTTCAAGACCGCCAGCGCCTCTTCCTCGACCCCTACAACCCCAACTACGGGTTCCATAGACACAGTATACGAACGTATGTTCGTCTCGTCAACCTATGAACGGAGAATCTCAAGGACGGCTGCCGGAGCCGACGATCCGCAGCCTTTCGGACGTCGGGTCGATTGGCCCTTGCGTTCCGACGCATGTTCACGAAGGCTTTCGCCATGGAGCTGAACGCCACGGGGGCGCGGCGGGGCTTGATCGTCGACACCATCGAGTGCTCACGCGTCGACGGGCCTGGGGACCGCTTTGTGGTGCTGCTGCAGGGCTGCACCTTTAACTGCCTGGTGTGCCACAACCCAGAGACGATTCCCCGTCGCGTTCTGGCCGACTCCCGCTGGATCGACGTTGATGAGCTGCTCGGCGAGATCCGCGTCGCCGCCCCGACGGTCTCGGGCATCACCGTCTCCGGCGGCGAGGCGACGTGCCAGTGGCCGTTCGTCGCCGAGCTGCTGCGCGGTGTCAAGAGCGACGCCGAGCTGGCGCACCTCAGCTGCTTCGTCGACACCAACGGCGATGCTGCCGAGCACGTGTGGGACGCGCTCGGGCCGTGGATGGACCAGGCGATGGTGGACCTGAAGGCGTTCGATCCCGACGTGCACCAGTTCCTCACCGGGCGGGGAAACGAACGGGTGCTCAACACGATCCCGCTCCTCGCCGCCCGCGGTCAGTTGTACGAGGTGCGCCTGCTGCTCGTGCCCGGCGTCAACGACGACGACGCCCAGCTACTGCGCACCGCGGACTGGCTGCACCAGGCTGCCCCTGGGGTCCCGGTGCGGGTGGTCCCGTTCCGCCAGGGCGGAACGCGCGCGGTGGCCGCGGTTCTCCCAGAGATGGATGCCGATCAGCTTCGTCGCGCCGCGGCGACGTTGTCGCTCGCGGGCATCACCGAGGTGTTCGCCGCCTAGCCCTCAGCGCCAGCGGTCGATCCACGGGGTGAGGATTTCGGTCATGTCGGGACGGCCCACCTCGGCCAGCTCATAGCGGGCGTGGCGAACGGGTGCGGCCACGTGCAGCACACGGCGCAGGTCGATCGGGGTGCCGGTGACGACGACGTCGGGACGGCAGGCGTCGATCGTGGCCGCCAGGTCGGCGAGCTGCCCAGCTCCGTAGCCCATCGCCGGCAAGGCCACCCCGAGGTGCGGATACTTCGCGTACGTCTCGGCAAGTGCACCGACGAGGTGGGGGCGGGGGTCGACGAGGTCGACCGCACCATGGGCACGCGCGGCGACGGTGCCGGCGCCGAAGGCCATCCCGCCGTGGGTGAGCGTCGGCCCGTCCTCGACCACGAGCACTCTCGCTCCGGCGAGCGCCGGCCCGTCCTCCAGGGTCACCTCCGAGGCAGCGGCGACGAGCGTGGCCGCGGGGTTCACCGAGCGCACCGCGGCGATCGCGGCCGCGGTCTGGTCGGGCGTGGCGCTGTCCACCTTCGACACCACGATCACCTGAGCCCGGCGCAGGTTCACCTCGCCGGGGTGGTACGCCAGCCCGTGCCCGGCGCGCAGCGCGTCGTCGACGGTGATCCAGAGGTCCGGGCGGAAGAAAGGCAAGTCGTTGTTGCCGCCGTCCCACAGCACGACGTCGGCCTCGGCCTCGGCGGCGGCGAGGATCGCCGCGTAGTCGACACCTGCGAACACGAGCAGGCCGCGCCGCACCGGCTCCTCGTACTCCTCGCGCTCTTCGATCGTCGGATCGCTGGCGTCGATGTCCGCCAGCGTCTCGAAGCGCTGCACGCGCATCGCCAGCAGGTTGCCGTAGGGCATCGGGTGGCGCACGAGCGCGACCCGCAACCCGGCGGCGCGGAGCAGCTCGCCGATGCGCCGACTCGTCTGGCTCTTGCCGGTGCCGGTGCGCGTCGCGCACACGGCGATCACCGGCTTGTCGGAGCGCAGCATCGTCAGGTCGGGGTCGAGCAACCTGAACCCCGCTCCCGCGGCCTGCACGCGGGCGGCGAGGTGCATCACGGAGGCGTAGGAGAGGTCGGAGTACGAGAGCACGACCTCGTCGACTGCGTGGTCGGAGACGAGCTGCTCCAGCTCCTCCTCCGGCCTGATCGGGATCCCCTCCGGGTAGCGCGGGCCGGCCATCTCGGCCGGGAAGCGCCGGTCGTCGATGCCGGGGATCTGGGCGGCGGTGAACGCGACCACATGAACGTCGGGGTCGTCGCGGAACACGGTCATGAAGTCGTGGAAGTCGCGGCCTCCCGCACCAAGGATCAGTATCCGGGGCATCAGCACTCTCCTGCACTGTCGGGGTGGTGGTCGCTGCCGGCGATGCAGCGCGTGCCGGCTCGCCCGGCGACGACGTCGGCCGCCTGGTCGAGCGCACCGATAGCCGCGAAGCCACCGGTCGCCTCGGCGAACTGCAGCGCCGCCTCCACCTTCGGCGCCATCGATCCCGAGGCCAAACCGAGCTCGTCGGCCGTACACCGATCGAGCGTGGGCACAGCGCGGGCATCGTTGGTTCCGAAGTCGACGTAGACGGCGTCGACGTCGGTGAGCAGGATCAACGCCTCGGCGCCGATGTCGATCGCCAAGCGGGCGGAGGCGAGGTCCTTGTCGACCACGGCTTCGACGCCGTGGTGGCCGTCGACGTCGATCGCCACCGGTACGCCTCCGCCGCCGGCACAGACGACGACCACCCCGGCGTCGACGAGAAGCCTCACCACCGGGCACTCCAGCACCGCCAGCGGCACCGGCGACGCGACCACGCGGCGCCATCCGGCGCCGTCGGGAGCGACGTGCCATCCGAGCTCGGCGTGCAGGCGCCGCGCCGTGGCTTCGTCGAGTACCGGCCCGATCGGCTTCGTCGGTGTGGCGAAGGCAGCATCGGCGGGGTCGACCAGGGTCTGGGTGACGAGCGTGGCGACGTCGCGCCCGGGGACGGCGTCGCGCAGCGCGAGCGTCAGCTCGTGGCCGATTGCGCCCTCGGTCTGCGCGCCGAGGATGTCGAGGGGCACGTCCTGCTGGAGCGCCGCCAGAAGGCCGACGTGGGGTCCGTTGCCGTGGGTGAGGACGAGTCGTGAGCTGGCCGCCAGCGGGGCAAGGGCCGCGGCCGCGGCGCGCGCCCTCACCAGCTCACGCCTCGGCTCTGGCTCCTCGCCGCGGCGCAGCAGCGCGTTGCCGCCGAGTGCCACCACGACCACCGGTGGAGCCATGCTCAGACGGGTCGCAGCGTGTTGAGCTCGGTGACGTTGTCGAGCAGGATCCGCTTGCGGTCGGCGGGGTCGAAGGCCTTCAGCTCGGTCACGTAGTCGAGGGGTGCCGGCATGCCCTCGATGTGTGGCCAGTCGGAGCCGAACAGCACCCGATCGGTGCCCATCACCGCCGCCACCTGGTAGACGTCGTCCTCCCAGAAGGGATTGATCCACCAGTGTCGCCGCAGTGTCTCCACCGGGTCGTCGGCGAAGTATCCGGGCATCTTCTTGGCGGTCGAGGTGAGCTTGGCCCGCAGGTCGGGCAGGAACTCCGAGCCGTTCTCGATGCTCGCCATGCGCAGGTTGGGGAAGCGGTCGAACAGCTTCTCGAACACCGAGGTGATGACGAAGTCGTGGGCCGCGCGCTCGATGCCGAAGCTCTTGATGCTCGGCTTCCAGCGGCCGCCGGAGAACTGCGCCGAGAACGCGTCGTTGGCGTAGCCGTTCGAGGAGTAGCCGCTGTCACCGGCGTGGATCACGACGGTGATGCCGGCCTCGTTCACCCGGGCCCAGAAGGGATCGAACATCGGGTCGAACGGCGACCTCTGCCCGGTTGCCGTGGTGGGCGCCGCCGCGCGCATCACGATGACGCGGGCACCCTCGCACAGCGCCCACTCCAACTCGTCGACCGCCCATTGCACGTCGGCGAGCGTCAGGTAGGGACCGGCGAAGATGCGTCCGTCGTGGTCGAAGCCCCAGTCCTCGACCAGCCAGCGGTTGAAGGCGGTGTAAGTGAGGCAGACGGCGTCGGGGTCGTGCTTCAACAACTCCTCGTAGAGCATGCCGAGGGTGGGGAACAGCCACACCGCCTGCAGCCCTTGCGCATCCATCGCCGCCAGCCGCGCGTCCCTGTCGCGATACTCGGGCCGGATCGGCTCGCGCTCGGCGAGGTACTCCCACGGCTGCCTGCCGCTCGGGTTACCGCGGAAGTACTCGTGCATCGCGCCTGCGGGCGCCACGGGGTCGAACGTCGGGTTGGTGACCGCCCTGCTCACGACGCCGCCGACCACCAGGTAGCGGCGCTTGTCGATTTCGCACCACTGCACGCAGCGAGGACCGAGGTTGGGGTCGAGGTGCCGGGTGAACGCGTCGACGGCCTCGTAGTAGTGGTTGTCGCAGTCGAACGGCGAGAAGCCGAGGTTTTCCAGGTCTTCTGTCGTCATGGTCGGACCCCCTGTCGTCGCCGTCAACAGTACGCGGCGACGACGCCGGTCGTCAGAGGCAGATGTCCTGAGGACGGATGGGGACACGCTCCAGGTCGCGGCCGACGGCGGCGCGGACCGCGTTGGCGATGGCGGCGGTGACCGCGATGCACGGCGGTTCGCCCACCCCCTTGGCGCCGAGTGGGGCCTGCGGGTCGGGCTCCTCGACGAGCACCATCGAGACTTCGGGGGTGTCGAGGAACGTCGGCAGCAGGTAGTCGGTGAAGCTCGCGTTCTTCACCATCCCGTCGTCGAGCACCATCTCCTCCATCAACGCGAGTCCGAGGCCCTGGGCGATGCCGCCCTCGATCTGGCCGAGCACGCTCAGAGGGTTGAGGGCTCGTCCGACGTCGTGCGCGGCGGCGATCTGCACCACCTTCACCAGGCCGAGGTCGACGTCGACGTCGACGACGGCACGGTGGGCGGCGAAGGCGAAGGCGACGTGGCAGTTGCCCTGCCCGTCCTCGTCGAGCTCTTCGGTGGGGCGGTGACGGAACTCGATCGTGGCGACGAGCTCGATCCCCGCCGTGGCCTCGGCCACCGGAATGCGCAGCTCGCCGGTGGTGTCGACGACGTCGGTGCCGTCGATGCTGAGGCGCAGTGGGTCGACGCCGTGCTGTGCGCCGACGCGCTCGAACAACTGCTCGCGCACCTCTCGGCAGGCGGCGTCGATCGCGCCGCCGCCCATCCAGGTCTGGCGGCTGGCGCTGGTCGAGCCGGCGCTGCCGATCTGGGTGTCGACCACGTCGAGCACGACTTCGTCGACGCCGAGAACGGAGCGCGCGATCTGCTGGGCGAGAACCACGAAGCCCTGGCCGACCTCGACCGCGGCGGACTTGACCGTCGCCACACCATCGGCCAGCCGGCAGCGGGCGGTGGCGAAGTCGTCGAAGCCCTCGCTGTACATCAGGTTCTTGATCGCCACACCCCAGCCGACGCCGCGCCGGACCCGTGCCGCGTCGGCCGCGCGGCCGGTGCCACCAGGCAGCAGGGCGGGGTCGACGGCACCGGGACCACCAGATGTCGCGGCCGACGGTTCCGGGAGAGGGACGGCGTCGGCCTCGCGGATGCAGCGCGCGACCGGCGCCACGCTCTCGACGACCTGGCCGGTGATCAGGCGGTCGCCGGTCTGCATCGCGTTGCGCAGCCGCACCTCGACCGGGGAGAGCCCACACGCGTCGGCGAGCTTTTCCATCTGGCTCTCGTGGGCGAAGCACGCCTGCACCACGCCGAAGCCGCGCATCGCACCCGTCGGCGGGTGGTTGGTGCGCACCGCCCAGCCGTCGACGACTGCGTTCGGGCAGCGGTACGGGCCCTGGGCGTGGGTGACGGCGTTGATGAGCACGGCCGGCGAGGTGCTGCAATACGCACCGCCGTCGAGCACGAAGCGGGCCTCGATCTTCACGATCTCGCCGGCAGCCGTCGCGTGGTGGCGCATCCACACCGTTGCCGGATGCCGGTGGACGTGGCCGACGAAGCTCTCCTCCCGGCCGTACTGCAGCTTGACCGGGCGCGAGGTGCGCAGCGCGAGCAGGCAGGTGTGCACCTGGAGGCTGATGTCCTCGCGGGCACCGAACGCACCGCCGACGCCGCCGAGCACGAGACGCACCCTGTCGGCGGGCAGGTCGAGGCAGGCGGCGATCTGCTTGCGGTCCTCGTGGAGCCACTGCGTGGCGATGTAGAGCTCCACCCCCCGGCCACCGGGGTCGGGCACCGCGAGTGCGGCCTCCAAGCCCAGAAAGGCCTGGTCCTGCATGCCGAGCCGGTACGTCCCCTCGACCTGCACCTCTGCCTCGACGCTCGGGTCGCCGCAGACGATGCGCTGGTGCCGGAACACGTTTCCGTTCGGGTGGATCGCCGGAGTGCTGGCCTCGAGGGAGCGCATCGGGTCGGTGTGCGGGGCGAGCACCTCGTAGTCGACGCGGATCGCGGCGAGCGCCCGCCGGCATGTCTCGGGGTGGTCGGCGGCGACCGCGGCCACCGGCTGGCCGACGTAGCGGACGTGATCGCCGACCGGGGCGAACACCGGCTGATCCTGCTGGAGCAGGCCGTAGGTGAGCTGGCCGGGCACGTCCTCGGCGGTAAGCACCGCCTCGACCCCGGCGATGGCCCACGCTCCGGTGACGTCGATCGCGCGCACGCGGGCGTACGGGTGCGGGCTGCGCAGCGTGGCCCCCCACAGCATGTGCTCGGCCCACGCGTCGGAGGAGAACGCGAAGCGCCCCTCGGCCTTCGCGCCCGCATCAGGACGCAACGCGCTGGTACCGAGGGTGCCCTGGCGGGCACTCGTCCGGGAGACGTCGACGAGGTCAGCCATCGGCGGCCTCCTGGCGCGCGGCGGCGGCCGCCTGAACGGCGGCGACGATGCGGCCGTAACCGGTGCAACGGCAGATGTTGCCGCTCAACGCCTCGCGGATCTCGATCTCGGTCGGCGCGGGTTTCTCGTCGAGCAGGTGGTGAACGGCGACGACCAGCCCGGGCGTGCAGAACCCGCATTGCACCGCGCCTTCGGAGACGAACGCTCGCTGCACGTCGGTGGGTTCACCTCGCGGGGCGAGACCCTCGACCGTCGTGATCTCGGCGCCCACGGCCGACGCGGCGAGGACGAGGCACGAGCAAACCGCCCGGCCGTCGAGGATCACCGTGCAGCTCCCGCACTCGCCCTGCTCACATGCTCCCTTCGCTCCCGGCAGGCCGAGACGCTCACGCAGCACGTAGAGCAGGCTCTCGCCAAGCCAGGCATCGTGGACGTCGTGGATCTCGCCGTTCACCCGCAGGCGGTACGCCTGGTTGTCCGGGCTCATGCCGGCAGTGCCCTGCGGATCAGGCGCGCGGCGAGCACGCCGGCGGCGTGGCGGCGGTAGGCGGCGGTGGAGCGGTGGTCGTCGATCGGGCGCGCTTGCGCCACCGCGCGGCGGGCGAACTCGGTCACCGTCGCGTCGTCGATCGACGTGGTCTCGCGCAGATCGTGCTCGGTCGCCAGCCAGGCTTCGGCATCTCGGCAGCGCAGCACGGTCGGCCCGACCGCACCGAGCGCGAGGCGGACCGTGCCGCCGGCTCGGTCGTGCACCAGGCACGCGGAGACCATCGCGATCACCATCGCGTTGCGCGTACCGACCTTCGCGAAGCCCTGCCAGCCGTCGGTCACCGGGACCGACACGGCGCTGACCAGCTCTCCGCTCAGCAGCGCGTTCTGCTTGACGCCGACCATGAACTCGTGGACGGACAGGTCGCGGGCGCGCCCGGCACTGCGCAGGTGCACGGTTGCGTCGAGCGCGGCGAGCACCGGCAGCGAATCGCCGGCGGGGGAGCAGGTGCCGAGGTTGCCGCCGAGGGTGCCTGCCGCGCGGATCTGGGGCGAGCCGACGGTGCGGGCGGCCTCGGCCAGCGCGGGCACGAGGCGCGCCAGCTCGCCGTGCTCCATGTCCGCGTACGGCACGCCGGCGCCGATCGTCACCATGCGCCTGGCGGAGTCGTGCGACCACTGCTGCAGCTCGGCGACGCGTCGCAAGGCGATCACGTCGTCCACGCGCCGGTGGCCCATGTTGAGCTCGACCATCACGTCGGTGCCGCCGGCGAGCACGGTCGCCTCCGGTCGCTCGGCGAGCAGGCGCAGGGCCTCGTCGAGCGAGGCTGGCGTGGCGACCGGCACGTCAGGAACCGGTGCCGTCCCAGCCGGCGAACGCGTCGATCATCGCGTGCACGTCGCCGAGCGGGTAGAGGATCGGGCAGGTGCAGCCGTGGCGCACGTAGTGGGCGACCTTGTCTCGCGCCTCGGCCGCGGTGCCGCTGGCGGTCAGCTTCTGCACGATCTCGTCAGGCACGAGCTTGGACGCCTGCTCCACCTGCTCGTGGGTGGCCGGCCAGGTGAGCACCTCGCCGACTGCGTCGAGCAGCGACTGCGGCACACCGGATGCCTTCATGATGTGCGGCTGCTGGCCGAGATACTGGGTGACCATCAAGCGCGCCATGTCGAGGGCGACCTGGCGGTCCTCGTGCACGCTGCAGACGACGAGCTGGGGCCTGGCGAGCGAGTCGACGCTCCTGCCGGCGCGTTCGGCCCCTGTCGCGAGAGCCTCCATCGCGCGGTCGTTGTAGTCCGCGGAGACGAGGTAGTTGAGCACGACACCGTCGGCGATCTCGCCGGCCAGCTCCATCATCTTCATCCCGGTGGCGCCGATGTAGATCGGGACGTCCTTCGCCCGGCGCTCCTGGTAGACGTAGTCGAGCTCGACACCGTCGAGGTGCACGTGCTCGCCGTGGAACGTGACCGTCTCGTTGTTGAGCAGCGCCCTGACGGTGGTGACGACCTCACGCATCATCGAGAGCGGCTTCGCGCGGGTGATGCCGACCTTCGCCGCGAGCGGGTCCCACCACGCCCCGATGCCGAGGATCACCCGGCCGGGGGCGAGGTCGTCGAGCGTGGAGAACGTCGCCGCGAGGCGCGCCGGGTTGCGCGTCCAGCAGTCGACGACCCCGGACCCGACCTTGATCCGCTCGGTGACGCTCACGATGGCGGCCATCGGCACCGTGGCCTCGCGAACCAGGCGGCTCTCGGCCTGCCACACCGAATGGAACCCCTTCGACTCGGCGTAGACGGCGAAGCCCATCGCGTCGCGGACGGGGTGGGCGTCCTGCAGGTACAGCGCGACGGGGAAGGCCATCGGCGGAAGCGTAATCACAGTAGGGAGTGCAGCCGGCGGGCCTGCTCGGCGGCCTTCGCGCGAACCTCGTCGAGGTCTACGCGCGTGGGACGCCCGTCGCGCAGCAGCACCTCACCGTTCGCGGCGATCACCTCGAGGGCACGGATGCCGGGGGTGAAGGCCACGTGCCAGGGAGAATCGGCGTGGTCGTAGTTCCAGGTGACGACGTCGAGACGGGCCTCGGGCACCAGCTCGTGACCCGCGAAGAGCCAGTCCCATGCAACCTGTGGCGAGGCGAGCACGTCGTCCGCGCGATGCGCTACGTACGCGAGGCGCATCTCTTCCAGCATGTCGGCACCGATGCCGTCGGTGCCGAGCACGACGCGGTTCGGTCGCCGCGCTGGGCGCGCGTACCCGACCGCGTTGTTCATGTTGCTGCGCGGGTTGTGTGCGATCGTGCCCGGCAGGTCGCGGTCGAGGTGGACGCAGTGCACGAGCAGCCAGTCGTCGCCGGCCAGCGATGCGAGGCGAGCACCGGCAGCGGAGTCGACGGGCCCTTCGGCGACGTGCAGGTGCACCCCTACTCCCATGTCGGTGGCCAGCCCCGCGGCGGCCTCGAGCGTGGCGTCCGAGCACGTGAACGCGGCGTGGACGCCGACCATCCCCCGGCCGCCCTCGCGGAGGAAGCGCCTGTTCTCCTCCAGCCCGCGTCGGGCCCCGTCGGGGCCGTGGCGGTCGGTGACGCCGTATGCGCAGACGACCCGTACGCCCACCTCGGCGCACGCCTCGGCGATCACCGACAGGCTCCCCTCGATGGCGTTCGGGCTCTCGTGGTGGTCGACGATCGCCGTCGTGCCGGAGAGCAGCGCCTCTGTGGCGCCGAGCATCGCGGACCAGCGCAGCATCTCGAGATCGAGCGCCGCGTCGAGGCGCCACCACACCTGTTCGAGGATCGAGACGAACTCAGTCGGCTGCTGCGGCGGCGCGGGCATCCCCCGCGCGAGCGTGGAGTAGAGATGGTGATGGGCGCACACCAGGCCTGGGGTCGTCGCGCCCACGCTCAATCCGTCTCGTTCGCGTCGTCGCTGCGCGTCCGGCGCATCGGCAGCACCGTGCGCCACTGACCGTCGAGGTCGTGCAGGGCCGCCGCGACTGCGCCGCTCGTCGGCACGAGACCGATCTCGCCGACGCCCTTGATCCCGTAGGGCGAATCGGGTTGTGGGCTCTCGACGAGGATGACCTCGATCGGCGGGACGTCCTTCGCGCGGAGGATGCCGAGAGCGCGCAGGGTCGTCGGGATGGGAAAGCCGGTGGCTTCGTCGGCGGGGAAGTCCTCGGTGAGCGCGTAGCCGAGGCCCATGTGCACGCTGCCCTCGATCTGGCCCTCGCACAGCATCGGGTTGACAGCCCGGCCGACGTCGTGGGCGGCGACGACCCGCTCGATCTCTCCGGTACCACGGTCGATCACGACGAGCTGCGCCGCGTAGCCGAACGTGGAGTGGATCACGGGGTGCTCCGCCTCGCCGAGCTTCTGTGTCCAGTCGACGCGGTACTCACCTACGTAGTCGACGCCCACCTGGCAGCCCCCTGCCCGTGCGGCGTCGCACGCGGCCTTCACCGCGCCGGCACCCATCAGCGTGCCGCGCGAGCCGGTGGTCTGTCCGAAGCCGAGCTGGCGGGTGGTGTCGACGATCACCTCGATCCGCTCCGGGTCGAGGCCGAGCTCCTCGACGGCCACTTGCGCGGCGACCGTGCTCACCCCCTGGCCCATCTCCGTCCAGCCGTGGCGCACCTCGACAGTGGAGTCGGCCCGGAAGCGGATGCAGGCGCGCGTCACCTCGACGAACCCGTTGCCGAGGCCGCTGTTCTTCATCCCGAGACCCAACCCGACGGCCTTGCCCGCGGCCACCGCGGCGTCGAAGTGGGGGCGCAAGGCGTCGAGGCACAACCGGGCGCCGCGGCAGCCGTCGTCCATCACCTGGCCGGGGCCCCACACCACTCCAGGGTCGATCACGTTGCGGGCGCGCATCTCCCACCCGGAGAGCCCGACGCGCTCGGCGAGGCGGTCGATGCAGCCCTCCATCGCGAACTGCGCCTGGTTGGCGCCGAAGCCGCGAAACGCCCCGCACACCGGGTTGTTCGTGCGCACGGCGATCGACTGCACGTCGACCGCGTCGAACGCGTACGGCCCGCTCGCGTGCCCGGCCATGCGCTCGAGCACCTTCATCCCCACGCTCGCGTACGCGCCGGAGTCACCGATGGCGCGCACCTTGAGCGCGGTCAGCCTGCCGTCCGCGTCGCAACCCGCCCAGCTCTCGATGCGGATCGGGTGGCGCTTCGCGTGCATGAGCAAGCTCTCGCCCCTCGACAGCGTGCACTTCACCGGACGCCGCAGATGCCAGGCGGCGAGAGCGGCGTGGGCCTGGTTGCTCATGTCCTCCTTGCCGCCGAACGCGCCGCCGTTGGACACCAGCTCGACCGTGATCCGTCCCGGCGGTACTCCGAGCACCCGCGCGATGTCGTCGCGGTCGTCCCAGATGCCTTGGCCACCGGAGTAGACGTGCAGGGTCGGCCCGACGGGGGATTCGCCGGGGACGGCGAGCGTGCTCTCGGGCTCCAAGAAGGCGTGCTCCACCCGCTGGGTGTGGAACACCTCGTGCACCACGTGAGCACTGGCGGCGAGGGCCGCGTCGGCGTCGCCGCGGCGGTACTCGCTGATGCCGAGCACGTTGGAATCGGTGCCCCACACCGCCGGCTCGGGATCTTCGATGGCGGACTCGACGTCGGTGATCGGGGTGAGCGGGACGTAGCTCACCTCGACGAGTGCCGCGGCGTCGCGTGCCTGCTGGTGGGTCTCGGCCACGACCACGGCGAGCACGTCGCCGGCGTAGCTCGTGCGCCCGCCGATCGGGATCATCACGGGCCAGTCCTTGTGGATCAGGCCGACCCGCAGTTCGCCCGGCACGTCGGCCGCGGTCAGCACACGCACCACGCCCGGTGCGCGCGCCGCCGCGGCGGTGTCGATGCCGACCACGTCGGCGCGGGTGTGGGCGCTGAGGTGGAGCGCGGCGTGGAGCATCCCCGGCACGCGCAGGTCGTCGACGTAGCCGCGGTCGCCGAGGGCCAGCGCCTCGGCCTCGTACTTCGCGGATCGGGTGCCGATGCCCCCGATCGGCAGCGGCACGGCCTCGACGCCACGCGCCACCGCCTCGATCGCGTCGAGCACCTTCACGTAGCCGGTGCAGCGGCACAGATGGGCTCCGAGGTGGCGGGCGAGGTCGTCACGGGTGAGCGTCGCCCCCTTCTTGTCGATCTGCGCCTTGGCGCGCACGACGATGCCGGGGATGCAGAAGCCGCACTGGAGTCCGCCCGACGCGGCGAAGGCCTGGGCGAAGCGGGCCCGCTCTTCGGGGTCGAACCCCTCCAACGTGGTCACCTGGCGTCCGGCGACCTTGGCGAGCGGCTGTTGGCAGCTCACCACGGCCCTGCCGTCGATCAGCACGGTGCAGCACCCGCACTGCCCCGACGGCGAACAGCCGTCCTTGGCCGCGGTGAGGTGCAGCTCTTCGCGCAGCGCGGCGAGGAGATGGGGATGGTCGGCGCGGACGGCGACGTTGCGTCCGTTGACGGTGAGCGCGACGGTGGAACCGGCCGGAGGGGGAGGCGCTGTCGGGCTCACGTTTGACATTCTGTCAAAGTGAGTGGCCGATCACGCCCGGTGATCCTCGAACCGTCGGGCGATGCTGGCCGATCAGGTGAGCAGGCTGCCGATCAGGGGCACTTCGGTGAGGTCGATCACCTCGTCGCCGGCGGGCAGCACGATCTCGGCGGCGTCGTCGAGCGGTTCCATCGTGGTGACCAGATCGACCGCCTCCCCGGCGACCTCGAGCGAATGGACCACCTGGCGGACGCGGTTGTCCTGATCCACCCACACGTCGACGCTGATCTCGGGCGCGAGCTGGTCGAACCCGGGGAGGAAGGCGAGCGAGTCGGTGCCGAGCAGATCCTCGGTGGAGACCCCCGAGGTGTACCGACGTGTCTGCGCTCCGTCGAGCTCCTCGTCGCCGACGACGGTCGCCTCCGCCGGATCGAGCCAGCCGATCGGGCCGCGGCTGTCGCCGCCGACGATCCTCGTCAAGCTCTCGAGCTGAACGCCGAGGTCGTCGGCCAGAGTGCCGAGGTCGGTGGAGAGCCACTCGGCATCGACGAACGGGAGCCCGGCCAACGCCCCTGCGCCGACGAACACGTGCTCCGACGCCGGGTCGAGGATCACGTGGATCACCCCGGTACCCGTCAAGTCCCCGAGGTCGAGATCCAGCGACATGCGCCCGCTGTCGTGGTCCTGCACTCCCGAGATCGCCAGCTCGCCGAGCATCGGTACCGTGATCGTCGTCGTGTAGGCGGTCGCGCCCTCGTCGGGCGCACCCTGGTCGACGGCAGCGGCCAAGGAGTACTTCGGCGTGTCGGCCTTGCCCCGTCCGATCAGCGCCGCGGCGGCGACGACCGCGAGCACCACGGCGAGGGCGAGGGCGCCGAGCAGCCAGCCGCGCCGGTGGCGACGCGGCAGCACCGCCGAGCCGAGGGTGACTGCTGAAGGCGCGTCCAGTTGGGGCGCGACGGTCGGGGTCGGCGTGGTGGGGGGAATCTCGGACACTGGGCCTCCTGCAAGGGACTTCGCCTCCAGCCTCTCACCCCTTGTTCGCCGCGTTACGTCGCCCCGTCACGGGGGGCGGAGATCCGCCCGTACAGCTCTGGGCGCCGGTAGCGGTCGAAGTCGAACAGGGTGCCGGTGTAGCGCAGGCACCAATCGAGGTCGCAGCGCGCGACGACGAGCTCGTCTCCGGTGGTGTACGCCTGGGCCACGATCTGGCCGCTCGGGGCGACGATGCAGCTCTGCGCGAGCGAGTCGACGCCCTCTTCCACCCCTGCCTTCGCCACGCCGACCACCCAGGTGCCGTTCTGGTACGCCCCGGCCTGCATCACGAGAGCGTTGTGGAACCCTTGCAGGACGTCCTGGCTCGGATCGGGCACGTAGTGGATCGGGGTGTTGTAGCCGCACAGGATCAGCTCCACCCCCTGGAGCCCCATCACCCGGTATGTCTCCGGCCAGCGCCGGTCGTTGCAGATCATCATCCCCACCCGGGCGCCGAACGCGTCCCACACCCCGGGCTCGGCCGGACCCGGCTCGAAGTAGTGGCGCTCCGCGTGCTGGAACGGTCGCTCGGGCTCGTGGTGGTCGTGACCGGGGATGTGCACCTTGCGGTAGTGCGCGACGACGCTGCCATCGCGCTCGACGAGCACCTGGGTGTTGTAGCGATGCCGTTCGCCCGCGGCATCCGGCTCGGTCAGCTCGGCGTATCCGAGGCAGAACCCGACGCGAAGGCGCGCCGCCTCGTCGAACAGCGGCTGCACGTCGTCGTTGGGCATCGAGGTCTCGTACCAGTGGTCGGCGGTGCCGAGATCGTCGACGAACCAGCGGGGGAAGAACGTGGTCAGCGCGAGCTCGGGGTAGACGACCAGATCGCAGCCGTGGGCGTGGCCCTGGCGGACCAGTGCCACCAGGCGCTCGACGACGTCGGCACGGCTGTCGTCGAGCTGGATCGGCCCGAGCTGTGCGGCCCCGACGGTGACCACGCGCGGACTGGGCGGGTTCACGCCAGCCCCTCTGTCGCCAGGTGCGCCACGACGTCGAGCAGCACGTTCGCCCCGGCCTGCAGGTCGTCCGGCGAGGTGTGCTCGGCCGGATTGTGGCTGATCCCCTTCGCCGACGGCACGAACACCATCGCCGCCGGGCAGCAGCGGGCGAGCATCTGCGCGTCGTGGCCCGCCCCCGACGGCATCCGGCGCACGGTGCGGCCCTGGGCCCGCGCGGTGCGTTCGACCAGCTTCACCATCCGTTCGTCGAACTCGACGGGTTCGAAGCGGGCGAGCTGGCGCGTGGAAACCTCGACGCCCTCTTGCGCGGCGACCGCGTCGACGAAGGCGCGCATCTCCGCTTCGGCGCGGAGCAGTTCGGTGTCGTCGGTGTTGCGCATGTCGATGGTCATCGTCGCCTTCGCCGCCACGACGTTGACCAGGTTGGGATGCAAGGTGAGCGCGCCGACGGTGCACACCTGGTGACCGCCGAGCTCCACCGCGAGGCGGCGGGCGAACACCGCCACCTCGGCGGCGACGTAGCCGGGGTCGTGGCGCAGCGCGATCGGGGTCGTGCCGGCGTGGTTGCTCTGCCCGACGATGGTCAGTTCGACCCACGAGATGCCCTGCACCCCGGTGACCGCTCCGATCTGCACCCCCTCGGCCTCGAGCAGGGGGCCTTGCTCGATGTGCAGCTCGACGTACGCGTACGGAGCCGGCCCGGGGCAGGGAAGCGATCCGGCATAGCCGATCCGCTCCAGCTCGTCGCCGAGACGAGCGCCGTCGACGCCGACGACATCGAGCGCCGTCTCGAGCGCCATCCCCCCGGCGTACACGAGCGAGCCGAGCATGTCGGGAGCGAAGCGGGCTCCCTCTTCGTCGGTGAAGAACGCGACCGCGACCGGCCGGACGGGTCGTACGCCTGCACGCATCAGCGTTTCGACCACCTCGAGGCCGGCGAGCACGCCGAGGTTGCCGTCGAAGCGCCCGCCGGTGGCGACGGTGTCGATGTGCGAGCCGACCATCACCGGTGCGCCGCTACCGGTGGCCCAGGTGCCGACGACGTTGCCGATGGCGTCGATGCCTACCTGGAGACCCAGCTCCTCCATCCACGCGACGACGAGGTCGCGTCCCGCGCGATCGGCCTCGGTCAGCGCCAAGCGGCAGCAGCCCCCGCCCTCGATGGCTCCGATCTCGGCCAGTGCGTCGAGCCGCTCGATCAGCCGGCGGCCGTCGACGGCGAGGTGTCCGGCAGGCGCAACCATGACGGCGAAGTGTACGAACCGCCGGCACCGGGCCGGGCCAGGGGCCTCGCCCCTACCCAGGTGTAGCGTGGCCGGTCGTGCCGGAGCGGTCCCCGACGATCGACCGGGTGCGGCTCGGCGAGCTACACGCGGACGAAGAGGCGCTGTTCGCGGATCGCCACCCGCGGTCGGCCGAGCTGGCCGCGGCCGCGCGGCGTCACCTGCTGGGGGGCGTGCCGATGCCGTGGATGACGCGCTGGCCCGGCGCCCATCCGGTGTTCTTCGCCGAGGCCTCCGGCGCCCGGTTCCGCGACGTCGACGGCCACGAGTACGTCGACCTGTGCCTCGGCGACACGGGGGCGATGACCGGACACGCGCTGCCGCAGGTCGCGGACGCAGTCGGCGCGCAGGCAAGGCGCGGGATCACGACGATGCTGCCCTCCGCCGACGCGGTGTGGGTGGCCGACGAGCTGGCCCGGCGCTTCGGTCTGCCCTCGTGGCAGCTGGCGATGACCGCCACCGACGCGAACCGCTTCGTGCTGCGCTTCGCGCGTCACCTGACCGGGCGGCCGAAGATCTGCGTCGTCGACTGGTGCTACCACGGCACCGTCGACGAGACGCTCGTCGTGCTCGACGCCGAAGGCGAGGTGCAGCCCCGTCCGGGGGCGATCGGGCCCCAGGTGCACCCCGCGCTGACCACCCGGGCGGTGCCGTTCAACGACCTCGACGCGCTCGACGCCGCGCTCGCCCACGGCGACGTGGCGTGCCTGCTGATGGAGCCCGCGCTGACCAACATCGGCATCGTGCTGCCTTCCCCCGGCTACCTGGAGGGGGTGCGTGAGCTCACCCGGCGCCACGGGGTGCTGCTCGTCATCGACGAGACCCACACCATCTGCACCGGGCCGGGCGGCGCGACGGCGGCATGGGGGCTGGAGCCGGACATGTTCGTGGTCGGCAAGCCGATCGCGGGCGGCGTGCCGGCCGCCGCCTACGGGATGAGCGCGGCGGTGGCCGAGCAGCTCGGCCCTGTGCTGCACGGCCACGACGTAGACGTCTCGGGGGTAGGTGGCACGCTCACCGGGAACGCACTCGCGCTCGCGGCGATCCGGGCCACGTTGTCGACCACGCTGCGGGCACAGGACTTCGCGGTGATGATCCCCCTGGCCAAAGCATGGACCGACGGCGTACGCCAGGCCTACGAAGCGGCCGGCCTGCCGTGGCACGTGCAACAGCTCGGCTGCCGGGCCGAGTACTGGTTCTGCCCGCCGCCGCGCAACGGCGCCGAAGCCGCCGCGGCGATCGACGCCGAGCTCGACGCGTTCATGCACCTGTGGGCCCTGAACAGGGGAGTGCTGCTGACCCCGTTCCACAACATGGCGCTCTTCTCCCCCCACCACGTTGCCGCCGACGTCGACCGGCACACCGAGGTGTTCGCGGCCGCGCTCGGGGCGCTCACCGGATGAAGCCGGTGACGGGCGGCCATGTCGGCCGGTGAGATCACCGTGCTCCTGGCGGCCGTCCTCGTCGCGGCGACGACCCAGATGGTGGCCGGGTTCGGGTTCGCGCTGCTCGCGGTGCCGCTCATGTCCACCGCGCTCGACACGCACCTCGCCGTCGTCGTGACGACAGCTCTCGGCCTCGTCACGAGCGCTGCCCAGGCCTGGAACGGGCGCCGCGACACAGAACGAGTCCTCGCCAAGCGGATGACCTTGGCCGCCTTCGCGGGGATGCCCTTCGGACTGCTCGTCTTCACCCAGGTGAACGAGCGGGTGCTGCGCCTGCTGCTCGGCGTCTGCGTGCTGGTGGTCGTCGTGCTGCTCGCGCGGCGCATCGACCTGCGACACGCCGGACCGCGGCTCGACTGGACCGCAGGGGCGATCAGCGGCGCGCTGTCGACCTCGCTCTCGACCAACGGGCCGCCACTCGTGTTCGCGCTCCAGGCCCGGCACTTGTCGCCACATGTGTTCCGACCGACGATCAACACCGTCTTCGCGGTCAGCGGGGTCGTCAGCCTGAGCGCGTTCGCGATCGCCGGCGAGGTCGAGGCAGAGACCCTGCGCGCCGTCGCCTTGTCGATCCCTGCTCTGCTCGCCGGGCTCGGCCTCGGCATCTCGCTGCGCGGCCACGTCGACGGTGAGCGGTTTCGTGGCCTCGTCCTGGTGCTGTTGTCCGTCGCCGCCCTCGGCGCGATCGTGGCCGCGGTCGCCTAGATGACCACCGTCTGGCTCCTTGCGGCACTCGTGCCCGTCGCCGCCGCCAACTGGTGGTCGCGCTGGACCGACGACGACGCCCTCGAGCGCTGGACCAAGCCCGTCGTCACCGTGCTGGCCATCGCGATCGCGGCCACGTCCGGCGCATCGGGCGCGGCGGTGGCCTGCGGGGTCGTGGCGCTGGTGCTGTGCCTCGCCGGCGACGTGGCCCTGCTGCCGGCCGTCAACAGCTTTCTCGCCGGCCTCGGCGCCTTCTTGCTCGGGCACCTCGCGTTCGTACCGATGCTCGTGCTGCTCGACCTGGAGCAGCCGTGGCTGGCTCTGGTCGCCGTTGCGCTGCTGGTGCCGGTCCATGCCCGCTTCGGGTGGCGCATCGTGGCCGCGGCGAATCGAACGGATCCCGGTTTGCGGTTACCCGTGAGGGCCTACCTCGTCGTCATCTCGGCGATGGCGGTCGTGGCGTGGGCCACCGGCAACGTCGCCGCGACGGTCGGCGCGGCCGCCTTCGTCGCGTCGGACACGATCCTCGGCTGGCGCAAGTTCGTCGGGAGGTCGCGGTGGATGGGGGCGGCGATCATGGTCACCTACCACGTGGCGATCGTCGGCCTCGCGCTGTCCCTCGTGATCGACACCTAGTGCCCTCCGGGAGGTACTAACCGGCGCCACCGAACCACTGCATCCACGCCTCCCGGGTGGCCGGCTTGTAGACGTAGTTCGCCTCCTTGACCGCAGACATCGTGCCGCTCGAGGGCACCGAGTAGCGGTGGCCGGGGAACACGATCGTGTCGTCGGGCATGGACGCCAGGCGCTGGAGGCTGTCGTACATCTGTGCCGGATCGCTGCCGGGCAGGTCGGTGCGCCCGCACCCGTCGAGGAACAACGTGTCACCGGACACCAGGCGCCCGTCGACGAAGAAGCACTGTGAGCCGGGCGTGTGCCCCGGCGTGTGCACGAGGTGGACCTCGAGCGCGCCGACGGACACGACGTCGCCGGGCGCGTGGCGGACCAGGTCGGTCTCGGAGAGACCCGTCGTGCGCAGCACCCACGGCGCCTCGTCGTCTTGCACGTGCACCTTCACGTTCGCGACTTCGAGCAGGCGGGACACCCCCTCGATCGTGAAGCCCATCATCGAACCGCCGATGTGGTCCGGGTGGTAGTGCGTGGCGAGCACTCCCTCGATCTGCATGCCGTCCGCACCGGCGATGCCGACCAGTTCGTCGACGGCGTAGGCGGGATCGACGACCAGGCAACGACTGGTCGCCCGGTCACCGATCAGGTAGACGAAGTTGACCATCTGGGCGGCGATCGGGTCTCCGACCGCGAAGTCGCGTCCGGACAGCAGCTGGCGGAAGTAGAAGCGGTCGTCCACGGTGGCCCAGGGTACGCGGCTGCCGCCAGACTGGGACGGCGATGGGCACTCCACCTGGACACCACCCCCCGGCACGTCTCGAACGGCTGGCGCCGGGTCAGCCGATCCCGTTCGGCGGCGACCGTGTGGCTCTCGTCCCCGCCGAACTCGCCGCCGCGTTCGAACCCGGTGATCACCTGGTGGTGGTGCAGGAGACCGGCGACCTGCTGCACGTACCGGCGCGGGAACAGCAGCTGGCCGCCGACGCGGTCGGGCGCGCCCTTGATGCCTTCGGCGCGATGGCCGACGTCTCGGCGGCCCAGGTGAGCGCGTGCTTCGACCACTTCGCCGCTCTGCTCGCCGCCGAAGCGTCGTTCGCCCCGATCGCGGCGGCGAACGCGGTCGACGTCGCCGAGGCCGCCGCACGAGGACGGTCGACCACGAGGCTCGTGCTCAGCGCGTCGATGCGGTCGGGGATGATCGACGCGTTGCACATGTGGCGTGATTTGCCCGACGGCCGGGGGACGCTCGACGAGTCGGTCGACCACGCCGGCTGGAGGGTGGAGGCACGGCGCAGCGCGCTCGGCGTCGTCGGGTTCGTCTTCGAGGGGCGCCCGAACGTGTTCGCCGACGCGACCGGCCTGCTGCGCAGCGGCAACACCGTCGTGTTTCGCATCGGCAGTGACGCCCTCGGAACAGCCCGGGCGATCATGGAGCACGCGCTCGCACCGGCCTTGGCCGCGGCGGGGCTCCCCGCGGGTGCCGTGGTGCTTGTCGACGCCGCGGCGCGCAGCGCCGGGTGGGCGCTGTTCTCCGACCGCAGGCTCGGCCTCGCCGTGGCGCGCGGGAGCGGACCCGCCGTGGCCCAGCTCGGAGCCGTCGCCAGGCAGGCAGGCGTCCCGGTGAGCCTGCACGGCACGGGCGGCGCCTGGCTGGTGGCGGGCGCGCAGGCCGATGCCGCTCGGTTCAGGGCTGCCGTCGTGCATTCGCTCGACCGCAAGGTGTGCAACTCGCTGAACGTCTGCTGCATACCGGTGGCCCGAGCGCCCGAGCTGGTGCCGGTGTTCCTCGCCGCGCTCGACGAGGCCGGCGAGCGCCGGGGCTCTACCGGACGGTTGCACGTCGTCGTTGGATCCGAGCACCACGTCCCCGCGGAGCGCTTCGCGCGGGTGGTGACCGTCCACCGCGCGGAGGGCCCGGTCGAGGAGCCTCACGCGGACGTCGTCGGCGAGGCCGAGCTGGCGACGGAGTGGGAGTGGGAGGGAACTCCCGAGGTGACGCTCGTCGTGGTCGACGGCGTCGATGCCGCGACCGAGCTGTGCAACCGCTACAGCCCGCGCTTCGTCGCCTCGCTGGTGAGCACCGACGACGCCGAACAGGCGCGGTTCTGGAGCACGGTCGAGGCTCCCTTCGTCGGTGACGGCTTCACGCGCTGGGTCGACGGGCAGTACGCGCTCGGCCGGCCAGAGCTCGGCCTGTCGAACTGGCAGCACGGGCGGCTATTCGCGCGAAGTGGGATCGTCTCGGGCGACTCGGTGTTCACCGTGCGCCTACGCGCGGTGCAGCACGACCCCGAGCTCAGCCGGTGAGCCCGATGAGCGCGGTGAGACCGGTGAGCTGCGTCAGCGCCAGACCCCGTTGATGTCGACGATCAGGTGGGTGGGGGTCGAGGTGTAGAGGCAGAGCTGCCCGCCGGCGGCGATGCTCAGCTGGCCGCCGTTGGCCACGTCGCGCCCGACGAGGGGGTTCAGCACCGACGCGTCGGGCCGCCCCGACGAGCAGGGCCACGCCGTCACGTAACCGTTGGCCCACGGGCCTGTCGAGGTGATGTTCACCGAAACCGCCTTCGCGTCCGTGGGCACGCCGCGGATGCCGCCGAGGGGGATCCGCAGTACCTGACCGGTGCTGACCGGCCATCCGTTCGTGCCTGCGTTCACCGCGGGTTGGGTCTTGTTGCGAGTGTCGACCATGCGCGTCGGCGTGAGCGGGGTGAAGGAGAGCCCACCGTCGTCGATCCATCCCGTGACGTCACCGATCAGGTTCATCGCGACGCTGGAGGAGAGACAGATCGTGCCGCGGGGGCTGAGGGGGACGATCGCATGGTTCGCTCGCACCATGAACATGCCGAGGTTCAGGTTGGAGATGTTCGGCACCGTGCCGCAGGGGAACGCCGTCACGAAGCCGCTGCCCGACGCGTCGAGACCGGTGAGGTTGATCGACACCGCCTTCGCATTGCGCGGTACGCCGATACCGGCGTTCACGACGTCGATCTCCACCACGCGGCCCGGCTGGAGCTTGCCGGCCGTCAGGCCGACGCGGCTGCGGCTGTCGAACAGGCGCACCGGTGAACGCGCGGTCAGCCCGCCGTTCGCACCCGGACCGGCGAAGCCGCTGACGTCGACGATCAGCTCGACCGCGGTGCTCGACACGACGCACAGCTCGCCCGAGCTGCTGAGCGGCACGATCGCGAAGTTGGGCACAGCTTCGCCGGGCCCGAAGTTGACGGTGCTCACGTTCGGTGGCTGGGCCGTGCACGGGTAGACGCTCAGATACCCGCCGCTCGACGCGGACGCGGCGGTGAAGTTCGCGGCCACCGCCGTCGCGCCGCGCGGCACACCGCCGCGGCCGGCCACGGCGAGCCGCGCAGGGACGTTCGCCCGCAGGCGTGTGGTGCCCTGGCCCTGGCGGGAGTCGACCAACCGGAACGGCTCCACGACGGAGAAGTCGGCGGGGCCACCCATCGTCGAGGTCGCCGGCGGGGGTGCCGTCGGGGCGTTGATGCCCTTGGCGACGTTGGGATCGACGATGAATGACCAGGTGACCGTGCGTGACGAGGTGGTGATGGTCACCGTGTGCCTGCCGTTGGCCAGGGGTTCCCGCGGCATGACGACGACAGCGTTGTCGCCTTGCAGGATCGAGCGCGCGGTGCCGTCGGCCACATTGCCGCCGTGCAGCGTGCAGATCTGCAGCGCACCACTCGGCCCGCTCATCGAGGCACTGACGCTGCCGGTCGCTTCGGGAAGCATGGCGATCACGGGCAGTCCGGCCGCGCCGCTCCATCCGCACATCCCCATCGGGTCGGGGCTCTCCGTGACGAAGCGGTAGAGGCTCGTGCTGGTGCCATTGCCCGGCCACAGGATCGGCTGGCCCGGTCGCGGCGCGTTCCAGTCGACGCCGCTGATCACGTTCAGCGCGGCTCCCGAGCGCCAGCGGGGGGTGTCTTGGTTGTCGCAGCGGCCGAAGCCGACCGAGCGCAGGTTGTGGCGCAGGATGCCGATGGCGTGGAACGGTCCGGTCATCCACAGCTCGACGTGCCTACGGTCCGCCTCGCCGTACACCGAGCTCACGGCGACGTTGCTCTTTGCGCCGGCGTCGTCGCCCTCTGGTGTGTATCCAGGGCGGCCCGGGATCTCGTCGTGGGTGATGTCGTTCAGCAGCATGTAGCACGCGTGCTTGGCGGCCGCGCTCGACCAGGTCGGGTTCTCGCCGACCGGAGGGAGGTTGGCCATCGCCCGGTAGTAGTTGACGACGTCCAGCCACTTGGCCGCCGGCGGTATCGCCGGGGGGAGCGTCTCGGCAGAGACGGGCGTGCCGACGGCGAGCACACCGACCACGCCGAGCGCGCCGAGCAACGCCGCAAGCGCACGCTCGGCGCCCCTTCTCCGCTGTCGCATCTGCACACCTCTCCGTCCGCTGCGCCCGCCGCCCGGCCAGGGCCCCTGCGGAACGTGGTGGTGTCATCGGTTGGTTTCCAGGTCTTCTCAAGATCCCTCCCGGATTTCTCAAGATGTCTTGACAACCCCGCGTTCTCGGTCGGATGAGTCGCGCTATGTGTCACAGATCCGACCGAGAACGCGTGGGGGGAGCGGGTTTGCGGCGCTCAGTGGGCGGTGAGGCGGCGGAGGACGGCGGAGCGCAGACGCGCCGGGCGGGCGGTGCGCGCCTCGTGACGGTCGATGCCTCGCGCCAGACCGACCGCAGCGTTGACCGCCAGCCAGCGCAGCGGTTCGGGCTCCCAGCGCGGCGAGCGGTGCCCGACCCAGGGGAGAGTCGTGAGCTCGCTCGACCTGCGGAGGATCAAGTCGGCGAGGGTGCGGCCGGCGAGGTTGGCGGTAGACACGCCGTCGCCCACGTACCCGCCGGCGGCAGCCAGCCCGGTTGCCGGGTCGAAGCACACCGAGGCGTGCCAATCGCGGGGCACGCCGAGCGGACCACCCCAGTGATGGCTGAGCTCGACACCGTCGAGCGTGGGGAAGAGCGTGGCGATGGTGCCGGCGAGCAGTCGCCGCACCCGGTCGTCGCGGTCGAATGCGGGCTTCACCGCCGAGGCGTAGTGGTACGGAGCCCCGCGGCCGCCGAAGACCAGCCTGTCGTCGGCGCTGCGCTGGCCGTAGATCACCTGCCAGCGGGCGTCGTTGAACACCTCGCGCCGGCGCAGGCCGATCGCCTCCCACGCCCCGGCGTCGAGAGGAGCGGTCGCGACGATCAACGAGTAGATCGGGATGAGGTCACGGCGGTGGCCGTGGATGCCGGGGGTGTAGCCCTCCGTCGCCCGTACGACGACTTCCGCGCGCACCGAGCCGTGCGCGGTCTGCACGCGACCGGATTCGATCCTCTCCACCGCCGTGCCTTCGTGGATGGTCGCGCCCCGTGCCTCGACCGCGGCGGCGAGCCCGTGGGCCAGGCGAGCCGGGTGCAGGGCGGCGCAGTGCGGGGTGAAGGAGGCGCCGAGCACACCGGCTGCGCCGACGTGCGCCTGCGCGTCTGCTCGCTCCAGCCAGCGCATGTCGTCGGCACCGAACCCGAACCGCTCAAGCTCGGCGACGGTGGCCCGAGCGCGCTCGGCCTGGGGTGGGTTGCGGGCGAGCTGCACCCAGCCCCCCTTCGCGAAGTGGCAGTCGATGCCCTCGGCGGCTGCGCTGCGGCCGACCTCGTCGACCGCGTCGATCATCGCCCGCTGCATCCGCATCGCCGCGTCGCGGCCGTGGCTCCGGGCGAAAGCGTCGAGGCTCGTCGGCATGATCGCCGAACACCAGCCGCCGTTGCGGCCGCTCGCCCCGAAGCCCGCGACCTCGCGCTCGAGCACGATCACGCGCAGGCTCGGATCCAGCCGGAGCAGCGAGTGCGCGGTCCACAGACCGGTGTAGCCGGCGCCGACGATCACCACGTCTGCCTCGCGGTCGCCGGGCAGCGCGCCGCGACGAGGGCCCGGGGGAGCAGCGCTGTCGTGCCAGAACGACAGCGCTGCGGAGCCTTCCACGGTCAGGGATCCAGCAGCAGGTTGTCGATCAGGCGGACCTCGCCGAACCACACCGCGGTGGCGGCCACCGACGCCCGCTCGACCTGGGACACCGGCTGCAGCGTCTCGACATCGGCGACGCTCACGTACTCGAGGCGCGCGAGCGGCTCGGCGCCGACGACCGCGGCCGCGGCGGCTTCCAGCCTGTCGGCTCGCCGCTCACCGCTGTCGAACGCCGCCTGCAGCGCGTCGAGCGAGCGGGGCACGCACACGGCGGCAGCACGCGCCGCGGCGTCGAGGCGCGCGTTGCGGCTGGAGAGGGCCAGGCCGTCGGCCTCACGCACCGTCGGGACCGCGACGATCTCGATCCCCAGGTCGAGATCACGGACCATCCGCTCGATGACGACGAGCTGCTGGAAGTCCTTCTGCCCGAACAGCGCGACGTGGGGTCGCACGGCGTTGAACAGCTTGGTCACCACCGTGGTCACGCCGCGGAAGTGACCCGGCCGGCCGGCTCCCTCCAGCGCCTCGGCCAGGGGGCCGGGCTCGACATGGGTCTGGAACCCGGGTGGGTACATCGCCGCAGCCGTCGGCGCGTATACGGCATGGACGCCGGCGGCGCGGCAGGCGTCGAGGTCGGCGTCCAGCGGACGCGGGTAGGCGTCGAAGTCGGCGCCGACGTTGAACTGCAGGCGGTTCACGAAGACCGAGACGACGACGACGTCGCCGTGGCCATGCGCGGTCTCGATCAGGTGGCGGTGGCCGGCGTGCAGCGCACCCATCGTCGGCACGAACGCCACCCTGTCACCCGATCTGCGGCGGCCATCTGACCACTCGCGCATCGACCCCGGTGTCTCGAAGACCTGCATCCGGCATGCATTCTGACAACTCGGGCCGGCGTCGCCCGCATGCCCGCGGCTCACCGCCTGGCGAGCCATGGCGCGAGTGCGCTCGGGCAGAGATCCGCGTAAGCGGGTGGGCCGCCCGGCAAACGTCTAGCCGTCACCACGGCCAGCGCACAGGCCCGCTCGAACACGTCGGCTCCCGCGGCCAGAACCTCGTCGACGAGCGCCGGCCGTCCCTTCCCGGAGCGGTACACCGCCTCAGTGTCGGGCACGGTCAGCTCGCCGTGCCCGGTGGCAAGAGCGAAGACCGTGTCCCCGTCGTGCAGGGAGTGGGCCGGGCGGATGGCGCGGGCGAGGCCGTCGTGGGCGACAGCGGCCACCTTGGTGCACTCCGCCTTGGTCAGCCGAGCCGACGTGGCCACGACGCCGATGGTCGTGTTGAGCTGTGCCGCAGCGGCCTGCCCGGCGGCGGCGAGGTGATCGCTGAGCTCACGCCGTTCGGCGCGGGTGGGCCGGCGCAGGCCGAGGCCGCCGGCCGCCCACGGCAGACCCGAGTCGGGGTCGATCACCGCGCCCGCGGCGTTGACGACGGCCAGCGCGGCGACGACGGTGCCGTCCGCCAACGTGGCGCTCGCCGAACCGACTCCACCCTGGAGCTTCCCGGCCACGGCACCAGTGCCGGCACCGACGGCGCCGACGCGCTCGGGACCGCGGCTCGCGCGGCGGGCGGCCCGCAGGCCGAACGTCGCGTCCGGTCGGGCGTCGAAGCGACCGCCGCGGCCGAGGTCGAAGATCACCGCCGCGGGCACGATCGGCACCACCCACGCCGGGTCGGGCCCGACGGAGAAGCCGATCCCGGCAGTCGCGAGGTGGGCGACGACGCCGTCGGCCGCGGCCAGGCCGTACGCGCTGCCCCCGCTCAGGCAGATCCCGTCGACGTGCTGGACGAGGTTCTCCGGGCGCAACAGGTCTGTCTCGCGGGTGCCTGGGCCGCCGCCTCTCACGTCGACCCCGCCGGTCGCGCCGTCGGGCGTCAGCACCACCGTCGTACCCGTGCGCCAGCCACGCCCGCAGCGTTGGTGGTGCCCGACGCTGACGCCGGGCACGTCGGTGAGGTAGCCGGTGCCCTCCCGGGATGCCATCGCGCCCACTGTGCCATCTAACGTGCGCAGGCGTGTTGTCACGCCCGCCCCGACCCGACACGGCGCGCATCCGCGCCGTCGACGCGGCACGCCGCGCGGCCGGCGAGGTTGTGCACCGCGCGTGGGGTTTGGCCACCGAGCTCGGCGCGATCGGCCCGCTGACCCGCCGCGGCAAGCGCTTCGGCGGCTTCGGTGAGGGGAGCATCGTCTGCTTCCCTCCCAACACGATCTTCAACGAGCACTACATCCGCATCGGAGCGTTCACGATCATCGGGCCGCAGGCCACGCTGTCGGCGGGTATGGCACCCGGTCAGCGCTGCGTGCGTGATCCGGTGGTGACCATCGGCGACCGGTGCCTGATCGGCAAGGGCAGCGGTGTCGTCGGCCACTTCCAGATCGTCATCGGTGACGACGTGTGGACGGGCCACCACGTGTACATCACCGACCAGAACCACGGCTACGAGGACGTCTCGCTGCCGATCAGCAAGCAGTCGATGCCCGAGCAGGAGGTGCACATTGGCAGCGGCTCCTGGCTCGGTCACGGCAGCGTGGTGCTCCCCGGCAGCCACATCGGTGAACACGTCGTGATCGGCGCGAACAGCGTCGTCACCGGAGTGATCCCCAGCTACTCGGTGGCCGTCGGATCGCCGGCAAAGGTCGTGCGCCGCTACGTCGAGGGCAGTGGCTGGATCCGTCCCTGACGACGCTGCAGCTTCAGACGGCGAGGTCGGCGGGTGCGGCGCAGGACTTCATCCGGTTCGCGATGGTGAAGTCGTTGATGAACTCGCTGATCGGCACACCGTCGAGTGCCCCTTCGCGAAACGGCGGGTTCTCCCCGGAGCGCAGTACGTCGGTATAAGCGCGGCGGTTGTCGATGAGCGTCCGGTAGTACTCCTCCCAGCGGGAGAGGAGGGCTGCGTCGTCGGTGCCGGTCGGCGTCGCGGCGACCACGTCGTCCAACATCTGCTCGACGATTGCGGTCGCCCGGTCGACGATCGCGGCCCGCTCGGCAAGTGCGTCCGGCCCGGCGTCGTCGATGCGGCGGGTGTCGACCAGTGCCGCGCGTTCGGTGTTCGCCTGCTGGCAGATCTGCTCGGCGCGCTCGGCCCAGGCGGTGTCGTCGAGCTTCGCGACGTTGCTCCGCGGGGCGAAGAACAAGGCCCACACCCAGAACGCGGCGATGCTCACCGATACGAGGGTGAGCAACACGGTGAGGTAGCGCCGGCGCGGTGAACCCATCGTCAGGCGGCCGGCGCCTTCGCCGGGGGCCGGTAGCTGACGGCCAGTTGCACCAACGCGCTCCCCACACCGAGCCCACCGGCCACGATCGCGCCCCACCAGCCGTCGTAGTGCCAATCGAGGACCTCGTCGAGCGACCACTCGCCGGCGCCCATCGTCCCCACCGCGAACGCGGCGAGAGCGATCATGCCCACGTACTCCCAGCCCTGACCGGGGCGGAAGACGAAGAAGCCGACCTTCCAGTGCTCGACGACCAGGGCGACGAGCATCAATCCGATCAGACCTGCCGCGGCGAGAGGCGTGAGCAGGCCGGCAGCCATCATCAGTCCGGCGCCGATCTCGGTCGTTGCCGCGAGGCGTGCCTGCCAATGGGGCCAGCGCATGCCGATGCCGCCGAACCACCGCGTCGTGCCCGCCAGCCCGCCGGGACCGAACACCTTGTTGTACCCGTGCATGGCGACGAAGAGGCCGAGCGTCAGGCGCAGCACGAGCAGTCCGAGATTCAACTGATCCACGTCTTCAGGCTAGGCGCTGGTAGAACGACTCGCCTTGGCCGAGCCCGTCGAAAGCCCTGGTGTCGCGCCGTCGCGGCTGCGCGAAGGCTGGGCCCTGCTGCGCTCGCTGCTCAGCTATCACCCCCGGCTGTTCCTCACCGCCGTGGCCGGTGCGGCCGTGTTCGCGCTGTGCACCGTGGCGTCGTCGGTGATGCTCCAGTGGGTCACCGACCACGTGATCCTGCCCCGGTTCGAAAGCGGCGAGGTGGCGAGGGCGACGGTGCTCGCCGGCCTCGGCGGCATCGTGGCGATCGGGTTCATCCGCGCCGCGGGGGTGATCGTGCGCCGCACATGGGCGGGACGCACCGTCTGGCGCGTCGCCGAATCCCTGTCCGGTGACGTCGTCGATCGGCTCGTCGCGCAGCCGGTGCCGTGGCACCGACGGCAGTCCACCGGCGACCTCGTCGCTCGCGCCGGTGTCGACGTGGAGGCTGCCACCGCTGTGCTCGCGCCGATGCCGTTCGCGAGCAGCGTGGTGCTGATGGTGTTCGTCTCGTCCGGCTGGCTGATCGCCGTCGACCCACCGCTCGGGCTCGCCGCGACGTGCGTGTTCCCCGTGCTCGTCGGTCTGAACGTGGTCTACCAGCGCCGGGTCGACCAGTACTTCGATGCCGCGCAGCGAGAGCTCGGTTCGCTCTCCTCCGCGGTGCACGAGAGCTTCGAAGGCGTGACGGTGGTGAAGGCGTTCGGTGCCGAGCATCGGGAGACGGAGCGCCTCGCGGTGATCGCGTCCAGGCTGCGCCAGGCCCGGATCGAGGCGGTGGCGTTGCGCAGCGTGTTCGAGTCCCTGCTCGACGGCCTGCCGAGCATCGTCAACATCATGCTCGTCGTCGGCGGCGCCTACCGGGTGCGCTCGGGCGACATGACCATCGGTGAGGTGACCAGCTTCGTCTACCTGTTCACGTTGCTCGTGTGGCCGCTGCGGCTCATCGGTTACGCCCTGAGCGAGCTGCCCCACAGCCAGGCCGGGTGGGACAGGGTGCGCGCGACCCTCGACGATCCGCTCGTTCCCGACCCGGCCGCCGAACTCGACATCGCGGAGGAGGGAGCGCCGGTGGTGCTCGACGGCGTCGTCGCCCGGTACGAAGCCGATCGTGACGTGCTGCGCGGCGTGTCGGCGACCCTGCCCGCGGGTCGCACGGTGGCCGTCGTCGGCCACACCGGTGCCGGCAAGACCACCCTTCTCCAGGCAACGGCCGGGCTGATCCCGACGGCCGCGGGCCGCATCGGGCTGCCTGCCGGTGGCCGGGCGATCGTCTTCCAGGAACCGTTCCTGCTGGCCGACACCGTGCGCGCGAACGTGACGCTCGGCGGTTCCTACAGCGACGAACAGGTGCTCGCCGCGCTCGATCTGGCCGAGGCCGCCTTCGTCCGCGAGCTGCCGCGCGGCCTCGACACCGTGCTCGGCGAACGGGGCGTCGGGCTGTCGGGCGGTCAACGCCAGCGGATCGCGCTCGCCCGTGCCCTGGTACGCCAGCCGGCGGTGCTGCTGCTCGACGACACGACCTCGGCGCTCGACCCCGCGACCGAGGCCAAGGTGCTCGCGAACCTGCGTGAGGAACTGGCCGGAACAACGGTGCTCGCCGTGGCCTCCCGGCCGTCGACGATCGCGCTCTCCGACACCGTGCTGTTCCTCGTCGACGGCACCGTCCGGGCCAACGGTACCCATACCCAGCTGCTGGCCGAGGTTCCCGAGTACACCGAGCTGATGGCCGCCTTCGAGCACGACCGCGCCGAGCTCGACGAAGAACCATCGCCGGACGAGGTGGCCGGATGACCGAGGCGTACACGCGCTGGGGAGCGGTGTCGACGATCGGGCGGGGAGTGCAGGCGGCCCCTGCCCTGCGGCGAGGGTTCGGCATAACGCTGGCGCTCGCGGTGGTCGGTGCCGGCGGCCGGGTGACGGTGCCGATCCTCGTCCAGCAGGTGATCGACCGCGGCCTGGCGGCGGGCCAGGTAGACGTCGACGAGGTCGTGCGGCTGGCGGTGATCGGGGCGGTGGCGATAGTCGTCGCCACCATCGCCCAGCGGACGGCGGTGAACCGGCTCGGGCGCAGCGCGGAGCATGCGCTCTACGGGCTGCGTGTGCGGCTGTTCGAGCACATCCACCGGATGAGCCTGGAGGACCACAACGACGAGCGGCGGGGAGCGCTCGTCGCGCGGGTCACCTCCGACGTCGAGACACTCGCGCAGTTCTTCGCGTGGGGCGGGCTGGCCATTCTGCTCGACGGCACGCTGATGGCCGTCGTCGCCGCGGTGATGCTCTCCTACGACTGGATCCTGGCCGTGGTCGCGTTGGTCGTCTCGGCGCCCCTCGCTTACGTGTTGCGACGCGTGCAGGCCCACCTGGTGGCCGCGTACGAAGAGGCGCGCTCGACCAACGCCGAGCTGCTCGCGTCGGTGGGTGAGCTGGTGACGGGCACCGAGACACTGCACGCGTACGGCGCCGCGTCCTCCTACTCGGAGCGCACGCGTGTCGCCGCCCGGCAACGCAGCGACTCCCAGATCAAGGCCGGGACGATCGCGGCCTTCCTGTTCCCCTCCGGGGAGGTGTTCGGCGTGCTGACCGTGGCCGCGGTGATCGGCGTCGGCGTGTGGCGCGGCCCAGGGAGCGGTCTGACCGCCGGCGCCCTGATCGGCTTCGTGTTCCTCACGTATCGCTTCTTGGAGCCGATCGCCGAGCTTACCGAGGTGCTCGACCAGACCCAGACAGCCGTCGCCGGCCTGCGGCGGGTGCTCGGGATCCTGGAGATCCCCGTCGGGCCGCCTCCCCCGGAGGATCCGCTGCATCTGCCCGCGGGTCGCCTCGACGTGACCATCGACCACGTCACGTTCGCCTATCGCCAGCGCGGTGACGACGAGGAGCCGCCCGCGCTCGTCGACGTCTCCGCTTCGCTCGTTGCCGGCTCACAGGTGGCGATCGTCGGGGAGACCGGCTCGGGCAAGACCACCCTCGGGCGCCTGATCGCCCGCTTCGCGGACCCGACGGCCGGTTCGATCCGCCTCGGCGGGGTGCCGCTGCACCGTGTCGACAACGCCGAGCTGCGCCGGCGGCTGGTGGTGGTGCCCCAGGAACCGTTCCTGTTCGACGACACGATCGGCGCCAACCTGGCGTTCGCCCAGCCCACCCTTTCGCCGGCCGACCTGCAGAAGGCGGTCGCCGGGATCGGTCTTGCCGACTGGCTGGCCTCTCTGCCCGACGGGCTGGAGACCCGCGTCGGGCCGCGCGGCTCTCAGCTCTCGGCAGGCGAGCGCCAGCTCGTCGCCCTCGTACGGGCCTCGCTCGTGGATCCCGACGTGCTGGTGCTCGACGAGGCGACGTCGTCGGTCGACGCGCTGACCGAGGTGCGCCTGGCGCGGGCGCTGTCGAACCTCTCCCTCGGCCGTACGACGATCGCCATCGCCCACCGGCTCTCCACCGCCGCCCGCGCCCATCGCGTGCTCGTGTTCGACCACGGCCGCCTGGTGGAAGACGGCGCCCACGCCGACCTCGTCGGAGCAGGCGGGACCTACTCCCGCATGTACGACGCGTGGGTGGCCTCGACGACGGCCGCCGACTGAGCCGGTCGACTGCTGCGCATAGGGTGCTGCCGTGAGCGAAGCTCGAGTGGCGGTGATCACCGGAGCGGCGAGCGGCATCGGGAAGGCGACGGCCGAGCTGTTCGCGTCGCGCGGGTGCAACGTGATCGCGGTCGACGTGGACGCCGACGGGCTGCGCTGGTGCTCGGGTCGCAACGACGTCGTCGCCGTGACCGGTGACGTCGCGCGGTCAGCGACGAACCGGGAGATGGTCGCCGCGGCGATGGATCGCTGGCAGCGACTCGACGTGGCCGTGCTGAACGCCGGGGTGGTCGGTTCGCCTGCCTTCGAAGCCGCAGGGGCGATGGAGCGCTTCGACGAGGTGCTCGCGGTGAACGTGCGCGGCGTGGCCCTCGGCATCGCCTGCTCCGCCCCGGCGATGCGGTCCTCGGGGGGAGGGGCGATCGTCGCCACGGCGTCTACCTCCGCCTTGCGGGCCGACCCGGGCAACTGGGCGTACAACGCGTCGAAGGCCGCGGTCGTCAACCTGGTGCGCGCGGCGGCGCTCGACTACGCGATGCAGGGCATCCGCGTGAACGCCGTCGCCCCCGGGCCCGTCGAGACCGGGATGACAAAGCCGCTACACGACCTGCCCGAGGTGCACGCGGCGATGGCGCGGCGGATCCCGATGCAGCGCTGGGGTCAGCCCCACGAGCTGGCCGAGGCGATCTGGTTCCTGGCCAGCCCCGCGGCATCGTTCATCACCGGGGTCACCCTGGCGGTCGACGGTGGGATCAGCGCGCATGCCGGCCACGCCGACCTGCCGGTGCACCCCGAGGTGTGAGTCCCGCAAGTACGGCCTCAGCCGGACCCGAAAGCCGCCAGCGAACCGCCGACGTCGACGATCGTGCACGACACCTCGTCGTCGCGCCAGCGGGTGCGGGCGGTCCAGCGCTCGGTCTCGCCCGCGGCGACGTCGCGTACGGTGACCGTGTCGCGGGTGCGGGTCCTGGCTGAGCCCGTCGACTCGAACCCGACGGTGACGAGGTACGAGCGCGTGCGGAAACCGTCGTTGCGGATGGTGCCCTCCAGGGTGGCGAAGGAGCCGTCGGCGGCGCACTCGCCCCCTTCGACGGTGTACTCGCCGGGGTCGACGAGCTCGAGCAGTTCGGTGGTCATCCATAATCCGACCACCGCCAGGCCGAGAGCGAGCGGGCCGAGGATCAGCCCGGCGTTGGCCATGCCCCGGCCCGTACGGCCTGCGGGAGGGGGCACGTCCGGGCGCGTGTGACGCCGGGCGACGACACCGAAGACGACGGCGCCCACCCCCGCCACCGCGCCGAGCACGAACAGGAACGGCAGCCAGGCGAGCACCACGCCGCAGAGCCCGAGCACCAACGAGGTGATCGCGAGCCCGCTCGTGCGCCTGACCAGCGGGCGGGTCGCCCCGGCCGCAGAGAACGCCGCGCTTGGGGTGGTCGCGCCGATGCCCAGCGGGTCGACGTAGCGCTTGCCCTCGGCGGCGACGTCGGCGGTCCACGCCCGGCCGTTGTGGTAGCGCAGCTCGCAGCGCCGGAGCGGATCCGGGTGCCAGGCGGGTGGACGCAGCACCTGGCCCGTCGATTCGTCGAGGCCGCCAGCCACGGCGGCATCGTACTGGCCGTACCATCGTGCGGCGTGGAGATCGTCCTCATCCGACACGGCGAGCCGGAGTGGGTCCGTGACGGCTGGAACGTCGACAATCCCCCGCTCACCGAGCGGGGCCGGCGCCAGGCCGAGCAGATGGCTGAAGCCCTCGCCGGCGAGCAGTTCGACGATGTCCTCGTCTCGCCTCTCGTCCGGGCGCGCGAGACCGCGCGCCCCCTGTTGGAGGCTCTTGCCCGGGCCGAGGTGGTCGACCCGTGGCTGGAGGAGATCCGCAACCCGATCTGGCACGGCACGCCTCGCGACAAGGCCGAAGCGGCTTATCGCGAAGACCGCGCCCGTCCCGCCGAGCAGCGCTGGCTCGGCCTGGAAGGCGGCGAGCCGGTACGCGACTTCGTCCAGCGGATCCACACCGGCGCACGGGCCTTCCTCGCCGAGCGTGGCGTGCGCAGAGCTTCGCACGAGCTGCCGGTGTGGGAGATGCGACGCTCCCGATCGTCGCATCGCTCTCGTCGCCCATGCGGGTACCAACAGCGTCACCATCTGTCACCTGCTCGGCCTCGATCCGACGCCGTGGGAGTGGGAGCGCTTCGTCCTCGGCCATGGCTCGATCTCGCGCGTCGAGTCGCTGCAGCTCGGCGACGGGCACACGTTCAGCCTGAGCAGGCTGAGCGACCTGGAGCACCTCACGGTCACCGACCGCACCAGATGAACCGTTGCTAGCGTCCGCTCATGGCTGACGCGCTCGGGATGTACGTCGACGGTCGCTGGGTGCAAGGCATCGAGGGCGAGGTGTTCGAGACCCACGACCCCGCCACGGGCGAGGAGCTCGCGACGGTGCCCGCGGCCGACTCGGCCGACGTCGATCGCGCGGTGCGGGCGGCACGGCGCGCGTTCGACGACGGCACCTGGTCCAACGCGGTGCCCGAGCGGGAGAGGGCCCGGATCCTCCACGCGATGGCCGCGCTCGTGCGCGATCAGCTCGAGGAGCTCGCGGTGCTAGAGGTGCGTGACTGCGGCAAGCCGATCGCCGACGCGCGGGCCGACATCGAAGAGGTCGCGTTCCAGCTCGACTACTACGCGGGCTGGGCGACGAAGATCACCGGCGACATCCCGCCGGTGGGGCCCGACGCGATGAGCCTCGTCGTCAAGGAGCCGGTCGGGGTGTGCGGGCTGATCGTGCCGTGGAACTACCCGATGCTGATGGCGACGCAGAAGGTGGCGCCCGCGCTCGCCACAGGCTGCACAGTCGTGCTGAAGCCCGCCGAGCAGACGCCGCTCACCGCGCTGCGCCTCGCCGCGATCGCCGAAGCGGCCGGGTTGCCGGCAGGCGCGCTGAACGTCGTGACCGGGTTCGGCCCAGATGCGGGAGGGCCGCTCCTCGTGCACCCGATGGTCGACAAGATCTCGTTCACCGGCTCCAAGGACATCGGCAAGTTGATCATGAGGACGTGCGCCGACCAGCTGAAGCGGGTGACGCTCGAGCTCGGCGGCAAGAGCCCGAACATCGTCTTCGCAGATGCAGATCTCGCGGCTGCGGTTCCCGGTTCGGCCGCCGGCGTGTTCGGCAACCAGGGCGAGGTGTGCTCGGCGGGCAGTCGCATCTTCGTCGAGGCCGCCATCTACGACGACGTCCTGCAGGCGATGAGCGACGCCGCGGCCGAGCTGCGTCTCGGCAGCGGGCTCGACCCGGCCACGACGATGGGCCCGCTCGTCTCGCGCGAGCAACAGCACCGGGTGGAGTCGTACATCGACATCGGTCGCGAAGAGGGCGCGCGTGTGGCATACCAGGGACGGCCCCCGAGCGACCCCGCGCTGGAGCACGGCTACTTCGTGCCGCCGGTGGTCTTCGAGGCCGCCTCGAACGATCTGCGGATCGCCCGTGAGGAGATCTTCGGCCCGGTGGCCACGGTGATCCCCTTCACCGACGTCGACGAGGTCGTCCGCCTCGCCAACGACACCGAGTACGGCCTCGCGGCCGCGATCTGGACCACCGACTTGAAGAAGGCGCTGCGCACCGCCCGGGCGGTACGCGCCGGCGTGGTGTGGGTGAACGACAGCCAGCCGGCGCCCACCGAGGCGCTGTGGGGCGGCTACAAGCAGAGCGGCATCGGGCGCGAGCTCGGGCCGTACGCCCTCGACGCATACCTGGAGACCAAGCAGATCTTCATCAACATCGCCTAGTGCCTAGGGTGGGCCGCCATGGGGGAGCTCGATCCTGACAAGCTGAAGCTGTACTCGTTCCTGGTGTTCACCAAGCTCGAAGGCGCGGTGACGTCGGGGATGATCCATCTCGGCGACCAACTCGGCCTCTACAAGGCGTTGAAAGACGCGGAGGGGCCGCTCACCACCACCGAGCTCGCCGCGCGCGCTGGTCTCGACGAGCGCTGGGTGCGTGAGTGGGCGTACAACCAGGCCGCCGCTGCCCTGGTGGAGCTCGACCCGACGGGGGAGCGCTTCACGCTTTCGCCCGAGGCCGCGGCCGTGCTCGCCACCTCCGATCACCCGGCGTTCGGGATGGGCATGTTCCACCGCCTGCCCCAGACGATGGCCGCCCTCGGCGAGATGCCGGAGTGCTTTCGCACCGGACTCGGGCTCGACTACGACAGCCACGGCCCGGAGGGCGCGGTCGGCATCGAGCGCAGCTTCGAGCCCTGGAACCGGGCGTTCCTGCTGCCGGTGGTGCTGCCGGCGCTCGACGGTGTCGTCGACAAGCTCACCGCGGGCGCGCACGTCGCGGACGTCGGGTGCGGTGCCGGCGGCGCGGTGCTGTTGATGGCCGGCGCGTTCCCGGCCAGCCAGTTCCACGGCTACGACATCTCCCGGTACGCGCTCGGGCGGGCCGAGCAGAAGCGGGAAGAGGCCGGGGCCGCCGGCACGAACGCGCACTTCCACGATCCCCGCCAGGATCCGCTGCCCTCGAACCACTCCGTCGACTTGATCACCACCTTCGACTGCATCCACGACATGACCGACCCGCAGGGGATGATGCACGCGATCCGCCAGGCGATCACCCCCGACGGCACCTGGCTGCTCGTCGACATCAAGGCCCAGGACACCTTCGCGGAGAACGCGTCCAAGAACCCGATGGCCTCGTTGATGTACGGGATCAGCGTGCTGTCGTGCATGTCCTCGGCACTGAGCGAGCCCGGCGGGGCGGGTCTCGGCACGCTCGGGTTGTCCATGCGCCGGGCCGAGGAGATGGCCCGCGAGGCCGGCTTCACCCGCTTCCGCAAGCTCGACGTGGACCACGCGGTGAACGCGTTCTACGAGATCCGCCCCTGACGTCTCCGCGGGCGGGCCGCACTTCCCAACCTTGTCCTCTTGCACCCGGTGGCGCCGGGCGCGTCACTCATCATGGAGGACTGGTGAGAGGAGGTAGCAATGCGGAGGAGCTGGTTGTCACCGGTCATCGCCGCGCTTTCGCTGCTGCTCGGAGCCTGTGGCGGCGACGACGGCGTCTCGACGCCACCAACCGCCGAGGGCACGGTCGAGTCCCAGACCACCGGCGGCGCACCCGACACGACGACCGCGCCCACCACGAGCACGGTCGACACGAGCGTGGCGGTCACCGAACCGGAGGTGACCGAGGTGACGGAGGTGGCGGAGAGCACCGCACCGGCAGGTGCGGAGCTGCTCACGACTGCTGCCGTCGAATCGTGCCTGCGTGACACGGGGCTCCAGGTGACCCCCGGCGCGGTGCTGCTGTCGGGTGTCAGCGGGATCGGAGTGAACGCCGCGGACGAGACCGACACCGCTGGCTTCTCGGTCGTGGTCTTCGTCTTCGAGAGCGAGGCGGCGGCAGAGGCCGAGAAGGGGTTCCTGAGCGACATGCTCGGCACCAACGCCGAGTACGTCGTCAGCAAGAACGCGCTGGTGTTCAACGGCAACGCGGCCGGCGAGTTCCGCGACCAGGTGCTCGGCTGCGTCGAGGCCGAGTCGTAGCTGGCCCGCCAGCCCGGAAGTGCGATATCTCAGGACACCCGTCTGTCTCCAGATATCGCACTTCGGCGCGCCCGGGCCCGAAGATGGAGCCGCCCCCGGCGAAGCCGGGGGCAGGACTCCCAGAGGGTCACCCCCGAAGGGTGTGCCCGGTGCCGCACGAGCGGCATCTGTGCCGTGATGGTGCGCCCGTCGGGCGTCGATGTCAACCCGGTCGAAAGTCCCTGTTGCGCACCGTCACCGAGTGCTAAGAGCGGTCGATCAGCTCCATCCGGCGCGCGGCGAAGCGCCATCCGCTGCCTGTGCGCCGGTAGCGGTCGTGGTAGACGGCGGCGAGCTGGCCACGCGTGCCGTCGTTGAGCTGGAACCGTTCCTCGATGGTGACCCGACCGGTGCCGGTACCGGCGTCCTCGTCGACGTCGAGGATCACCGTCGACGCGCTCTGCACCACCCATCGGAAGCGGGAGAAGCCCCGCTCGAACGCGTTCACCACGGCGGGCCGTCCCTCGACGGCGCCGCGGCCGAGGTCCCACAGGGCGTCGTCGGTCCAGGTGGCGGCAAACGCCTCGGCGTCCCGCCGTAGTACGGCGTCGCCGTAGCGGTCGATCAGCGCCCGGATGGCGAGCTCGGTGGCCGGGCTGGGGGGCGGCGTCGCCTCCGACGTGGTGGGTGCCGCGGCACTGGTGTCGACGGCGCCGCGCCCGGCCGGATCGGCGAGCGCGGCGGCGCGGATCCCCATCTCCGCCGCCGCCGCAACGCGTACGTGCTCGATCACCTGGTCACGCGTGACGACGTCGACGTGCGCGGCGAACTGGACCGCCAGCCCGTCGATGAGCGACGTCAACCTCAGGGCGGCGCCGTGCGGATCGGCGCAGCGGAACTCGCCCGAGCGCAGGCCGGTCTCGATCACCCGCTCGATGAGCTCGGTCGACTGGCGGTCCAGCTCCTGGCTGATCGCCTTCAGCTCCGGATGGCGCAGCGCCTCGCCCCACGCGTCGATCCAGAGCATCCACTCGACGTCGTCGCTGCCCTCCGGCACCGACTGCTGGATGAGCGCGTCGAGCTTGCCGATCGCGGAGGGTGCGGCCTCGATCTCGGCCTCCATCTCGGCCAGGTCGAGAGATGCGGCGTGGCGGAAGGCCTCGGCGAGCAGTTCGTCCTTGGAGTCGAAGTGGTAGTGGATCAGACTCGTCGACACGCCGAGCCTCGAGGCGACGTCGGAGATGCGCGTGTGGGCGAAGCCGCGCTCGATCAGTACCTCACGGGTGATGTCGAGGATCTCGGTGCGGCGCTCTTCGACGGTCGGCTTCTTCACCGTTGCCGCACGCTAGCCACCGCTGTGCGCATCTCGAACGTCGCGGCGCCGGTGACTGATCACCTACCGTCTCTTCCGATCCGGTGCCACTCGGCGCGACCAGGAAGGAAGGCTCACTGATGGCTCGCCTTACGAGGCTGTCCAGGTCGATCGCGGGCAAGCGAGCGCTGGTCACCGGCGCCGGCAGCGGGATGGGCCGGGCGACGGCTCATCTGTTCGCCGACGAGGGCGCGCAGGTCGCGGTCGTCGACGTCGACGCCGAGCGGGTGCTGCAGGTGGTCGACGAGGTGCGCGCGGCCCACGGCATCGGCGCCGCGGAGGGCTTCGTGGTCGACGTCGCCGACCGGGAGGCGATCCAACAGCTCGTCGTCGACGTCGTGGAACGCCTCGGCGGGATCGACATCGTTGTTAACAACGCCGGCGTGTCCGCGGTGACCTCGGTGTTCTCGCCCGACGACGAGTTCGAGGCCGGCTGGGAACGCACGCTCACGGTCAACCTCGGCGCCCACGTGCGCTTGGTGCGTGCCGCCCTGCAGCACCTGCGCGCCGCCGACGGCGGGGGACGGGTGGTGAACATCGCCTCGACAGAGGCGATCGTGGCCACGGGCGGGATCGCCGCGTACTCGGCCTCCAAGGCCGGTGTCACCGGGCTGACGCGCAGCCTGGCGGTGGAGCTCGGCCGGTTCGGGGTCACCGTCAACGCGATCTGTCCCGGGCCGATCTCCACCGCGATGACCGCGGGCATCCCTGACGAGGCGAAGGAGACCTATGCCAGGCGCAAGGTGCCGCTGCGCCGGTACGGCGACCCGGAGGAGGTCGCGCACATGACCCTCGCCCTCTGCCTGCCGTCGGCGAGCTTCGTCACGGGGGCAACGATCGTGGTCGACGGGGGGATGACCGTGCGCCACACGTGAGCAGGCAGAGCTACTGCTTCGCCCCCGGGGCGCCGTCGAGCAGCCCGGTCAGCCCCGTCGGATCGTGTGCACCGATCACGAACTGCTCCAGGATGCCGATGCCCTCGTCGTCGCCGCAGCGGGCGCGGCAGACGGCCTGGATGTGGGTGTGGTCCAGCGCGCAGGGATCGTCGACCGGCAGCGTGAAGCGGTCGCCGCCCACGGCGAGCTCGCCCTTCCACACTCCGTGCCCCCACTCCGGGTGCGTGTAGCCGAGGCCCTTCATCATGAAGTTGTAGAGCGGTTCGAGAACGACCGTGCGCGCCGGGCCGTCCCACGGCACGAGGTCGATCTCGAACGACCGGGCGTAGCGGGTGCCGGGCTCCCACTCGATGCGGTAGTCGATCGCGCGCATCGCCTCGGCCGGCGTGTCGAGGGGAGCCACGAACCCCGTCTCGTGCCAGCGCCGGCCGTCGACGTACTCGTTCACGTCGAAGTGGGTGCTGTAGCGCTCGAAGGAGATCGGTGCCCACAGCCAGTAGAACTGCGGGTCGCCGAGCGGGGCGCCGGTGGGACTGCGCTCGCCCACGGGCCGGATGCCCCAGGACCGGTCGCGAGAGCCCCAGGTGGAGGAGCTGGCGCACTCGGTGCGCTCGCCGTCCACCTCGACCCAGCCCTCCCACGTGCCGAACTGGGTGAGGCGCGTGTAGTCGAACAGCACCCGCACACCGACCTGCTGGAGGAAGTGCGGCTCCTGGATCGGCGTGCTCCTGGCGCGAAACGTCAGGTCGGCGCGCAGCCCATGCTCGGGAGCGTCGACGAGGAGCTGGAGCGTCTGCAACGGCTCCACCACGACCACCCTCATCGGGCCGACCTCGTTCGCGTCACGACGGTCGTCGGGCGCGCGGCGAGAAGCGTGCACGTTGACCTGCTCCGTGCCACCGCGCACCACGCTGAACGACGCGTCGGCCACGTGGCGGTTCGGATAGAGGCCCATCGCCAGCGCGAAGTAGAGCGAGGCGTCGGTCGTGTAGCCGTTGAAGAAGTAGCGGTCGTAGTGGTTCAGGTCCGCGGTCGCAGTGTGTGCGACCGGCAAGGTGCCCTGATGGATGGGGAAGTCGTCGAAAGAGCTCAGCACGACGACCGACGGTAGCCCCACCGGGCGACGCGACTGGGAGCCGCCGACGCGGCGGTCCTACGCTCGAACCCGATGTCGCCGCGTCGCGTCACCCCTGCCGGATACCAGCGCACCGCCGTGGTCGCGCTCGTCATGCTGTGCGTGATCGTGGTCACCGGGGCGCTGGTGCGCCTCACCGGGTCCGGACTCGGTTGCACCGACTGGCCGGCCTGCAACGAAGAGCGGATCATCGACGTCTCCACCGGCCACGGGGCGATCGAGCAGCTGAACAGGTTGTTCACCGGTGTGGTCGCAATCGCCGTGGCGTTCGCGGTGCTGGGCTCGATCTGGCGCGTTCCTCGCCGGAGTGACCTCGTGCGGCTGTCGCTCGGCCTGGTTGCCGGCGTGGTCGGCCAGATCGTGCTCGGCGGGATCGTGGTGCTGACCGATCTGCATCCGGCGGCGAACCAGGGCCACTTCCTGCTGTCGATGATCCTCGTCGCCAATGCCCTGGTACTCGTCAAGCGGGCCGGCGAGCCCGACGGCGCCCGCCGGCTGGCTGCGGTCGGCCCCGTCACGACCCGTCTGGTGTGGCTCGTGGCCGCTCTCACCACGCTCGCCGTGCTGAGCGGCACCGTCGTCACCGGGACGGGACCCCACGCCGGCGACGAGGAGGCCCGCCGGTTCGGGTTCGACATTTCGAACGTCGCCCGGATCCACGCAGGTGCGGTGTTGGCCGCCGTCGCCGCGGCAGTCGTGCTCGGCTGGTGGCTGCTCCGGCGGTCCCGCACCGACCGCGCCGTGTTGGCCCAGCCGCTCGAGACGTTCCTCGTCCTCGCCGTCGTGCAGGGAGCCGTCGGCTACACGCAGTACTTCAACGACGTGCCCGCGGCGCTCGTCGCCATCCACGTCGCGCTGGCGACGGCGGTGTTCCTCGCCGCGGTGTGGCTGGTCCTCGCCACCCGGAAGGCGCTGGCGCCGAGCCAGGAGCCCGGTCAGGCGAACGCGGCCAGGGAGGCCGCGACGCAGCGGAACTCCCTCACCGTGTCGTAGAGGATGTCCGCGACGGGGCGGACCGAGTCGATGCGCCCCGCCACCTGGCCGGCGAGGGCGATCGCGGCCTCCATGTCGCCGCCGAAGTACAGGTCGGCGACGTTGCCGAACTCGCTCAGGTCGACGTGCTCGTCACGCTCCAGGCGGCTGGAGCGCTCGGTGCGCAGCGCGCGCAGACCGGGCCGGGAGAAGCGGTTGAGGAAGACCGTGTCGGTCTCGGCTGCGTCGACGATGGCCCGCTTCCAGTTGTCGTGCACCGGCGACTCGGCCGCCGACACCATCCGCGTGCCCATCTGCACGCCCTCCGCGCCGAGAGCGAAGGCGGCTGCCATCGAGACGCCGTCACAGATCCCGCCGGCCGCGATCACCGGCACGTCCACACGGGAGGTGACGAGGGGCAGCAGCACCATCGTCGAGACGTCGCGCGGGTTCTTGAACCCGCCGCCCTCTCCTCCCTCGACGACGAGCCCGTCGACACCCGCGGCGACGGCCTTCATTGCCGCGGCGAGGGTCGGCACCACGTGGAAGACGGTGAGCCCGGCGTCTTTCAGCTTGGCCGTGTAGCGCGTCGGGTCGCCCGCCGACGTGGTGACGAAGCGCACGCCCTGCTCGACGACGAAGTCGACGATCGCCGGGTCGCGCACGAACAGCTGGGCGATGTTGACGCCGAACGGGCGATCGGTGCGCTCGCGCATCGCGAGGATCTCGGCGCGCACCGCGTCGAGCTCGCCCGACGACGTCTCGATGATGCCGAGCGCGCCCGCCTCGGACACGGCAGCGGCGAGCTGCGCGCGCGCGATCCAGCCCATCGGTGCCTGCACGATCGGGTAGTCGACACCGAGCAGTTCGCTGACTCTGGTGTGGATCGGTTCCGGGCGGGGTTCGCTCACGGCGGTCGACCGTAATCAGTCGAGGCGCCGGAACCGGTGTCCGGTGCGCGGGCGGCGCGGCCCGTGAGCGCCAGGCCGAGCACCACCACACCGACCCCCGCCCAGCCGGCGGCAGAGAGCCGCTCGTCGAGCACGACCACGGCCAGCAGTGCCGCCACGAGAGGCTCGGCGAGAGTCAGCGTGACCACCGTCGGCACCGGGAGGCGGTGGAGCCCCCATCCGAACGACACATAGGCCACGGCGAGCGTGACCACGCCCAGGTGGACGAGCATCACCAGGCCCGATGCGGACGCCACCCAGCCGAGGGGCTGCCACGGCAACACGAACGCGGCAGCGGCCGCCCCGACCGTGAACAGCCCGGCCATCGCCGTCGTCGAGTGCATGCCGCGGTCCATCGCCTCGCGCCCGAGCTCCGCGTAGGCGGCGTAGCCGGCACCGGCGAGCAGCGCGGCGACGATCCCCCATCTGGCGGCTCCGGCTGCGTCGGACCCCTCCGTGCCGGACAGTCCGAGCAGGGCGACGCCCGCGATCGTCACCGCCGTGGCCGCCGCGGCGGGCGCGGCCAACCCGCGGCCGCGGGCGATGGCGACGAGCGCGCTGAACACCGGTGCGCTGCCGATCGTGACCACCGTCGCCACCGCCACCCCTGCACGCCTGGTGCTGACGAAGAACATGAGCTGATAGGCGGCGACGGCCAGACCGCCTGCCAGCAGCGGGCGGAGGCAGCGGCGCCAGGGCTGATGGGCCGTCGCCCCGCTCAGGAGCGCGGTGACGACGAGCGACACCGCACCGACCAGCAGCCGCAGCGCGCCGACCCCGAACGCGCTCGTCGCGTCCGGGCCGAGCGCTTGCGCGGTGCCGGTCGTCCCCCAGAGCACCGCTGCCAAGAGGACGGCCAGCGCGGGCCGCGACTTGGCGCTGGGCATTCTGTAGTTGACGTCTACCGACACGACAGAGTGGAATAGCACGCCGCGGGCCACCAGTGCCCGTGGATGCCTCGGGGGGAGACTTTGGGCCAGCGAAAGCTAGGGCGAGCCTGGCTCGTGCTCGTCGTGTTCCCGACGGCGCTTCTGGCCGCGTTCGGTGCCCTCGCTCTCGGTTTCGGCGCCGCCCCTGCGAGGGCGCAGGACGACGAGGAAGTCGCCATCCGCGCGATCGTGCGCGATCAACAGCGCGACGAGAGCGGGGGAACCGACAATCAGCCCGTCGCCGGGGTCACGATCACGGTCGTCGACGCCGAAGGCGCAGAGATCGGCTCGGCGGTCACCGACGACGAAGGCGTCGCCGACGTTCCGGTTCCGGCACGAGCGGACTACACGGTGCGCCTCGACGAATCGACGCTGCCCGACGGCATCACGATCGCGCCGAACTCGGCGGCCGAGCAGGCGGTCAGCGAGGGGTCGTTCACGACGGCGAGGCGAATCGTCAACTTCTTCACCGGCGAGTCCCAGACGGGAGACGAAAGCGGCTTCGAGCGTGTCGCGCAGCGTCTCGCCGACGGCATCCGCCTCGGCCTGGTGATCGCGATGTGCGCGGTCGGCCTGTCGTTGATCTTCGGCACCACTGGGCTCACCAACTTCGCCCACGGGGAGATGGTCACCTTCGGCGGGATGATGGCGTTCCTGTTCAACGTCACCGGCATCGGGTTCCTCGGGTTCCTCGGCTTCTTGCCCCTCGTCGACAGTGACGGTCGGTTCCATCTGGTGATCGCTGCGCTCTTGGCGACGGTCGCCGGTGGTGTGTTCGGGTGGGCGCTCAACGCCGGGCTCTTCGCCCGCTTGCGGCGGCGCGGCATCGGGTTGATCTCGCAGATGGTGATCACGGTCGGGTTGTCGATCCTGCTGCGCAACATGTTCTTGTTCCAGTTCGGCGGCCGTACCCGACCGCTGCGCGAGTACTCGCTGCAAGAAGGCATCGAGCTCGGGCCGATCACGATCACCCCGCGCGACCTCGTCGTCACGCTGCTGTCGCTGGCCGTCCTGGTGGGGGTGGCGCTCTCGCTCCAGTACACACAGCTCGGCAAGGCCACGCGTGCTGTGTCCGACAACCCCGACCTCGCCTCGGCCACCGGCATCGACACGCAGAAGGTGATCCGCATCGTGTGGATCGCCGGCGGGGCACTCGCCGCGCTCGGCGGTGTCTTCCGCGGGATGGACGAACAGGTCGGGTTCGAGATGGGTGGCAGGCTGCTGTTCCTGATGTTCGCCGCGATCACCCTCGGTGGCCTGGGGAACGCCTTCGGGGCGCTCGCCGGCGGGATCGTCGTCGGGGTCTTCGTCGAGGTTTCGACGCTCGTGGTGCCGACCGAGCTGAAGAACGCGCCGGCGCTGCTGATCCTGATCCTCGTGCTGCTGTTCCGCCCGCAGGGGCTCCTCGGCAAGGCACAACGAGTGGGATGAGAGGACGATGAACTGGTCGGCGATCCTCGAGAACACGGTGAAGTCGTTCATCGGCATCAACGCGGTGTACTTCGCCATCGCCGCGATCGGGTTGAACGTGCAGTTCGGCTACGCCGGCCTGCTCAACTTCGGCCAGGCCGCGTTCATGGCCGCCGGCGCCTACGGCCTTGGCATGACGGCGCACTACTTCGACATCTCGTTCTGGTGGGGGATCCCGATCGGCATCGGGTATGCGCTGATCCTCGGCCTGCTGATGGGCCTGCCCACGTTGCGCCTGCGCGCGGACTACCTGGCGATCGTCACCATCGCGGCCGCCGAGATCTTGCGGCTCATCGTGCGCTCGGTGCGGTTCAAGCACTTCTTCGGCGGCTCGGACGGGATCAACGAGTTCTCCGGCCAGTTCCGCGACATCGGCACCGACCTCGGGCTGGTGCAGGCCGAGGAGTACGGGTTCTGGTGGTTCACGTTCACCGGTCGTCAGCTGTGGGCGATGGTCGTCGGCTGGGCTCTCGTTGCCCTGTTCGGCACCCTCGTCTACTTCTTGATGAAGAGCCCCTGGGGGCGGGTACTGAAGGCGATCCGCGAGGACGAGGACGCCGTGCGCAGCCTCGGCAAGAACGTCTACAGCTACAAGATGCAGGCTCTGATCCTCGGCGGCGTCATCGCCACCTTCTCCGGCATGATCTTCTCGCTCGACCGGGGGTCGGTGCAGCCGGACAACTACAGCCGCGACGTCACGTTCTACGTGCTGACCGCGCTGGTGCTCGGCGGGGTCGCCCGTGTGGCCGGTTCGATCGTCGGCCCGATGCTGTTCTGGGGCATCTTCGTGTTCGTCGACAGCGTGTTGCGGGAGTGGACCCGCAACGGCCCGATCCGCATCGGCGACTTCACGCTCATCGCCTCGACCCAGGTCGGGCAGGTGAACTTCGCGTTGATCGGATTGCTGCTGATATTGCTGATGGTGTACCGACCACAGGGGCTCTTCGGCAACCGCAAGGAGATGGCCTTCGATGGGCGCTGAGCGGACGTTCGGACCGATCGCGACGGCGGCGCGCGAAGCGCTGGCGGGGGTGGAGCCGATCCCGGGGGCGCGCAAGCCCGATCCGATCCTCGTCGCCGACGGCGTGCGGCGCACGTTCGGCGGCATCGTCGCCGTCGACGTCGACCATGCCGAGGTGCAGCGCGGGTCGATCACTGCCCTGATCGGGCCGAACGGCGCGGGCAAGACCACGTTCTTCAACCTGCTCACCGGCTTCGACGAGCCCGACAACGGCAGGTGGGTGTTCGACGGCCGGGAGATGATCGGGGTCGCCCCGCACCGCACCGCGAGCTTGGGCATGGTGCGCACGTTCCAGCTGACGAAGAGCCTCACCAAGTTGCCGGTGATCGAGAACATGAAGCTCGGGGCGACGGGTCAACGGGGCGAGAAGTGGTGGAACGGGATGTTCCCGCCACGGTGGCGTGCGCAGGAGGCCGAGATCGAGGGTCGGGCCCTCGATCTGCTCACCCGCTTCAAGCTCGACCACATGCGTGACGAATACGCCGGAGCGCTCTCGGGCGGGCAGCGCAAGCTGCTCGAGATGGCGCGGGCGCTGATGACCGAGCCCCGCCTGGTGATGCTCGACGAGCCGATGGCGGGGGTCAACCCGGCGCTGAAGCAGAGCCTCAACGACCACATCCGCGGCTTGCGCGACGAGGGGATGACCGTGCTGTTCGTGGAGCACGACATGGACATGGTCCACGACGTCTCCGACTGGGTGATCGTGATGGCCGAGGGCATGGTGATCGCCGAAGGCACACCCGACCAGATCTCGGCCAACCCCGCGGTGATCGACGCCTACCTCGGAACCCATCAGGGCAAGTCGCTGCTGGAGGATCCGACATGACCGAGCCCACCGTGTCGGCGAAGGCGCCGGTGCTCGAAGCAACCGAGCTCGTCGCCGGGTACATCCCCGAGGTCAACATCTTGAACGGCTGCAACCTGGTCGTCGAAGAGGGCGAGTTCGTCGGGATCATCGGGCCGAACGGCGCCGGGAAGTCGACGCTCTTGAAGGCAGTCCTCGGCCAGTGCACGATCCGCTCCGGGACGGTCAGGCTGCACGACGCCGACATCACCGGGCGCAAGGCCCACGAGCTGGTGTCGATGGGCGTCGGCTACGTACCCCAGACGAAGAACGTCTTCCCCAGCCTCACCGTGCGCGAGAACCTGGAGATGGGCTGCTTCCTGAAGCGCTCGCTGTTCGCCGAGCGGTTCGAGTACGTCACCGCGTTGTTCCCCCGCCTGCTGGAGCGGGCCGGCCAGAAGGCCAGCGCGCTGTCCGGCGGCGAGCGCCAGATGGTGGCGATGGGGCGCGCCCTCATGATGAAGCCCTCCGTGCTGCTGCTCGACGAGCCCTCCGCCGGGCTGTCGCCGATCCTGCAGGACGAGGTGTTCGTGCAGTGCCGGGCGATCAATGCCACCGGAGTCGCGATCTTGATGGTCGAGCAGAACGCGCGGCGCTGCCTGCAGGTGGTGCATCGCGGGTACGTCCTCGACCAGGGCCGCAACGCCTACACCGGCACCGGGCGCGAACTGCTCGCGGACCCGAACGTGATCGAGCTGTACCTCGGCACCCTCGCTCGCGCGACCGGCGGCTGACCCCAGCACTGGCCACCGCCGCGCGCAGCTTGCGCGCCAATCTGTCAATGAACCTGCTCCTGCCGCAGCTTGGTTGACACATTGGCGCGCAAGCTGCGGTTTGCGGTTTGGGGATTGGGGGCGGGCACGCGAAAAGGGGGCCCCGGTTTCCCGGGGCCCCCTTTCCAAAGTTGAACTGATTGTCTTGTGGGCTCAGTTGCCGGCGTCGAAGTTCTCGCCGAGCGCGTTGCCCATGTTGCCGTCGGTGCCGTACAGGTTCTTCGTCTGCGGACCGACACCCTGCTCCACCATCGTGCGCAGGATGCGGCTGCCTTCGTCGAAGCTGACCAGCACGACCGCGTCAGGATCGGCGGCGACGACCTCGGCCACCTCGGCGTCGAAGCTTGCCGCCGTCGGGTCGTAGGCCTTCACACCGCGCACCTCAACGCCGGCGTCGGTGAGCAGGCCTTCGATCACACCGGCGATGCCGTTGCCGTACGCGTCGTCCAGGTTGAGGATGTAGACGGACGCGTTGCCGTCTTCCTGGATCAGGTTGGAGACGATGGCGCCCTGCAGGCCGTCGGGCGGAGCCGAGCGGAAGTACAGGCCGTTGTCGTCGTAGTCGGTCAGCGCGGGGCTGGTGTTGGCCGGGCTGAACATGGCCACACCCGCCTCGGTGATCTTGTCGATCACGGTCAGCGTGACGCTCGAGGAAGCGGCGCCCACGATTGCGTCGACACCCTCGCCGATCAGGCGGTCGGAGGTGACGCTCGCGATGTCGGTCGACGTGTCGCCCGAGTCACCCTGGGAGTACTCGACGTCGGCGCCGAGCACGCCGCCAGCAGCGTTGATCTCGTCGATGGCGAACTCGACGCCAGCGAACTCGGGTGGGCCGAGGAACGCAAGGCTGCCCGTCTCGGGCAGCAGCGAACCGATCATCAGCACGCCGTCGCCTTCACGCTCGACGGCCACCGGCACCGGGTCGACGACCATCGCCTCGGGGGCTTCGATCGTGCGGATCTCGGTGAGGCTGTCGTCGAGGCGGTTGTCGGCGCCGAACTCGAGCACCGCGTAGCTGCCCGCGAGGGGCTCGCCGTTGCCGTTGAAGTCGAGCGGGCCGGAGATGCCGTCGTAGTCGACGTCGCCGTCGGCTTCGACGATCGCCATGCAATCGGCGAACGTGGTGCACTTCTCGCCGTCCCGGGTGACGCCGACGATCTCGTTGCCGAGAGCGCTGCCGTCGGTGCCGGCTACCGCGGCCGCGAGCGCGATGGTGATCACCGCGTCGTAGGACTCGCCGGCGTAGTTGAAGTCGACCAGCGCCGCGTTGCCCTTTGCCACCCAGGCATCGTTGACCGCGGCGATCCACTCCTCGCTGACATCGGCACCCTTTGGTGTCGTGCCCCGCATGCCTTCCAGCTCGCCGCCGCCCGACGGAGCATCGGTGGACGGGGCGTCCGTGGACGGCGCGTCGGTGGACGGGGCGTCGGTTGACGGCGCGTCGGTGGACGGGGCGTCAGTTGACGGTGCATCGGTGCTGTCTGCGCCGCCGTCGTCGCCACCGCAGGCAGCGCCTACGAGTACGAGTCCGGCGAGCAGGGCACCAAGGCGCCGTGCGCGGGTCTTCTGCATGTTGTTGGTTCTCCCCCTAGGAGATACGGGCGATCCAGGACCACCCGTGATGTGTGTTGGCGCGCGACGGTAGTGGAGCCCCACCGTCATTGCTAGGCATTCCTGCCTCGGCCTCGCCCCGCAGGGTCGACTCGCTGGCAGGAGCAACCGCTACGGTGCCCGGTCATGACTGCCCCGACGGACGAGGTGCTGTACGCGGTCGACGAGCACGTTGCCACGATCACGCTCAATGCGCCGCAGCGGATGAACACCATCTCAGCGGCCATGCTCGAAGACCTGTCGGCGCGCCTGTTGCAGGCCGACGCCGACCGTGAGGTGCGCTGCATCGTGCTGACCGGCGCCGGCCGGGCGTTCTGCGCCGGCCTCGACCTCGGGTCGCAGATGTCGGCCCCGAAGGGCACGCTCGGGGGCCTCGGCGGGCTCGACAACGCCGCCGGCGAGCTCGACCTGCGCACGGCGCCACCGGTGGTGCTGCACAACCTCGACACGCCCACCGTGTGCGCCTTGAACGGCGGAGCCGCAGGGTACGGACTCGACGTCGCGCTCGGCTGCGACATCCGGGTGGCCGCCGACACGGCCAAGCTCAACCCGGGTTTCGCGAAGCGCGGCATCCTTCCCGAGAGCGGCGGTACGTGGCTCCTGCCCCGCATCGTCGGATACGCCCGAGCGGCCGAGATCGCCTTCACCGGGCGGACGCTGAGCGCCACCGAGGCGCACGAGCTGGGTCTCGTCAACCACGTCGTGCCCGCGGCCGAGCTCGCCGAGCGCGCCGGTGCGCTGGCTGGCGAGATCGCCGCCAACGCGCCGCTCGCGGTACGAGCGATCAAGCGGATGATGCGCGCCGCGGAGACCGAGACCTTCGAGCAGAACGTGCACCACGTGTTCCTCCAGCTCCTGCCGTTGTTCCGCACCGACGACTTCGGCGAGGGCGTCGCGGCGTTCATGGAGAAGCGAGCACCCGTGTTCCGTGGGCGATGACCCGTTCGCCGTGCTCGGCCTGACGCCGCAGGCGACGCTCGAAGATCTTCGCGTCGCCAGGCGGCGCATCGCCCGCGAAACCCATCCGGACCTCGGCGGCGACGGGAACCGGATGCGTGCGGTCAACGCCGCTTTCGAGGCTGCGGCCGCGCTGTTGCACACCGAGCCGTCTCCCGAGGTCGTGCGGGAAGACGCCGCTGAACCCGGCTTCCCAGCCGCTGGCCGGGCCATTTCCGACATGCCGTCGTTCGTGATCGAGGCGCTGCCTGCCGAGGCGTTCGAGGCTCTGCTGGTGGTGACGTCGTGGATGGGTGAGGTGCTGGTGGACGAGCCGCCGTACCTGCTTGAGGTGCACCTGGACGAGCCGACCGCGTGCTGGTGCAGGCTGGAGCTCGTACCCGACGCCGGGGCGAGCACGATCACCCTGACGGTGGCGGCGGTGCCGGGCGGCGCGGCGCCCGATGTGGAAGCGGTGCGCGACCTGTGGGTGGAACAGCTCAACCGCCTCTAGCGGTGAGCGGCGGCCTTCTGCAGCCTGTCGCGCACGGCATGGCCGAGCCCCTCCGGCGGTGGCAGCACGGCGACGAGCACCGCCACGCCGGCGTCGTCGGCCTCACGTAGCCAGCGGTAGAGCCCCTGTGCATAGGCGACGAGGTCTTCCGGCCCGGGATCGAGCACACCGACCTCACGTGCGGCGATGCGCTCAGCGGCAGCGAGGGCGGTCGCGGCCTCGCTGGACTCGGCCAGCACCACCCGGCAACGGGGGGCGTAGTGCGACTCGAGCATCCCGGGGGCGCGCCGTCCGCCACTCACCCGGCCGAGTCCGTCGCTCTCGCCGAGCAGGCGCGAGATGTCCTCCGTCGGGATCCCGCCGGGGCGCAGCACCTGGGGCGGGGTGACGGTGCAGTCGACGATCGTCGACTCGACGCCGACGGGGCATGGCCCGCCGTCGAGCACGTAGTCGACGTCGTCGCCGAGGTCGCCCAGCACGTGCTCGGCAGTCGTCGGGCTGACCCGGCCGAAGCGGTTCGCGCTCGGGGCGGCCAACCCGCCCCCGAAGCGCTCGAGCAGTTCGGCGGTAAGCGGGTGAGCAGGTACGCGCAGGCCGACGGTGTCCCGGCCCCCCGTGACCTGGTCGATCACCCGAGCTCCGCGGGGGACGAGCACGGTGAGCGGCCCCGGCCAGCACGCTCGGGCAAGCTGCTCGGCTGCGGCGGGCAATGGCTGGGTGGTCCACGTGCGGGCCGCGGCCAGCGACTGGACGTGGACGATCAGCGGATGGTCGGGTGGGCGGTCCTTGACGGCGAAGATCCGGCGCACGGCGTCGGCTTGCTCGGCATCGGCGGCCAGGCCGTAGACCGTCTCGGTCGGGATCGCGACGAGGCCCCCGCCGCGCAGCACTGCGAGGGCGTGGTCGACGTCCGAGCCGATGGCTCCCGCCGGTCGGCCCTCGCGCGATGCGCGGCTCACGCCGGGACGGCGTCCAGGAACTCGAGCGCGGCGTCGATGAACGCGAACGACTCCGGAGTGGCGAAGTGATCGACCCCGCGCAGCACCTTCAACGTCGCCTCCGGAAGGCGGTCCGCGAGGGGGTCACCGGGCCCGGCGAAGTCGCGATCGCCGATGGCGACGAGCACCGGGCAGGTCACCCCGGAAAGCAGCTCGTCGGTGAACGGCGGTGCAGGAGGCCGTTTCATCACGAGCGTCAATGCGGTCTTGTCGTTGCCCGGCTGGTCGGCGTACTGGACGAACATGCGGGCGATGTTGTCGGTCGGGTCACCGCGGCCTTCGAGGGCGGCGACGATGCGGGCGTGGCCTTCCTCCTCCGGCTCGAACAGGTTGCGCCCGATGCCGGCGAGCACCAGCCGGTGGAACCTCTCGGGTGCCCGGCAGGCCAGGCGGAGCAGGGTGATCGCACCGAGAGAGAAGCCGACGGCATCGACCTGCCCCGGTGGCAGCGCGTCTTCGATGCGTAAGGTCAGATCGGCGTAGGCGTCAGTGTCGTGGGGCTTGGGTGCCGTGCCATGACCGAGCAGGTCGATGCCGATCACCTCCCGCCCGGCATCGGCGAGCAGTTCGGTGAACCCGCTGCGCTGCCACGTCTCGGCGAACGAGCCACCCCATCCGTGCACGAGGACAACCGGGTGGGCCATCTGCGTGAAGCTACCTGCAGGGGGATCTGCTCACCGAGCGCACGGTCGGTGCACCGGCACCCGGGCCGCCATTAGCCTGGGGCGGCCTCAACCGGGCCAACCCCCCGCCGAGGCCGACCCGATGCGCTTCTTGAACGACACCGCCCCTCCGTACGAGCTCACGTACAGCGACGCCTTCATGGTGCCGAGCATCTCCGACGTTCCGTCACGCCTGGTCGTCGACCTCGTCACCCCGGACGGGCTCGGTACGACGATCCCGGTCGTCGTCGCCAACATGACCGCCGTGGCAGGACGCCGGATGGCCGAGACGGTCGCCCGTCGCGGCGGGCTGACCGTGCTGCCCCAGGACATCCCCCTCGACGTGATCGAGAGCGTCGTCGGCTGGATGAAGAGCCGCCACCCGATCTACGACACGCCGATCACGCTCGGGCCCCACCACACGGTGGGCGACGCCTTGAGCCTGATCCACAAACGTGCGCACGGGATCGTCGTCGTGGTGGACGACGACGAGCGTCCCCTCGGTGTGTTCACCGACGCCGACGCTGCCGGCTTCGACCGCTTCGCCCAGCTCCACACCGTGATGCGCACCGACCTGGTGACCGTCGCCGAGGGAACTGACCTCGAGCACATCTACGAACTGCTCTCCCACAAGCGGATCAACGCCGCACCCGTCGTCGGCGCCGACGGGCGGCTGCTCGGCTGCATGACACGTCGGGGGGCGCTGCGCTCCGCGATCTACCGCCCGGCGCTGAACGCGGCTGGTCAGTTGCTCACCTCGGCGGCGGTCGGCATCAACGGCGAACCGGCCACGCGGGCGAAGGAGCTCGCTGCTCTTGGCGTCGACGTCCTCGTCATCGACACCGCCCACGGTCACCAGACGCGCATGCTGCGCACCATCGCCGAGGTGCGCAGGTTGGTGCCCGACCAGCCGATCGTCGCCGGCAACGTCGTCACCGAGGAGGGCACGCGCCAGCTCATCGAGGCCGGTGCCGACGTGGTGAAGGTGGGGGTCGGCCCGGGGGCGATGTGCACGACGCGGATGATGACCGGCGTCGGTCGCCCGCAGTTCTCGGCCGTGCTCGAGTGCGCCGCCGAGGCCCGCCGCCACGGATGCCACGTGTGGGCCGACGGCGGCGTGCGCCATCCCCGCGACGTGGCGCTCGCACTCGCCGCCGGAGCGTCGAACGTGATGTTCGGGTCGTGGCTCGCCGGAACCTACGAGTCGGCCGCAGACACGCTGCGCGACACCGAGGGGCGCCTCTACAAGGAGAGCTTCGGAATGGCGTCGAACCGCGCGGTCAAGGTGCGCACCCGTTCGGAATCGCTGTTCGAGCGAGCGCGCAAGGAGCTGTTCGAGGAGGGGATCAGCACCTCGCGGATGTACCTCGATCCCGACCGCCCCGGCGTGGAGGACATCCTCGACCAGATCGTCGCCGGGGTGCGCAGCGCATGCACGTACGCGGGCGCCTCGACCATCCCCGAGTTCCAGGAGCGTGCTGTCGTCGGCGTGCAGAGCGCGGCCGGCTTCGACGAGGGGCAGCCTCAGGGAACCTCGTGGTGAGCGCGTCCACGACCAGGCCCGGCGCGCCCGGGCAGCGGCTGCTGCGCGTCGTCGCCATCGACGGCCCGGCCGGCGCCGGCAAGTCCACCGTGGCGCGCTTTCTGGCCGATCGGCTGGGGCTCGAATACCTCGACACCGGAGCGATGTACCGAGCCGTGACGTTCGGCGCGCTGGAGCGGCGGGTGCCGGTCGACGCCGAGGAGGCCGTCGCTCGTCTCGCTCGCGATCTCACGCTGGAGCTCGACGAGCGCGGGGTGCGGGTCGACGGCGTCGACGCCACCGCCGCGATCCGATCGCCCGAAGTCACCGCGCTCGTCAGCACCGTCGCCGCGAACCCGGCCGTTCGCCATGAGCTGCGTCGCCGCCAGCGGGCCTGGGGCGAGGAGCGCCGCGGTGGTGTGATCGAAGGCCGAGACATCGGCTCGGTGGTGTTTCCCGACGCGGTGCTGAAGGTGTACCTCACCGCTAGCCCGAGGGTGCGCGCCCTGCGCCGCGTGGCCGAGGCCGGCGGCGATGTCGACGAGATCGAGCGCGCGATCGCGGAGCGCGACCGGTTGGACTCGACCCGGGTCGACAGCCCGCTCGTCGAAGCCGACGGATCCGTCGTCGTCGACACGAGCGACCGCGGGATCGACGATGTCGTCGACGAGCTCGTGACGCTCGTGCGGCGCCGAGAGCGCCAGCTCGCCTCCCTCGGGGAAGGGGGGCCGCAGTGACCGGGGTCGACACGTTCCTCGCCGGCTCGGGCCCCGCGAGCCGGGCGTTCTACCAGTTCATGCGCTTCCTCGTCGTCACGTTCTGCAGGTTGTACCTGCGCCAGTCCGTGGAGGGCCGCGAGCACGTGCCGACGTCGGGTGCGTTCGTGCTCGCGCCGGTGCACCGTTCGTACGTCGACACGCCCATCGTGGCCTCGGCCACTCGCCGGCGGATGCGCTACATGGGCAAGGACACGCTCTGGCACAGGCCGCGTTTTGGCTGGATGCTGTCTGCGCTCGGGGCCTTCCCGGTGAGCCGCGGCAAGGCCGACCGCGAAGCGCTCATGCGCTGCATCGAGGTGCTCCGGGCGGGCGAGCCGCTGGTGCTGTTCGCCGAGGGCGAGCGGAAGTGCGGCCCGATCGTGCAACCGCTGTTCAACGGCGCCGCATATGCCGCTTGCAAGGCCAACGTGCCGATCGTGCCCGTCGGGATCGGCGGCAGCGAGCGAGCGATGCCGAAGGGCGCCAAGTTCGTCTATCCCCGCAAGGTGCACATGATCATCGGCGCGCCGATCCACCCCCGGGTCGACGGCAGCGGGCGCGCGCCGCGCGAGGCGGTGAAGGAGCTGTCGGCTGAGCTCCACGCCGAGATGCAGCGCCTGTTCGACGCCGCCCAAGCCCGGGTCGGCTGACAACGCCCCCCGTTCTCGGTCGGATGAGTCGCGCTATGTGTCACAAATCCGACCGAGAAACTTGGGGGAAGGGGCGCTCTCAGGCGCCGGCGTAGTACGCGGCGAGGGCCGCCTGCAGGTGCAGGGGGTCGTCTGCGCCGCAGAGCTCACGTGCCGAGTGCATGGAGAGCTGGGGCACCCCGACGTCGACCGTGGCGATGCCGAGCCTCGTCGCGCTGAGCGGGCCGATGGTCGAGCCGCAGGGCATGTTGTTGCGGCTCACGAACACCTGCCACGGGACCCCCGCCGCCTCACATGCGCGCTGGAAGACCGCCGCGGTCTCGGCCGAGGTCGCGTAGCGCTGGTTGCTGTTCAGCTTCAGCGCCGGACCGTGGTTGACGAGAGGACAATGGTCGGGCTCGTGGCGTTCGGGGTAGTTGGGGTGCACGGCGTGGGCGTTGTCGGCCGAGATGCAGGTGCTGGCCGCGAACGCGCGGTGCAGGTGCTCGCGGCCGCCGCCCGCGGCGAGCACGAGCCGTTCGAGCACGGTCTCGAGCAGCGGCCCGCTGGCGCCGACGGAGCTCTGCGAGCCGACCTCTTCGTGGTCGAACAGCGCGACGACTCGCCACGTTCCATCGTCGAGCTGAGCGCAGGAGCGAAGCGCCGTGGTCGCCGCCCAGCAGGACACCAGGTTGTCGAGGCGCCCGCTCGCGAAGAGCGTGCGGTCGGCGCCGAGCACCGCTGCCGGTGTGATGTCGTAGAGGCAGAGCTCCCAGGCCGCCAGTGCCCCCCTTTCGAGGGACGCCATCGCGGCGATCCACTCGGCGAACTCACCGGGAGCGAACTTGCCGGTGCCCCACACCGGGGTGAGGTGAGCCTGGCGGTCGAGCTTCAGCCCTCTTTCGCCGACGTCGCGGTCGAGGTGGATCGCGAGCTGGGGAACACGGGCCACCGGTTCGTCGACACGGACGAGGCGCGCCGTCCCGTTGCGCTCGACGAGGCGTCCGGCGACTCCGAGATCGCGGTCGAGCCAGGAGTTGGTGAGTGCGCCCCCGTACACCTCGACGCCGAGCTGGCGCCAGCCGAGCCTGCCCGTGTCGGGCAGCGGCTTCACACGCAGCCCGGGCGAGTCGGTGTGCGCTCCGACGATGCGGAACGAGCCCGGGATCGAACCGTCCCCACACCACGCGACGAGAGCGCCGCCGCGGATCACGTAGCCGCGCGGCACGCTCGTCCACGGGGCCGCCGCCTCGTCGACGGCGATGTAGCCCTCGGCGTCGAGCATGGCTGCCGCGGAGGAGACGGCGTGCCACGGCGACGGGGAGGCATCGAGGAAGCCGGCAAGCGCGTCGACGGAGGTCACTGGTGGAGACCCGTCGGCAGCCCGGTGCCGCGCAGGTGCGCGGTCTCGTTGACCGTCACGATCGAGCGCTGACCGCTGCCCGCCGCGGCCACCCGGTGGATCGAGGTGTAGTTCGGGTAGAAGAAGCCCATCGAGTTGGGCGTGCCGAGGACGTGGGCGAGGTAAGCGTTGATCACGCCGCCGTGGCAGACGACGGCGATCTTCTGCGACGGGTGGGCATCGACGAGGCGCTCGATGGCGTCGACACAGCGTCGGACGAAGATGTCGGGACTCTCGTCGTCGACCGGCCACTCCCCGTTGAGCAGCGCGTGCCAGCGCGGGTCGTTCTCGGCCTTCAGCTCCTCCACCGGGACGTACTCGTTCGAGTTGCGGTCCCACTCGGCGACTGCGTCCTCGATCACGACGCTGAGCTCCTGGGAGAGCGCGATCGGTTCTGCGGTCTGCCGGGCCCGCTGCAGCGGGCTGGCGTAGATCGCGTGAAGCCGCTCGGCGGCGAGGTAGTCGGCGAGGTGCTCTGCCTGCTGGCGGCCGGCCGCGGAGAGCTCCGGGTCGGCGACACCGCTCTCCAACTCGCGGCGCACGGGCAGCGCGTGGCGTACCAGCAGCAGCTCCATGGGGGACTAGATAAGCAGGTGTGAACCGTCGCACGAAGATCGTGGCCACCCTCGGACCGGCTACCGACCGAGGCGGCTGTCCCGACGAGCTCGTCGCCGCGGGCGTCGACGTGGTGCGGCTGAACCTGAGCCACGGAACCCTCGACGAGCACCGCGCCCGGATCGCGGCGGTGCGCTCCGCGGCCGAGCGGGCGGGCCGCGTCGTCGCCGTTCTCGCCGACCTCCCCGGCCCCAAGCTGCGTGCGGGGGAGATGCCGAGCGGCGGGGTGGACCTCGCTGCGGGCGCAGTCGTCGGACTGACCTTCGGTGAGGGGCCGAGCACCGCGTCGACGATCTCGGTGGACTACCCCGGCCTGGCGGAAGACCTCGCCGCCGGCGATCGGGTGGTGATCGGCGACGGGTCGATCGTGATGGAGGTAGATGCGGTGGCCGGCGAGACGGTCGAGTGCCGGGTCGTTGCTGGCGGCCGGGTCAGCGGCCGTCCCGGTGTCCACCTGCCCGGCGAGCGCCTACGGATGCAGACCCCGACCGAAAACGACCTGGTGCTCGCTCGGGCGGTGGCTGCCGAAGTCGACTTCCTGGCGGTGTCGTTCGTGCGCTCGGCCGGCGACGTCTCCGCCCTGCGGGCCGCGGTAGCGCAGCATCCGGTGCGGTTGGTGGCCAAGATCGAGACAGCGGCGGCGGTCGAGGCGTTGGCCGCGATCGCCGACGCTGCCGACGCCGTGATGGTCGCGAGGGGCGACCTCGGCATCGAGTGCCCGCTCGAAGACGTCCCGCACCTGCAGAAGCGGATCGTGCGGCACTGCGTCGAGGCCGGGATCCCGGTGATCACCGCCACCCAGATGCTGGAGAGCATGATCGACGCCCCGGAACCGACCCGCGCCGAGGTGAGCGACGTCGCGAACGCCGTGTTCGACGGAACCGACGCGGTGATGTTGTCGGGAGAGACGGCGATCGGCGCCGACCCGGCAAACGTGGTGCGGACCATGTCCCGCATCGTCGAGCGCGCGGAGGCGGGCGCCGACTATCCGGGGTGGGGAGCCCGTCTGGGGCGGGTGCTGCCACGACGGCCGGAGGCGTCGACCGACCCGGTCACGATGGCGATGACCCACGCCGCCTGGCAGGTTCAGGCCGATCTCGGGCTGGCGGCCATCGCCGCCGTCACCCGATCCGGGCGCACTGCCCAGGCGATCGCCCGCTACCGCCCCGCCACACCGCTGCTCGGGCTCAGCCCGGTGCCGGCGACCGTTCGCCACCTGGCCCTCGTCTGGGGGGTGACGCCGCTCGCCGTCGAAGCCGCGCGAAGCACAGACGACCTGGTGTGGACCGTCGTCGCCCGTGCCGAGGTGGCCGGTCATGTCCGCTCCGGCGACCTGCTGGCCGTCCTCGCCGGCGCCCCCGACCGCCCGAGCCACGCCGCCACGGACCTGCTCCGCGTCGTCGAGGTCCCCTGATTCTCGGGATCCCCTGAGTCAGACGACATCGCCGCGTGCCGCGACTCCCACCACAAACCGCAGCTATCGCGCCAATCTGTCAACCAACCTGCGCTAGCCGCAGCTTCGTTGACAGATTGGCGCGGAAGCCGCGAAACCTGCGGCAGCCGCGAACGTCGCGAAGCCGCGAAACCTGTGGCAGTCGCGAACGTCGCGAAGCCGCGAAACCTGTGGCAGTCGCGAACGTCGCGAAGCCGCGAAGCCGCGGAAGCCGCGAAAGCGTGGGCGGGGTGGCGACGGGGGACGATGGATGCTCGGGGGGCGGGGGTGGGCCGTCGTAGGGTGCTGCCCGTGCTGGGGATCGAGGTGGAGTCGATGAAGGCCCTCGCCATCGGCGTGATCGTGGTGCTCGTCGTCATCGCGGCGATCGCGGTGAAGGTGATCGTCAACGGCACCGTGCGACTGCTCACGGTCGCGCTCGTCGTGGCCGCCGGGGTGCTGGTGTGGAGTCAGCGCCAGGCGTTGCAGGACTGCGCCGAGGACGTGAAGGACGAGGCGCTGCTCGCCACCGACGGGGAGCAGCAGGAGCCGCCGCGGTGTCGGTTCCTGGGTTTCGAGGTGACCGTCGACCTGCCCGAGCTCGACGTACCGGGGCAGGAGGAATGAGCGACCAGACGGTCGATCTGCAGCCGCAGGGCCCGCCGTCGACCGTGCTCCCGGAGGCGGATCCCGCGGCCGCTGCCGCGCTGAGGGCCGCGCTCGCGGCGCCCGTCGCCGAACGGCGTACTGCCGTCGCCGCCGTCGTCGCGCGCTGGCCCCGCTACCTCGACGCATGGGCGCTGCTCGGCGACGCCGGGCGTGACCTGGTCGAGCAGTACGCGTGCTACCGGGTCGGCTACCACCGCGGCCTCGACGCCCTGCGGGCCAGCGGCTGGAGGGGTTCGGGCTACGTACGCTGGAGCGCGCCGACGAACCGCGGCTTCCTGCGCGCCCTGCGCGGGCTGCAGCGCACCGCGGCGGCGATCGGCGAGCTCGACGAGGCCGATCGCTGCGCGCTGCTCCTGCGCCAACTAGACCCGTCGGGCGTTCCGGACGAGGGCTGAGCTGTTGCCCGGCGACTGTTGGGCGGGGGCGGTGCTCGCGGGTGGGGCGAGCCGCCGGATGGGCAGCGACAAGGCCGCGCTCGAGCTGGGTGGCGAGCCGCTCGTCGCCCGGCTGGCGGGCGTCCTGCGCGCCGCCGGCGCCGACGCCGTCGTGGCGGTGGGCGGCGACAGCAGCTTGCACGCCCGTGCCGGCGTCGACTCGCTGCCCGACGAGCACCCCGGCCAGGGGCCCCTCGGCGGCTTGCTGAGCGCACTGCATTGGTCTCCGTGCCCGGTGCTCGTGGTGGTCGCGGTGGACCTCGTGGGGCTGGACGCCGAGACGGTGTCACGCGTCGTCGCCGCACTCCGCCGGCCCGCCGACCATGTCGAGGCCGCCGACCACGCCGAGGCCGCCGACGTCGCCGCGGCACAGGGCGGCGACCGTCGCGAACCGCTCTGTGCCGCCTGGAGGGTGCAACGCTGCGAGCCGACGCTCGCCGCCGCGTTCTCTTCGGGGGAGCGGGCGATCCGGCGCGCCTGGAGCGGCCTGCAGGTCGTATCGGTGGGTGTCGACCCCTCCCGGTTGGTGAACGCGAACAGCCCCGGTGACCTGGGAGGCGGGTAGGTTCTGGCTCCATGGTTGCAGTGCCGGAGATCACCGTCGACGAGCTCGCCCGGCAGCTGGCCGACGGCGCGGCGCTGGTCGACGTCCGCCAGCCGGAGGAGTACACGAGCGGGCACGTGCCCGGTGCCGTCTTGGTGCCCCTCGCCACCGTTCCGGAGAACCTCGGCCTGATGACGAGCGCCGACGGCAAGCCCGTCTACCTGATCTGCCGCAGCGGGGGTCGCAGCGCGAACGCCTGCGTCTACCTGGCCGAGCAGGGTCTCGACGCGGTGAACGTGCAGGGTGGGATGATCGCCTGGGTGTCGAGCGGGCGCCACGTCGTGGAGGGGATCGACCCGTCGTGAGCCACCGCTGGGTGTCGACCGACGAGGAGCTGGCACGGGTGGTCGACGAGGTGCGCAGTGAGCCGCGCTACGCCCTCGACACCGAGTTCCACCGGGAGCGCACGTACTACCCACGTCTCGCTCTGGTGCAGCTGTCCTGGCCGGGGGGCACCGTGCTGATCGACCCGCTGGCGTGCGACTGCCGCGGTCTGGTCCCCCTGCTCGAGGGTCCCGGGCTCGCGGTGTTGCACGCTGCCCAGCAGGACCTCGACGTGTTGCAGTCCTCGATCGGGGCGGTGCCGGCCCACCTCTACGACACCCAGCTCGCGGCGGGCTTCGTCGGCTACAGCACGCCGGCGTTGAGCGCGCTGGCGCAGGGCGAGCTGGCGACGACGCTCCCGAAGGGTGACCGCCTCACCGACTGGCTGCGCCGGCCGCTCACCGAGGCCCAGCGCGAATACGCGGCTTCCGACGTGACGCACCTGCTCGCCCTGCACGACACGCTCACCGCGCAGGCGGCCGCGCTCGGGCGCGCGGCATGGGTCGACGAGGCCTGTGAAGAGCTGCGCACCCGCGCTTACGGCAGCAACGACCCGGCAGACGCCTGGCTGCGCCTGAAGGACGTGCGCACGCTGAAGGCGAAGGCGCGCGGCGTGGCCCAGGCGGTGGCCGAGTGGCGTGAGCGCCGGGCGGCGGCGAGCGACATCCCGCCTCGGCAGGTGTTGCCCGACCTCGCGATCCTCGGCATCGCCCAGAAGGCGCCGCGCACGCCGCAAGAGCTCGCGCACGCCCGCGGGGTGGACGAGCGGCACTACCGGGGAGGTCTCGGCCGAGAGATCGTCGACGCCGTCGCCCGCGGGGTCGACCAAGAGGTCGCCGTGCCCGCGAACGACGCCGACGAGCTCGACCGCCACCTGCGCCCGGCCGTCACCCTCGTGTCGGCGTGGGTCAGCGAGCTCGCCCGCAAGGAGCGCATCGACACCGTGCTGCTCGGGACACGGGCCGACATCGCCGCGCTGCTGCGCGGCGATCCCGAAGCCAGGCTGGCGAGCGGCTGGCGGGCGGCAGTGGTCGGCGACGACATCCGCCACCTGGTGGAAGGCACCGCCGCGCTCACCTTCGACGGCCGGGGCGGTCTTTCGCTCATCCCCGTGCCGGTCGTGACCGCGCCCGATGTCTAGCGCCATCGGCGCCGACGCCCTCGCCGCTGAGGCGCCGGAAGCCACCGCTCCCGCCGAGCCCGTGCCGCCGGACCCGCCGCGCACCCGCAGCCTCTACATCGACGCCGCGCGAGGCCTGCTGCTCGCCGTGATGCTGGTCACGCCGGCCTTCGGGGAGGGCGACGCGTACCCTTGGCTCCACCACTCGCCTTGGGACGGGCTGACGGTGAGCGATTTCGTCTTTCCCGCCTTCATGTTCCTGTCCGGGTTCTCGCTGTGGTTCCTCACCAGGCGCGGGTTCTCGGCAAAGGTGGTCCGCCGGCTGGTCAAGCGGGTGATCGCGCTGATCGTCGCCGGACTCGTCTACAACGCCTGGGACACCGGAGCAGACCTGACCAACCTGCGCTTCACCGGTGTGCTGCAGACGATCGGCATCGCCGGGGGCCTCGGCGCGATCGTGATCTGGGCGACGCGGGGCCGCCGCCTCCCCGTCGCTGCCGTCACCGCCGTGATCGTGATGGGGTGGGGAGTGCTCGTCGGCCGCCCCTGCGAAGGGCGCTGCAGCCCGATGTTCTGGCTGGACCGCGCGATCGTCAACGATCAACACCTCTACCGCGGCGCCGCGTCGGGGATCGACCCCGAGGGAGTGGGGCAGATGCTGATCGCGGTCGCGCTGGTGCTGCTCGGCTGGATCGCGGCCACCTTGCTGGAGGGGGAGCGGAACCTGCTCCGCACATGGCTCTACGCGGCCGGCCTCGGCGCGGCGGGGCTGATCGCGATGACGGTCGTCGATCCGAACAAGCGGTTGGCGACGCCGTCCTACGTGGCCATCACGGCCGCCGCGGCGCTCACGTTGCTGCTCGTGTGCCGCGCCCTCGAGCACCTGCCGGTCGGCAAGCAGCTGTGCTGGACGGCCTCCGTGCTCGGGATCAACTCGCTCGTCGTGTACATGGGGGAGCGATTCGTGAACGGAGCGCTCCAGCACACCACGGTGGACGGCCGCCCGGCGCACGAGTGGCTGGCCGACGTGCTGAACGCCTCACCCGACCGAGCCGGCCTGGCGATCGGGTTCAGCGTCCTCGTTGCGTTGTGGCTGGTCACTGCGGCGATGAAGGCCCTTCAGTGGCGGATCGCCCTGTAGTTAGACCAGGTAGTAGGCCCAGGTAGTGAGCGGTCACCGGTTCAGCGGCGGTGCTCTTTCACGTGGCGGCGCAGGTGTCGCCAGAGCTGGTCGAACACCTCGACCACGTCGGCGGCGCGTACCCCGTAGGCGTGGATCGGCTGACGGTCGCCGATCGCCTGGTTGATGATCACGCGCTGGGGGACGAACGGCTCCCAGATCGCCTTGCGCCCGACGATGCGGGCCAGCTCCTCGAGACGTCGATCGGCCTCGCCCGACACCGGCGGCACCTTGTTGACGATCACGCCGGCCAGGTCGAGGTTCGGGTTGTGGGCGTCCCACACCTCGTCGACCACGTCTGCCACCGCACCGATCCCGCGCAGGCTCAGCGCCGCCGGTTCGACGACGATCACCGCGTGCTGGGCGGCGGTGAGGCCGTTCAGGGTGAGGCTGCCGAGCGAGGGCGGGCAGTCGAGCAGCACGACGTGGTAGTGGCCGACCACTGTCGCCAACGCCGCCGCGAGCCGCCCGGGCTCGCAGGTGACCTCGTGGGGGAGCAGCCGGTGTGAAGAGGGCAGCAGGTGCACGCGCTCGCTCCAGGACGAGGCCACGATGGCGTTCTCCGCCGGCGCACCGTGGAGCACCTCGGCAGTCGACACGCCGACGGTGGTCGGATCTCGCCCGAGCACCCACGTCGAGGAGCCCTGCGGGTCGAGGTCGACGACGAGCACGCGCTTGCCGGCGCGCATCGCCGCGGAGGTGAGCCCGACGGTGACCGTCGTCTTGCCGACCCCGCCCTTCTGGTTGACGATCGCCGCGATCGCACCCCTCGACGCCATGGGTGCCCATGTTGGCACCACCCGCCTTGCCGCTCAGGGACGGCGAACGATTCGAGCGCCGAACGGGGCGAGGTCCTCGCCGGGGGTCTGCGCGCCGGCGGTGTCGAGCAGCACCTCGCCGTCGTCGGTCAGCGATCGTGCCGGGTGTTCGCTCGTCGACACCTGGATCGTGAGCCGCTCGCTGCCCTCCCGCTCGTAGGCGAGGACCCCGGCAGGGGCGTCGTCGCGCAGCTCGAACGAGCCCGTGCGCAGCGCATCGCCGGCCCGCCGGAGGGCGAGCAAGGTGCGGTAGAGGTGCAGCACGGACGTCGGATCGCCTCGCTGTGCCTCGACCGAGCGCTCGCCCGCTTCGGGCGGGAATGGCAACCACGGATCGGCCGGCCATCCGTGCGGCGCCGCCGCGGTCCAGGGCAGCGGAGCCCGGCAGCCGTCGCGCCCGCCGGGGTCGACGACGCGCTCGGGGGGTATGTCGGCGTCGACCAGGCCGAGCTCCTCGCCGGCATACAGGAACGGTGTGCCGGGCAGCGTGGTGAGCAGCACGGCGGCTGCACGGGCGACGCGCTCGTCACCTCCGTAGCGGCCGCGGTGGCGGGGTTGGTCGTGGTTGGACAGCACCCACACCGGCCACGCTCCGGCGGGCTCCAGCACCGCGAGGCCGTCGCGCACGTGGCGGTGCAGCTCGGCGGCCTCCCAGCGCGAGTGGGTGAGGCCGAAGTTGAAGCTGAGGTGCAGCTCGTCGCCGTCGCCGTAGTACTTGACCACCTTTTCCGGGTCGAGCAGGTACACCTCGCCGACACTCGTGCGGTCGCCGGGGTAGGAATCGAGCACCGCCCGGATCTCACGCAGGTAACGGTGGGTGTCGGGGTGGTCGTTGAACGGCACGTGCGACCAGTGGACGAGGTCGGCGGGGTCGTCGGCGTCGACGTCCTTGCCGAGCAGGTGCACGACGTCCATCCGGAAGCCGTCGACGCCACGGTCGAGCCAGAAGCGCAACGTGTCGAGCATCGCCGCGCGTACCTCGCCGTTGGCCCAGTTCAGGTCGGGCTGCTCGGGCAGGAAGCAGTGCAGATACCACTGCTCGGTCGCCGGGTCGAGCGTCCACGCCGGCTCGGCGGTGTCGAAGGCCGCCCGCCAGTTGTTGGCCGGGGCGTCGCGCCACACGTACCAGTCGCGCTTCGCGCTGGAGCGCCCGGAGCGGCTCTCCAGGAACCACGGGTGCTGGTCGGAGGTGTGGTTCGGCACCCAGTCGAGCATCACCTTCAACCCGCGGCGGTGGGCCTCGGCGACGAGGCGGTCGAACGTGTCGAGGTCACCGAACACGGGGTCGACGGAGCAGTAGTCGCTGACGTCGTACCCGAAGTCGGCCATCGGGGAGGGAAAGATCGGCGACAACCAGATCGCGTCGACTCCCAGCCACTCCACGTGGTCGAGGTGGGCGAGGATCCCGGCCAGGTCGCCGATGCCGTCGGCATCGGCGTCGGCGAAGCTGCGGGGGTAGATCTGGTAGATCACAGCCGACTGCCACCAAGGCCCTGCATGCGCCATGAGCTGGTACGATACGTCGCCCGACCGAACACCCTCGTTGCAGGGTGCAACCGGTAGACTCGAATCCAATGTCAGCACACTAAGTTCGGAGCCCTACCGTGAAGAAGGGTCGTCATCGCCGCTTCGAAGAAGCGCGCAAGCTCAAGCAGTCCGGTCCCAGCGCGTCTGACCTGGGCCTCGGAGCCCAGGAATCCCGCCCGTACGAGTCAGAAGACGACGAGTACGCCGCCATCGCCGAGAAGTACGGCGTGCGGTTCGACGACGACGACGACGAGGACGTCGAAGAGCACTGAGCAGCCAGGCCGAGGCCCCGTCACCGGAGCCCGCCGCGCATCACGCCCTCACGAGATGAAGCCGTCCCTACGTAACGTCGCCCTCGTCGCGCATGTCGACCATGGCAAGACCACCCTCGTCGACGCGCTGTTGCGCGCCACGGGCACTTTCGCCGCCCATCAGCAGCTCGTCGAACGGGTGATGGACACCGGCGACCAGGAGCGCGAGCGGGGGATCACGATCCTCGCCAAGGCCGCCGCGGTCACCTGGCGCGGGGTGAAGATCAACCTCGTCGACACCCCCGGTCACGCCGACTTCGCCGGCGAGGTGGAGCGGGCGCTGACCATGGTCGACGGCATCTTGCTGCTCGTCGACGCGGCCGAAGGCCCGCTGCCCCAGACCCGCTACGTGCTGCAGAAGGCACTTGCCCAGGACCTGCCGGCGATCGTCGTCGTGAACAAGGTCGACCGCGCCGACGCCCGCGCCGACGAGGTGCTCGACGAGGTCTACCAGCTGTTCATCGACCTCGAGGCCGACGACCACCACATCGAGTTCGAAGTCGTCTCGGCCGTCGCCCGTGAGGGCCGGGCGGTGCGTGGCATCGGGATGCCCGCCGCCGACGCCGACCTGTCGGCGCTGCTCGACACCATCGTCGAGCAGATCCCCGCTCCGGCGGGCGACCCCGCGGCGCCGCTGCAGGCGCTCGTCACCAACCTCGACGCCTCCGACTACCTCGGGCGCCTCGCGATCGGCCGCGTCCACAACGGGGTGCTGCGCAAGGGCGACACGGTGGCGTTGCTGGAAGAGGAGTTCGCCGCCGGCCAGCCGCCGCTCAAGCGGCGCCTGTCCCAGCTGATGGCGTTCTCCGGGGTCGGGCGCGAAGAGGTCGAAGAGCTCTCGGCGGGCGACCTGTTCGTCGTCGCCGGGTTCCCCGAGGTGGAGATCGGCGACACCATCGCCTCGGTCGAAGCTCCGGCCGCACTGCCTCGGCTCACCGTCGACGAGCCGGTGTTGCGGATGACGTTCGGAGTCAACACCTCGCCGTTTGCGGGGCGCGACGGCAAGTTCCTCACCAGCCGCCACCTGCGTGATCGCCTGCACCGCGAGGTGCTCGGCAACGTGTCGGTCAAGCTGCACGAGACCGACTCGACCGAGGTGATGGAGGTCGCCGGCCGGGGAGAGCTGCAGCTCGCGGTGCTCATCGAGTCGATGCGTCGCGAGGGCTACGAGATGCAGGTGAGCCGGCCCGAGGTGATCACGAAAGAGGTCAACGGCAAGCGCTTCGAGCCACTCGAGCGCGGCGTCTGCGACGTGCCCGACGAGCACGTCGGCACGGTCACCCAGGCACTCGCCCCGCGCAAGGGCCGAGTCACCGACCTGCGCCCCGGCGACCCGGGCCGCACGGTGGTCACCTTCGAGTGCCCGAGTCGCGGCCTGATCGGGTTCCGCTCCTTGCTGCTGACGGCCACGCGGGGGACGGCGATGCTCCACCAGCACCATGCCGGCTGGACCCCGTGGGCCGGCGACCTGCCGCACCGCACCGGAGGGGCGATGGTCGCCGACCGGATCGGCATGGTGACCGCCTACGCGCTCGACAACCTGCAGCTCCGCGGCGAGCTGTTTGTCCAGCCCGGCGACGACGTCTACGAGGGCATGGTCATCGGCGAGAATGCCCGACCCGACGAGATGGTGTGCAACGCGGTGCGGGCGAAGGAGAAGACGAACATCCGCACGCACAGCCACGACGACGGGGTGAAGTTGGCGGCACCGGTGGAACACACGCTGGAGACCGCGATCGAGTGGATCGCCGAAGACGAGTTGGTCGAGGTCACTCCCTCCGCGATCCGCATCCGCAAGCGCCACCTCGGCCTCGAGGAGCGTCGACGGGCCTCCCGGCGGGTCCCGGCCACGGCCTGAGCCGCGAGCACTCAGCGCTTGTGCTTGCGCACCGCGGGGTGGGGCAAGGGCGTCCAGTCGGGGCGCTCCAGCAGCGGGACGGCCAGCTCGTAGATGCGCTCGCCGACCATCTCGACGATCTCGTCGCGCAGGTACCGGTAGGTGGGCACGGAGCCGACGAACGCTTCCGGCGATTCGGTGCACCACCAGTGGAACTCCTCGCCGCCCTCGCCCCAGTCACGACGCTTCCATTCGCGCAGCGTCGACGTGAGGTGATCGTTGTCGTCGCGGCTGTGTTCGAGACGTAGCGGCAGCTGCCAACAGACGTTCGGCTTCCAGTCGAGCGGGCGCTCGCCGGCCTGCTCCGCAGCGATGTGCAACGCGCAGCCCGCGCCACCGGGAAAGCCGGGGCGGTTCAAGAAGATGCACGCACCGTCGACGAGACGGGTGGTGGTGGAGCCCTCCTCGCCCGGCGCGAGGAAGCCGGAGCGGCGGCCCGACTTGTGGTTCTGCCAGACGGCGGGCGTCAGTCGCACGACGGCGTGAACCACCGTCTGCACGTCGTCGTCGTCGACGAAGTGCGCGCCGTGGCTGCAACACCCGTGCATCAACTCGGGCGCGGGGGCGTCGAGCACGCCGAGGCACCCGGCGCCGTAGATGCACTGCCAGTCGGAACGCAGGAACGTGGCGTCGAACGCCCAGGTCCTGTCTTCTTCAGGGTCGTCGAAGCTGATCCACTCGTGGACGTCGGCGGGGGGGCGCGGGTGCTTTCGCACGGGGTGCAATCCTAGGAGCCCGAAGGCACCTGGTCGGTAGCATCTGTCGAGCCATGCCGAAGCCTCCCCGCACCGCCGACGAGCTCCGTGACGCCTTCGTCGGCTTCTTCGCGGAGCGGGATCACTCCGTGGTGCCTTCGGCGAGCTTGATCCCCCACGACCCGACGGTGCTGTTCACCGTCGCCGGCATGGTGCCGTTCAAGCCCTACTTCGTCGGCGACGAGGTGCCCCCGTACAAGCGGGCCGTCAGCGTGCAGAAGTGCGCTCGTGCAGGTGGCAAGCACAACGACCTCGACGACGTCGGGCGCACGAAGCGCCACCTCGTGTTCTTCGAGATGCTCGGCAACTTCAGCTTCGGCGACTACTTCAAGGCCGACGCCATCCCGTTCAGCTGGCAGCTCGCCACCGAGGTGTTCGGCCTCGACGGCGACCGCATCTGGATCACCGTTCACGAGTCCGACGACGACGCCGAGCAGATCTGGCACGAGTCCGTCGGCGTGCCGATGGAGCGCATCCAGCGCCTCGGCGACGCGGACAACTTCTGGCAGATGGGCGAGACCGGCCCGTGCGGGCCGTGCTCGGAGCTGCACATCGACCGCGGCCCGGCGTTCGGCCCCGACGGCGGCCCACTCCACGATCCCCTCGGGGATCGCTTCATGGAGTTCTGGAACCTGGTGTTCATGCAGTTCAACCAGGCGCCGGACGGCACCCGCACGCCGCTGCCCAAGCCTTCGATCGACACCGGCGCCGGCCTGGAACGGATCCTCGCTCTCGTCCAGGGCGTCGACAGCGTCTGGGAGACCGATGTGCTGCGCCCGCTCGTCGACGAGGCGCAGTCGCTCACCGGGCGCAGCTACGTGCCCGGCGACTACGACGATCGCAACAGCTTCAGCTTGCGCGTCCTCGCCGAGCACGCGCGCTCCGCGACGATGCTCGTCGGCGACGGTGTTTTCCCGAGCAATGAGGGCCGCGGCTACGTGCTCAGGCGCATCATCCGGCGCGCGGTGCGCCACGCCTTCCTGCTCGGCACCGAGCACCTGGTGATGCCGCGCCTCGTCGAGACAGCGATCGACGTGATGGGTGGTGCCCACCCGGACGTGTTGAAGAGCCGTGACTTCATCCTCGGCGTGCTGACCAAGGAAGAAGAGCGCTTCCGCCAGACGCTGAAGACCGGCCTTGCCATCCTCGAAGACGAGCTCGCCGCCGGCAGCTCCGATCTCGCCGGGGCGACCGCGTTCTTGTTGCACGACACCTACGGGTTCCCGCTGGAGGTCACCGAGGAGATCGCCGCCGAGCGCGGTGTAGCCGTCGACCTCGGCGGGTTCAACGCCGAGATGGCCACCCAGCGCGAGCGGGCCAAGGCCGCGCGGAAGGGCGCTGCCGGCGCTGCCGACGATGCGCGTCTCGACGCCTACCGCGAGGTGGTCGAGCAGTTCGGCGTCACCGACTTCGTCGGCTATGCGCAACACGACGCCGACGCTCGGGTGCTCGCCGTCTTCGAGGTGCAGCATCCGCAAGACACACCCGACCACACGATGGTCGAGGTGTTCCTCGACCGCACGCCGTTCTACGCGGAGAGCGGTGGGCAGGTGGGCGACACGGGCACGATCACCACCGACACCGGCTCGGTCGAGGTCGTCGACACCACGTATGCGCTGCCCGGGCTGCGACGCCATCTCGCGCGCGTGCTCCACGGCCAGGTCGTCGCCGGCCAGAGCGCGACCGCCACCATCGACGCCGCTCGGCGCGACGCGATCCGGCGCAACCACACGGGCACCCACGTGCTGCACTTCGCCCTGCGCAGCGTCCTCGGGGAGCACGTCAAGCAGGCAGGATCGCTCGTCACCGACGACCGCCTGCGCTTCGACTTCAGCCACTACGCCGCGCTCACGCCCGACGAGATCGACCAGATCGAGCGGCTGGCCAACGCCGAGACCCTGGCCAACGCGCCGGTGAGGGCGTACGAGACCACCAAGGACGAGGCAGCCGCGATGGGCGCGATCGCGTTCTTCGGTGACAAGTACGGCGACATCGTGCGGGTGCTCGAGGCGGGCAACTCGATCGAGCTCTGCGGCGGCACTCACGTGCGCGCCACCGGTGACATCGGCACGATCAAGATCGTCAGCGAAGGCTCGATCGGCTCCAACCTGCGCCGCATCGAGGCGCTCACCGGCGAGCACTCCGTGGCTTTGCTCCAGCACGACGAGCGCACGTTGGCCGAGGCCGCGCGCCTCGTCGGTACGGCCACCGACGACGTGCTCGGCGGGTTGCGGCGCAAGCTCGACGAACTGAAGGCCGCTCACGACGAGGTGAAGGTGCTGCGCAACAAGTTGGCCACCGGGCGCGCAGGTGAGCTGGCCGCGGCCGCCGTCGACGGCGTGGTGGTCGAGCGCGTCGACGGGCTCGCTCCGCCGGAGCTGCGCGATCTGGCCATCGCCGTGCGCCAGCAGGACGGCGTTCGGGCGACCGTGCTCGCCGGGTTGACCACCGGTGGGGGCGTGTCCCTCGTCGCCGCCGTGGCCCCCGACTCCGGGCTCCAGGCCGGCGACCTGATCCGCGACGCGGCGCGCGCAGTCGGTGGCGGCGGGGGCGGTAAGGGCGACGTCGCGACCGCAGGCGGCAAGAACCCCGACGGTCTCGCCGACGCGCTGCGCCTCGCCCGCGAGGCCGCGCGCCCCTGATGCCCGACCGGGCCCCGCCGACGCCGGTCCGGGCGCTCGGGCTCGACCTCGGCACCAAGCGGATCGGGGTCGCAGTCAGCGACCGCAGCGGCACGATCGCGACGCCGTTCCTCGTGCTCACCCGCTCTGGCAGCCGCCGGGTCGACCACCGCCGCATCGCCGACCTGGTCGCCGAGGAAGACGTCGAGGTGGTCGTGGTCGGCCTTCCGCTCGGATTGTCCGGTCACATCGGCCCCGCCGCGCGGGCTGCCCTTACCGAGGCGTCCGAGATCGGTACCGTGGTCGGCGTGCCGGTCGAGACCCACGACGAGCGGTTGACGACCGTCAGCGCAGACCGCGCGCTGCGCGAAGCTCAGCTGTCGGGGAAGGCCCGCCGGCGCGTGGTCGACAAGGTCGCTGCCGCGGTGATGCTGCAGGCCTGGCTCGACTCCCGGCGCGCCGGCGGCGCGGGGCAAGCGCGGTGAGCGGGCGGCGCACCGTCGTCGACGTGCGCGACGACGCCGAGGCGGGATGGGTCGGCGACGCCTGGGACGACCCGGAGTGGATCCCACTCGACGCGACGACGCCCGAGGCGCGCCGGGCCAGGGTGCTGCCGAAGGTCGTGCTCGGGCTCGCCCTGGTGCTGGCCGCGGCTGCCGTCGCTGCCGGAGTGCTCGGTTGGTGGTACGTGCACCAGGTGAACCCCGACGGCGACCCGCTGCCGGCGGAGACGTTCACGGTCCACGAGCTGGACGATCTGCAGACGACGAGCGAGCGCCTGCAGGAAGAGGGCTTCATCCAGAACGCGCGCGTGTTCCGCTGGTACGTCGAACGCCACGGTGGTCTGGAGATCGTGGCCGGGTTCTACACGGTGCGCCCGCTCGACCACATGGGCAACATCTTGAGCGTGCTGCGCACCCCGCCCAACGAGACCTACGTGAAGGTGACCTTCCCGGAGGGATACACCGTCGCGCGCATCGGCGAGCGGCTGGGTGAGGAGGTGCCCGGCATCGACGCCGAGCGGTTCGTGGCCAGGGCGACGAGCGCTTACGTCGACTCGCTGTACCTGCCCGACGGCATCGAGAGCCTCGAGGGTCTGCTGTTCCCGGACACCTACTACGTCGCCGGCACCGAGACCGAGACACAGGTGACCCGGCGGATGGTTGCGCTGATGGAGCGCGTCGGGCGCCAGGAGGGCCTCGACGACTCGGCGCGCCTCGTCGGGCTAACGCCGTACCAGACGCTGATCGTGGCCTCGATGATCGAGCGCGAGGCCAAGGTGCCAGAGGACCGCCCCAAGATCGCGCGGGTCATCTTGAACAGGCTCTTCCTCGGAATGCCGCTGCAGATCGACGCCACCCTGTTGTACGGCCAGGACCCCGAGGCCCCGTTCGACGAGCTCGTGGCGCTCGACACGCCCTTCAACACCTACCTGCACACAGGCCTGCCACCGACGCCGATCGCCAACCCCGGGCGGGCATCCATCGCCGCCGCGCTCAACCCCGCTCCGAACCCGCGGGGCGACGACGAGCTGTGCACCGACCTCGCCGCTGACACGCCGTGCTTCTACCTGTACTACGTGCTGATCGACGAAGACGGCCACCACGCCTTCGCGGCCACCCTCGCCCAGCACGAGGCGAACATCGCGAAGGCCCGCGAAGCGGGAGTGCTGTGACCCCGACCGGCGCCACCGTCGTGGCCGGCGTGATCGGCTCGCCGGTGCGCCACAGCCTGTCGCCGGCCCTGCACAACGCCGCCTTCGAGGCCGCCGGACTCGACTGGACGTACGCCGCGTTCGAGGTCGGCCCCGGGGGTGCGCAGGCCGCGCTCGACGCGATGCGCACGCTCGGTCTGGGGGGGCTGTCGGTGACGATGCCGCTGAAGGACGAGGCCTTCGCGGCAGTCGACGAAGCCGACGAGAGCGCTGCCGCGCTGCGCTGCGTCAACACCGTGGTGCGTGACGGCGACCGCCTCGTCGGCCGCAACACGGACGGCGCCGGGTTCGTCGCGTCGCTGCGCGCCGACGCGGGCTTCGAGCCGCAGGACACACGGGTGGTCGTGCTCGGCGGCGGCGGAGCGGCGCGCGCCGTCGTCCACGCGCTGGCCGGCTGCGGCGCCGGGGAGGTGGTGGTGGTGAACCGCACTGCGGAGCGGGCCGAGCGCGCGGCCGCTCTCGCGGGCGGGCGAGGACGTGTCGGTACACCCACGGCCGTGCGCGACGCGGACTTGGTGGTGAACGCGACGAGCGTCGGCATGGGGCAGGCGGCGACCGAGGCGTCGCTGCCCTGCGACCCCCACCTGCTCCACGCCGGACAGCTCGTGGCCGATCTCGTCTACCACCCGCTCGAGACCGGCCTGCTCGCGGCTGCGCGAGCGCAGGGTGCCGCGGTGCTCGACGGGCTGGGGATGCTCGTGCACCAGGCCGCGCTGCAGCAGCTGCTCTGGACCGGTCGCTGCCCCGACGTCGCGGTGATGCGCGCAGCCGGCGAACGCGAGCTCTCCCGCCGTGGCGGCTGAAGCACGATCCGGCGCGAGCGACGCCGGTAACCTGCCCCGATGCTCAGGTTCCTGACCGCCGGCGAGTCGCACGGGCAGGCACTCGTGGTCGTCGTCGAGGGCTTGCCGGCGGGGCTCGCGGTGACGGTCGAAGACGTCCAGGCCGAGCTGGCCCGGCGCCGGCTGGGCTACGGGCGGGGACCGCGTCAGCGATTCGAGCAGGACGAGGCGACGCTCGTCGGCGGGGTGCGCCACGGACGCACGCTCGGTTCTCCGGTGGCGATCGAGATCCGCAACAGCGAGTGGTTCCGCAGCGACCGCTGGCACGAGGAGATGTCGCCGGCCCCAGGGGCCACGAAGGAGCCGCTCACCACGCCGCGCCCGGGCCACGCCGACCTCGCCGGCATGCAGAAGTACGGCTTCGGCGACGCCCGTGACGTGCTCGAACGGGCGAGTGCCCGCGAAACCGCGGCTCGCGTCGCCGCCGGTGCCCTCGCGAAGGCCCTGCTGTCGGCGCTCGACGTACAAGTGATCTCCCACGTGGTGCAGCTCGGCGCGGCGTGCACGCCCGAGTGCGCGCGACGCCCGACCCCGGGAGATCTGGCCGTCGTCGACGAGTCCGCCGTGCGCTGCTTCGACCCCGCGGCCGAGGCGGCGATGGTCGAAGAGATCTCGGCAGCGGCAAAGGACGGCGACTCGCTCGGGGGCGTGGTCGAGGTGCTCGCGTACGGCGTCCCCGTGGGTCTGGGCAGCCATGTGCACTGGGACCGCAAGATCGACGCGCTGCTGGCCCAGGCCGTGATGAGCATCCAGGCGGTGAAAGGGGTCGAGGTCGGCGACGGGTTCACCGTGGCCGGGCGCCGCGGCAGCGCGGCCCACGACGCCATCTCCTGGGACGCGACCGCGGCCACCTACCGGCGGGAGGGGACCCAGGCCGGCGGGGTCGAGGGCGGGATCACCACCGGAGAGCTGGTGGTGGTGAGGGCGGCGATGAAGCCGCTCGCCACGCTCAACCGGCCGACGCTGAAGACGGTCGACGTGGTCACGAAGGCCGAGACGGTCAGCTTCAAGGAGCGCACCGACGTCACCGCCGTGCCCGCGATGGGCGTCGTCGCCGAGACGATGGTCGCGCTGGTGCTGGCGGCCGAGGCGCAACGCAAGTTCGGCGGCGACTCGGTGGACGAGTTCGTCCGGAACGCGGAGGCGTACCGTGGCGCGCTCGGCTGAGGGGGCGCGCCCACACTGCCCCGACCATCTCGTCCTTGTCGGCATGATGGGCGCAGGCAAGAGCACGGTCGGCAGGATGCTCGCCCATCGCCTCGGGTGCCGGCTGCTCGACACCGACCAGCTCGTCGAGAGCCACACCGGGCGCTCGGTGCGCGAGATCTTCGCCGAGGACGGCGAAGCGGCGTTTCGCGACCTCGAGTCGCAGGTGCTGCTCCGCGCGCTCGCGGCCGAGGAGCCGTCCGTGATCGCCGCGGCCGGCGGGGTGGTGCTGCGCGAGGAGAACCGCCGCGCGTTGGCGGCGTCGTCCGTGCGGGTGGTGTGGCTGCGCGCCGACGCCGGTGTGCTCGCCGGTCGGGTGCGTGGTGGTGGCCATCGGCCCCTGCTCGACGGCGACCCCGAGGGGGTGTTGCGACGGCTGGCCGGCGAGCGCGACGCCCTGTATCGAGAGGTGGCCGACGCGATCATCAGCACCGACGGGCGCACCCCCGGCGAGGTCGCGGAGGCGGTGCTGCGATGACGCCGCCTGGCTCACCCGTTCCGCGGGAGCGTCATGAGGTGCGCGTCGAGCTCGGCTCGCGCGCGTACCCGGTGGTCGTCGGACACGGCGTGCTGGGCGAGCTGGCGTCGTTGCTGCCCGCGACCGCGCGGCGGGCGGCGATCGTCACCCAGCAGGGGATCGGGGTGGTCGTCGGCCCCGGCTTGCCGTTCGAGGTGCTGACGATCGGCGCCGGCGAAGGGGCGAAGACCCTGGCCACGGTCGAGGCTCTCTGCAGGAGCTTTGCCGACATCGGCCTCACCCGTGCCGACGTGGTGATCGGCGTCGGCGGGGGGATGGTCACCGACGTCGCCGGCTTCGCCGCGTCGGCGTGGCACCGGGGGACACCGGTGGTGCACGTCGCCACGAGCCTGCTGGCGATGGTGGACGCCGCGATCGGCGGTAAGACCGGCGTGAACCTGCCGGAGGGCAAGAACCTGGTCGGCGCGTTCTGGCAGCCCTCCGGGGTGATCTGCGACCTCGACACCCTCGCCACCTTGCCCGCGCGCGAGCTGCGCTGCGGGTACGGGGAGATGGCGAAGTACCACTTCCTCACCGGCGACGACCTGCTCGCCCTGCCGCTCGCCGAGCGCGTCGCGCGCTGCGTGCAGATCAAGGCCGACGTCGTCGCCGACGACGAGCGGGAGGGGGGCCGGCGGGCGTTGCTCAACTACGGGCACACCCTCGCTCACGCCCTCGAGATCGCCGACGGGCACCGCATCGCCCACGGCGAGGCAGTGGCGGTCGGGCTGGCCTTCGCCGCGCGGCTGGCGCACTGTCTCGGCCGCGTCGACGCGGCGAGAGTTACCGAGCACGACGCGGTCGTCGAGGGCCTGTACGGGCTGCCGATCGCCCTGCCCGGCGGCGTCGACCACGACCGGCTCGTCGCCTTGATGACGCGCGACAAGAAGGCCGTCGACGGCCTCACCTTCGTGCTCGACGGCGAAGCAGGCGTCGAAGTCGTCGCCGGCGTCTCCGTCGACGCCGTGCGGGCGGCCCTCGCCGCGATGCCCTAGGCCCCCGCAGGGCGGCGGGTAGCGTGCCGGGGGTGGACGAACGCCCGCTCCTCCTGCTGTTGCACGGGCCGAACCTGAACCTGCTCGGCCAGCGTGAGCCCGAGGTGTACGGGACGGTCACGCTCGACGACTACGTGGCCGCCGTGCGCACGGCCGCCGAGCACCACGGCCTGGCGGTCGAGGCGATGCAGTCGAACCACGAGGGCGACCTCGTCGACGCCATCCACGCCGCGCGCGGCCGCTGCGCGGCGATCGTCGTCAACCCCGGCGCGCTGACGCACTACGCGTGGAGCCTGCACGACGCCCTCGCCACCTTCGACGGCCCGGTGATCGAGGTGCACATCTCCAACCCCTCGGCCCGTGAGCCTTGGCGCCATACGAGCGTCGTCGCCCCTGTCGCGACCGGCACCATCGCCGGGCTCGGCATCGACGGCTACGAACTGGCCGTCGACGCCGTGGCGCGCAGGCTGCGGCGGTGAGCACGGGCGGGGCACCGACAGCGCCAGGCGAGCTGGCGCCGCTGCCGGTCGGCCCCCGCGCGGCTCGGGTGCGGGCTCGTCTTGGCGATCTGCCCGGCGGCGGTGCCGCCGAGGCGCTGCTCGTCACCGATCTCACCAACCTGCGGTGGACGACTGGCTTCAGCGGGTCGAGCGCGTGGCTGCTGGTGCTGCCCGACCGCCTGGTGCTCGTCACCGACGGGCGCTACGTCGAACAGGCCCGCGCCGAGCTCGCCGCGCTCGACGTCGGTGCAGACGTGGCGGAGGCGCGCACCGAGGCCGAGATGATCGAGCGCGTCGCCGAGCTGACGAGGTCCGTGGCCACCCTCGCGTTCGAGGCCGAGCGCCTGAGCGTGGCCGTCCACGGCCGCCTGGCCGCCGCCGTCGCCCCCCACCTGGTGCCCGCGAGCGGTCTGGTCGAGGCCGAGCGGCGGACGAAGGACGATGCCGAGGTCGCCCGCATCGCGGAGGCCGCCCGCATCACCGACGCCGCGCTCGCCGCGGTGGTGCCGATGCTCGGGGAGCGCCCGCTCGAGGTCGACGTGCGCGACGAGCTCGAACATCGCATGCGCCGGCTCGGCGCCGCCGGCCCGAGCTTCGACACGATCGTGGCCACGGGGCCGGTGAACGCTTCTTTGCCCCACCACCGCCCGGACCGCACGGTGGTCGAGGAGGGCCACACGGTGATCGTCGACGTGGGTGCGCTCGTCGAGGGCTATCACTCGGACATGACGCGCACGTTCGTCGTCGGTGAGCCCACCCCGCGGCAACGAGAGGTGTTCGATCTCGTCCTCGCCGCGCAGCGGGCCGGGGTCGCCGCGCTCGGACCCGGGCTCGAGGTGGCCGGGCTCGACGCGATCTGTCGCGACCTGATCGCCGAGGCGGGTTGGGGCGCGGCGTTCAGCCACGGCACGGGTCACGGCGTCGGGCTCCAGATCCACGAGGACCCGTTCGTGAACAGCTCCGCGAAGGGGACCCTGCGTGCCGGCGACGTGGTGACCGTCGAGCCGGGGGTCTATCGTGGCGACTTCGGCGGTGTCCGCATCGAAGACCTGGTGGTGGTCACCAGCGACGGCCACCGCGTGCTCACGCACAGCCCCAAGGATTCACCATGCCTGCCATCACCACGAACGACCTGAAGAACGGGATCACCCTCGAGCTCGACAACGGCCTCTTCCAGGTGGTCGAGTTCCAGCACGTCAAGCCCGGCAAGGGCGGCGCCTTCGTGCGCACGAAGCTGCGCAACATGAAGAACGGCAACGTGTTCGAGCGCACGTTCAACGCGGGTGTGCGGGTGGAGCAGGCGATCCTCGATAAGAAGGACATGCAGTTCCTGTACCGCGACGGCGACGACTACGTGTTCATGGACACCGACACGTACGACCAGATGACGGTCGCGCCGACGGCTCTCGGCGACGCCGCCGACTACCTGATCGAGTCGATGACCGCGATCATCGCCGTCCACAACGGTGAGATCGTGTCGGTCGAGATCCCCGCCGCGGTCGAGCTCACCATCTCCGAGACCGAGCCCGGTGTGCAGGGCGACCGGGTGTCCGGCGCCCGCAAGCCGGCCACGCTCGAGACGGGCAAGGTGCTGCAGGTGCCGCTGTTCGTCAACATCGGCGACCGGGTGAAGGTGGACACCCGCTCGGGTGACTACATCACACGAGTCTGACGAGCACCGGGCGATCGACGTGGCCGAGCGGCGCCGCCCTCCCCGAGCTGACCACCGCTCCGACGCCCGCGAACGGGCGTTGTACCGCCTGTACGAGGCGGAATCGAAAGGCGTCGCTCCCCGCGTGGTGCTGGCCGAGCAGGTGCTCGCGCCGGACGAACTCACCACGTTGCTGGTCGCGGGCGTCGAGGACCATCGTGAGGAGATCGACCAGTTGATCGCCGAGCACGCGCACGACTGGACGCTCGAGCGGATGCCCGCCATCGATCGCAACGTGCTGCGTCTCGCCACGTTCGAGCTCGCCCATCGCCTGGACGTTCCCGTGGGCGTGGTCATCGATGAGGCGGTGGAGCTGGTCAAGCGGTTCAGCACCGACGACTCCGGGCGGTTCGTCAACGGCGTGCTCTCCGCTCTCGCCGCCAAGCTGCGGGCGGCGTAGGGGGACGAAGTCCGCGATGGAGGCGAGCGTGGAGGTGCCTGCGGGCAGTCGGGGCGCGAGCGCACCGCTAGCCGCGGGGGGGGAATTCGTCCGGCGCACGGTCAGGGGTGCGGCAACTCGTCTCGGCGCGATGACGGTGTGGCAATGAGGCCTCGTGCTCATCGTCGGCGCCTACACCTGGTACTTCACGCGCACGACGCTGCGCATCCACCACGGACTCGGCACCTCCAGCTACGACTTCGGGTTGTACGACCAGGGCGTCTGGCTGATGTCTCGCTTCAAGGCGCCGTTCGTGACGCTGATGGGGCGCAACCTGTTCGGCGACCACACCTCGTTCGTACTGCTCGGCCTGGTGCCGTTCTACTGGCTGTTCCCGAGCGCGGGGACGCTGCTCTTCGCCCAGTCGCTCGCGATCGGCCTCGGCGCGGTGCCGGTGTTCCTCTACGCGCGGCAGCGCCTGGCGAGCGAGGCCATGGCGTTCGTGCTCGCCGGCTGCTATCTGCTGCATCCAGCCGTCGGGTGGACGAACATCGAGAACTTCCACCCGGACTCGTTCCTCGGCGTGTTCGTCGGGTTCGCGATCTACGCCGCCCTGCAGCGCAAGTGGCGCATGTACACGGTGTTCGTCGTGCTCTCGCTGCTGGTGAAGGAGGACGCCGCGCTCGTTCTCGTGCCGCTCGGCATCTGGGTGGCCGTGCGGCGCGACCGCCGCATCGGGCTGCTGACGGTCGCCGGCAGCATCGGGTTCATGCTGGTCGCGATGTTCGTCGTGATGCGCTCGCTGATCGGCGTGCCCACGCGCAACAGCTGGCGGATCCCCTTCGGCGGCCCGACGGGCACGCTGCGCGCCGTCGTCGAACGCCCCGGCGACGTGTACGACCACTTCCGCGGCGAGGGCCGCCCCTGGTACCTGTGGCAGATGACCGCCCCGTTCGCATGGGTGTTCGCCCGCCTGCCCGACGTGGCGCTGATCAGCTCGGTGGTGCTGTTCACCAACGTGCTGAGCACGTTCTGGTACCAGTTCCACCTGGAGTACCACTACTCGCTCGTCGCCGTGCCCGCGCTCGCGCTGGGCACGGTGCACGCGCTCGGCGTCGTGCGTCACCGGTGGCGGATCTGGCTCGTCTACGCGGTGGCGGTGATGAGCGTGTGGACGGCATTCCTCTGGGGACCGATGGGCTGGGCGCAGAAGGCGCCCGCCTACTGGCCGCCCTCCCACCCCGTCGCCGCCGACGCCCGCGACATCGTGCGCGACGTGCCGGAAGGGGCCGTCGTCTCGGCGTTCCATTCGATCAGCGCCCACCTCACCCACCGCGAGCGCATCTACCAGTTCCCCACGCCGTTTCGGGCCGTGCTGTACGGGCCGAACGACGACCTGGAGGGCCAGCGCCTGCCGCAGGCCGACGACGTCGAGTACGTGCTGCTGCCGCTGAACCGTGACGCGCAAGTGGAGACCGACTGGCGGGCTATCGAGAGCGAGTTCGAGCTGGTGCGCGCCAACCGCTCGTGGGAGCTCTTCCGGCGGACGACCTCTCCCGGCTAAGGTGCCCGCGACCGTCAAACGGGTCCGGAGAGGCCCGAACGGAGGAGCCATGAAGACTTGCCTCGACAAGATCGAAACCCAGAGCTGAACGGCGAGCCCACCGTGGGCGGGCGACGGGGAACGGTGCTCGGCGCCGACGACGTCCGTAGGGCCTTGACCCGCATCGCCCACGAGATCCTCGAACGCAACCACGGTCTCGACGGCGTGGTGCTGGTCGGCATCCAGCGCGGCGGGGTGTGGATCGCCGAGCGCCTGGCGGCGACGATGCGTGAGATCGAGCCCGGTGCAGACGTGCCCTGCGGCACCCTCGACGCCTCGCTGTACCGCGACGACATCGGCCTGCGCCCGGTCAGCCCGGCGTCGGCGAGCGACATCCCCGTACCCCTCGAAGGGGCGACGGTGGTGCTCGTCGACGACGTGCTGTACACCGGCCGCACCGTGCGCGCCGCGCTCGACGCGCTCCATGACTACGGCCGGCCGCGGGTGGTGCAGCTCGCCGTGCTGGTCGACCGCGGCCACCGCGAGCTGCCGATCCGGCCCGACTTCGTCGGCAAGAACATTCCCAGCGCGTCGGACGAGACCGTCCTCGCCACCCCCGACGGGGTCACGATCAGCGGTCCGCCGGCATGAAGCACCTGCGCTCGATCGAGGAACTGGGCGCCGACGGGGTGCGCCGGCTGCTGGCGCTCACCGACCACATGGCCGAGGTCAACCGCCGGCCGGTACCGAAGGTGCCCGCGCTCCGCGGGCGCACCGTGGTCAGCCTGTTCTTCGAGGACTCCACCCGCACCCGGCTCAGCTTCGAGACCGCGGCGAAGCGCCTGTCGGCGGACACGATGACGTTCAGCGCCTCGTCGTCGAGCGTCAACAAGGGCGAGAGCTTGCGTGACACGGTGGAGACCATCGACGCGATGGGGGTCGACGCGTTCGTCGTCAGGCACCGCTCCTCGGGCGTGCCGTGGAGGCTCTCCGAGTGGACGGGAGCGAGCATCGTCAACGCCGGTGACGGCTGGCACGAGCACCCGACGCAGGCGCTGCTCGACTGCTACACGATCCGCGAGGCGCTCGGGCGCCCGGACGGGTTCGAGGGTGTGCACGTGGCCATCGTCGGCGACGTGAAGCACAGCCGGGTCGCCCGCAGCGACATCGCCGCCTTCGCCGCCCTCGGGGCACGCGTCACGCTCGTCGCGCCCCCCACGCTGTTGCCACCGAGCATCGCGGGCTGGCCGGTGGAGCACTGCGAGCAACTCGACGAGGTGCTCCCGAGCGTCGACGTCTTGTACCTGTTGCGGATGCAGCGCGAGCGGACCGCCGAGGCACTCGTGCCGTCCCTGCGGGAGTACACGGCGCGCTTCGGGCTGACCGTCGCGCGTGCCCGCCGGCTGGGCGAACACGCGCTGGTGATGCACCCCGGTCCGCTGAACCGAGGCGTGGAGATCGCCGTCGACCCCGCTGAGCTGGCCGGATCACTGATCGTGCGCCAGGTCACGAACGGGGTGGCGGTGCGCATGGCGGTGCTGTTCGACCTGCTCGGCAGCGGCGCCGACCTGGCCGGATCGACGAACGGAGAATCGGGATGAGCGCGGGAGCGTCGGGTACGCCGGGACGCTTGGTGCTGAAGGGCGGCACCGTGGTCGACCGCGACGGAGAGCGGCGCGCCGACGTCGCCGTGGAGCACGGCCAGGTGGTCGAGGTGGCCGACGTGGTCGGCCCACAGGCCGGCGACGTGGTGCTCGACGCCGGCGGCTGCGTGGTCAGTCCCGGCTTCGTCGATCTCCACGTGCACCTGCGCGAGCCGGGCCGGGAAGAGGCCGAGACGATAGAGACGGGCAGCCGGGCGGCCGCGCTCGGCGGGTTCACGGCCGTGGTCGCGATGCCGAACACCGAGCCGGCCCAAGACGACGTGTCGGTCGTCGAGTTCGTACGCGCGGAGGGGGAGCGGGCCGGGCTGTGCGAGGTGCTGCCCGCGGGCTGCATCACCGTCGGCCGGGCCGGCGAGACCCTCGCGCCGATCGGCGAGCTCGCGGCCGCCGGCGTCCACCTGTTCACCGACGACGGCAACGGCGTGCAGGACCCGCTGTTGATGCGACGCGCGTTGGAGTACGCCAAGGGTCTCGGGGTGACGCTCGCCCAGCACTGCGAGGTGGCGTCGCTCACCCGCGGGGCGGTGATGCACGAGGGGGCCTGCTGCAGCCGGCTCGGCGTGCCCGGCTGGCCGGCGCTCGCCGAGGAGCTGATGGTGTTCCGTGACATCGAGCTCTGCCGCCTGACCGGGGCCAGGGTCCACCTGTTGCACCTGTCCACGGCCCGCAGCGTCGAGCTCGTCCGCCAGGCGAAGGCCGACGGGCTGGCCGTCACCGCCGAGGTCGCGCCGCACCACTTCACGCTGACCGACGAGCATCTGCGCGGCTTCGACCCGGTGTACAAGGTCAACCCGCCGCTGCGCACACCCGACGACATCGCCGCGCTGAAGGCCGGCCTCGCCGACGGCACGATCGACGCGATCGCTACCGACCACGCCCCGCACCCTCCGGAGTCGAAGGAGCAGCCCCTCGACGAGGCGCCGCCCGGCATGCTCGGGCTGGAGACTGCGCTCGGGCTCGCGCTGACCGAGCTCGCCGACTTGGACCTCTCGCTGGTCGAGCTGGTCGGGCTGCTGTCGTGGCGCCCGGCGGCGATCGCCGGCGTGGCCGACAGGCACGGGGTGCGGGTGCGCCCTGGCTCGCCGGCGAACCTGACCGTGTTCGATCCGCAGCACTCCTGGCAGGTCACTCCGAGCGCTCTCGCGAGCAAGAGCCGCAACACCCCCTATGCCGGGCGCACTCTGCGCGGCAAGGTGCGCCACACGGTGCTGCGCGGAGCAGCGGTGGTCGTCGACGGGGAGGCCCGGCGATGACCGTCCGGGAGGGGATGCTCGTGCTCGCCGACGGCTCGGTGTTCGAGGGCGAGCTGATCGGCGCCGAGGTGCCAGGCGGCGTCGCCGCGGCCGGGGAGGTGGTGTTCAACACCGTGCTCACCGGCTACCAGGAGGTGATCACCGATCCCTCCTATGCCGGCCAGATCGTCACGTTCACCTACCCCCACATCGGCAACTACGGCGTCAATCCCTCCGACGACGAGGCCAGCCGACCCTTCTGCCGGGGCGTCGTCGTGCGCGAGCTGGCCCGCCAGCACTCGAACCACCGGGCGGCGGGCCATCTGGACTCCCTGCTCGAGTCGCACTCGCTCGCAGGGATCGCCGGCATCGACACCCGTCGCCTGACGAGGCTGCTGCGCGACACCGGCGCGATCCCGGGGGCGTTCGGCACCGACGAGGCCGCGCTGCGCGCGGCAGCCGCCGCCGAACCGGGCACCGACGGCGTCGACCTGGTGTCGCAGGTGACGACGGGCGAGGCGTATCGCTACGGCGACGGCCCGCGCCGGGTGGTCGCCTACGACTTCGGGATCAAGCGCACCATCTTGCGCTGCCTCGGCCAGTACGCCACCGTCGAGGTCGTGCCGGCCTCGACACCGGCCGCCGAAGTGCTCGCCAGGCGTCCGGACGGCGTCTTTCTGTCCAACGGACCAGGCGACCCGGCGATGGCGCCCGGGGCGATCGACGCGATCGGCGCGCTGCTCGGCGAGGTGCCGGTGTTCGGCATCTGCCTCGGCCATCAGTTGCTCGGTCGGGCGCTCGGCGGCGACACGTTCAAGCTCGCGTTCGGCCACCATGGCGGGAACCACCCGGTGCGTCACGAGGCGAGCGGCCACGTCGAGATCACCAGCCAGAACCACAACTACTGCCTCGACGCCGAGAGCCTCGCCGGCCGGGTCGAGGTGACCCACGTCAACTTGAACGACGGCACGAACGAGGGGATGCGGGTGCTCGGAGTGCCTGCGTTCAGCGTGCAGTACCACCCCGAAGCCGGCCCCGGGCCCCACGACAGCCGCTACCTGTTCGACGACTTCGCCCGCCTGATCGACACCGGGAGCCTGTGAGCCGATGGGCAAGCGCACCGACCTCGAATCGATCCTGATCATCGGTTCCGGCCCGATCGTCATCGGCCAGGCCTGCGAGTTCGACTACTCCGGCACGCAGGCCTGCCGCGTGCTGCGCGAAGAGGGCTATCGCATCGTCCTCGCGAACTCGAACCCGGCGACGATCATGACCGATCCGGACTTCGCCGACCGCACCTACATCGAGCCGCTGACCGTCGACGTCGTCGCGCGCATCGTCGAGCGGGAGCGCCCGGACGCGGTGCTGCCGACCCTCGGCGGCCAGACGGGGCTGAACCTGGCGATGGCGCTGTACGAACGCAAGCTGATCGGGGTCCCGGGGACGCCGGAGATGATCGGCGCCGACGCCGAGGCGATCGCCACCGCGGAGGACCGCGAGCAGTTCAAGAAGGCGATGATCGAGATCGGCCTCGCCGTGCCCGCCTCCGGAGTGGCCCACAGCCTCGACGAGGCGATGACCGTCGTCGCGGCGATCGGCCTGCCGGTGATCGTACGTCCGGCGTACATCCTCGGCGGCCGCGGCACCGGGATCGCGGCGACGATCGAGGAGTTCGCGCGGGTCGCGGCGAGCGGCCTCGACGCCAGCCCGATCTCGGAGATCCTGATCGAGAAGTCGATCGCGGGGTGGAAGGAGTACGAGCTCGAGGTGATGCGTGACCGCGCGGACAACTGCGTGATCATCTGCTCGATCGAGAACTTCGACCCGATGGGGGTCCATACCGGTGACTCGATCACCGTCGCCCCGGCACAGACGCTCACCGACGTCGAGTACCAGCAGATGCGCGACGCGGCGTTCGCGTGCATCCGCCGTGTGGGCGTCGAGACCGGCGGCTCGAACGTGCAGTTCGCCGTCGACCCGCGCACCGGCGAGCAGGTGGTGATCGAGATGAACCCGCGGGTGTCGCGCAGCTCGGCTCTCGCGTCGAAGGCGACGGGCTTCCCGATCGCGAAGATCGCGGCCAAGCTCGCCGTCGGATACACCCTCGACGAGATCCCGAACGACATCACCAAGAAGACCCCGGCCAGCTTCGAGCCGAGCATCGACTACGTGGTGACGAAGGTCCCCCGCTGGGCGTTCGAGAAGCTGCCCGGCACGACAGGGGTGCTCGGCACGCAGATGCAGTCCGTCGGCGAGGCGATGGCCATCGGGCGCACCTTCCCGGAGAGCCTGCAAAAGGCGTTGCGCTCGCTGGAGCAGGGCCGCCTCGGCCTCAACTGCGATCCGGTCGAGGCCGAGTACGCGGCGCTCACCGATGCCGAGCTGCTCGCCGCGGTCGCCATCGCCACACCCGAGCGCGTGTTCCAGCTCGGCGAGTTGCTGCGCCGGGGCGTGGCGATCGACGACATCCACGCCGCGTGCCGTGTCGATCCGTGGTTCCTCGACCAGATGTCGGCGATCGTCGAGGAGCGGGCGGTGCTCGACGCGGTGTGCACTCCTCAGGCGATGACCAGGCGGCAGTGGCGCCGGGCGAAGCGGCTCGGGTTCGGCGACGCCCAGCTCGCGTACCTCTTCGGAGTGCCCGAAGCCGAGGTGCGCGCGGCACGGATCGCCGCCGGGGTGGTGGCGACGTTCAAGACCGTCGACACCTGCGCGGCCGAGTTCGCCGCCGAGACGCCGTACCACTACTCGACCTACGAAGACGAGAGCGAGGTCCGCCCGTCGACGCGCGAGAAGGTGGTCATCCTCGGTTCCGGACCGAACCGCATCGGGCAGGGGATCGAGTTCGACTACTGCTGCGTCCATGCCTCGTTCGCCCTGCGTGACGCCGGTTACGAGACCGTGATGGTCAACTGCAACCCCGAGACCGTGTCCACCGACTACGACACGTCCGACCGGCTGTACTTCGAGCCGCTCACCCACGAAGACGTGATGAACGTCATCGAGGCCGAGACCGAGGCGAGCGGGGGAGTGGCGCCGAAGGTGATCGTGTCCCTCGGCGGCCAGACGCCGCTCAAGCTGTCCGCGCAGCTGCCCGCGTCGTTGATCGCGGGCACGTCGCCGTCGTCGATCGACCTCGCCGAGGACCGGGAGAAGTGGAACGCGCTGTGTGCCCGGCTGCGCATCCCGCAACCGCCCGGCGGCACGGCCGTCGACCACACCCAGGCCGTCGAGATCGTCCAGCGCGTCGGGTTCCCCGTGCTCGTGCGTCCGTCATATGTGCTCGGTGGGCGGGCGATGCGGATCGTGCACGACCACGATCAGCTCGCCGCGGCGATGGCCGAGCTGATCGGCTTCGGCACGCTCGGGCGCGAGGGTGGGCTGTCCGCCGAGCGGCCGGTGCTGATCGACCGCTTCCTCGACGACGCCACCGAGGTCGACGTCGACGCGATTCGTGATCGCACCGGCGAGGTGCTGATCGGGGGCGTGATGGAGCACGTCGAGGAGGCCGGGGTCCATTCCGGGGACTCGGCCTGCGCCCTGCCGCCCCAGAACCTGGAGTCCTGGGTGGTCGAGGTGATCGAGGCTTACACGGCCTCGATCGCCGAGGCCCTCGACGTGCAGGGCCTGATCAACGTGCAGTACGCGGTCACCGGCACCACCGTGCACGTGATCGAGGCGAACCCTCGGGCCAGCCGCACGGTGCCGTTCGTCGCGAAGGCCACCGGTGTGCCGCTCGCGAAGGTCGCCACGCGCGTGATGCTCGGGGCGACGTTGGCCGAGCTACGCGCCGAGGGGCTGCTCGTCGAGCCGGTGCGCAGCGACCACGTTTCCGTGAAGGAGGCGGTGTTGCCGTTCAGCCGCTTCCCGGAGGTGGACACCGCGCTCGGCCCCGAGATGCGCTCGACCGGCGAGGTGATGGGCATCGACACCACCTTCGGGCGTGCGTTCTTCAAGGCTCAGCTCGCCGCGGGCCTGGTGCTGCCCGAGTCCGGCCTGGTGTTCCTGTCCTTGAACGACGGCGACAAGCCCGCCGGGCTCGTCGTCGCCCGGCGTTTGCGTTCGCTCGGGTTCAAGGTTGCCGCCACGGCCGGCACCGCTGACTACCTCGGCAGGTTCGGCATGGCGGTCGACCAGGTGGTGGGCAAGGTGGGCGCCGGCGACGACGTCACCGCGGTCGACCTGATCGGTCGCGAAGCGGGCGGCGAGGACGCGGTGGCGTTCGTCGTGAACACCCCCCAGGGCAGGGGCGGGCGCACCGACGGCGAGCGCATCCGCAAGGCGGCCAACATCCATCACGTGCCGATCGTCACCACCGTCCACGCTGCGCTGGCCGCGGTGCAGGGCATGACCGAGCAGGTCGGTCACCCGATCGAGGTGCGCTCGCTGCAGGAGTACCACCAACGATGAGCTCCGGGGTCGACACGTCGGTGCAGGTCGGCTCCTTGCGCCTGCGCGCCCCGGTGATGACGGCTTCGGGCACCGCCGGGTACGGGACGGAGCTGGCGCCTTACCTCGACCCGGCCGAGCTCGGCGCGGTGGTGGTCAAGTCGCTCGCCGCGTACCCGTGGGCGGGCAACCCGGCGCCGAGGCTGCACCCCACGCCGCAGGGGATGATCAACTCGGTCGGTCTGCAGGGGCCAGGCGTCGAAGCCTGGCTGGCCGACGAGCTGCCCGGATTGGTCGCCACCGGCGCCGCCGTCGTGGCCAGCATCTGGGGTCGCACCGTGGCCGACTACCGCTTGGCGGCGCAGCAGCTCGCCGAGGCCCCGCAGCAGGTGGTGGCCGTCGAGGTGAACCTGTCGTGTCCCAACCTGGAGGGCCGCGGGGCGATCTTCGCCCACGACGCGGCACTGTCGGCTGAGGTGCTCGCGGCTACGGCTCCCTGCGACCGACCGCGCTGGGCCAAGCTCAGCCCCAACACCGACCGCCTGGTGGAGGTGGCCGCGGCCGTTCGCGACGCCGGTGCCGAAGCGGTGACGCTCGTCAACACCGTTCTCGGGATGGTGCTCGACCAGGCGAGCGGCCTGCCCGCCCTCGGCAACGGGGGTGGGGGCGTCTCGGGCCGGGCGATCCATCCCGTCGCCGTGCGTGCGGTGTACGACGTGCGCGCCGCGCTCGCCGACCTCGCGATAGTCGGCGCCGGCGGTGTGGCGTCGGGCTGGGACGCGGCCGAGATGCTGCTCGCCGGCGCGAACGCGGTGCAGGTGGGCACCGCGACCTTCGCCGATCCCGCGGCCGCGGGCCGGGTCCAGCGAGAGCTCGTCTCGTGGGCGGCGGCCCACGGCATGGCGAGCGTCGCCACGCTGAGTGGTCTCGCTCACCGCGGTGGGCTGGGCGCCGCCGGGGGTGTCCCTCACTCGGCCCTCACCCGCGGGTAGGGTCGCGCCCATGGCTACTCCTCCGCAACTGACCCCAGAACAGCGGACCGCGGCGCTCGCCAAGGCAGCTGAGGCCCGTGCCGCTCGCGCCGAGGTGAAGGCCCGTCTGAAAATGGGCTCGCTCACCCTCGCCGAGGCGCTCGCGTCCGACGAATCGAGCGTCGGCAAGCTGAAGGTCGTCTCGATGCTCGAGAGCCTGCCCGGCGTCGGCAAGGTGAAGGCCCGCAAGATCATGGAAGACATCGGGATCGCCGACAACCGCAAGGTGCAGGGCCTCGGCACCCAGCAGCGCAAGGCGCTCCTCGAGCAATTCGGCTGAGCGTTCGGGGGCAGGCAGCGACGTGTCAGCTCCCCTGGTGATCGTGGTCTCCGGCCCCGGTGGGGTCGGCAAGGGCACGATCGTCAACGCGCTGGTCGAGCGCGACCCACGCCTTTGGCTCAGCCGGTCGTGGACCACGCGCGGCCAACGACTCGGGGAGCCCGACGACGCGTACGTGTTCACCACCCGTGAGGCCTTCGAATCCCGCCTCGCCGCGTCCGGGTTCTTGGAACACACCGAGTTCCTCGGCAACTACTACGGCACCCCCAACCCCGAACCCGAGCGCGGTCGCGACATCGTGCTGGAGATCGAGGTGGACGGCGCGACGCAGGTGAAGCGCCGCCATCCCGAAGCGCTGCTGCTCTTCGTGCTGCCCCCGAGCCGCGCCGAGCAGGAGCGCCGCCTGCGCAAGCGCGGCGACCCGGAGGACAACGTCGCCGAGCGCCTCCGCAAGGCAGAAGACGAAGAGCCCGTCGGCGTCGCGCTCGCCGATCACGTGGTGGTGAACGACGACCTCGAGCGCACGATCGCCGAGATGCTGGCGATCATCGACCAGGCCCGTTGCGCGCCGTCCACCGGGTAGAGTTGCCGGGCCACTGACGAGAGGATCCACCGACACCATGGTGCGCGCCCACGATTCGATGATGAACCCCCGTATCGAGGATCTGCTCGACCGCGTGGACTCCAAGTTCAGCCTGGTCACCTTGGCCGCCCGCCGGGCGCGCCACATCAACTCCTATTTCACCCACCTCGGCGAAGGTGGCGGCAAGATCGTGCCCCCACAGGTCAGCTCCGTCGCCCGCAAGCCGCTGTCGATCGGGTTCGAAGAGATCGCCGCCGACAAGATCGTGCGTACGCCACCCGTCGAGGAAGACCTCGAGGCATCTGCCGAAGACCTCCTCGGTGCCGACGCCGCCGAGGCGCTGCTCCCTGGCGGCGACGAGGCGGCCCCGCGCACCCCCGAGGGCTGAGCACCCGCTCGCGATGTCGCACCTACGCGGCCGGCGCGTCGTACTCGGCGTCACCGGTGGCATCGCGGCCTACAAGGCCGTCGAGGTGTCCCGTCGCCTCGTCGATGCCGGTGCCCATGTCGTGCCGGTGATGACGCGTGCCGCCGAGCGGTTCCTCGGTCGAGCGACGCTGTCGGCATTGGCCAGCGAGCCCGTCCACACCGAGCTGTGGGACGCGCCGGACCCCATCCCGCACACGCACATCGCGCAGTCCGCCGATCTCGTGCTCGTCGCCCCCGCCACCGCGCGCCTGCTCGGCGCGTACGCCACCGGGCTCGCCACCGACCTGCTCACGAACGTGCTGCTCGCCACCCGCGCGCCTGTCGTCGTCTGCCCGGCGATGCACACCGAGATGTGGGAGCACCCCGCTGTCCAGGACAACCTGGCGGTGCTGCGCCGCCGGGGCGTCGTGGTCGTCGAACCCGAGGACGGTCGCCTCGCCGGCGGCGACGTGGGGCGGGGCCGCCTCGCGGCGCCCGAGCGGATCGTCGCCGAGGTGGAGCGCGTGCTCGGCCCCCGCGATCTGGCGGGCGTGTCGGCCGTGGTCAGCGCCGGCGGTACGCGCGAACCGATCGACGCGGTACGTGTCATCGCGAACCGCTCGTCGGGCAAGCAGGGCTACGCCGTGGCCGCCGAACTCGCCGCGCGAGGGGCGACGGTAGAGCTCGTCTCCACGGTCGAGCTCCCCACCCCGTTCGGCGTTCGGATCACGAAGGTCGAGACCGCGGCCGAGATGGAAGCGGCCATGCACCAGCATGCCGACGCCGCCGGCATCGTGGTGATGGCCGCGGCGGTGGCCGACTTCCGTCCCAAGCTGGCCGCTGCGCACAAGCTGAAGAAGGACGACGGCGTACCCGAGATCGTGCTCGAGCCGACGCCCGACATCCTGGCCGCACTCGGGGCCGCCAAGCGCCCCGGTCAGGTGATCGTCGGGTTCGCCGCGGAGACGAGCGAACTCGTCGAGAACGCCGTTGCGAAGCTGGCGCGCAAGAACCTCGACCTCGTGGTCGCGAACGACGTGTCCGCGCCGGGCGTCGGCTTCACCCACGACACCAACGCCGTCACCCTGATCGGCGCGGGCGGTGTCTTGCGGCAGGTGCCTCTCACCGACAAACGTTCTGTAGCTGTTGCGCTGGTCGATGCGATCGTCGAGCTGCGGGCAGGCCAACCGACCCCAGAGGAGACCCGACTGTGACCCGACGCTGGACCTTCACCTCGGAGAGCGTCACCGAGGGCCATCCCGACAAGATGGCCGACCAGGTCTCCGACGCGGTGCTGGACGCGATCTTGCACGAGGATCCCTCCGGCCGGGTGGCTTGCGAGACCCTGCTCACCACGGGGCTGTGCGTGGTCGCGGGCGAGATCACCACGACCGCGTATGTCGACATCCCCAAGCTCGCCCGCGGCGTGATCAACTCGATCGGCTACGACAACGCCCTCTACGGCTACGACGGCAACACGTGTGGCGTGATCGTGTCCATCGACGAGCAGAGCCCGAACATCGCCCAGGGCGTCGACCGCAGCGAAGAGCTGCGCGGCGGGCGCAGTGGCGAAGACGTCGTCGCCGGCCAGGGTGCCGGCGACCAGGGGATGATGTTCGGCTACGCCTGCGACGAGACCGAGGCGCTGATGCCGCTGCCGATCTGGGTGGCGCACCGCATGGCCGAGCGCCTGGCCGAGGTGCGCAAGGCCGGCGTCGTGCCGTACCTGCGACCCGACGGCAAGACCCAGGTGACCTTCGACTACGAGGACGGGCGCCCGGTGCGGCTGCGGGCGGTGCTGATCTCCACCCAGCACGCCGAGGGCATCGACCGCGACACCGTCATCCGCCCCGACCTGATCGAAGCCGTCGTCCGTCCCGTGATCCCCGAGCGGTACGCCGACGACGACTACGCCATCTACGTCAACCCGACGGGCACGTTCGTCCTCGGCGGCCCGCACGCCGACACCGGGCTCACCGGGCGCAAGATCATCGTCGACACCTACGGCGGGATGGGGCGCCACGGCGGGGGAGCGTTCAGCGGCAAGGACCCGAGCAAGGTCGACCGATCCGCCGCGTACGCGGCGCGTTGGGTGGCCAAGCACGTCGTCGCCGCCGGGGCAGCCGACCGCTGCGAGGTGCAGGTGGCGTACGCGATCGGCATGGCTCAGCCGGTGAGCATCCTGGTGGAGACGTTCGGCACCGAGCACGTCGCCGTCCCCCGCATCGAGCAGGCCGTGCGCGACGTGTTCGACCTGCGCCCTGCCGCGATCGTGCGCGACCTCGAGCTGAAGCGCCCGATCTATCGCAAGACCGCTGCGTACGGGCACTTCGGCCGCGATCTTCCCGAGTTCACGTGGGAGCACCTCAACCGTCTCGACGACTTCCGCGCCGCGGTCGCGAGCTGAGCGAGGAACCTTCGCTCACCGCCCGGGTCGTCCCCGACGTCACGGGGCTCGACAAGGCGTTCGACTACCTCGTCCCTGACACCCTCCGCGAGGAGGTCGCGCCGGGGACCGTCGTGCGGGTGCCGCTCCACGGCCGCCGCGTCGGCGGGTGGGTGCTGTCGCTCGGGCCGGCCCCCAGCGACGTTCCCGCGGACCGCCTGAAGCCGATCGCGAAGGTGACCGGCCACGGTCCGTCCGCAGATCTGCTCGAGCTCGCCGCCTGGGCGTCGCGCCGGTGGGGCGCGGGCCGCCTGCGGCCGTTCCTCGGCGCGGCCTCCCCGCCCGGCGCGGTGCGGTCGCTCCCCGGCCCGACCCGGGGAGCGCCGGTGCCCGACCCCGTCGACGCCGGCGCGGCGCGGCTGCTCGCCGCCGGTGGGGGCGTGCTGCGGCTGGTGCCGAGCGGTGACTGGCTGGGGGTGGTCCTCGCCGCCTGCCGGCTGGGGCCGGTGCTCGTCGTCGCGGCGTCGCTCGACGCGGCGCGGGTGATGGCGGTGCGGCTGCGCCGCGCCGGGCGCACGGTGGCCGTGGTGCCGGGGGAGTGGGCGAGCGCGGCAGGAGGCGTCGACGTCGTCGTCGGCGCGCGAGTCGCGGCCTGGGCGCCGTGTCCGAAGCTGGCGGCTGCCGTGGTGCTCGACGAGCACGACGAAGCCCTGCAGGAAGAGCGCTCACCCACCTGGCACGCCCGCGACGTGGTCGTCGAGCGGGCCCGGAGGGCCGGCGTACCCGCGCTGCTCGTCTCGCCGTGCCCGTCGCTCGCCGCGCTCGACTGGGCCGGTGGGCGTGTCGATCGCCCGCCGGTGAGCGAGGAGAGAGCGGGATGGCCGGTGCTCGAGATCGTCGACCGCACCCGCGACGAGCCATGGCACACGTCGCTCGTCACCGGCCCCCTCGTGCGCCAGCTGCGCGACGAGGACCGCGTGGTGGTGTGCGTGTTGAACCGACGCGGCCGCTCGCGCCTGCTCGCCTGCCGGCAGTGCCGCTCGTTGCTGCGCTGCGAACGCTGCGATGCCGCCGTCGGCCAGCGTGACGACGCCAAGCTCGCCTGCGGACGCTGCGCGACGGTGCGCCCCGGCGTGTGCCAGGCCTGTGGGTCGAGCGCCCTCGTCACCCTGCGCCCGGGCGTGACGCGCCTGCGCGAGGAGCTCGCCGCCGCCGCGGCACGAGACGTCGTGGCGGTCACCGCCGAGCGCGACGAGCGCGAGCCGCTGCCCGAGGCCGGTGTGTACGTCGGCACCGAAGCCGTGCTGCACCGGGTCCGGCGCGCCGACACCGTCGCCTTCTTGGACATCGACGCCGAGCTCCTCGCCCCTCGCTACCGGGCCACCGAGCAAGCACTCGGGCTGCTGGCCAGGGCGGCCCGCCTGGTCGGGCCCCGCGCGGCCGGCGGCCGGCTGCTGGTGCAGACGTTCCTTCCCCGCCACGAGGTGCTGCAGGCGGTGTTGCTGGCCGATCCTTCACGGTTCGCGGCCGCCGAACTGGCCCGGCGGAGCGAACTCGGCTTCCCCCCGGCGATGGCGCTCGCGGTGGTGGAGGGTGCGGGAGCCACAGAGATGGCCGCGTCGCTGCGCGCCGACGCCCGTGTGCAGGTTGCCGGCCCGGCCGACGGCGCCTACCTGGTACGGGCGCCGAGCTGGGACGACCTCGGTGAAGCGCTCTCGTCCGCGCCCCGCCCCCCAGGCGCGCGGGTGCGGGTCGAGGTGGATCCGCCGCGGCGTTGACCGGCTGGGCTCCCCGCCGCGGTCAGCGGTTGGCCGCGCGGGCTTGCAGCACGCGGTAGCCACGTGCCGAGGACAGGCGCTCCGTCGGGTAGCCGTGCTCGCCTAGCCAGCGCTGCAGCGAGTCCGCACCGAGGTGGCGTTGCACGACGAGCAATGCGGTGGCGTCGTCGTCGAGGCGTGCCAGCCACTCGCCGAGCAGGGCGTGCAGCGCGGGCTTGCCGATGCGGATCGGCGGGTTGCTCCAGATCGACGCGAAGCGCAGACCCGCGGGCACCTCCTGCGGCGCGGCGACGACCACGTTCGCGAGCGCGTTGCGCGCGGCGTTGCGTGCGCAGAGATCTCGGGCCCGCTCGTTGACGTCGACCGCCCACACCGTGGCGCCCGGCGAGCGGCGGGCGAGGACCAGCGCGATCGGGCCGGCCCCGCAGCCGAGGTCGAGCAGGTGGCCGGTCGGCGGTGGCGGTGGGGCCCGCAGCAGCAACAGCTTGGTGCCCGGGTCGATCCGCCCGTGGGAGAACACCCCGCGGTCGGTGAGCAGCTCGATGGTGCCGTCGGGCAGCGACAGCACCACCAAGGCCTCCTGCGAGGCGACGGCAGGCTTGGCGTCGAAGTAGTGAGCGCCGGCATCGACGCCGGCGTTATCGGCGTCGTCGGCGCCGCGGGCGCCGTGGGGGGTGCCCTCGTCTCCCATGGTGCTCGGTAGCCTGGCACCCCATGGCCACGGCCTACGAGATCCGCACGTACGGCGACCCCGTGCTCACGTCCAAGGCTGCCACCGTCGACGACATCGACGCGAAGGTGGTGCGCCTCGTCGACGCGATGTTCGAGACCCTCTACGGCAGCGACACGGGCATCGGGCTCGCCGCGCCGCAGGTCGGTGTGCGCCGGCAGGTGTTCGTGTGGGACATGGGCGAGGAACCGATGGTGGTCCTCAACCCCGAGATCGTCGAGTCGCGCGGTGAGTGGGTGTACGACGAGGGCTGCTTGAGCATCCCCGGGCTCTACGTCGAGATGGTGCGCCCGAAAGAGGTCCTGATGCGCGGCATCGACCTGCAGGGCAACAGCGTCGAGATCGAGGCCGACGAGGTGATGGCGCGCCTCTTCCAGCACGAGCTCGACCACCTGAACGGGGTGCTGATGTTCGACCGGATGGAGCCCGAGCAGCGCAAGGCCGCGCTCGTCGAGTACCGCCGGCTGAGCGAACAGGCGGGGCGGCCGAAGGAGCCCCGCCGGCTGTCGCTCTCGTGACGACACCGCTCGCCGTCGCGCCTACGCACCGACCGAAGCAGATCGCGTATCTCGGCACGCCGCAGGCGGCAGTGCTCCCGTTGCAGGAGCTCGTCCGGGCGGGGTTCGAGGTCGTCCACGTCGTCACCCGGGCCGACAAGCGCCGCGGCAGGGGCGGGGCGAGCGCGCCCTCGCCGGTGAAGGCAGCTGCGGTGGAGCTCGGGCTCGCCGTCTCGCACTCCGTCGACGACCTGCTCGGCACCGACGTGGAGCTCGCGGTCGTGGTGGCGTTCGGCCAGCTCATCAAGCGGCACGTGCTGGAAGTGGTGCCGATGGTGAACCTGCACTTCTCGCTGCTGCCTCGCTGGCGCGGCGCGGCGCCGGTCGAACGAGCCCTTCTGGCCGGTGACACCACCACCGGGGTGTGCCTGATGCGCGTCGACGAGGGCCTCGACACCGGCGACGTCTTCGGGTGCTCACCGGTGGCGATCGGGCCCCGCGTCACGGCCGAGGCACTGCGCGGCCAGCTCGTCGAAGCCGGCACGCGCCTGCTCATCGACAGCCTGGCGGCCGGGTTGGGGCCGGCCGAGCCCCAGCACGGGGAAGCGACGTACGCGGCCAAGATCGACCTCGCCGAGCTGCGCCTCGACTGGGAGCGCCCGGCCGCGGAGCTCGACCGCGTGGTCCGAGTCGGCGGGGCGTGGACCACCTTCCGGGGCCGGCGGTTGAAGGTGCTCGAGGCCGAGCCCACCGAGCCCGCCGAGCCCGCTCCGTCCGTCGACGTCGCGGCCGGCGTGCTCGCCGGAGACGTCGTCGGTACCGGTGGCCAGGGCGCGGCCGACGGGCTGCGCCTGCTGAGGGTGCAGCCCGAAGGCAAGGCACCGATGACGTTCGCCGCCTGGGCCAACGGCGCCCGGCCGCAACCGGGCGAGGCACTCGGCGGTGGCTGACCCGGCCGACACCGCGAGGGCGCTCGCGGTGCGCGTCCTACGACGTATCGAGAGCGGCGGTGCCTACGCCAACCTGGCGTTGCGCGCCGAGCTCGACCGCAGCGAGCTCGACGGGCGCGACCGTGCGTTCGCGACCGAGCTCGTATACGGCACCACACGCATGCGCCGGGCCTGCGACGCGCTCACCGACCGGTTCGTGGTGAGCGAGCCCGATCCTGCGGTGCGCACCTTGTTGCGCCTCGGGGCCTTCCAGCTCGAGTTCGCCGGAGTGCCCGCCCACGCCGCGGTCGGCGAGACCGTGGCGCTCGCCCCGCGCCGGGTGCGGGGCTTCGTCAACGCCATTCTTCGCCGCGTGGCCGCCACGCCGATGATCTGGCCCGACGAGGCGACGCGGCTGTCGTACCCCGACTGGATCGTGCGGCGCCTCGTCGCCGAGCTGGGCGAGTTCGACGCGCTCGCCGCGCTGGTGCGCATGAACCGACCGGCACCGGTGACTGTGCGCGACGACGGCTACGTCCAGGACCTGGCCAGCCAGTGGGTGGCCGATTTGGTGGAGGCGAGGCCAGGGGAGCTGGTGCTCGACGCCTGCGCCGGCCCCGGCGGGAAGGCGACCGCGCTCAGCGCGACCGGTGCCGTGGTGATCGGCGGTGATCGCCACCTCGGCCGCGCCGGGCTGGTGCGGCGCAACGCTCAGGCCACCGGGCACCCGGTGCCGGTGGTCGTCGCCGACGCGGCCCGACCACCGTTCGCCGCGGGCGCCTTCGACCGGGTGCTCGTCGACGCGCCGTGTTCGGGCCTCGGCGCGCTCCGTCGGCGAGCAGATGCACGCTGGCGCATCCAACCGAGCGACGTCGACGAGCTGGCCGCGCTGCAGAGGCGGATCGTCGCTGCCTGCGGGGAGCTCGTCGCGCCGCACGGGTGGCTCGTCTACAGCGTGTGCACGCTGACCGCGGCCGAGTCGGTCGACCATCCGGTTCCGGACGGCTTCGAGACCGTCGAGTCCCGCCCCGGCCCGCCGTGGCGACCCTATGGTGGCGGGTCGCTGCTGCTGCCCCAAGATGCCGACACCGACGGGATGGTCGTGCTCCGGTACCGTCGGTCGCGATGACCGAAAAGGCAGGCGAGGGCCTGCGCGCGAAGGTGCTGACGGTGAGCGACGGCGTCACCCACGGCACCCGGGAGGACCGCTCCGGGCGTGCTCTCGTGGAACAGCTCACGGCGGCCGGGTTCGAAGTGGTCGAGCACCGGACCACGCCCGACGGAGCAGCGGCCGTGGCCGAGGCGCTCACCGAGATGGCCGAGGACTTCGCCGGCCTGATCGTGACCACGGGCGGTACCGGGTTCGCCCCGCGTGACGAGACCCCGGAGGGAACACGCGCGGTGATCGAGCGCGAGGCGCCCGGCCTGGCCGAGGCGATGCGCCTCGTCAGCCCCCTCGGGCGTCTGTCGCGCGGCATCGCCGGGGTGCGCGCTCGGGCGGTCGTCGTCAACACACCGGGTTCTCCTGCAGGCTGCGTCGAGCAACTCGGGGCGATCCTCGACGTCTTGCCCCATGCGTTGCGCCTGGCCGCCGGGTCGCCGACCACCCACTGAGGCCGAGCACCGGGCGGTAGCGTCTCCCGACGTGTTGCGCCTGGTGCTCCCCAAGGGCTCGCTGGAGAAGGCGACCCTCGACCTGTTCGAGGCCGCCGACCTCCCCGTGCGCCGCTCGTCGTCGGTCGAGTACAGGGCCACGATCGAAGACCCACGGATCGCCGAGGTGCGCATCCTGCGCCCGCAGGAGATCCCCGTCTACGTCGCCGAGGGTCTGTTCGACGTCGGCGTCACCGGGCGGGACTGGGTCGAGGAGACCTCCTCCGACGTCGTCAGCCTGGGCGAGCTGCGCTATTCGAAGGCCACCGGCCAACCGGTGCGGGTGGTCGTCGCCGTCGGATCCGACAGCACCGCCGAGACCATCGCCGACCTGCCTCAGGGGCTGCGGGTGAGCACCGAGTACCCCGAGCTGACCCGCCGGTTCTTCCGCGAGCGGGGCATCGAAGCCGACGTGCGGCTGTCGTACGGGGCGTCGGAGGCGAAGATCCCCGACATCGCCGACTGCATCGTCGACATCACCGAGACCGGGCGCGCACTGCGGGCAGCAGGGCTGCGGATCATCGACACCATCTTGACGAGCTACACCGAGGTCGTCGCCAACCCCGCCGCCCACGCCGACCCTGCCAAGTGCCATGCCATGGGACAGCTGATGACGCTGCTGAACGGCACACTCGAGGCCAGGGGCAAGGTGCTCGTCAAGCTCAACGTCGGCGCCGGCGACCTGCAGGCCGTGCTCGGAGTGCTGCCCTCGGCCAAGTCCCCGACGATCAGCGAGCTCGCCGGAGGTGGCTTCGCGGTCGAGTCGGTCGTCGAGAAGCGCACGATCAACACCTTGATCCCCGCGTTGAAGGAGGCCGGCGCTTCGGACATGCTCGAGCTCGCGATCTCGAAGATCGTCCACTGAGCGCGCCGTGGCGTACTCCAGGGGCACCGATCGACACCGCGGGACGGTGACCGCGTTCGACGCCGCCCGTGGTCTCGGCACGGTCGCCGCCGGCGACGGGAGCGAGCTGATGTTCCATTGCGTCGAGATCGCCGACGGCACCCGGGTGATCGAGCTCGGAGCCGAGGTGACGTTCGTGCAGATGGCCAAGTTCGGCGCTCTCGAGGCCGCCGACCTGCGTCCGGCGTGAGCAACGACCGGCTAGAGGCCGAAATGCTGGCGGTGATCGCCGCTCTCGGCCCGGGAGAGGTGGTCTCCTACGGCGACGTCGCGGCCGTCGCCGGGGCGCCGCGCCACGCGCGCTTCGTCGGGAACCTGCTCGCCCGGGATGCCTTCGCGGACCTGCCCTGGTGGCGGGTGGTCACCGCCAACGGACGCCTGGTGCCCGGCCACGAGGCCGAGCACGCGGCCCGGCTGCGCGCCGAAGGCGTGGTGGTGGCCGCCGGGCGAGTCAGATCGGCGCCCGTGGGCCGCTTCAGCCCTCGTCGAGCGGGACCGCGGCCTGCTTGACCTGCACGAACGCGAGGCGGATGTTGGCCAGAGCGTCGCGCAACACGGTGACGTCGGGACCCAAGCGCTCGCCGAGGCCCTCCACGAGGCAGGCGACGGAGTCGATCGCGAGCGCTGCCGCGGCGAGGTCGGGAGGGGTCGCGGCGAGGTGGATGGCAGCCAGCTCGTAGAGGCCCATGGTGTGGTTGACGACCACGATCTCGGCCGGCACTTCGGCGAGGCGGGCCCTCACGTCGTCGAGCGCCGCCCGGGCCTCATCGAGGTCCTCTGTCGCGTCGGGCTCACCCTCGCCGACGGGCTCTGTCGCTTGCTCGGCCACCTGCGCTAGGCTACCTGGCACAACTGAGGCGAAGTGGGGCTCCGGCGCGGCCGGTTCGTCCCCACCCGGCCACCTGTCTCGTTCAGCGTGCGTCCGGGTCATGCAATGGGCTGTGGCCACCGACGTGTACGCACGGTGGTCTCACCCGGGGTGTGGCGTCGCGTCACCGAACACACGAAACCACCCTGGGAGGTCAGGCACCGTTGAGAACGGACCCATCGTCCACCGCCCACTCCACGAGGAGTGAGCAGCCATAGCACCGCCGCAGAACGAGCCCCGGTACAACGACCGCATCCGCGCCCGTGAGGTGCGTGTGATCGGCCCCGACGGGAGCCAGCTCGGTATCAAGGCAGTGCCCGAGGCATTGTCGCTGGCTCGTGAGCTCGATCTCGACCTGGTCGAGGTGGCGCCCACCGCGAATCCGCCCGTTTGCCGGATCATGGACTACGGCAAGTTCCGCTACGAGGAGTCCCAGCGAGCACGAGAGGCCCGCAAGAAGACGACGCACGTGTCGGTGAAAGAGGTCAAGTTCCGCCCGAAGATCGGCAAGGGCGACTTCGACACCAAGGTGCGTCACATGCAGGAGTTCTTGGCCGAGGGACACAAGGTGAAGGTCACGCTGCAGTTCCGTGGGCGTGAGATGGCACACCCAGAGCTCGGCTCGCGGATCCTCGACGCAGTGCTCGTCCAGGTCGCCCCGCTCGCGAAGGTCGAGACCCAGGCCCGCCTCGAGGGCCGCAACATGACGATGGTGCTCTCCCCGGACAAGAAGCCGGTCCCGAAGAAGCGAGAAGACGACCACCGCGACCAGTCCGCGCCAGCCCCTGTGGCGGCCACCGGAGATGAAGCGGCGGCCACCACAGAAGCCCCGACAGAACCGGTCACGACTGAGCCGGTCACGACAGAACCGGTCACGACAGACCCGGTCACGACGACAGAGACCTGACCCCGCTCCCGAGCGGCCGAGAAGGAACAACCACGCAGATGCCCAAGATGAAGACCTCCAAGACCGCCGCCAAGCGGTTCAAGAAGACCGGGTCCGGCAAGCTTCGCCGCCAGCAGGCGATGCGCCAGCACCTGTTCGAGAAGAAGCCGTCCACCAGGACGCGACGCCTCGACGGCACAGTCGACGTCCACCCCGGCGACGCGAAGAAGATCAAGCGCCTGCTCGCCGAGCGCTGATCCGGCGTTCCAGACGAACTGAGAGAGATCGAGAAAGGACGAAGAGATGGCCAGGGTGAAGCGCGCCGTCGGTTCGAAGAAGCACCGCAAGCAGGTGCTCCAACGCGCCAAGGGCTACTACGGGAACAAGAGCCGCTCCTTCCGGGCGGCGAACGAGCAGGTGATGAGGTCCGGGCAGTACGCGTTCCGTGACCGCCGGGCGCGCAAGGGCGAGTTCCGTCGCCTCTGGATCCAGCGCATCAACGCCGCCTGCCGGATGAACGACCTCAGCTACAGCCGGTTCATCGCCGGCCTCGGCGCGGCCGGGATCGAGGTCGACCGCAAGATCCTCGCCGATCTCGCCGTCACCGATCCGGCGGCGTTCGCCCGCCTCGTCGAGACCGCGAAGGGCGCGTTGGCCTGAGCGGCCCACTCGCCTACACCAATCCGGCAGTTCAGCGGCTGCGGCGCCTTCTCGGGCGCCGCAGTGCGCGTTCAGAAGAAGGCGCGTTCGTCGTCGAAGGCCCGCTGCTCGTTGCCGAGGCGTTCGCCGCCGGATGGGAGATCGAGGCGCAGTTCGTCCCCCAAGGAGCTACCCCCGCCGACGCAGCCGGTGTGGCGGTGTACGAGCTCGCCGAAGGCGTGCTGGAACGGGTGGCCTCCACGAGCACCCCCCAGCCCGTGCTCGCGGTGGTCCGCCGCCGGGTCGCTGATCCCGACGCCGTCAAGGCCGCCGACTTCGTGGTCGTCGCCGATCGTGTCGCCGACCCGGGCAACCTCGGCACCATCTTGCGCTCGGCCGAGGCCGCGGGAGTCGAGCTCGTCGGGCTCACCACAGGCAGCGTCGACCCGTTCAACCCGAAGTCCGTGCGCTCCTCGGCGGGCGCTCTGTTCAGGGTCCCCGTGGCCGATCCGCTCGGTTGGCCCGAGCTCGCCCGCGCCGGGCGCGCGCTCTACGCGACGTCTTCGCACCACGGCGTCCCGTACGACGAGATCGACATGAGCGGGCCGGTGGTCATCGTCGTCGGCAGCGAGTCGCACGGCGTCGACGACGCCGCGCCGGTCGACGGCTGGCTCACCATCCCGCACCGCGGCCGAGCGGAGAGCCTCAACGTGGCGATGGCGGCCACCGTGTTGTGCTTCGAAGTAGCTCGCCAGCGGCGCGCCAGCCCGAGTAGCCTGGCACCGTGATGGACGCACGTCGGCGATTTCCCCGCCCCCGGGTGATGCCCGGGGACGTGACGCCGCTTCGCTGACGCGCCCACGCTCGCCGAGTCTCCCGGGGGACCATCCGTCAACCGACGCGAAGGGACTCGCGATGCACCAGAACGAAAGAACGATGATCGACGAAATCCGCGCAGCCCGTGACCAGGCGATCGCCAGTGCCGCTGCAGCTTCGACGCTCGACGAGCTGCGCGCGCTCGACGTCGAGATGCTCGGCAAGAAGAGCCAGATGGCCGCGTTGAAGGCGGGCCTCGGCAAGCTCGACTCGGCGGAGCAGAAGAAGGACGCCGGGCGCGCGCTGAACGAAGCGCTGTCCGACGTGGAGGCCGCACTTTCGGCGAGACGCGCAGCGCTCGCGCGCGACGCCCGCGCGCTGCAGCTCGACGCCGAGCAGCTCGACCTGACCGAGCACCTCGGACGTCCGCAGCGCGGGCACGCCCATCTCGTCACCCAGGCGTGGGAGCACTTGGAGGACGTCTTCATCGGCCTCGGCTTCCAGATCGCCGAGGGGCCGGAGGTGGAGAGCGACTGGTACAACTTCGAGGCGCTGAACATGCCACCGTCGCACCCCGCTCGCGGCGAGTGGGACACGCTGTTCGTCGACTACGGCGAGCCCGGCACGGTGGTGTTGCGCACGCACACGTCGCCGGTGCAGATCAGGGTGATGCAGGAGCAGCCCCCGCCGATCTACATGGTCATGCCCGGCCGGGTGTTCCGCCGGGACACCCCCGACGCCACTCACATGCCCGTGTTCCACCAGATCGAGGGTCTGGTGATCGACCGCGGGATCACCCTGGCCGACCTCGCCGGCACGATCGAGGCGTTCACCACCGCCTACTTCGGGAAGGGGTTCAGCTCGCGGCTGCGACCGTCGTACTTCCCGTTCACCGAGCCGTCCGCAGAGTTCGACATCCGCTCACCCGACGGCTCGTGGATCGAGCTCGGCGGGTGCGGCATGGTGCACCCGAACGTGCTGCGCGCCGGTGGCCTCGACCCCGAGGAGTGGAGCGGCTTCGCATTCGGTTTCGGCATCGACCGCATGGCCAAGGAGCGCCACGGCGTGACCGACCTCCGCGAGATGTACACCAACGACATCAGGTTCCTGGAGCAGTTCTGAGATGAAGATCCTGCTCTCCTGGCTCAACGAATACGCACCGTTCGGCGACGACGCCGACGCGCTCGGCGCCGCGCTGACCTCCATCGGGCTCACCGTTGAGGGGATCGACCGGGTCGGCGCCAGCGTTCCCGGAGTGGTCACCGCGCGGGTGCTGCGCACGGAGCGCCATCCCGAGGCCGCCAAGGTCCATCGCGTGTACGTCGACACCGGCGACGGCGCCGAACACCACGTGTGGTGCGGTGCGTTCAACTTCGTCGCCGGCGACGTCGTGCCGCTGGCCACGCTCGGCACGACGATGCCCGACGGTCGCACGATCGAACGTCGCGGCATCCTCGGCATCGAGTCCGAGGGGATGCTGTGCTCGGCGCGCGAGCTCGGCCTCGGCGACGACCACACCGGGATCATGGTGCTCCCCCCCGACGTCGCGCTCGGCGTGCCCTACGGCGAAGCGCTCGGCTTACGCGAAGACGTCCTGTTCGACCTCGACCTGACCCGTAACCGGCCCGACTGCTGGGGCTACGTCGGCGTCGCGCGAGACCTGGCCGCGCACCTGCACCTGCCGTTCGCGATGCCCGAGCCGGCACTGGGGGTGTCGGGTGAGTCGCGCCAGGCGTCGGTCGAGATCCTCGCCGGCGAGCGCTGCGGGCGGTTCACCTCGACGGTGATCTCAGGCGTCACCGTCGGACCGAGCGCGCCCTGGATGGCCGAACGCCTGACGCTCGCCGGCATGCGCCCGATCAACAACGCGGTCGACGTCAGCAACTACGTGATGCTCGAGCTGAACTCCCCGAACCACGCCTACGACCTCGACCGTCTCGGGACGGGCTTCCGCATCCGTTGCGCGGAAGACGGCGAGACGATGACCACGCTCGACGGGGTCGAACGCGGGCTCTGCGCCGACGACCTGTTGATCTGCGACGCAGACGACCGTCCGATCGGCATCGCCGGGGTGATGGGGGGAGCGAACACGGAGATCGCGCAGGACACCACCACCGTCGCCTTGGAGGTCGCGTGGTTCGAGGCGACCGGGGTGCTGCAGACGGCCCAGCGGCTGGGTCTGCGCTCGGAGGCGTCGGCGCGCTTCGAGCGCGGCGTCGACCCCTACGGGCCCGACCGCGCGATCGCCCGGTTCGCCGAGCTGCTGCGTGAGACCTGCCCAGAGCTGGTGGTGCACCCCGGTGGGGTCGATGCCCGCGGTTCGTCGTTGCCGCCCCCCGACCGGCGGACGACGGTGCGCGTGTCGGAGGTGAACCGCATCCTCGGCACCGCGCTCACCGCTGCCGACATCGCGCCCTTGCTCGACCCGATCGGCTACACCACCGAGCTCCGCTCCGGCGATCCGACAGGCGTGGTCGACGTGGCGTTGCCAACGTGGCGACCCGACAGCGACGCCGAGGTCGACGTGATCGAGGAGATCGCCCGCCATTACGGCTACGAGAGAGTCGGCAAGACGCTGCCGAACTCGACGGTGCACGGCCGGCTCTCGGTGGTCCAGCGCCGCCGGCGCGAGCTACGCCAGGTGCTGCTCGGGCTCGGCGTGTCCGAAGCGATGCCCAACCCGTTCCTCGCCCCGGGTGACCTCGATCGCGCCGGGCTGAGCGGTGCCGCGGCGATCCCCCTTGCCAACCCGCTGGTCGCCGAGGAGAGCATCCTGCGCACGTCGCTGCGCCCCGGGCTTCTCGCTGCGGTGGCGTTCAACGAGTCGCACCGGCGCCAGGGCGTGGCGCTGTACGAGATCGGCCACGTCTACCCGCCAGGCGTTGGTGTGCTGCCCGACGAGTACGAGGCGCTGTGCGTCGTGCTCGCCGGGCAGGAGGCACCGGCCGCAGTGGCCGTGTGGCGCGAGGTGGCGGCCGCGCTCGGCGTGGGCGCCCGGGTGGACCAAGGCCGTCCGCCCGATGGCCTGCACCCCACCCGCTCGGCGACGCTGACGATGGGGCGCGACACGGTCGGGGCCGTCGGCGAGATCCATCCCGACGTACAGGAGGCCTTCGGAGTGGCGCAGCGGGTGGCGGTGCTCGAGCTCGACCTCGGGGTGCTCCTCGCGCGCGAGCCGCGTCCGGTGCAGTGGAAGCCCGTCAGCCGATACCCGTCGAGCGACATCGACCTCGCGTTCGTCGCTCCCGACGAGGTCGCGGCCGAACGCATCGACAAGGCGCTGCGGCAAGGGGCGGGCCGGCTGCTGGCCGACCTCGAGCTCTTCGACGTCTATCGCGGGTCGAGCCTCGGCGACGGCGTGCGCAGCCTGGCCTACCGCCTGCGCCTGCAGGCCGACGACCGGACGCTCACGGATGCCGAGGTGGCCGACGTGCGTCGCGCGTGCATCGCCGCCGCGACGAAGGCAGGCGGCACGCTGCGCGGCTAGCGCCTGCGCTCCATGGGAAGCCGCTGCGTGGTTCGGCGCGCTAGTTGGCCGAGATGTCGTCGGGGCAGTTGGCCAGCCATGCCAGCCGGCCGCCCTGGCGACGCAGCACTGCGCGCCACAAGCCGTCGGGGTCGTGCGTGAAGGGATCGCCGGGCTCGGCGTCGAGGACGATCCAGGCGCCGGCTTCCAGCTCGTCGTCGAGTTGGCCCGGGCCCCAGCCCGAGTAGCCGCGGAACACCCTCACCTCGCGCAACGCGACGTCGAGCTGCTCGGGCTCGGCCTCGAGGTCGACCGTGCCGAGTCCGTCACGGATCGGCGCGAAGCCCTCGCTCTCGCCCTCGGCCCTCGCCAGACCGATCAGCGCGTCGATCTCCACCGGCCCTCCGTCGAACAGCACCGCCGGCGAGCTCGACGCGGCCAGCCACGAGTGCAGCCCGGGCAGCTCGTCCTCGTCGGTCGGTCGGTTGAGCACCAGACCGAGCGCGCCCTCGTCGGTGTGCTCGATCACGTAGACGACGGTGCGATCGAAGTTGGGGTCGACGAGCGGGGGAGTAGCGACCAGCAGCCGGCCGTTCGTCGGTGCACCAACAGACATCGCCCCCCATGATGCCAACAACTACCGCCGAATCGCGGCCACCGGCGCAGGCCTCCGCCCGAGGAGCCGGCCCTTTCGCTGGTTGCATGGCGATGCCTTGCCCTGTATGGTCATGCGCCTATGTTGAGGGTCGGTATCGTCGGAGCGTCGGGCTACACGGGCGCGGAGCTGCTGCGCCTCGCTGCCGCACACCCCGATCTCGAGGTCGTGTACGCGACCGGCGACTCGCAGGCCGGCATCCACGCCGGCGACCTCTACCCGAGTCTCTCGGCGGGCTACCCGGACCTCGTCTTCGAAGAGCTCGACCTCGGCCGCTGCGCCGGGCTCGATCTCGTGTTCCTCGGCCTGCCTCACGAGGCGAGCCTCTCGCTCGCCCCCCAACTCGTCGGCCAAGTCGGTTGCGTGGTCGACCTCTCGGCGGCCTATCGCCTGAGCGACGCGTCGGCGTACCCGCGGTGGTACGGCTTCGAGCACGACCAGCCTGCCTTGCTGGCCGAGGCGGTCTACGGCCTGCCTGAACGTCACCGGGCGAAGCTGCGCGGTGCTCGCCTCGTCGCGACTCCCGGCTGCTATGTCACCGCCGCCACGTTGGCGATCGCCCCACTCGTCGATGCCGGCATGATCGACCCCGCCGGGGTCATCGTCGACGCGGCGTCGGGTGTTTCCGGGGCCGGACGGGCGCTGAAGCACACGAGCCTCTACTGCACCGCCGCCGACGACGTCACCGCCTACGGTTTGCTCGACCACCGCCACACGCCGGAGATGGAGGAGCAGACGGGGGCGCAGATCCTGTTCACGCCACACCTCGTGCCGATGAGCCGCGGCATCCTCGCCACCTGCTACGCGCGGCCGGCGCCGGGCACCGAGCCGACCACCGCCTCGCTGCTCGCCGCGCTCGCTGCTGCGTACGACGGCGAGCCGTTCGTCTCCGTGCGCGCAGCTCCGCCGTCCACCAAGGCGACCCTCGGCTCCAACACGGCGCACCTGAGCGCGCGCTACGACGAGCGCACCGGCTACGTGCTCGTGATCTGCGCCATCGACAACCTCACCAAGGGCGCGTCGGGTGGAGCGGTGCAGGCGGCAAACGTCGCTCTCGGTCTCGAGGAGACCGCCGGGCTGGCCGCGGTGGGTGTGTACCCATGACCGACAAGCGTCGCAGCCACGCCGGCGAGAAGGCGGCTGTTCTCGTCGAGGCGCTGCCGTACATCCGTCGCTTCGCCGGCAAGATCGTGGTCGTCAAGTACGGGGGCAACGCTTTGGCCGGCTCGTCCGAGGCCGACGCCCTGGCCCTCTTCGCCGAGGACATCGTGCTGATGCGCCTCGTCGGCATGAAGCCCGTCGTCGTCCACGGTGGCGGTCCCCAGATCAGCGATCTGATGGCGCGCCTCGGCAAGACCGCCGAGTTCCGCGACGGGCTGCGGGTGACCGACGCGGAGACCGTGGACATCGCTCGGATGGTGCTGATCGGCCAGGTGAACCCGCAGATCGTCTCCGCGATCAACGTCCACGGCGACTACGCGGTAGGTGTCAGCGGAGAGGACGCCGGGTTGATCAAGGCGACCGCGCGCGACCCCGCGCTCGGCTACGTCGGTGATGTCGCACATGTGAACCCGGCGATCATCGAGGGCCTGCTGGCCGAGGACTTCATCCCCGTCGTGGCCACGATCGGCACCGACGAGAGGGGCCAGGCGTACAACATCAACGCCGACACCGTCGCCGCCGCCCTCGCCGAGGCCGTCCGCGCGGAGAAGCTCGTCTACCTGACCGACATCGAAGGCCTGCGCCGCGTCGTCGACGACCCCGACAGCCTGATCGCGCAGACCACCGCCGACGAGCTCGAGCACCTCGTCGCCAACGGAACGATTGCCGGAGGGATGATCCCGAAGGCAGTGAGCTGCGTGCACGCCGTGCGCAGCGGGGTGCGTCGCGCGCACCTGCTCGACGGGAGGGTCCCCCACGTGCTGCTGCTCGAGATCTTCACCGACGCCGGCATCGGCACGATGGTGATGGGCGCGTGACGCGGTGAACGCTTCGGCTTCGCAGAGCGCGCACGCCTTCGACACGTGGGGCCTCCAGGCATGCCCGTACATGCCGGTGTTCGGCCCGCCTGCGGTGATGTTCGAGCGCGGCTCGGGCACCGAGCTGTGGGACAGCACCGGACGGCGCTATCTCGACTTCTTGTCCGGCATCGCGGTCACCTCGCTCGGTCACGCTCACCCCCGGGTGGCCGCGGCCGTCGCCGAGCAGGCGAACACGCTGCTGCACGTCTCCAACTTCTTCGCCAACCCGGTGGCCACGAGGGCGGCCCTGGCACTGAACGAGCTCCTCGCCGCTGCCGGAGCCGGCGAGGGTCAGGTGTTCTTCTGCAACTCCGGCGCCGAGGCCAACGAGTGCGCGCTGAAGCTCGCCCGCAAGTTCGGCGGGCGGGGCCGCCATGTGGTCGTCAGCGCCTACGGCAGCTTCCACGGACGCACGCTCGCCACCCTCGCCGCCACCGGCCAGCCGATGAAGCACGAGCCCTTCCACCCGATGCCCGACGGCTTCCGCCACGCCGCGTGGGGAGACGTCGACGCGCTCGTCCAGGCCGTCGACTCCACCGTCAGCGCGGTGCTGATCGAGCCGGTACAGGGTGAAGGAGGCGTGCTGCCCGCACCCGAGGGCTACCTGCGCGCGATCCGTGAGCTCTGCGACCAGCGGGGCATGTTGATGATCGTCGATGAGGTGCAGACCGGTTTCGGCCGCACCGGCAAGTGGTTCGGGTTCCAGCACGCGGGCATCGCCCCCGACGTGGTCACGCTCGCCAAGGCGATCGGCAACGGCATGCCGGTCGGGGCATGCTGGGCACGCCGTGACGTCGCCCAGGTGTTCCGCCCGGGCGACCATGGCTCCACCTACAGCGGCACGCCGATCGCCACCGCGGCAGTGCTCGCCGTGATCGAGGAGATGCAGCGGATCGACGCCCCTCGTCTCGCGGTTCGGCGCGGTGAGCAGCTTGCTGCCGGCCTGCGGGCGCTGCCCGGAGTCGTCGAGGTGCGCGGCCAGGGACTGCTGCTCGGCGCGGAGCTGGTGCCGGGGCTCGATGCGAAGGCGGTCGCCGCCGGCGCACTGGACGCGGGGCTGGTCGTGAACGCGGTGACTGCATCCGCGCTGCGCCTCACCCCACCACTCACCGTCTCCGCAGCCGAGATCGACGAAGCGATGGAGACGCTGCGCGTCGTGCTCGGCGCCATCTCCGAAGGGGATCACTGATGCGCCATCTGCTCGGGGTGACCGATCTCGATCCGAGCGAGCTCGCGCTCGTGCTCGACATCGCTCGGCGCCCGATCGCGTCGCTGGGGCGCCCGCTCGAGGGCCAGGGTGCAGCGCTCATCTTCGAGAAGCCGTCCAACCGCACCCGGCACTCGATGGAGATGGCAGTGGTCCAGCTCGGCGGGCACCCGGTGTACACCCGTGGCGAAGAGGTGGGTCTCGACGTGCGTGAGCCGGTGGAGGACGTCACCCGCATCTTGAACGGCTACCACGGCCTGCTCGCCGCCCGGGTGTTCGACCACTCCGTCGTCGAGCGCATGGCGGCCGTCTCGTCCACACCGGTGGTCAACATGCTCTCCGACCGGGAACACCCTCTGCAGGCGCTGGCCGACGTGCTCACGATGGCCGCCGAGCTCGGCCCGCTGGCCGATCGCACCGTCGCCTACGTCGGCGACTACAACAACGTCGCGCGCTCGCTCGGCAGGGCAGCGGCGATGCTCGGGATGCACGTCCGCTTCGGGTGCCCGCCGGGGTTCGACGCCGGCGACGAGGACCTGGCCACGCTCGCTGCTCTCGGTGCGGCCAGCGTCGAGCAGCACCCCCGGCCCGAGGCCGCGATCAAGGGCGCCGACGCGGTGCACACCGACACGTGGACGTCGATGGGGCAGGAGGCCGAGAAGGAGGAGCGCCGCCGTGCGTTCGAGGGGTACACGGTGACGGAGGCGATGATGTCCGGCGCGGCAGTCGACGCGATCTTCATGCACTGCATGCCCGCCTACCGCGGCTTCGAGGTGGCCGCCGATGTGATCGACGGACCGCGCAGCAGGGTCATCCGCCAGGGCCACGACCGGCTGCACGCCGCGCGGGCCGCGATCGCGTTCTTGCTGGGGGTGCGGTGATGGCCACGAAGACCCAACGCCAGCAGCTCGTCGCCCGCCTGATCGGCCAGCACGGGGTGACGAACCAGGGCCAGCTCGTCGACCTGCTCGCCGGCGAGGGCATCTCCGCCACCCAGGCCACCGTCTCGCGTGACCTCGACGACCTCGGCGCGGTGAAGGTGCGGGTGCCAGGGGGTGACTCGGTGTACGCGATCCCCGAGTACGAGCCGGCCCGCCTCGCGCCCTCGGACCAGCTGCGCCGGGTGCTCGGCGAGTGGGTGGCCGAGGTGCGCAGCTCGGGCACGCTCGTCGTCGTGCGCACGCCGCCGGGGTGCGCCCACGTGGTGGGCAGCGCACTCGACCGCAGCGGCATGTCCGGGCTGATCGGCACCGTCGCCGGCGACGACACCGTGCTTTGCATCGCCGCCGAGGAGCTCGGTGGGGTCGGCCTCGCCGACCGCCTGCGTGAGCTGGCGGGTGTGAGTGGTGCCGGCGGGCGGCCCTGATGGGCGAGGGCCGCACCCTGTGGCACGGCCGCTTCGGCAGCGGGCCCGCAGAAGAGCTGCTCGCCTTCACCGCGAGCCTCGGCTTCGACCGCCGCCTGTGGCGTGACGACCTCGCCGGATCACGCGCCCACGTGCGCGGCCTCTGCCATGTGGGTCTGCTCTCCGACGACGAGCGTGACGCCGTGCTCGACGCGCTCGACACCGTCGAGCGTGAGATGGCTGCCGACGAGTTCGCGTTCGTGCCGAGCGACGAGGACATCCACACCGCGATCGAGCGGCGCGTCACCGAGCTCGCCGGGGCCGCTGGGGCCAAGCTGCACACCGGCCGCAGCCGCAACGACCAGGTGGCGACAGCGCTGCGGTTGTGGTGCAAGCGCGAGCTGGCGGCCGTCGCGGGTCGGATCCTCGGCCTGGCACGGGTGCTGCTGCAGCGCGCGGGGGAAGCGGGCGTCGGGGAAGGAGCGGTCTACCTGCCCGGATACACGCATCTCCAGCGCGCCCAGCCGATTCTGCTGGCCCACCACCTCGCGGCCCATGGGTGGGCGCTGGTGCGCGACGTCGAGCGCCTGGCGGACACCGTGGAACGTCTCGACGTGTCACCCCTAGGGGCCGGAGCGCTTGCCGGCTCCTCGCTGCCGCTCGACCCCGAGTTCACCGCCCGCGAGCTCGGTTTCGCCAGGGCGTTCGACAACTCCCTCGACGCGGTCAGCGACCGTGACTTCGTCGCCGAGGCGCTGTTCGACCTCACGCTCACGGCGGTTCACCTGTCGCGCATCGGCGAGGAGTGGGTGCTCTGGACGAGCGAGGAGTTCGGCTTCGCCCGGCTGGACGACGCCTATGCCACCGGTTCGTCGATGCTGCCGCAGAAGAAGAACCCCGACATCGCCGAGCTGGCGCGGGGCAGGGCCGGGCGCCTGATCGGCGACCTGACCGGCTTCCTCGCCACCTTGAAGGGACTGCCGCTCGCGTACAACCGTGACCTGCAGGAGGACAAGGAGCCGCTGTTCGACGCCGTCGACCAGGTCTCGCTCGCCCTCGGTGCGCTCGCCGGAATGATCGCCACCGCCACGTTCGACGCCGACGCGATGCGCGCCGGCGCCGATGCCGAGATCATGTCGGCGACCGATCTCGCCGAGTGGCTGGTGCGCGCCGGTACCCCGTTCAGGGACGCGCACGCGATCGTCGGATCCCTGGTCAGGCGCCACGTCGCCGGCGAAGGCAGCTTGCCCGACCTGGCCGGCGCCGACCCGGCACTCGGCCCGCAGGCCGCGCGGCTGATCGCTCCCGGCATGGGCGTGCAGATGCGCACCAGTCCCGGCGGCGCAGGTCCGGCCGCCGTCGGACCCCAGCTCGACAGGCTGGCGGCGGTCCTCGATCAGCTCTCCGCGCGTGTCGGGGACGCCCACCGATGAGCCCGCGGCGGGCGCGATGACCGCGCGGCTCTACGGCGAGGTGCTGGTGACCCTCTTGGTGATCATGGACCCGCCGGGCAACGTGCCGATCTTCCTCGCCGTCACGCGCCGGCTCACACCCCGCGAGCGCAACCGTGCGGCGCTGATCGCGATCGGCACCGCCTTCTTGGTGATCACGTCCTTCGCCCTTGCCGGCAAGTTGGTGCTCAGCTACTTGAACGTGTCGGTCCCCGCGCTGCAGGGCGCAGGCGGGCTGCTGCTGCTCGCCGTCGCGATGCAGCTCCTCACGGGCCAGTCCGACGAGCAGGCGGACGCGGCGGATCCCGACGAGCGGACGTCGATCGCGATGGTCCCCCTCGGCACGCCGCTGCTCGCCGGCCCGGGAGCCATCGCGGCGACGATCGTCTTCGTGAGCCGCTCCGACGGTGCTGTCGACAGGGTGGTGATCCAGCTCGCCATCGTGTCGGTGCTGTTCGTCTCGTGGCTGGCGTTGCGCTTCTCCGGCGTGGTGCTGCGGCTCATCAAGCCGACCGGCGTGCTGTTGCTCTCTCGCGTCGCCGGGCTGCTCCTTGCCGCGATCGCGGTGCAGATGGCCGCGGACTCGGTGATCGGCTTCGTCGACGCGGCCTGAGCGCTGCGTGAGCACGGCCATGACCGGGGTGCTGCCGAGGTCGTTCTACGCGAGAGACGCACTCGTCGTCGCCCCCGAGCTGCTCGGCAAGGTGCTCGCTCACGGCGCGTGCCGAGGACGGATCGTCGAGGTCGAGGCGTACCGGGAGGACGACCCGGCCAGCCACTCCCATCGCGGCCCCACGGCGCGCAACGCGACGATGTTCGGGGGCCCGGGGCGCCTGTACGTCTACTTCACCTACGGGATGCACCATTGCGCGAACGTCGTCACCGGCACCGCCGGCGACGGTCAGGCGGTGCTGCTGCGGGCCGTGGTCCCGCTCGCCGGGCTCGACGTGATGCGTGAGCGCCGCGGGCCCGAGCGGGCAGACCGCCACCTCGCCGACGGACCGGGCAAGCTCGCCCAAGCGTTCGCGCTGGATCGCGCGCTCGACGGGTGCGACCTGACGCGTGGCCCGGTGCGGTTGCTGAGCGACGGCCTCGCACCGCCGCCTCAGCCGTTGATCACCACGCGCATCGGCATCACCCGGGCCGTGGATTGGGCGTGGCGTTTCGTCGACCCGCGGCCGAGGTCGGCGTGCCAACATGGTCGGTCGTGACCGACCTGCTCGCCGACCTCCGTGCGCGAGGTCTGATCCACGACTCCACCGACCTGACCGCCTTGGCCGAGCGCCTCGCCACCGGCCCGATCGCCGTCTACGTGGGCTTCGACCCCACTGCCGACTCCCTCCACGCCGGCAACCTGCTCGGCCAGGTGATGCTGCGCCGGTTCCAGCTCGCCGGACACGTCCCGGTGGTGCTCGCCGGGGGAGCGACGGGGATGGTGGGTGACCCGGGCGGGCGCAGCGAGGAGCGGAACCTGCTCGACACCGCGACGCTCGAGCACAACGTGGCGTGCGTCAAGCGTCAGCTCGAGCGCATCCTCGACTTCTCGCCCGGCCCCACCCAGGCGCGCCTCGTCGACAACGCGGCGTGGACGGCGCCGATGTCCGTGCTCGAGTTCCTCCGCGACGTCGGCAAGTACGTCACGGTGAACCAGATGGTGGCGAAGGAATCGGTACGCGCCCGGATGGAGAGCGAGCACGGCATCTCCTACACCGAGTTCAGCTACATGCTCCTGCAGGCGAACGACTTCCGGCATCTCTGCGAGCACGAGGGGGTGGAGATGCAGATGGGCGGTTCGGACCAGTGGGGCAACATCACCGCCGGCATCGACTTGATCCGGCGCCGGCTCGGACGCAGCGCGTACGGGCTCACCTGGCCGCTGCTCGCCCGCAGCGACGGGGCGAAGATGGGCAAGTCGGCTGCCGGCGCGCTCTGGCTCGACGCGGCGAAGACGTCGCCGTACCGCTTCCATCAGCACTGGGTGCAGGTGCCCGACGACGACGTAGAGCGCCACCTGCTGCAGCTCACCCTGCGTCCGGTGGCCGAGGTGGCCGAGCTCGTCGACGCTCACCGGGGCGCGCCCGAGCAGCGACTGGCCCAGCGCGCGCTCGCCGACGACGTCACCGAGCTGGTCCACGGCAGCCAGGCGCGCGACGCCGCTGCCGGCGCGGCGGCGGTCTTGTTCGGGGGAGATCCGGCCCAGGCATCGCTCGACACGCTGGCCGCGCTCACCGCCGAAGTGCCCTCGAGTGTGGTCGCGTCGAGCGCACTCGCCGACAGCGTCGCGCTCCTCGTGGCCTGCGGCCTCGCGTCCTCCAACGGCGACGCCCGCCGGACGCTGGCCCAGGGCGGCTACCGGGTGAACGGTCGCCCGCTCGGGGCAAACGACCTGCTGAGCGACGTCGAGTTGCTGCACGGGCAGTTCCTGCTGCTGCGCCGGGGACGTACGTCACACCACCTCGTCAAGATTTCGCCTGCGTGACGTTGACGCTCCCTCGCCCGCTCGCTAGAGTTACCACTCGCCCCAAGGAGCCGGTAACGGCACCGACGGGCCCGGTACCTCCGCCCCGAGTGGCGAGTGCCCCGAGCTTCGGCTCCTTGAAAACGGAAGAGAAGATTGAACGCCAGTGCGGGCAGTCACGGACGCTTAACGCGCCTGGAGACTGCTTGTCAATTCAAAAAAAGCAGCCGGGGGCTCACCTCGGCAGCTAGGACTGCAGCACCAATCGAAGGAAAATTCCCCTTCGGTCGCTGTGGCTCACCACTAAGACGAAGTCCGGTTCGCCGGACGGGTTCTCGACGGAGAGTTTGATCCTGGCTCAGGACGAACGCTGGCGGCGTGCTTAATACATGCAAGTCGAACGAGGTTCAACCGGTGGCAACACCGGGGCAAACCTAGTGGCGAACGGGTGCGTAACACGTGAGGAACCTACCCCGGACTCTGGGATAACAGGTGGAAACACCTGCTAATACCGGATGTCATCACCACCCCGCATGGGGAGATGATGAAAGAATTTCGGTCTGGGAGGGCCTCGCGGCCTATCAGCTTGTTGGTGGGGTAATGGCCTACCAAGGCAACGACGGGTAGCTGGTCTGAGAGGATGATCAGCCACACTGGGACTGAGACACGGCCCAGACTCCTACGGGAGGCAGCAGTAGGGAATCTTGCGCAATGGGCGAAAGCCTGACGCAGCAACGCCGCGTGCGGGACGAAGGCCCTCGGGTTGTAAACCGCTTTCAGTAGGAACGAAACTGACGGTACCTGCAGAAGAAGGTGCGGCCAACTACGTGCCAGCAGCCGCGGTGATACGTAGGCACCAAGCGTTGTCCGGATTTATTGGGCGTAAAGAGCTCGTAGGCGGTTCAGTAAGTCGGGTGTGAAAACTCTGGGCTTAACCCAGAGACGCCACCCGATACTGCTGTGACTAGAGTGCGGTAGGGGAGTGGGGAATTCCTGGTGTAGCGGTGAAATGCGCAGATATCAGGAGGAACACCGGTGGCGAAGGCGGGTCTCTGGGCCGTAACTGACGCTGAGGAGCGAAAGCGTGGGTAGCAAACAGGATTAGATACCCTGGTAGTCCACGCCGTAAACGTTGGGCACTAGGTGTGGGCTCTAACCAACGGAGTCCGTGCCGTAGCTAACGCATTAAGTGCCCCGCCTGGGGAGTACGGCCGCAAGGCTAAAACTCAAAGGAATTGACGGGGGCCCGCACAAGCAGCGGAGCATGTGGATTAATTCGATGCAACGCGAAGAACCTTACCTGGGTTTGACATGTACGGAAAAGCCGCAGAGATGCGGTGTCCTTCGGGGTCGTACACAGGTGGTGCATGGCTGTCGTCAGCTCGTGTCGTGAGATGTTGGGTTAAGTCCCGCAACGAGCGCAACCCTTGTCCTATGTTGCCAGCGGATTATGCCGGGGACTCGTAGGAGACTGCCGGGGTCAACTCGGAGGAAGGTGGGGATGACGTCAAGTCATCATGCCCCTTATGTCCAGGGCTTCACACATGCTACAATGGCCGGTACAAAGGGCTGCGATACCGCGAGGTGGAGCGAATCCCAAAAAGCCGGTCTCAGTTCGGATTGGGGTCTGCAACTCGACCCCATGAAGTCGGAGTCGCTAGTAATCGCAGATCAGCAACGCTGCGGTGAATACGTTCCCGGGCCTTGTACACACCGCCCGTCACGTCACGAAAGTCGGTAACACCCGAAGCCGGTGGCCTAACCGCAAGGAAGGAGCCGTCGAAGGTGGGGTCGGTGATTGGGGTGAAGTCGTAACAAGGTAGCCGTACCGGAAGGTGCGGCTGGATCACCTCCTTTCTAAGGAGAACATCTTGGAACCGTTGAGTGGACGCATGAGCCACCCGGAACCGAGACACTCCCAGTTGGTGCACTGGCGGGTCGATCCTTCGATGACCATCGGTCGAGGAACTAATCCTCCCGACGGCCTTCGCAGTGTCGACTCGATCTTCTCTTCCGTTTTGAGGGAGTCGTTTTCTTCCTCAGCACCGACGCGTCCGGGCTCATTCGAGCTCAGTCGACGCCTCCTGCACCTCCAGCCAAGCGCTGTCGACTGGTGCGGTGCTCCTTGAGAACTGCAGAGCAAGCACGAGCATCTTGTTCTTCCAAGCTACAAAGAGCCAACGGTGGATGCCTTGGCGCCAAGAACCGATGAAGGACGTGGGCGACTGCGAGAAGCCACGGGAAGCCGTCTACCAGGCAATGATCCGTGGATGTCCGAATGGGGAAACCCGGCACTCGTCATGGAGTGTCACCCCGGTCTGAATACATAGGGCCGGAGGAGGGAACCAGGGGAATTGAAACATCTCAGTACCCTGAGGAAAGGAAAGCAACCGCGACTCCGTCAGTAGTGGCGAGCGAAAGCGGAATAGGCTAAACCGTGTCAGTGTCAAACCTGGTGGTATTGCTGACGCGGGGTTGTGGGACCAAAAGAGACGGCACCAGACGTCTCACGGAGTTAACAAGCTGCTGTGTAGTGGAACGGCTCTGGAAAGGCCGGCCGTAGTGGGTAACAGCCCCGTACACGAAACACACGCAGCCTCCGTTTGGGATCCCAAGTAACGCCGGGACCGTGAAAACCGGCGTGAATCCGCGAGGACCACCTCGTAAGCCTAAGTATTCCTTGGCGACCGATAGCGAACCAGTACCGTGAGGGAAAGGTGAAAAGCACCCCGGGAGGGGAGTGAAATAGTACCTGAAACCGTTGGTTTACAAGCAGTCAGAGCGTCGTCACCTTACGGTGGGGTGATGGCGTGCCTTTTGAAGAATGAGCCTGCGAGTTATGGTACGTGGCAAGGTTAACCCGTTGAGGGGGAGCCGGAGCGAAAGCGAGTCTGAATAGGGCGTTTAGTCGCGTGCTGTAGACCCGAAGCCAAGTGATCTAGCCATGAGCAGGTTGAAGCGGGGGTAAGACCCCGTGGAGGACCGAACCCACGTCAGTTGAAAATGGCGGGGATGAGCTGTGGGTAGGGGTGAAAGGCCAATCAAACTCCGTGATAGCTGGTTCTCCCCGAAATGCATTTAGGTGCAGCGTCGTGTGTTCAGTGCCGGAGGTAGAGCACTGGATGGGTTAGGGGGCCTACAAGCTTACCGACCCCAGCCAAACTCCGAATGCCGGTACTCCAGAGCACGGCAGTGAGTCCACGGGGGATGAGCTTCGTTGGACAAAAGGGAAACAGCCCAGACCACCAGCTAAGGCCCCTAATTCAGGACTAAGTGGAAAACGATGTGGGATTGCCCAGACAACCAGGAGGTTGGCTTAGAAGCAGCCACCCTTGAAAGAGTGCGTAATAGCTCACTGGTCGAGTGATCCTGCGCGGACAATGTAACGGGGCTCAAGTCCTGAGCCGAAGCTATGGACTTCCACGTATGTGGGAGTGGTAGAGGAGCGTCGATGATGCTGAGAAGCTTCGGGGTGACCCGGGGTGGAGCGTCATCGAGTGAGAATGCAGGCATGAGTAGCGAGAGAGGGGTGAGAAACCCCTCCGCCGAAAGCCCAAGGGTTCCTGGGGAAGGCTAATCCTCCCAGGGTGAGTCGGGAGCTAAGGCGAGGCCGAAAGGCGTAGTCGATGCACAACTGGTTGATATTCCAGTACCACCGTGTCCGCGCCAAGCCCAAGATCGGCGACGTGGGGGCTGCTCCTTCGGGAGCGATCCCATTGAGCTGGTGGCGGGTAACTGAAGAGGGACGCAGGAGGGTAGGTGAACCGGGGCGATGGTTGTCCCCGGGTAAGCGCGTAGGAGGGTCCCGATGAGAGTTGGGGCCATAACTCTGAGACGTGATGCCGAGCCGCAACAGGCGAAGTCACTGATCCCATGCTGCCGAGAAAATCTCAGCAGTGAGTTGGCACGGTGCCCGTACCCCAAACCGACACAGGTGGGCGGGTAGAGAATACCAAGGCGATCGGGAGAACTGTAGTTAAGGAACTCGGCAAATTACCTCCGTAACTTCGGGAGAAGGAGGACCCTCTGAAGTGACGGACTTCGCGTCCTGAGCTCCAGGGGGTGGCACAGACCAGGGGGTAGCGACTGTTTACCAAAAACACAGCAGCGTGCGAAGCCGTAAGGCGCTGTATACGCTGTGACGCCTGCCCAATGCTGGAAGGTCACGGGGAATGGTTAGCCGCAAGGCGAAGCTGTGAACCTAAGCCCCAGTAAACGGCGGTGGTAACTATAACCATCCTAAGGTAGCGAAATTCCTTGTCGGGTAAGTTCCGACCTGCACGAATGGCGTAACGACTTCTCCACTGTCTCAACCATAGACTCGGCGAAATTGCACTACGAGTAAAGATGCTCGTTTGCTGCGGAAGGACGGAGAGACCCCATGGACCTTTACTACAACTTGGTGTTGAGCTTTGACCTGCGTTGTGTAGGATAGGTGGGAGACTTGGAAGCGGTGGCGCTAGCCATCGTGGAGTCATCGTTGAAATACCACCCTGCGTATGTCGGGGCTCTAACTTTGGACCGTGATCCGGTTCAGGGACAGCGCCAGGCGGGTAGTTTGACTGGGGCGGTCGCCTCCTAAATTGTAACGGAGGCGCCCAAAGGTTCCCTCAGGCTGGTTGGCAATCAGCCGTCGAGTGCAATGACACAAGGGAGCTTGACTGCGAGACTGACAGGTCAAGCAGGCGCGAAAGCGGGGCATAGTGACCCGGCCATGGCTTGTGGAAGCGTGGTCGCTCAACGGATAAAAGGTACCCTGGGGATAACAGGCTAATCTTTCCCAAGAGTCCATATCGACGGAAAGGTTTGGCACCTCGATGTCGGCTCATCGCATCCTGGGGCTGAAGCAGGTCCCAAGGGTTGGGCTGTTCGCCCATTAAAGCGGTACGCGAGCTGGGTTCAGAACGTCGTGAGACAGTTCGGTCCCTATCCTCCGCAGCCGTAGGAGTGTTGAGGAAGGCTGTCCCTAGTACGAGAGGACCGGGACGGACGTAGCTCTGGTGTGTCTGTTGTCCTGCCAAGGGCACGGCAGATTAGCCACCTACGGAAGGGATAACCGCTGAAAGCATCTAAGCGGGAAGCCCGTTCCAAGATGAGCACTCCCATGCGGTCAACGCAGTAAGGCCCGTGACAAGACCATCACGTTGATAGGCCGGAGGTGTAAGCACGGTAACGTGTTGAGCCGACCGGTACTAATCGGCCGAGGGCTTGGTTGAACATCGCTCGTGCTTGCTCTGGAGTCCTCGGGGAGACCCGAGTTGACAACCGATTTCCGGTGGCCATGGCGGCGGGGTCACACCCGTTCCCATCCCGAACACGGCAGTTAAGCCCGCCAGCGCCGATGGTACTTGGGGGTAGACCCCCTGGGAGAGTAGGACGCCGCCGGATTTCTCTCTAGCAAGCGCCCCCGCACCGTCGGGGGCGTTTGTCGTTTTCGACGTTCGACGGCCGCACCGCCCTAGGCTCACCGGGCACTTATGACGAGCGACGGATCCGCCCGACGGGCACCACGCGGCGCTGGCCGACCGAGCAACCCGGCCCGCGCGCGCCAGGCCTCCGGGGGCACGCGCCGAGCCGAGGGTGGCGATGCCCGCAAGGCGGGTGGGAGCGCGAAGTGGTCCGGCGCGAAGGGCCAGCGCTCCGGCTCCGGCCAGCGCTCCGGCCCCGACAAGCGCACCAGCTCGGACAAGCGCACCAGCTCGGATAGGCGCACCAGTGGCTCGTCACGGTCTGGCCCTCCCGGGCGGCGCTCGGGTTCGGACGAACGTCGGGGATCGACGAGCCGCGGTGGCGAGCGGGCTGCTCCTCGGCGGCCGAAGACCGCAGCAGAAGAACGTGCCGGCGAGATCCGTGCACGCGGTGGCGGAGGCGGGCCGAAGGTGCAAAGTGCCCCGCCGGATCGCTCGCAAGAGATCCTCTGGGTCGACGAGGGCTCGGTGCGTTCGGCGGCCGAAGGAGCCGCCCGAAGAGGCGCCGAGCGAGACGATGCGCAGCCGCCGTCGACGGAGCGGCCCCGGCGACGCCGCACAGGTGCGCTTTCGCCGGACACGGTCGGTGCTGTCGAGCGCAGGGTCGGGCCGAGGCGGGCCGAGAAGCTCACCCCGATCCTGCTCGAGGCCCAGGTCGCGCTCGACCGAGAGCGCTTCGGAGACGCCCGGCGCATCGCCGCGTCGCTGCTGCCGGAGCTGTCCGAGGTGGCCGAGGTGCACGAGGTGGTCGGCCTTGCCGCCTACCGCCTCGGCCGCTGGCGCGAAGCGGCGAACGCGCTCGAAGCCAGCCGCGCCCTCGGCGGACCGCCAGAAGACATGCCTGTGCTCGCCGACTGCTACCGCGCGCTGCGCCGCTACGCCAAGGTCGACGAGATCTGGGCCGCGATCCGCGCGAGCTCACCGAGCCCGGCGGTGATGGCCGAAGGGCGCATCGTCGCCGCAGGAGCGCTTGCCGACAGGGGCGACCTCGCGGCAGCGATCCGGGCCATGGGCTCGGCCGGCGACAAGACGAGGCGCGTGCGTGAGCACCACCTGCGGTCGTGGTACTTCCTGGCCGATCTCTACGACCGCTCCGGAGATGCCCTCGCGGCCCGTGAGCTGTTCGCTCGGGTCGTCGCCCACGACGCCGAGTTCGCCGACGTGCAAGACCGCCTCCGCGCCCTCGGGCGGTGAGCGCTGGCCCCTGGGGCGCTTGCTGCAACACCCCGGCGCGACACTCACTCTGCTTCCCCCACTTCGGCGATCGGAGCCCGCTCCGCTCGCCCGATTCGCAGACACATGCACGAGGGGAGCCACACCAAATGCCCACAGCACTTCAACCGTCGATCAACATCGTCGTCCTGGTAGGTCGGGTGAGAGCGGCGCCGGTGATGCGCACGCTGGCCGACGGAGCTCAGCTGGTCACTTTCGACCTGGTGACGAGCTCGAGCGCGGACGATGCCGCTACCGCGAATGCGGCCGGTAATTCCCGCCCCGTTGCGCACACGGTCCCGGTCGTGTGGCGCCCCGACGCCGGAAGCGACGTGCCCCAAGTCCAAGAAGGTGACCTGCTCGTCGTGGTCGGCAGCGTCGCTCGGCGGTTCTTCCGCAGTGGTGGCACGACGCTCTGGCGCACCGACGTCGTCGCCGAGCACGTGGCCGGCGCCCCCTCGGCCACGCTCGCGCGCCGGCGAGTGGGCGAGCTGGAAGCAGCCGCACTGGGGATGCTACGAGGGGGTCGGATACGCTCGCGCGCATAAGCGCCCCGTCCCCCTCGTCACGGTTGGCGTGACGGGCGCAGCAGTTGCGAACGAACGACGACACACCAAGGAGACGATGGTGGAAAGCAAGGATCTGCTCGGCCTGCTCGGCGACGAGGCCGAGGACCTGCTCGGCTACAAGTGCGCCGGCATCACCCGTGATCAGCTCATCGAGCCCGGTCCGGACTTCATCGACCGTGTCGTGTCACACAGCGATCGCAGTCCTACCGTGCTGCGCAACCTCGGACACCTCTACGGCAGCGGGCGCCTCGCGGGGTCTGGTTACGTCTCCATCCTGCCCGTCGACCAGGGCATCGAGCACTCGGCCGCGGCCAGCTTCGCTCCGAACCCTGCCTACTTCGACCCGGCCAACATCTGCAGGCTGGCGATCGAGGGCGGCTGCAACGCGGTGGCCACCACGTTCGGGGTGCTCGGCTCGGTTAGCCGCCAGTTCGCCCACAAGATCCCGTTCATCGTGAAGATGAACCACAACGAGCTGCTGACCTATCCCAACCAGTTCGACCAGGTGATGTTCGGCTCGGCCAAGCAGGCATACGACCTCGGCGCGGTGGGCGTCGGCGCGACGATCTACTTCGGTTCCGAGCAGTCGACCCGCCAGCTCCAAGAGGTGGCGGAGATGTTCAAAGAGGCCCATGACCTCGGCATGTTCACCGTGCTGTGGTGCTACCTGCGCAACCCCGAGTTCAAGCGCGACGGGGTCGACTACCACGTGGCGGCCGACCTCACCGGCCAGGCCAACCACCTCGGCGTCACGCTCGAGGCCGACATCATCAAGCAGAAGGCTCCCGAGGTGAACGGCGGCTACAACGCGCTCGCCAACTACGGCAAGACCTCCAAGCTCGTCTACGAGTCCCTCGTCAGTGACCACCCGATCGACCTCACCCGCTGGCAGGTGGCCAACTGCTACATGGGACGCATCGGGCTGATCAACTCCGGTGGGGAGAGCAAGGGCGCGGGCGACCTCGCTGCGGCCGTGCGCACGGCGGTGATCAACAAGCGCGCCGGCGGGCAGGGCCTGATCTCTGGGCGCAAGGCGTTCCAGCGCCCGATGGAAGAAGGCGTCGAGCTGCTGCACGCCATCCAGGACGTGTATCTGGACGCGAGCGTCACCATCGCCTGAGCCGAGGAAGAGCGCGATGCGGGACCAAGGTCCCGTTGTCGCGATCTTTCCGTGGTCGTCGGGCAGGGGCCGTGTACCGTGGTCCCACGAGCTGGCAGCGTGGCCAGCGGAGATGTCCAGGGAGATCCACTGCTATGAGCGACCTGGCCGAGGATCGCACCGACGAGCCCCAGCCAACCGAGCTCGTCCATCGGGTGGTCGTCCGCTTCGCGGGTGATTCCGGCGACGGCATGCAGCTCACCGGGGACCGGTTCACGTCGGTCAGCGCGCTGTTCGGCAACGACCTGTCGACGTTGCCCGACTTCCCGGCCGAGATCCGCGCCCCCGCAGGCACGGTGCACGGCGTGTCCAGCTTCCAGGTGCACATCGCCGACCAGGAGATCTCGACTCCCGGCGACGCGCCGAACGTGCTGGTGGCGATGAACCCTGCCGCGCTGCGTGCCGACCTGCCGCGCCTCGAACCCGGCGGGCTCGTGATCGTCAACGAGGACACGTTCGAAGAGCGTGACCTGCACAAGGCCGGCTACCAGTCGAACCCGCTCGAAGACGACACCCTGCGCTCCTATCGCGTGGTGCGGGTGCCGATGACGACTCTCACGAAGGAGGTCGCGGTACCTCTTGGCGTCAAGCCGCGCGACGCCGATCGCTCGAAGAACTTCTTCGCGCTGGGGCTGATCTCGTGGTTGTATTCGCGCCCGACCGAGCCCACCGTCGAGTGGATCGAGCAGCGCTTCGCCGACGACCTCGTTCGCTCCGCCAACACGGCCGCGTTCAAGGCCGGCTACCACTTCGGCGAGACGACAGATCTGTTCCACCATCGCTACGAGGTCCCCGCCGCCAAGCAGGAGCCGGGCGAGTACACGAACATCACCGGCAACGTCGCGCTCGCCTGGGGTGTCGTCGCCGCCGGGCAGCTCGCCAAGCTGGCGGTGTTCTTGGGGTCGTACCCGATCACACCGGCGTCGGACATCCTTCACGAGCTGTCCAAGCTGAAGCACTTCGGCGTGCGCACCGTGCAGGCCGAAGACGAGATCGCAGCCGTCGGGATGGCCCTCGGCGCAGCATTCGGCGGCCAGCTCGGCGTCACCACCACGAGCGGGCCGGGAGTGGCACTGAAGAGCGAGACGATCAGCCTCGCCGTGTCGCTCGAGCTGCCGCTGCTCGTGATCGACATCCAGCGGGGCGGGCCCTCCACCGGGTTGCCGACGAAGACCGAGGCCGCCGACCTGCAGCTGGCGCTCTACGGCCGCCACGGCGAGGCGCCATTGCCGGTGGTGGCCGCGCGGAGCCCGGCGCACTGCTTCGAGGCCGCGATCGAAGCCGCGCGGATCGCGTTGAAGTACCGCACACCGGTGATCCTGCTCTCCGACGGCTACCTCGCGAACGGCTCGGAGCCGTGGCGCCTGCCCGACGTTTCGACACTGCCCGACATCTCGGTGCGCCAGGCGACCGAGCCCAACCACACCCGCGCCGACGGCACGGCCGAGTTCTGGCCATACCTGCGCGACCCCGACACGCTCGCCCGCCCGTGGGCGGTGCCCGGCACCCCGCTGCTGATGCACCGGGTCGGCGGGATCGAGAAGGAAGACGGCTCGGGCAACATCTGCTACACGCCCGACAACCACGAGCGGATGGTGCAGCTCCGCGCGACGAAGATCGCCCACATCTGCCACGACATCGCGCCGGCCGAGGTCGACGGCGACATCGACGCCGAAGTGTGCGTACTCGGCTGGGGCTCCACCTGGGGCGCGATCGGCGATGCCGTGCGCCGCACACGAGAAGACGGGCACCCGGTGGCGTGGGTGCACCTCACCCACCTCAACCCCTTGCCGGCGAACCTCGGCGAGGTGTTGCATCGCTACCGGCACATCATCGTCCCCGAGCTCAACTCGGGTCACCTGTGCCGCCTGGTGCGCGCCGAATACCTGGTAGATGCCCGCCCGGTGACGAAGATGCAGGGCTTGCCGTTCACCGCCCGCGAACTCGTCGCGGCGATCGAGGAGGCCGCGAACAGATGACCGACACCGTTGCCCCCACCGCTGCGAGGATCACCACCAAGAAGGACTGGGCCACCGACCAAGAGGTGCGCTGGTGCCCAGGGTGCGGTGACTACGGGATCCTCCAGGCCGTGCAACAGCTCATGCCCGAGCTCGGCCTGCTGCCCGAGGAGACCGTGTTCGTTTCCGGCATCGGGTGTTCGAGTCGCTTCCCGTACTACATGAACACCTACGGGATGCACTCCATCCACGGGCGCGCGCCGGCGATCGCGACCGGCTTGAAGACCGCCCGCCCCGAGCTCGACGTGTGGGTGGTCACCGGCGACGGCGACGCGCTGTCGATCGGCGGGAACCACTTGATCCACGCCCTGCGACGCAACGTGAACCTCACCATCTTGTTGTTCAACAACCGCATCTACGGGTTGACGAAGGGGCAGTTCTCGCCCACCTCGGAGCTCGGCAAGGTGACCAAGTCATCGCCGCTCGGCTCCGTGGACCCTCCGTTCAACCCGCTCGCCGTGGCCCTTGGCGCCGAAGCCAGCTTCGTCGCTCGCACCCACGACCTCGACCGCAAGCACATGATGGAGATCTTCCGCGCCGCCCACGGCCACCAGGGTGCGGCGTTCGTCGAGATCTACCAGAACTGCAACGTGTTCAACGACGCCGCCTTCTCCGACGTCACCGGGCGCGACCAGCGAGAAGAGATGCTGATCGACCTGCGCCACGGCCAGCCCGTGCGCTTCGGCAAGGACGGACACCGCGGCGTGGTCGCCGGCGCCGACGGCCGCCTGCACATCGTCGAGGTGGCCGAGGTCGGCGAGGACAAGATCCTCGTCCACGACGCCCACCGCAACGAGCCGAGCCTTGCTTTCGCGCTGGCCCGGCTCAGCCACGACGACCACTCACCGACCCCGATGGGCATCTTCCGCCAGGTGGAACGCCCCGAGTACTCGAGCGCAGTGGACGACCAGGTCACCCGTGCCACAGAGCGAAAGGGCAGCGGCGACATCGCCGAGCTGCTGCGGTCCAACGGCACATGGCGGGTGGGCTGACGTAGACCGAGACCGGCGCGGGCTGAGTCCCGCGCCGTCGCGCTCAGACCGTCGCGTCGATCGGGCGCACGACGAGTCCCGTGCGCAGCTTGGGCGTGAAGAACGTCGACTTCGGCGGCATCAGCAGGCCCTCGGCCGCCGTGCGGCGGATCTCGGTCACGCCCACCGGACGGATCAGGACCGCGGCCGTTGCCCGCGCGGTGCTCAGCGCGTCGAGCACGTGTCCCACCCCGTGCTGGTAGCTCACCTCGTGCGCGACACCGTCGAGTGCCGCTTCGAGGCGTGCGCCGTCGAGGTCTCGCACGCCGGAAAGCGCATCGGCGCGGGGGCGCATCCAGGTGCCCTCACCTGTGGGCCCGACCAGCACCAGCGCGCCGCGCGCGTCCATCTCTGCGACGATCGCGTCCGTCACCAGGCCCGCTTGCTCCGTCTCGAACGAAGCGCTGAGCGCCGCGAGAAGATCGTCGTGGGAGATCCCGCTGTAGAGGCGGTGGATCGCGTCGACGCTCAGCTGCTCGGCGACGAGCTCGCCGACGTAGGCCAACGTCAGCTCCGCGCCGGAGTCGGTGCGTCCCGACGCCGCTCGCACCTCGTCGCGGTACGTGCGGCTGATCGAGTAGCGGTGGTGCCCGTCGGCGAGCAACACCGGCGCCGAGCCGACGAGCGTGGCGATCTGTGCCACGCGGGACCTGTCGTCGATGCGCTCCACCGTGTGGGTGACCCCGTCGACGACGACCGTGCCGACGACCTCGCCCGGCTGCTCGAGCAGCGCCGACAGGCCCGCCGCGAGCGACAGCCCCCACACCGCCGAGAGGTTCGCCCGGGTGGCCCGCGTCAGCTCCAGCCGGTCGGACGCCGCCTTCGGAGTGGTGCGCTCGTGGGGGAGCACCCCTCCCGCGCCTTCGTCGACCACCTCCAGCGCGCCGAGGACGCCCACCGTCACCCGCGGCCGCCCGGAGCCGTCGGTGAACGCCATCCTGTACACCGTGAACGACTCGCCGGCGTCGGGCACGAGGATCCCTTCGCGGACCCAGGCTCCGAGCCGCTCGGCTGCGGCCCGGTAGCGGTCGGGGCCGTCGGCTTCGCGGGGCACGTCCACACGGACGATGTTGTAGGGGCTGCGCGCGGCCAGAGCGTCGACATCGGAGTCGGAGAGCACGTCGTACGGCGGCGCGCTCAGCGCGTCGAGCGAGGCGTGTGCGGCCGAGGTGTCGTAGCGGAGGGCAGCGAAGGGCTCGAAGCGGGGCACCCGACCAGCCTGGCACCGCGCGTGCCAGCATCACCAGGTGCCCGAGGATCGCGTGCCCGCTCCTGCCCCTGTGCTCTGCGACCTCGACGGCGTGATCTGGCTCGCCCATGTGCCGATCCCCGGCTCGGTGCAGGCCGTCGCTCGCTTGCGCGGGGCCGGCCACAGGGTGCTGTTCGTGACGAACAACTCGACCGCGACGGTGGCGGCGAGCGAAGCCGCGCTGGAGCGCATCGGCGTGCACGCTGCGGGCGACGTGCTCACGTCCGCGACCGCGGCCGCACGGCTGATCGAGCCGGGAGAACGGGTCCTGGTGGTCGGCGAGGAGGGTTTGCGCGAGGCCGTCGAGGGACGTGAGGCGGTGCCGATCGACCCGGCGGCGATCGACGAGGCGATCGCGGCCGGCGAGGTCGACGCGGTGCTCGTCGGGATGTGCCGCCACTTCACGTACGAGCTGTTACGCCAGGGCGCGAGCGCTGTTCGTTCCGGCGCTCGCCTGATCGCGAGCAACGACGACGCCACGTATCCGACGCCGAGTGGTGAGGTGCCCGGCGGCGGCTCGATCGTGGCCGCGATCCGCACGGCGGCGGGGGCCGAGCCGACGATCGCCGGCAAGCCGCACGAGTCCATGGCGGAGCTGGTGCGCGAGGCGCTGGGCACCGACACGGCGGCAGCGGTGATGGTCGGGGATCGTCCGGGTACGGACGGTTCCTTCGCGCGGCGCCTCGGCTGCCGTTACGCATTGGTCCGTTCCGGGGTCACCCCCGCCGGCGACGAGGTGCTGCCCGCGCCGGAGTTCGACGTCCGTGACCTCGCCGAGCTCGCGCACGTCTTGATCGCCGGTGAGCACCCACCGCACGCCCCGTCCAACCGAGTGGGTACGCTCTCGGTCATGGCAGACAACCTGATCAAGCGCCTCCTCGACGCCGGCGTGCAGTTCACCGAGACCTCGCGAGATCGCGCCGAGTCCTTGGTGCGTGAGCTCTCCGACAGCGGAGAGATGCGGCGCAAGGACGCCGAGCGCATCGTCAACGACCTCGTCGAGCGTGGACGCGAGTCGACCGAGCAGTTCATCGCCACCGTGCGCCGTGAGGTCGCGAAGCAGATGGACCTCATGGCCGAGCGGATGGACGACGTCGAAGGCCGCTTGGACGACCTCGCCAAGAAGATCGGGATGGGCACGCGCTCTGGCCGCTCGGCGAAGAAGGCGCCCGCCAAGAAGGCGCCCGCCAAGAAGGCACCGGCCAAGAAGGCCCCCGCGAAGAAGGCCCCGGCCAAGAAGGCCCCCGCGAAGAAGGCCCCGGCCAAGAAGGCGCCCGCCAAGAAGGCCCCGGCCAAGAAGGCACCGGCACGGAAGGCGCCGGCGAAGAAGGCCGCCGCGCGCTAGGCCAGGTCTGGCAGTGACCAGGCGGCGGCGCCTCGACACCGAGCTCGTCAGGCGGGGTCTCGTCGCCAGCCGTGGTGACGCGCTGGCGGTGATCGATGCCCAGCGTGTCCTCGTGAACGGGGCGCCTGCCCTCAAACCGGCGAGGCTGGTCGACCCCGCCGACAACCTCGCGGTCGAAGGCCGCGCGGCGCGCTACGTGAGCCGCGGCGGGGAAAAGCTCGAAGCCGCACTCGTCGGCTTCGCGCTCGACGTCTCCGGTTGCCGCGCGCTCGACGCCGGGGCGTCGACGGGCGGGTTCACGGATTGCCTGTTGCAGCACGGCGCATCCGCAGTCGTCGCCCTCGACGTCGGTCACGGCCAGCTCCACCCGCGCATTCGCGACGACGAGCGTGTTCATGTGATCGAACGGTTCAACGCCCGCCATCTCACGGTCGACGACATCGGCGGGCCGGTGGATACCGTCGTCGCCGACCTGTCCTTCATCTCGTTGTCGCTCGTCGTGCCCAACCTCGTCGGCGTCTGCAAGAGCGGAGGCATCCTGGTGTTGCTCGTCAAACCGCAGTTCGAGGCCGGACGACGCGAGGTTTCGCGCGGACGTGGGGTGATCACCGACCCGGAGGTGCACGAGCAGGCCTGCGCCTCGGTGGCGGCCGCCCTCGAGGCAGCCGGCGCGCAGGTGAGGGCGTGGATGCCCTCGCCGCTGCTCGGAGGCGAGGGCAACCGTGAGTTCTTGGTCTACGCCGAAGTCCCCGGGGTGCGGGCGCAGTGAGCACCGTCTTGCTCGTCGGTCACCACGAGCGCCCCGCGGCGACCGAGCTGATGGAGCTCGCCGCGAGCTGGCTCCGCTCGAACGGGCACGAGCCAGTCGACGCAGCCGTCGACCTGCGATCGCTCGACCTCGCGGTCAGCATCGGCGGCGACGGCACCATGCTGCGCACCGTCGCCCTCCTCGACGGGGCACCGATCCCGGTGATCGGCGTCAACGTCGGAGTGCTCGGCTACCTCACCGAGGTGGAACCCGCCCAGCTGAACGACGCACTGGCCCGCTTCTTCGCGGGCGACGTACAGGTGGAGCCGCGGATGATGCTCGCCGTCGACGTGTTGCGTGCCGACGGCAGCGTCGAAGGGCCGAACCGGGCGCTGAACGAAGCCTCGCTCGAAAAGCGCGAAGCCGGCCACACCGTGCGGCTACGGCTGCACATCGACGGCGAGCCGTTCACCACCTATCAGGCGGACGGGTTGATCGTGGCCACCCCGACCGGATCGACCGCCTATTCGCTCTCCGCACGCGGCCCGGTGGTCTCGCCCCGGCACCGCGCCGTTCTGATCACCCCGGTCTCTCCGCACCAGCTCTTCGACAGGTCGCTCGTGCTCGATCCCGACGAGCCCGCCGAGGTGGAGGTGCTCGGCCACCGAGCTGTCGATCTGGCCGTCGACGGCCAACGGGTGGCCACACTGCGCGAAGGCGACACCGTGCGTTGCCGCGTCGCCCCCGAGGAGGCGCTGTTCGCCCGTTTCGGCCCCAGCCGCTTCCACCAGATCCTGAAGGCGAAGTTCCAGCTCGGGGACCGCTAGACGATGCTCGCCGAACTGCACATCGAAGACCTCGGCGTGGTCGAGCGGCTCGACCTCGTGCTGCACGACGGCCTGACGGTGTTCACCGGCGAGACCGGCGCAGGCAAGACGATGCTCGTCGAAGCCGTGCAGCTCTTGCTCGGCGGCAGGGCGGACCCGACTCGGGTGCGCAGCGGGGCCACCGAAGCGCGCGTCGAAGGCCGCTTCGAGCACGACGGCGACGAGCTGGTGCTGAGCCGCGTCGTTCCGATCGAGGGTCGCTCGCGCTCGTACGTCAACGGGCGCCTGGTGACCGTGGCCGGCCTGGCCGAGATCGGCGCGGGGCTGGTCGAGCTTCACGGCCAGCACGAGCACCAGCGGCTGCTGAGCGCCGCGGTGCAGCGCCGGTCGCTGGACGCGGCGGCGGGGGTCGAGCTCGATCCGCTGCGCGCGGCGCGAGGTCGCCTGACCGAGATCGACGCCGCCCTTGCCTCGCTCGGCGGAGACGAGCGGGCGAGGGCGCGAGAGATCGACCTGCTGCGCTTCCAGGTCGCCGAGCTCGACGCGGCCGCGATCGACGATGCCGACGAGGACCACCGCCTGGAACAGGCAGAGGACCTGCTCGCCGATGCAGCCGCCCACCGTGGCGCGGCGCAAGCTGCGGCGATGCTGCTCGCCGACGACGACGGCGCCGGTGATCGGCTCGGCCAGGCCCTGACCCAGCTCTCCGGTCGCGGCGCGCTCTCGGGCGCCGCAGAGCGTTTGCATGCCCTGGCGGCCGAGGTGCACGACGCGGCGAGCGAGCTGCGCGCCGCCGCGGAAGCCATCGAGGAGGATCCCGTTCGTCTCGAAAGCGTTCGCCAGCGCCGTCAGCTGCTGCGCGATCTGTGCCGCAAGTACGGCGAGGGCCTCGACGAGGTACTCGCGTTCCACGTGGACTCGCGACGGCGCCTGGCCGAGCTGGAGTCCTACGAGGAGCGGGCGCGTGCGCTGGAGGGCGAGCGCGCCGAGGCAGCGGCGAGCGAGCGCCGGGAAGCGAGGATCGTCGCCGAGGCCCGCCGGCGCGGAGCACCGGCTCTTGCCGCAGCCGTCGAGGCTCACCTGCAGGAGCTGGCCATGCCCCATGCACGGGTCGAGGTCGCCGTCGGCGGCGATGACCCGGCCGACGAGGTCTCCTTCCGCCTCGCGGCCAACCCAGGCTCGCCGATGCTGGCGCTCGCCCGAGCCGCGTCGGGAGGCGAGCTGGCCCGCGCGATGCTCGCCTTGCGCTTGGTGCTGACCGAGGCCCCCCACACCCTCGTCTTCGACGAGGTCGACGCCGGCATCGGCGGGGCCGCGGCGCTGGCCGTCGGACGCTCCCTCGCCCGCCTCGGCAGCCGTCACCAGGTGCTCGTCGTCACCCACCTGGCCCAGGTGGCAGCAGGGGCCGACCATCAAGTCGTCGTCACCAAGCACGAGAGCGACGACTCGACCACCTCGACCGCCGCTGCCGTCGACGGGTCGGCCCGCCTGGGGGAGCTGGCCCGGATGCTGAGCGGGCACGGCGAGAGCGAGACCGCCCGCCGCCACGCGGAGGAGCTGGTCACCATGCTCCGCTCGGACGAATCGGGTAGACGCCCGCCGGGCTGAGCGCAGGCATCCCCCCGCGGGGCAGATGACGGGGTATGGTGTTCTCCCGTCATCAGTTCGCGTGACGGGAGGTCACCCCAATGCCGAAGCACATCTTCGTGACCGGAGGAGTGGCCAGCTCGCTCGGCAAGGGTCTCACCGCGTCGTCGCTCGGTCGTCTGCTCAAGTTGCGCGGGCTGCGGGTGACGATGCAAAAGCTCGACCCGTACATCAACGTCGACCCGGGAACGATGAACCCGTTCGAACACGGCGAGGTCTTCGTCACCGACGACGGCGGCGAGACCGACCTCGATCTCGGGCACTACGAGCGGTTCATCGACGAGAACCTCTCCCGCAACTCCAATGCGACCACGGGCAGCATCTACCAGGCCGTCCTCGCCGCCGAGCGCCGCGGCGACTACCTGGGGCGCACGGTGCAGGTGATCCCGCACATCACCGACGAGATCAAGCGCCGCATCAAGCGCCTTGCCACCGACGACGTCGACATCGTGATCACCGAGGTCGGCGGAACCGTCGGCGACATCGAGATCCTCCCCTTCCTCGAGGCGATCCGCCAGTTCCGCAAGGAGGCCGGGCGCGACAACGTCTGCTACATCCACGTCACCCTCGTGCCGTTCATCGGACCCTCCGGCGAGCAGAAGACCAAGCCCACTCAGCACTCGGTGACCGAGCTGCGCAGCCGCGGCATCCAGCCCGACGTGATCGTGTGCCGCAGCGAGGAACCGCTCAGCTCGAACCTGAAGCGCAAGATCTCCAACCTGTGCGACGTGGAAGAGCGTGCGGTGATCAACGCGGCCGATGCCCGCAACATCTACGAGCTGCCGCTGATCCTGCACGAAGGCGGGCTCGACGACGTCGTCTGCGACGTGCTGTCGCTCGATCACCCGATCGACCTCGCTCCGTGGGAGGCGGTCGTCGCCAAGGTCGACGCTGCCGTACGCCCGGTGCGGATCGGCCTGATCGGCAAGTACGTGGAGCTGCAAGACGCCTACCTGTCGGTGGTGGAGAGCCTGAAGCACGCCGGCTTCCACCACGGGGCCGGGGTCGAGATCGACTGGATCCAAGCCGAGGAGGTGGAGGGCCTGCTCGCCGCCGGGCGCCTGTCCGGCCTGGACGGCATGGTGATCCCCGGCGGGTTCGGGGTACGCGGCGTCGAAGGCAAGATCGCCGCTGCCGGCTACGCCCGCGAGGTGGGCCTGCCGTGTCTCGGGCTCTGCCTCGGCATGCAGGTGATGACGATCGAGTTCGCGCGCAACGTGCTCGGGCTGGCCGGCGCGAACTCGACCGAGTTCGACCCGACGACCCCGCACCCGGTGATCGATCTGATGATCGACCAGCGCGACATCACCGACAAGGGCGGCACGATGCGCCTCGGCGCGTATTACGCCGTGCTCCAGACCGGTACCAAGGTGGCCGCGGCCTACGGCGAGCCGGTCGTCAGCGAGCGCCACCGGCACCGCTACGAGTTCAACTCCACGTACCGCAACCGCTTCGAGGCCGCCGGGTTCGTGTGCTGTGGAACGTCTCCGGACAAGCGTCTGGTCGAGTTCGTCGAGCTCGCCGACCACCCCTTCTGGGTGGGCACCCAGGCCCACCCGGAGTTCAAGAGCCGCCCCGACCGGCCGCATCCGCTGTTCCGCGAGTTGCTCGCGGCCGCCCTCGCCCGCCGCGAGCAGCAGCGCTCGACGACCGCTGTGGCCGCCGTCGCCGACGCCGTGCGCGCGCCGGTGAGCGCGGTCCACGAGTCGGTGGCCTGACCCAGCCGGTGGGCGGGTTCCGCCACCTCGGCGACCGCGTGATCCACGAGGGTCACATCTGGAACGTGGTCGTCGCGAACTTCGTCGCTCCCGATGGCGGCGCCTTCTCGCGCGACGTGGTGCGCTCCCGGGGCGCGGTTGCCGCCGTACCGGTGCTGTTCGACGCCGAGGGCACGCCGTCGGTGGTGCTCGTACGCCAATACCGCCCGGCCTTCGACCGCTGGCTGGTCGAGGTTCCCGCCGGGGTGCGCGACGTACCCGGCGAACCCGACCGCGATACCGCCCGCCGGGAGTTGATCGAGGAAGTCGGTCTGCACGCGGCCGAGCTGGAGCTGTTGGGCGAGGTGATGCCCGCGGCGGGGATGACCGACAGCACGGTGGCGATCTTCCTCGCCACCGACCTGTCGCCCACCGAGCGCAGCACGCAGGGCCCGGAGGAGGCGAGCATGGAGATCCTCCACGTTCCGCTCGCCGAGGCGCTCGCGATGGTGACGCGAGGCGAGATCGCCGACGCGAAGACCGTCATCGCCTTGCTGCTCACCGAGCGCCGTCTGAACGACGGCGATGCCCCGGGCGCCTGAAGTGCCCGAGGCGGGAGAGGTGCCCGACGAGGTGGACGACCTCTGCGCCTGGCTCGCGGTGGAGCGGGGCCGGTCGACGAACACGATCACCGCCTATCGCCGCGACCTCGGGACGTATGCGAGGTGGCTCGCCGAGCACGGACGGAGCCTGCACGACGTATCCCGCGCGGACGTCGAGGGGCTCGTCGTCGCCCGTCGAGAGGCCGGGTCGGCACCCGCCAGCATCGCCCGCATGCTCGCCGCGGTGCGCATGCTGCACCGGTTCATGGTCGAAGAAGGTCGCCGCCCCGACGACCCGACCGCTGATCTGGCTGGGGTGGCGGTGCCCTCCGGGCTGCCCAAGCCGCTTTCCGAGGCCGATGTGGACCGCCTGCTGGCGGCGGTCGTCGGTAGCGACCCCGTCGCCCTGCGCGACCGGGCGCTGCTCGAGTTGCTCTACGGCACCGGCGCGCGGATATCGGAGGCCTGCCAGCTCACGCTCGCCGACGTCGACCTGCAAGAGGGGTTCGCCCGCGTGTTCGGCAAGGGTTCCAAGGAGCGGATGGTGCCCCTCGGGCGATGCGCCCGCGAGGCGATCGGAGAGTGGCTGCAGGTCGGACGTCCGGCCCTTGCACCGGCTCGGTGGGCTCGCCGGGACGACGCCGAGTCGTTGTTCTTGAATCGCCGCGGCGCCCGCCTGAGTCGCCAGGGCGGTTGGGCGATCGTCAAGCACTACGGAGAGCGGTGCGGGCTGGGGGAGTCGCTGTCACCACACGTCCTGCGCCATTCGTGCGCGACGCATCTGCTCGACCACGGTGCCGACCTGCGCGTGGTGCAAGAGCTGCTCGGGCACGCCTCGATCAGCACCACCCAGGTGTACACGAAGGTGTCGCAGGAGCGCCTGGTCGAGGCATACCGGGCAGCGCACCCCCGCGCGGGCGTCAGCCGGGGCACGTGATGGCGTCCGCACCCACCGCCGCGCCGAACGCGGCGCGCCGCGTCGTGCACCTCGCCCGCCGGTTCTTCACCTCCCTGTCGCGTCGCCCGCCCGCCGTAGAGGACGAGGTCTGGGCGAAAGAGCACCTGCTCGCAGCAGAAGAGGAGCTCTGGGTGCAGATGCGCAACCACGACCGGCGTCACGCGATCGAGGTCGCCCGCCGGTACGAGGCCCGCCGGCCGGGCGCCAGCCGCGCCGAGATGGCCGGAGTGCTGCTGCACGACGTCGGCAAGTTGGACAGCGACCTCGGCGTGGCCGGCCGCGTCGTCGCTACCGTGGTCGGGCCCCGCGGGCGGCGTATGCGGTCGTACCACGACCACGAACGCATCGGTGCCGCGGCATGCGCGGCGGCAGGCAGCGACCCGACCACCGTCGCGCTCGTCGCGGGCACCGCCGAGGCGGCGATGTTGGAGGCGCTCGGCTCAGCCGACGACATCTAGCTCATGCGCCGGCGGCGCCGGCGGAGCGGGGCCCGGTGGTCAGGCGCCGAGGAGACCGATGTGGTCGTAGGTGCGCTCGACCGTGGCAGACGCCACCTCACGCGCCTTCGCCGCACCGACGTGCAGCAACCGGGCCAGCTCGGCGCGGTCGGCGGTCAGCTCGGCGTAGCGCTCACGGACCGGGCGCAACAGCTCGGCGACGGCCTCGCCAGTGTCGACCTTCAGCGGCCCGTACTGGGTGTAACCCTGCGCGGCGGCCTGGGGAGTGCGCCCGGTGGACGCCGCAAGGATCTCGAGCAGGTTGGACACGCCGGGCTTGCGCTCACGGTCGTAGCGCACCTCTGCTTCGGAGTCGGTGACCGCCCGCTTGAACTTCTTCAGGATCACCGCCGGATCGTCGAGCAGGTGGACGGTGCCCGCGTCGCTGGTCGAGGACTTCGACATCTTCGCCAGCGGCTCTTGCAGGTCCATCACCCGCGCCCCGGCCGGGGGCATGACCGCGCGGGGCACGACGAAGGTCTCGCCGAAGCGGTGGTTGAAACGGATGGCGATGTCGCGGGTGACCTCGACGTGCTGGCGCTGGTCGTCACCGACGGGCACCTCGTCGGCGTCGTAGATCAAGATGTCGGCCGCCATCAGCGCGGGGTAGGTGAACAGCCCCGCTGAGACGAAGTCGGCTCCCTCGCCACGGCGAGCGGCCTTGTCCTTGAACTGGGTCATCCTGCTCAGCTCGCCGAACGACACCGTGCACTCCATCACCCACGCCAGCTGGCAGTGCTCGGGGACGTGGCTCTGCACGAAAACGGTGGCCACCTCTGGGTCGAGCCCGCAGGCGAAGAGCAACGCGGCGAGGTCGACCGTGGCTGCGCCGATGACGTCGGGCTCGTCGGTGACGGTGAGCGCGTGCAGGTCGACGATGCCGTGGAACGCGTCGACCTCGTGCTGCTTCGCGACCCACCCGCGCATCGCTCCGAGGTAGTTGCCGAGATGAACGGCGCCCGTAGGTTGGATGCACGACAGCACTCGGGTCACGCCCGGGCAGGCTAGCGGGGGAGCCGCGCCGGCGGCCGGGGGGTTCGGTAGCCTCGCGCCGATGGCGATCGAGGTCAGCACCCCCGTGTTCGAGGGCCCGTTCGACCTGTTGTTGCATCTGATCCTGCGCCAGCAGGTGGACATCTACGAGGTCAACCTGGCCACGATCGTCGACGTCTACCTCGTCGAGATGGAGCGCCTGCAGTCGATCGATCTCGAGCTGGCGACCGAGTTCTTGCTCATCGCGTCGACGCTCGTCGAACTGAAGGCGCGGCGGTTGCTGCCCGGGCGCGACGACGTCGAGCTCGACGAGGAGCTCGCGCTGTGGGAGGAGCGTGACCTGCTGCTCGCCCGGCTGCTCGAATGCAAGACGTTCAAGGACGTCGCCACCGTGTTCGCCCGGCTCGCCGACGCGGCCGACCGCTCGTTCCCGCGTCTCGCCGGGCCCGACGAGCGCTTCGCGGCGCTGCAGCCCGACCTGCTCGAGGGCGTGACCCCGGCGCAGCTCGCCGCCGCGATGCGGCGTGCGCTGACCCCCAAGCCGGTGCCGCGCGTAGACCTGTTCCACGTCTCGGCGGTGCGCGCGAGCGTCGCCGACGCGGTGACGGAGCTGCTCGACGAGCTGCCCCGGGTGCGGCACATCTCGTTCCACCGGCTCACCTCCGGCCTCGTCGAGCGCCTCGAGGTGATCGTGCGCTTCTTGGCGCTGCTCGAGCTGTTCAAGCAGGGGCTGATCGAGCTCGTCCAAGCCGAGCGGTTCGGGGACATCGAGATCGAGTGGACCGGCGAGCGCGAACCGGTGGCCGTCGGCAGCTTCGCCATCGACGACTACGAGGGCTGAGCCATGGACACCGACGACACGAGGACCACCGACGTTCGTCGGGCGTGTGAGGCGATGCTGCTCGTCGCCACCGAACCGGTCCCCCCCGAGCAGATGGCGCAGTTGCTCGAGTTGCCCACCAACGCTCTCGCGGGTGTTCTCGACGAGTTGGCGGCGTCTTACGAGGCAGAGGGGCGCGGCTTCCAGCTCGTGCGCGTGGCGGGTGGCTACCGCTTCCAGACGCACCCCGACATGGCGCCGTATGTCGAACGGTTCGTCCTCGACGGCCAGCGTGCCCGACTCTCGGCGGCGGCACTCGAGACGCTCGCCATCGTCGCCTACAAGCAACCGCTGTCACGCGCCCAGATCGCCTCGATCCGCGGCGTTGACCCCGACGCCGTCCTGCGCACCCTGCAAGCGCGCGGCTACGTCGACCAGGTCGGCCGAGATCCGGGCCCGGGTCAGGCGGTGATGTGGGGCACCACCTCCGCGTTCTTGGAGAAGCTGGGCCTTGACTCGGTGAACGACCTGCCCCCGATCGCCGAGTTCGTGCCCGGCGCCGACGTCGTCGAGGCGCTCGAGCACGGTCTGCGGATCACCCCGGCGGAACCCCCGCCGGGCGCGGAACCGGCATCGGGCACCGCGGCCCGAGATGACTGAGCGCCGCCGCCCGCCGCGTGCGGTCGAACCACCGCTTTGGGAACAGCTCGCCGCGCGGTCGGCGGAACTGCCCTCCGGCGAGCGATTGCAGAAGGTGCTGGCCCGGCACGGATTCGGGTCGAGGCGGGTCTGCGAAGACCTCATCGAGGCCGGCCGGGTGAGCGTCAACGGCGAAACGGCCCTGCTCGGGCGCCGCGTCGACGTCGAGGCCGACCGGATCGAGCTCGACGGCGTACCGGTAGGCGTCCGTCCGGGGCTCGTGTACTACCTGCTCAACAAGCCCGCCGGCGTGGTGACGACGGCGAGCGACCCGCAGCGGCGCCCGACCGTGCTGGAGCTGGTCCCCGCCGAGCCGCGGGTGTTCCCCGTCGGCCGGCTCGATCTCGACACCGAGGGGCTGCTGCTGCTCACCAACGACGGCGAGCTCGCCAACCGCGTCGCGCATCCCCGCCACGGGGTGGTGAAGGAGTACCTGGCCGAGGTCGAGGGCGGCCAGGTGCGACCCGGGGCACTGCGGCGCCTGCGTGAGGGGGTCGAGCTGGAAGACGGTGTCACCGCTGCGGCCGCGGTCAGCCAGCCGACGGCAGGGGTGCTGCGGATCGCGATCCACGAAGGTCGCAACCGCCAGGTGCGCCGGATGTGCGCGGCCGTCGGGCACCCGGTGAAGAGGCTCGCGCGCACGCGCATCGGGCCCCTGCGCGACTCCGATCTGGCCCCCGGCGCCTGGCGCCACCTGGACGAGCGCGAGCTCGTCGCGCTGATCAAGGCCGTGGCCACGGAGACCCCTCGGTACGATCGGCCACGATGAGCGCATCAGGCCAACCCGCTGCGCCTGCCCGCCGGGCGAACGTCGTCGGCCTCGGGCTGATCGGCGCCTCGGTGGCGCTCGGGCTGGCCGAACGCGGCTGGCACGTCACCGGCGACGACACCGATCCCGCCCGCCTTGCCCAGGCACTGGAGCTCGACGTCGTCCACGAGCGCGGCCTCGACCCCGCGGCGGAGCTGACGGTGGTCGCGGTGCCGGTGCTGGCGGTGCCCGAGCAGGTCAAGCGCGCGCTGGCCGAGACCGTCGGCGTGGTCACCGACGTCGGCAGCGTCAAGCGCCCGATCGTCTCCGCGGTCGACGACCCCCGCTTCGTCGGTGGTCACCCGATGGCCGGCTCCGAGCTGGAGGGCCTCGACGGTGCCGACGCGAGCCTGTTCGGCGGCGCGGTGTGGGTGTTGACGCCGACGGCGTCCACGGCCGACGCGACGTTCGCCACGGTGGCCGCCGTCGCCGCCGAGCTGGGCGCCGAGGTGGTCGCCCTCGACCCGGGCCGCCACGACGAGCTCGTCGCCGTCGTCAGCCACGTCCCGCACCTCACCGCGGCGACGCTGATGGGCCTCGCCTCGGAGCGAGCCGAGGAACACGCCGCGCTGCTGCGCCTGGCCGCCGGCGGGTTCCGCGACATGACGCGCATCGCTGCGGGCCATCCCGCGATCTGGATCGACATCTGCGCCGAGAACCGCGACGCGATCCTCGTCGCCCTCGACGGGCTGCTCGCCCGCCTCCGCGAGATCCGCGGGCTGGTGGCCGACGACGAACGGGCCCGCCTGCTCGACCGCCTGCAGTCGGCGCGCGAAGCCCGCGCCAACCTTCCCGGGAGGGCGACGCAGCCGGCACGCCTGGCAGAGGTGCGGATCCCGATTCCCGACCGGCCGGGTGCCGCGGCCGAGGTGTTCACGCTCGCCGCCGAGCTCGGCGTCAACATCACCACGTTCGAGGTGGTCCACTCGGCGGAGGGCAACCGCGGCGTGGCGGTGGTGCTCGTCGATGCCGAAGCGTCGGAGCTGTTCCGCGGTGGACTTCTCGCCCGCGGCTTTCGGCCCGCCGTCGAGCGACTCGGCTGAGCGATGGCCGGGTCGCGCCCAACAACCGGCGTCACTCCTCGCGAACGAGTGCTCGACGCCCGGGTCGAGGTGCCTGGCTCGAAGTCGATCGCCAACCGGGCGCTCGTCTGCGCGGCCCTCGCAAGCGGCACCAGCACCCTCTTCGGCGTACCCGCCGGCGACGACACCGCGGCGATGGTCTCCGGGCTGGCCAGCCTCGGCGTGCGCATCACCCTCGACGGCACCTGCGCCGCCGTGCACGGTACGGGCGGTCGGCTCGCGCCGGGGGACCACCTCGTGGCCGCCCGCCTGGCAGGGACCACGTCGCGGTTCCTCACCGCCGTCGGGGCGCTCGCCCCGGGGACGGTCACCGTCGACGGCGACCCACCCCTGCGCACCCGCCCGATGGCGCCGTTGCACGATGCCCTCTCTGCGCTCGGCGCCGAGGTCCGACCACTCGAGCGCCAGGGCCACCTGCCGGTGCGCGTCGGCCGTGGTGGGCTTCGCGGCGGCACGGTCGCCCTGCCCGGGGACGTGAGCAGCCAGTACGTGACGGCGTTGATGCTGATCGCGCCGCTGCTCGAGCGCGGACTCACGATCGAGCTCACCTCGCCGCTCGTGTCGCGGCCCTATGTGGCGATAACGGCGGCGGTGATGGCCGAGTTCGGGGCGCGCGGCATCGCCGTCGGCGAGCACGCGGTGCGCGTCGAGCCCGGCGGCTATTCGGCGGGCGAGCTCAATGTCGAGCCCGACGCCTCGTCGGCCTCGTATCCGCTCGCCGCGGCGGCGATCTGTGGCGGGCGGGTGAGCGTGCCGGGGCTCGGCACCGAGTCGCTGCAGGGTGACGCGCGTTTCGCCGGGCTGCTCGCCATGATGGGTTGTTCGGTCACCGTCGACGCGGGAGCGACGACGGTCTCCCGCGACCCGGCCGGCACCTTGCGGGGGATCGAGTCGGTCGACATGGCCGACCTCTCCGACCTGGTGCCGACGCTCGCGGTGGTCGCCGCGTTCGCGACGTCGCCTACGCGCATCACCGGTGTCGGGTTCATCCGCCAGAAGGAGAGCGACCGTTTGGGGGATCTCGTCGCGGAGCTCACCGCGCTCGGGGCCGATGCGGCGGAGGAAGACGACGGGATGGTGATCCGCCCGGCTGACCTGCACGGCGGGCGGGTCGGCACGCACCACGACCATCGTCTGGCGATGGCGCTCTCCCTGGTCGGCCTCGTCGTGCCCGGTGTGGTGGTGGAGGATCCGGCGGTGGTGTCGAAGAGCTGGCCACAGTGGTGGGAGGTGCTCGCGCGGCTGGCCCGCGATGGCCAGAGCGACCAGAGCGACCAGAGCGACCAGGCCGAACGAGCCGGCGAAGCGGGCCACGGCTAGCCTCCGGCGATCCCATGCCAGCTCCGGACGAACCGCCCGTCGTCGCCGCCTTCGACGTCGACGGCACACTTACCACCAGGGACTCAGTGGTTCCCTTCTTGTGGCGCGTGGCCGGGCCGGGCTTCGTGCTCGGGATGCTGAGGAGAGCCGGCGCGCTGGCCGGAGCACTCGCGCGGCGCGACCGCGACGCCGTGAAGGAGCTCGCCATATCCGCTGCGTTCGAAGACCGGGATCACGCCGAGGTGGCGACGGCAGGCGAGCGCTGGGCGCGCGTGATCGAGGCCGATCGGCTGCGCGCCGACACCACCGACCGGATGCGCTGGCACCAGTCGCGGGGCCACGCGGTGGTGCTCGTCTCCGCGTCGCTCGACGCGTACCTCGAACCGCTCGCCCGTTCCCTCGGGCTCGGCGCCGTGCTGTGCTCGACGCTCGAAGTGGACGGCGGCGGGCGCTGCACGGGACGCCTCGTCGGCGACAACTGCCGTGGCGCCGAGAAGGCCCGGCGCCTGACCGAGTGGCTCGCCGGGCACGAGGCCGCGACGGGACGCACGGCCACGCTGTGGGCCTACGGTGACTCCGCGGGCGACGACGAGATGCTGGCGATGGCCGACCATCCGGTGCGCGTCGGGCGCCCGACGCTGAGCGCGGCCCCGGAGGTGAGCGTTCGATGATCCGCGGGCTGTGGCGCGAGGCGCGTCCCAAGCAGTGGGCGAAGAACGTGCTCGTCTTCGCCGCGCCCGGCGCGGCGGGCGTCCTCGACAACGGTGACCAGCTCTGGCGAGTGGTCGTGATGTTCGCCGCCTTCTGCCTGGCGGCCAGCGGCACGTACTTCTGGAACGACCTGCTCGACGTCGAGGCCGATCGTGCCCACCCCACCAAGCGCCGCCGCCCGATCGCGGCTGGTGTGGTGCCCCTCGGCGTAGCCCGCCCCGTCGGCACGCTGCTGCTCGCCGCCGGCATCGGCCTCGCGTTCGTGCCCGGCTGGAAGGCTGGCGTGACCGTCGTCGTCTACGTCGCGCTGACCCTCACCTACAGCACGGTGTGGAAGCACATCGCCGTGCTCGATCTCGTCGCCGTCGCCAGTGGATTCGTGCTGCGCGCGGTCGGCGGTGCGGCTGCGACCTCGGTCGACATGAGCACCTGGTTCGTGCTGTGCACCACGTTCGGGTCGCTGTTCATCGTCACCGGCAAGCGCTACGCCGAGCTGCGCGACATGGGCGAAGAGGCCGGCTCCACCCGGGCCACTCTCGACCAGTACAGCCTCGGCTACCTGCGCATCGTGCTGTCGGTGACGTGTGGCGCGGCGCTCGTCGCCTACTGCATCTGGGCGTTCGACACGAAGGAGCTGAGCGGCTCGACCTGGCCGTTCTACGAGCTGTCGATCGTGCCGATGCTCGCCGCCCTGCTGCGCTACCTGCTGGTGCTGGAGCAGGGCCACGGGGGAGCACCGGAGGAGGTCTTCCTCGCCGACCGCACGCTGCAGGGCCTCGGCGTGGTGTGGATGGTCACCTTCGCGCTCGGGGTCTACGTCGGCTGACCGCGCCGCGGGCCTCGGCGAGCAGGACGGCGAGGTTGCCGGCCGCCGCGCGGTCCCAGGTGAGCTGAGCTGCGCGCGCCGACGCCGCGCGTCCCATCGCCGTGCGGCGCTGCTCGTCGACGACCAGATCAGCTACTGCTCGGCCGAGGTCGCCCGGCCCAGGCACGAGCAGGCCGGTGACGCCGTCGACCACTGCGCCGCGGTGCCCGACGAGGTCGGTGGCCACCGCCGGCGTGGCACAGGCACCGGCCTCGGTGAGCGTCATCCCCCAGCCCTCCGCCAGCGAAGCGCTGACGACGAGGGTCGCCCGCCGGTAGAGCCGGACCAGCTCCTCGTGGCTGACCCAGCCGGCCAACCGCGCCCAATCGGCGGCGCGGCGTTCGGCGATCCAGCGTTCCAGGCGAGCGCGCTCGGGACCTTCGCCGATCACCACCAGCTCCAGCTCGGGCACCCGCGTGCGGGCGTCGGCAACCGCTTCCAGCACCAGCTCGAACCGCTTCACCGGTGCGAGACGGCCGGCGGCGACCACGAACGGCGGCGCCGGGACGCTCGCCTCGCCCGCCGGCGCGGGACTGAACGACGCGTCTATGCCGGGGGGGACGACATGGACGTTGCGCGCGGGGAAGCCGGCGTGGACGAGCTCGTCGCGTGAGGCCTCGGTCAGCGTGACCACGGGGGTGCGCCTGTAGGCCGGGGGGGCGAGCCGGCTCTCCAGCATGCGCCCGAATCCGGCCAGCGGCCCCGGCAGCACCTGATCCCACATCGCGCCGTGCACATGGTGCAACCAGGTCACCTGCGGCCCGCGGTGCCAGAGCGGCGAGAACCACGGCACCCCGTTCCAGATCTCGACCACCGCGTCACGGGGGCCGGCGCGGTGGAGCACCTCGCCGGCGATGGTGCGCGGGAACACGCCGTACCGGCTGCCCCGTTGCTCGATGCGGTAGCCCTCGCGGACGAGCCGGCGCGGACGACTTGCGGTCGAGCTGCGGTGGGAGATCTCCAGCCCGGCCGCCGCCCAGCGCCGGAACACCTGGTCGTGATGCACCTCGGACCCGCCTGCGTCGGGGTCGTCGAGGTCTCGCCAGGACATCGAGTGGATCCTGCGCACACCGAGCGCGATCAGCTCCTCGGCGTAGTGCTGGACTCGCCCCGCGGCGCTCGAATCGGGCACGGCCGCCGAGCATACGAGCAGCGCCGCGGTACCGGGCTCGGTGCGGTGCCGGGCGGTAGGCTTGGCCCGCCATGGCTGCCCTGCCCGCCGAATCGCCTTCCTCCGCCGCGCCCCCGCCCAGCTCTGCGCCGGCGCCTGAGTGGCGAGCACTCACCGGGTGGGGACGCACCGCGCCGACGGTCGCCCAGGTGGTCAGCGCCTCCGACGAGGCCTCCATCCGTGAGGCGCTGACGATGGCCGGCGAGCGCGGTGTGATCGCGCGAGGGCTCGGCCGCTCGTACGGGGCGCCGTCCCAGAACGGCGGCGGCCTGGTGATCGAGATCGCCGACGACGGGTCACGAGCCGTGGGCGAGATCGTCATCGACGAGCAGGCGGGAACCGTCACCGCGCCGGCGAGCGTGAGCATCGACACCCTGTTGAAGGTGCTCGTGCCCGCGGGTTGGTTCGTGCCGGTCACTCCCGGGACCCGCCTCGTGACCCTCGGTGGAGCGGTGGCCTCTGACATCCACGGCAAGAACCATCACGTCGACGGCAGCCTCGGCAACCACATCGAGTCGATGCGGCTGCTGCTCGCCGACGGCACGGCCACCGACATCTCCCCGTCCGTCCAGCCCGAGCTCTTCTGGGCCACGATCGGGGGCATGGGGCTCACCGGCGTGGTGCTGCAGGTCACCTTGCGGGTACTGCGCATCGAGACGAGCCGGATGCTCGTCGACACGCAACGGTGTCCAGACCTCGACGCCGTCTGCGCCGCGATGGCCGAGGGCGACGCCGACCACCGCTACTCGGTGGCCTGGATCGACCTCGTCGCCACCGGCAGGCACCTCGGCCGCTCGGTGCTCACCCGTGCCGACCACGCGGGCCGCGCCGACCTCGCCAAGTCGGCCGAGCCGTTCGCCTACCACCCGCGGGTGCTTGCGGGCGTCCCCCCGCTCGTGCCCGACGGGATGCTCAGCAGATGGTCCGTACGGGCCTTCAACGAGGTGTGGTACCGCAAGGCGCCGGCGAACCGCAGCACCTCGGTGCAGTCGATCGGCAGCTTCTTCCACCCCCTCGACGCCGTGACCAGCTGGAACCGGCTGTACGGGCGCCACGGCTTCCTGCAGTACCAGTTCGTCGTGCCCTTCGCCGCCGACGACGTCTTGCGCCACGTCGTCGAGCGCCTCGCGAACTCCGGCGCGTCGTCGTTCCTCGCCGTGTTGAAGCGCTTCGGCGAGGCCAACGCTGCCCCGCTCTCGTTCCCGATGCCGGGCTGGACGCTCACCCTCGACATCCCCGCGGCCCGGGCCGGGATCGGCCGGCTGCTGCCCGAACTGGACGAGCTGGTGCTCGGCGCCGGAGGACGTCACTACCTGGCCAAGGACTCCCACCTGACCGCGGCCGACATCCGCCGCGGCTATCCACGCCTGCCCGAGTGGCGACAGGTGCGCGACAAGGCCGACCCCACCGGGCTGTTCACCTCCGATCTCGCCCGCCGTCTCGAGCTGGTCGGCTGACGTGCAGGACGCATTCGGAGATCCGGGCACGATCGCGCTGTTCGGCGCGACGAGCGACATCGGCCAGGCGATCGTCGCGCGCCTCGTTCACCGCCGTGACACCCGTGTAGCCCTCGCCGCTCGGGAACCCGACGCTGCCGCCGGACTGGCCGAGCTGCTGGCCGCCCGGGGCGCGACGACCCACGACTTCACCTTCGACGCCGCCGACAGCGCCACCCACGCCGACCTCGTCGCCTCGGTCGCGAAGGCACTCGGCGACATCGACCTCGCAGTTCTCGCGTTCGGCGTGCTCGGTCATGGTCAGGGCATCGACACCGACCCGGCCACCGCCGCCGCTCAGGTCACCGTCAACTACACCGGCGCCGTCTCGCTCGGGCTCGCGCTCGCGGCGCAGATGCGCCGCCAGGGACACGGCACGATCGTCGTGCTGTCCTCGGTCGCCGGCGAGCGCGTCCGCAAGGCGAACTTCGTCTACGGCTCGGCCAAAGCTGGCCTCGACGGGTTCGCCCAGGGTCTCGGCGACGCCCTCGCCGGATCCGGCGTGCGGGTGATGATCGTGCGTCCCGGCTTCGTCGTCTCGAAGATGACCGAGGGGCTGAAGCCGGCTCCGTTCTCGACGAACCCGGACGACGTGGCTGCTGCCGTGGAGCGGGGCCTGCGCCGGCGGAGCCGTGTCGTGTGGACACCGGGCGTGCTGCGGGCGGTGTTCGTGGTGTTCCGCCACCTACCGTCGGCCGTTTGGCGCCGCCTGCCGTTCTGACGCAGCCCGCGGGCTCCTAAGGAGCCGCCGGCGAGCCGGGCGGGTGAGTGCCGTCCGAGCGCGGCGGCACCGGCACGGCCACCTCGACCGCATAGTCGACGGTCGGGTCGTAAGGGCCCTCGTACGGCCCGGGGGCACCACCACCGGGGCAACGCTGGTAGAGCCTGACGAGGTCACGCTCGTAAGAGCGCACCAGGCAGAACTGCTCCTCGACGACCACGTTCGCGTCGTCGGGGCCGAACACGATCGAGTCGTTGTCCTCGATCCAGCCGCTCCAGAACCGGGTGAGGATCAGCCAGTCCGCCGACGCGACGTCCTGCGTGAGCCGCGAACCGGGGGCGTTGGCCAGGCCGGGGTCCATCTCGATGAAGTACGTGGCCGGCTCCAGCTCCGGGAACAGGTAGTAGAAGAAGACGTCGCTGTACGCGGTCTGGCGCAGATCGACCGGCCCGACGAGCAGGCGCTCGCCCGGTGTGGCCAGCTCGTCGAGGTCGGCGACGACCGCCTTCGTCGCCCGCCACGAGCGCTCGTCGCCGAGCAGCCAGCTGCGCTCGCCGCGGCGCACCTCCAACCCCGCGTCCACCAGCCCGAGGCTGGCGCGGGTGTGGGCCAGGTACGTGCGGTAGCTGTAGAAGGGGAACACGGCGAGGTACGTGGCGGCGACCACGGCGAAGGCCGTACCCACCCTCACCAGGCGGTGCCATGAGGGTCGCCGACGCGCGATGACTTCGATCATCGCCGGCACGGCGAGCGGGAACGAAAGGCATCCGACCCAGGCGAAGTGCGCGGAGTCCGGACGTTGCAGCGCCTGGGGCAGCAGTCCGGTGGCGAGCAGCGCGGCCGCGACGAGCACCCGGGTGCGCCCGACGGCGTCGCCGCGGCGGTGGGCCCACACCGCCACCGCGAGCACCCCGGCGGTCACCGCGGGAAGGAGGAAGAACCACCAGAAGAGCTGCTGGCTGGCCGGTAGGTGGGGGAGTCCCCACCAGGGCGGGATGCGCTCGCCGATCACCTGCAGCGCACCGTCGAGGTGGTCGAACGACGGTGGACGGGGCAGCTGGCGACCGGGGCGCAGGTTGAACACGGGGTCGAGGAGCATGCCCTCGACCGACGGGCCGATGCCCGCCCTGACCAGGTGCACGAGCATCGCCAACAGCCCCACGGCGGCGCCGAGCGCGACCGGTGCCCATGCTCGGCGCCGCCGCCAGAGCAGGTAGCCGAGGGCGACGACGAGAGCCACCGCGAGGTCGGGGCGGTAGGTGAGCGCGAGCCCGGCCAGCACCCCGGCGCCGAGCCACCAGCGCCTGGACACGGCGGGGTCGTCGGGTTCGCGCGCTACCGCACGGAGCGCGCAGATGGTGCTCCACAGGGCGAGCGCCACCGCTCCGTTCCAGGCGAGAGCCGACAGCCCGATCGGGGTGAGCACGAGCAGGGCGGAAAGGGCCGCGGCGGCGAAGGCCGCGCCTCTGCCCCAGGCGCGCACGATGGTGTAGACGCCGAGGATGATCGCCAGGTGCTGCACCAGCCCGTAGGTGCGCTCCACCTCCAGACGCACGCCGAACACCTGGTAGACGCCGGCGAGCACGTCGAGCGACCCGGGTCCGTAGAGGTGCAAGAAGTCGACGTTTGGGACGTCGCCGCGCAGCACCCGCTCGGGGAAGGTGAGCATGAAGCCCTCCTCCATCGTCGAGCCCGGCTGGCGGTACAGCCCGCGCAGAGGAAGGGCCACCACGACGGCGAGGGCGCCGAGGGCGGCCGCGGATCGTCGCCGGCCGCGCGAGGTCGAGCCGCGGGCGCCGCGCACGAACGCGTCTTCGCCGCCGACCGGAACGACGCCCTGCCGGGGGGAGAGGCGCCGGGCGACGGCGGCTCCGAGGGGCACCAGCGCGACCGCGGCGAGGATGCACAGCACCGGTTCGGCAGGGGCCCGAAAGCGCGTCGTGCCGTACGCGTACGCGGCGGTGATGGTGACACCGACGATCTGTGCCCCGAGGGGCCACAGCGCGACCCGTCTTCGGCGAAGCATCACCGCTCCGGCGATCGCCGCGGTGGCGAGGCCGTAGTACATCGCCAGGCCCCAACCGGCGGCGGTGGTGTTGCGGCCCTCGATCGCCGCGAACTCGACGTTCTGGAACGGTCGGAACAGCTCCCATTGGCGCCCGAGGCGCGCGGCGACCACCTTCGGCAGCTCGGTGGCGTGCGCCCGCGCGTAGTCGAAGCCCACCTCGCGCCAGGCGAGCGCTCGCTCCGCCTCGTCGCCGGGCGGATCGCCTTCCACCCGGCGGATCCGCTCCTGGCACTCGAACAGCCAGAAGCCGAGGAACTTGCCGCTGTAGGTGTCGTCGCAGTTCGAGTAGACGTGGAGTTCGTTGCCGTTCGTCGACAGCGGCACCAGCACCTCGAAGCGGGGGATGTTGTACACGAGCCACGGCCCCGCCATCGCCACCGTCCCGACCACGGCGAGCACGGCGTGGCGCAGACGAGTGCGCAGATCGATGCCGCGGTCGAGCATCAGCCAGGGGATGGCGAGCAGCACGACGAGGAACAAGCCCTCGCCGCGCACCAGCGCGGCGGCCCCGATGGACAGCCCGAGGGCGAGCGCCGTCGCCGAGCGATGCGTGTCCCGCCAGCGGTAGGCGAGAAGGATGCCGGTCGTGGTGAGCAGCGCGAACAGGCCCTCCGGGAACAGCACCCCGTCGATGATCCACAGGTTCGGGTAGGCAGCAGCGAGCACGGCCGCGACGACGCCGACCCGCGGCCCGCCCACGCGTCGCCCGACCAGCGCGACGACGACCACGAGCAACGACCCCGCGAGGATCGACGCCAGCTTGTGGTCTACGTACGAGGTGCCGCCGAGCCGTGACGTGATCGACAGGTAGAGCGGGTACCCAGGCCCGTGGAGCGCGCTCGGGATGGTGCGCCCGTAAGCGATCCAGTTCAGGGGCTCGGGCCATCCCCGACCCTGCGCGAACAGGTTCGCGGCAGAGTGGTAGAAGAGCGGATCCCCGCCGTCGGTGCGCTCGGGGGCGATCGTCAGCCAGGCGATCACCCGCCAGGTGAAGCCCGCACCGGCCACACCGGCCACGGCAGCCGCGAAGCTTGCCGGCCGCCACGGCGCGACTCGACCGTGGAGCAAGCGGTCGACCGAACGGTCGATGGCCCACGCGCCGAACGCGGCGATGGAGGCCGCGAGGAGCAGCGACCACAGCACCAGGGTCAGCGTCGGCCCGACGAGGAACGGCACCCCGTCGAGCTCGACGACCCGCTCGCGGTGCTGGCGCGCCAGCAGATGCAGCGACGATTCGCCGAAGAGCACCAACCCGGGGGCGAGCACGGCCAGCCAACGGCTGGGTGCCGACGGCCGGGAGTTCGTAGCTGTCGCCACGGCCGCCACCAAGGCCGCGGCGAGCACCAGGTCGCCGGCGTGGTCGAGGAGCATCGCGCCCCTACCGATCCCCGTCACCCCGCCGGGCACGAGCACCAGCATCAGGGCGAACGTGGCCGCGGCCGCGGCCACCGCGAGGCGCTGGTGGCGCCGCTCGAGCAGTCCCGCCTGGGCAAGCGCGGCCAGCGCCGCGCCGACGGCCAGTGCGTCGAGATGCCCGGGCACCAGGCTGCGCATCCCGAAAGCCGCGGTGCGGTCCGTGACGACGGCAAGGAGCTGCCAGCCGAGCCCGCAGGCGAAGAGCAGCCCCGCACCGACCAGCTCACGCGCCAGCGCGGTGCGCAGCGGGAGCCGGCGCACGACCCTCGTCCAGAGAGGCCACAGCACGACCGCGACGAGCACGATCGACACGACCCAGCCGATCGACAACCCGGGGAGCGGACCGGTGGAGCCGGGATGGCGCCCGAAGAGCGCGCTGACGAGCAGGCGACGCGGCCCGAGCGCGACGGGCGACACGACGACGGCGAAGGCGACCGCGAGCCACCACCACGGGGCGGCGCGCCCGAGGAAGCGCACCACCGGCCGCACGCTTGGCGGGGCGGGCGCACCGCTCAGGTGAGCCTGCGCCGGGCGCCTGTTCAGCAGGTATCCCGCGACGGCGAGGATGACGACCGCCCCGGCGTCGAGCCGGCCGAGCAGCCGCCCCCCGGCGCCGTCGTCGACACCGCTCGACAAAACGCCCGCGTAGTGCACCACGAGCAGCACCGCGCAGGCTGCGACGAGAGCGATCAGGCGCACGGCGACGGCGTTTGAGCGCGCCGTTGTTGCGGGCGCGGCGCTCGGGGTCACGAACGGCGAAGGTTAGTGGTCTCGCCTCCGCGCGGCGGGGCAGGACCCGGCCGGAGCGGTCTCGGCGGCGGACACGCCGGCCCAGGCCGTCGCTACAATCCCTCCGCCATGTCGGACCCCGCCAGCGCCAGCTCGTCCGACCGAACGGGGCGGATCGTCGCCTGGGTGATCGAGCATCGGCGTTCGCTCGCCGTCGCTGTCGTCGTGCTCGGGGTCGTCTTGTGGTGGTGGTGGCCGTCGCTCGCGCGCGATCCGGCCCGCACCGATGTCGTCGTCGTCGGCGACGGTCAGCTCGCCGAGGCCCGCGATCCGATCGAGCGCCGGCTCCGGCAGCGGGGGCTGTCCGTCGAGTCGGTCGACGGCGCGCCGTCGTGGTGCTCGGCCATCGATGCTGCGCAGGCCGCGATCGAGCGCCTCGACCCCGAGGTGGTCGTGCTCTCCGTGCGCGGTGACGACCCCGACTGCCCGGAGATGGCCGCCGGGGGCGCTGCTTGGGAGGGCCTGGCCGGCCGCCTGTCGCCCGCGGCGCTGGTGCTCGTCGTGCAACCGGGGCCGCAGGGGTTGGGCCAGCCGGCAGCGGTGCAAGACGTCGTGCGCACCGGCACGGAGTGGATCGTCGCCGACCCGACGCCGTTGCTCGGCACCGAGGGCGCGCCTGAACTCTCGTGCCAATGGTGGGACGACTGCACGCCGGCAGGAACGGTCACGGTGCGCGACGAGTCCGGAGCGCTCACTACGGCCGGAGGCGAGCGCGTCGCGCGCACCATCGCCGCGGTCGTTCCCTGACACCCCGCGGTGCCTGGCGGTAGGCTGCGCCCGCCATGACCGAGGACGCCGCGCCCGGCGCGGGCGACGGCCCCGCACGCGAAGCCGCGCGGTTCTCGTTCCTGCGGCCCTCCAGCTGGCCGCCGTGGAGCTCGGCCGCCGTCCTGACCGCGATCGTCGTGCTCCCCGCTTGCGCCGCGTTCGTCAGCGTGCTCTCCGAGCAGTGGTACCCGACCGGCGACATGGCCCAGGCCGAGCTGCACGTCCGCGGCTTCTGGGCCCACCCCCCACTCGTCGGCGCAGCCGGGCGGATCGTCAGCGACGCGGGCGTGCAGGGCTCACACCCGGGGCCGTCACTGTGGCTGGCGATGTACCCCGTGTATGCGCTGTTCGGGCGAACGAGCACGGCGCTGATCGCGGCTGCGCTCTCGGTGCACACCGTCACGGTGCTGCTCACCTTGCGCCTCGCCCGTCACCTCGGCGGTGCGGCATTGATGCTCGGGGGCGCGGTCGCGTTCGCGCTCGTCAGCCGGTCGAGCGGACCGGCGTTCTTCCTCGAGCCCTGGAACCCGTGGTTCGCGGTGTTCCCGTTCGCGCTGTTCCTGCTCGCGATCTGGGCCACGCTCGACAGGTCGCCGTGGTGGCTCGTCGCCGCCACCGTCGCCGGCATCCACTGCGTCCACTGCCACGTCGGCTACCTCGTGCTGGTGCTCGGCCTCGGTGGCGCGGCAACGGCGTGGATCGTCGTCCGCGCTGCTCGGCAGCGCCACCTGGCGACGCTGGTCAAACCGCTCGGGTTTGGCCTGCTCGCCGCGGGGGTGATGTGGCTCGGCCCGGTCGTCGACCAGCTCACCCGCACACCGGGCAACATGTCGATCCTCTACCAGCACTTCGCGTCGCCCGACGAAGCGCTGATCGAGCGCTCAGTAGCGGCGAAGGTCTTCGGCTCCGAACTGAGCGTGCTCGGGCCGTGGCTCACCGGGCCGGCGCTCATCGAGCGCAACCTCGCCGGTGCGGCGGTGACGCTCGCGCTGTGGGCTCTCGCCGTCGCGGTCGCGTGGAAGCGTCGCGACCGATCGGCGTTGCACCTCCACGCGGTGTTCGCCACCGCACTCGTCCTCGGCGCGCTGTCCATCGTGCGCATCTTCGGGTCGTACCTGGAGTACACGATCCGCTGGTTCTGGATCCTCACCTCCTTGCTCCTCGCCGGCTCGCTGTGGACGCTGTGGCGAGCCGCGTCCGCGACGACACGGGCCAAGCTGCGCGCGCCCGCGTTGCTCGCCCTGTCCGGTGTCCTCGTGCTCAACGCCGCGCTCGCGACGGTGCAGTTCACCGATCGGGTGGAGATGACGGGCATCGACGACTCGCGCATGGTCGCCGCACTGCACGACGACGTCGCCGACGGCCTGCAGCGCGGCGCTCGCTACTTGACCCGGTGGCACGACCCCGTCGCGCTCGGCGGCGTACCGTTCGGGCTCGTGCTGCAGCTCGAGCGCGACGGCTACCACGCAGGGGTCGACGAGGAGTTCGCGGCCGCGGCGCTGCCTCACCGGGTGATCGACGAAGGCGACGCGGACGGCCTGCTGTGGGTGGTGCTCGGGGCGCGGATCGTTGCCTTCCGCGCCGACGCCGCGTTCACCGAGATCGCCTTCGCCGATCTACGCACGCCTGAAGAACGGGCACGCTACGACGAACTCCATGCCGAGCTCACCCGGCGCCTGCCAGAGGTCGGCCGGCCCGACCTGGTGGCCGCTCTCGACGAGCAGTACGGGGGAGCCAAGCTCGTGTTCAGCGTGCCACCCCTGCCCGCCGACGTCGCCGCGGCGGTCGGCGAGTTCGTGGGGCTCCGGCTCCCGGCCGCCGTCTTCCTCGCTCCCGCCGGCACGCCGGCACCCCCCACCTGACGTGACCGCTTCGACGGCAGATGTGACCGACCCGACGGGCGGTACGGCCCGGCGGGTCGTCGCCTGGTTGCGAGCGCGCCCGCACATCGTCGCGCTTGCCGTGATCGCCGTGCCGCTGCTCGTCGGTCTCGTCGCCGTGGCCGGCGACGACTGGCGCCCGACGGGCGACTTCGCCTACCACGCCCTCGCCGTGCGCGACGTCCCCGAAGACCTCCCGCTCCTCGGCGCCGCCGGCAGGTTCGGACCGATCGAGAACCAAAGGGCGCACCTCGGCCCGGCGATGACCTACGCGCTGTGGCCGGTGACGACGCTCTTCGGTGGCAGTGGAACGGCCTTGATGATCGCCACGAGCCTGCTGCACCTCGGCGCCGTCGTCGCCGCGGTGCTCGTCGCCCGGCGCGTGGGGGGCGTCTCGTACGCGCTCGCGGTGGCCACCGCGTCGGCGATCCTGCTGCGCGCGCTCGGCCCGCAGTTCTTCCTCACGCCGTGGAACCCGTTCGTCCCGGTGCTCGTGTTCCTGGCCTTCCTCGTGCTGCTCCACGCCGTCGTCAGCGGGCACCTGCGCGCGGCGCCGTTCGCGGTGGCCGCGGGCACGTTCTGTGCCCAGGCGCACGTCGGCTACATGGTGCTCGTGCACGGCCTGCTCGCAGCAGCACTGGTGTACGTGCTGGTCGCCGCATGGCAGCGGTGGCCGGGGTTCAGCTGGCGGGGACTACTCCGCCCGCTCGGATGGGCCGGTGCCGTCGGGGTGCTGATGTGGTTGCCGCCGCTCTACGAGCAGGTGCGCCGCACCGGCAACCTCGGCTGGGTGATCGGGCGCCTCACCCACCCCTGCGACCCGAGGTGGTGGGCAGACGAATGCACCCAGCCGGTCGGCCTCTCACCCGCGGTTCGGGCGATGGCGACCGAGTTGAACCTCGGTGGGGCCTGGATCAGCGGGGCGACGCACGACCCGTCGTCGTCCACGCCGGGCATCGTCGGCACGCTCGTCGTGGCCGCGGCGGTGATCGTCGCCATCGCGGTGTGCATGCGGGGGCGTGACCGGCTGGCCGGCGCAGGTCTCGCCGTCGCCGGAGCGGCGGCGCTGCTCGGCACCGTCTCGGCGGCGCGCATCCTGGACGACTTCTACGACTACTTGATCCGCTGGTCGTGGTCGATCGCGGCGTTCGGCGCGGCGGTCGTGGTGTGGGCACTGTGGCGCTCCGGCGCCGTCACCTCCGGCCGTGCCCGCGGCTGGCTCACCGCCGGAGCGCTCGGCGTGGTCCTCGCGGTCTCCGCCAGCGCCGCGGTCGACGCGACCCGGGTTCGCCCCCCGGAGGAGACCGACAGCCGGTCGGTGGCCGGTCTGGCGCAGCTCGCCGTCGCCCAGCTCGACCCCGCCGCGCGCTACTTGCTGCGCTGGCACGACCCCCTTGCCCTTGGTGCCACCGGCGCCGGGATGCTGTTCGAGCTGGAGCGTGCCGGGTTCACCGTCGGTACCGACGCGTGGACACGCTGGGCCGTGGGCGAGCACCGGGTGATGTCCGAGAGCGACGCGACCGCGATGTTGTGGGTGGTGGTCGGCGAGCGCTCGATCGCCGAGTTCGCCGCGCGCTCCGACGCGGTCGAGGTGGCCAGGTTCGACCCACGTACTGCGCCAGAGCGTGAGCGCTCCGCGGAGCTGCACCGCGAGATCGTCGACGAACTGATCGCGCTCGGCCGGGAAGACCTGGCGGAGGCGATCGACCACCAGTTCGGGGTGGCGATCCTGATCGACGCCGCCGACGAGCTGCCCGACGAGCTCGACGCGGCGGTGGTCGAGTACAAGGTGCTGCGCTCCGCGGTGGCCCTGTTCGTGGAGCCACCCGGCTCGCCAGGGTTCGCGCCTGCGTGAGCAGGTGCACCAACGGCGTTCCCTCGCCTAGCCTCTCCGCCCTGTGCGTACCGTGGTGCTGGCTCCCACCTACCAGGAAGCCGAGAACGTAGAGCGGTACCTCGACGCAGTTCGCGAGAGCTTGCCCGACGCCGACGTCTGGATCATCGACGACTCCAGCCCGGACGGGACCGGTGAGATCGCGCAACGGTGCGCCGAGCGGCTGGGCAGGATCCGGGTGATCCACCGCACGACGAAGGAAGGGCTCGGCAGCGCCTATCGCCACGGCTTTCGCGAGGCGCTCGGCGCCGGCTACGACGCGATCGTGTCCATGGACGTCGACTTCTCCCACGATCCACATGCCTTGGCGGCCCTCGTCGGAGCGCTGCGACCCGGTGTCGACGTCGTCGTCGGCTCGCGCTACGTGCCCGGTGGCTCCACCGTGAGCTGGCCGCTGCACAGGCGGCTGCTCTCCCGCTGGGGCAACCGGTACACCTCGTTCGCGCTCGGGCTGCACGTGCGCGACAGCACGTCGGGATACAGGGTCTACCGGGCGACCTCGCTTGCGGCCGCGGATCCCGATGCCACCGACGCCGAGGGCTACGCGTTCTTGACCGAGCTGTTGCGACGCCTGGTGCGATCGGGCGCGGTGGTCGTGGAGCAACCGATCACGTTCGTCGACCGCGCCTACGGGACGTCGAAGATGTCCGGGCGGATCGTGGTCGAGTCGATGCTGCGCGTCACGACGTGGGGTCTGCGCGACCTGTGGGCGCGTCTGCGGCGGCATTGAACCGGGTACGAGCACGGTGTCCGATCGCTGAGTAGCGCACGATGCAGACGAGCGCGCGCAGGCCGTCCCGCCACCCGATCTTCTTGCCCTCCGCGTAGGTGCGCCCCGAGTACGAGATGCCCACCTCGTAGATCCGCCAGCCGGCGCGAGCGACCTTCGCGGTGATCTCGGGCTCGAAGCCGAAGCGGTCCTCCTCGATCTCGAGCGACTGGATCAGCTCCCGCCGGAACGCCTTGTAGCAGGTCTCCATGTCGGTCAGGTTGAGGTCGGTGAACATGTTGGAGAGGAGGGTGAGCGACTTGTTGCCGAGCGAGTGCCAGAAGTACAGGACGCGGTGTGGTCGCCCGGAGAGGAACCGTGAACCGAACACGACGTCGGCCCGATCGCGCTCCAGCGGCTCCAGCACGACGCCGTACTCATCGGGGTCGTACTCCAGGTCCGCGTCCTGCACGATCACGTACTCGGCAGTCGCCCGTGAAAAGCCGGTGCGCAGGGCGGCACCCTTGCCCCGGTTCACCTGGTGCAGCACGATCTCGACGCGCGGGTCGTCGACGGTGGCGAGCAGCTCGGTGGTGCGGTCGGTGGAGCCGTCGTCGACGATCACCACCTGTGCCACCCACGGCGAGGCGAGCACCTGTTCGAGCATCTCGAGCACCGTCGCCTGCTCGTTGTAGCAGGGCACGACGACCGACAGGCAGGGACGGGGATCGAGGGCCACGGGTGAGCGAGGCTACTCTGCGGCGCCCCGCCGGACACCGAGCGTCGACGCCGCCAACACCACCAGCGCGACGAGCGTCGGCCCGTGGACCCTCTGGAACTCCAGCGGCCAGTCGAACCCGGCCGGGACCCCGCGCACGACCACCCCGCGCCCGATGTAAAGCCCGACGGCGGCGAGCAATGCCACCGCGACCGCGGGGGCGACCCACCACCGCCTCGTGACCCGCGCCAGGGCGACGATCGCGCCGGCCGCCAGCCCCGCCGCCGGCCCCACTGCCAGGCCGGCCACGACCAGGGCCGCGACCGCTGCGAACCAGGTCGGCACGGGTAGGGCGGCGCCGTAGGAGGAAGCGGCTTCGCCGAGGCCCGCTGCGGATGCGGGATCGCTCGACCGATCGAGCTCGTCCACTTGCGCGCGTCGCGCCCGCGACCACCCGATCGCGCCCACGGCGACGAAGGCGACGCATGCCAGCACTGCCAAGACGGAGACGGCGAAGGCGATCCACATCGAGCGCTGCGGCGTCCAGCGCAGCTCGACGGTGCGCGCCGTGGCGGAAGGGGGCAGCCACCAGCCGTTCATCGCACCGTCGGTGATCGCCCGGTCGTTCAGTACCTCGCCGTCGACGGTTGCCTCCCAGCCGTCGGCGAAGCCCTCTCCTTGCACCAGCCAGCAGCCGTCCGGACACGCGCCGACCTCGAACGTGCCGCTCGTGCGCGACGTCGATCGCTCCACGGTTATCGGGGTCGCCGCGCCCCGGCCGGCGGCGTCGGCATCGGCGAGCACGACCCGGTCGACGTCGAGCCCCGTATCGAGCCCCGCCCCGGTCGTGACCACGTGCGTACCCGCAGCCAGGTCGATCGCGGCGTCGCCGCAGGCGGTCACCTCCGCTTCGGCGCCGGCCAAGAGCTGCTCCCAGCTCGCGCTGACGCGCACCGCGAACGGCCGGCCGTCGATGCTCACCAGGTCGTCGCGACAGCCCGTGTCGAGCCGCGGCGGCAACGGTGCCGCGACGACGCCGGGAACGATCAGCTCGGCGACCCCGACGGGTAGCCCCACCGGCAGGTTCGTGCGCCGGTCGATCGTCGTGGCGCCGTCGCTCGCCGTCACGGCCACGCTCAGCTCCTCGCCGGCGACCGGCTCGAACCGCACGGTCTGGCGATCGGGGCCTTCCGGGTCGAGGGCCACCACCCGGCGCAAACCACCGGCCTCAACGGTCAGCTCGGTCGGTCGCGCATAGCCCTCGCCGGTACGGGTGAGGATCTCCAGCGTGTCGACGGGGGTGCCGTCGGAGGGCACCACGACCGTCGCCGGCGAGTCCGCGTCGAACGGCGTGACCCATGCCGTCGAATCGTCCCCGTCGAAGGCAGCCAGACCGGCGACGGCGCCCGATCCCACCAGGCGGGCGTCGGCGACGGCCACTTCTGCCCCGGCGAGCTCGGCGAGCACCGCGTCGCTCGCCCGTGGCGACAGCCGAACGGTGAGACCCACCTCGAACACACGATCCTGGGGGACCTCGATCTCCCTGGTCATCGATCTCTCCGGATCGCCCCGCCAGCGGCTCTCGGCACCTGTGCGCAGCCGGGACATCACGTACACGAGCGGGGTGCCCGCAGGCGTCGCCGCGCTGGCGTCGCGCGGCAGGCTCGTGGTCTCCGTCGTCGGCGCCAGGCCCATCGACACCTCGGCGAAGCCGACCGAGCCCCAGCCCCACCGGTGGAGCGCCGCCGGCGCGCCGACCCGGGAGATCACGATCTCCAGCTCGCTCGCGGCACTCGGCAGCACCACGGTCTGGCCCGGCGCGACGCGAGAGGTGGCGTCGAGGGCGACATCGAGGTCGAACGCGCCGTCGCCGGAGGAGATCCGCACGGCCTCGATGGTGCGCCCCGCCGAACCGGCGTCGGGCTGGAGGAGGGTCACCTCGGTCACCTTCTCCGGGGCGCTGAGGTGCAGCCGTTCACCGGTGGGGTCCGCGCGTTCGGCCACCACCCAGGCCGTGGTCGGATCGCCGTCGACTGCCATCGCCGGGCGCACCTCCGGCCAGTACGAGAGCGGCGTCCCGTAGGTGGAGGCGGTGGCGACGACGCCGTCCTGCAACGTCAGCGTCTGCTGGTCGGCGTGGGGCGACTCGAACACCGGCAGGCGATGGTCGAACGGGTCACGCTCCAACAGCGCGGTCGTCCGGCCGTCCTCGGTGAACCCGGACACCTCACGCGACGAGCGCCAGTGGTGGGCGCGGACGCGGTTGCTGTCGGTGACCACCACCACCGGCGCCTCGGCCAAGGCCCGCGCCAGCTCCTCACCGCCGAGCGAGGCCGAGTAGACGACGACCTCGCTCCCGTCGAGCACCCCCGCGGCGGCGGCGTCGACGATCCCGTCGCCGCTGCCGCTCACCACGACAGCAGCGCTCGCCGCCCGCCCGATCCCGGGAGCGTCGGCCACTCGCGCGGCCGCCAGCTGGGGGAGTGCTGCGCCGACGGAGTCGTGGAGCAACGCTGTCTCGTCGAGCATCGGCACCACCGGCTCGTTCGCAGCCGCGTCGCCGAACGTCAGCCAGTCGGAGAGCCCGTCGACACCCGCCTGGTACATCTCCCACACCGGTTCGGGCCGCACCGTCGGGAAGCGCTCGAACTGGGTGTCGTTCGCGACCACCACCGTGTCGGCCCCGAGCAGGCGGGCGACGGGCGCGATCGCGTCTGGTTCGGCGATCCCGGCCTGGAACCGGTCGTCGAGCGCGTAGAGCAGGTCCATCGCCGCCGGGCTGCCGAGGGGCAGCCAGTCACGCGTGACGAGCGGCTTCCCGGTGAGCCCGGGCAGCGGCGGGTCGACGGTGTAGCCCCAGCGATAGGCAGCCGACTCCATGCCCGGTAGCAGCAGCACCCGGGCGTCACCCGTGGTGTCCAGATGATCGGCGAGCTCGGTCCACGCGTCGGGCAGCGGGTCGGGGCGCAGCAACCCGGGGTCGACGTACGCACCGGTCCACAGCGCCGGCAGGTTGGCCGCCGCGATGCCGGCCACCGCGAGCCCCGGCCACCAGCGGTGCGCCCGCAACCTGCTCGCGACCGCCGACGCGACCACTCCGGCGCCGAGGGCGAGTGCGAGCACGACGAGCGGTGCGGCCCGGGTGGAGCTGCGCAGCGCGAGCACGACGGTGTCGCGTGAGCGCTCGGTGAGGGGAGCCGCGAGCGGAGACGGGTCGTCGAACGGAAACGCCCCGACGGCGAGCACCAGCCCGGTGAGCGCGGCGCAGGCCGCGAAGCGCCTCGCCCGCCAGCTGAAGAACCCGATCCCGACCGCGCCGAGCAGCACCAGCGACCACCCGGCGGCGAACACCCAGCCGGACTCCTGGTACGGAGTCGACGCCGACGTCAGCGTCGTCACCTGGTCGCGGACGTAGAACAGCCAATAGCCGAGGCCGCGCATCGCCTCCGGCGCGGACGAGGTGTGGGCCGTCGACTCCAGCGCCTCGCTGTAGGCGAGTGCTTCGGCGCCGTACTTGCCCTGCACGCGCAGCCCGGCCAGCCACCAGAGCGACACCGCCAGGCTCACCGCGCCGATGGCGCCGGCCACACCGATCGTCCTGCGCCACGACACCTCACGCCGCGCGGCGGCGTCGATCAGCCAGATCACCGGCGCCGGAGCGATCATCACCATCGCCGTGGCGTTGATGCCCCCGATGGTGGCGATCAGCAGACCGATCGCGCCGAGGTAGGGGAGCATTCTGCGCCGCGCGGCGAGCGCGGTGAGCCCGACCAGCCAGCCGAGCCCCGCCCACGGCGGCAACAGCACCGACGTGCGGGAGATGTACGGCAGCACGTAGGGGGAGAGCTGGTACACGACCGCCGCGACGAGGGCCGCGGCAGGAGCCAGGCCGAGCACCCGCGCGCCCCACCGCACCCCGGCCCCGGCGGCGAACAGCAAGGTGGCGATCCAGAGCCGGTGCGCGATCCAGTCCGGCACGCCGAGCTGCTCGAACAGCCAGAACCACGGACCGCTCGGCCACAGGTAGCCGACGTTCTGGTGCGGGACCCAGCCGGCGAACTGACGGGTGTCCCACGTGTACGGGGCGTCGGAGATCAGCCGCGCGGGATCGAGGTACAGGTACAGCTTGGTGTCGGCGGGCACCTTGCCCGGGCTCGCGAGCAGGCTCGGCACGTAGGCGAGAGCGGCGAGCAGCGCGAGCTCCAGCCAGCGCGTGCTCCGGCCGACCCTCGCGGCGAGCGATGAGCTCATGGAATGGCGCCGAACACCCCGTAGAGCGCGGGTAGCACGGCCAGCCCACCTGCACACGCGGCGATGGTCCACGTCCAGAGCTGGTCACGGTCGATCACCCGCCCGACACCACCGGTTGCCTGCTCGCCAACGCGAGGGTGGGCGCGACCGGGCCGCTCGAACCACACCGCGAGGGCGATCAGCAGCGGGAACGCGGTGTACAGGAAGCGGGGTCGGGCGGTGACGGTGGCGGGCAGCAGCATGAGGGCCACCACCACCGCGCTGTAGGCGACCCAAGGCGCCGGCAGGCGTCGATGCCACGCGGCGTACACCAGCACCGCGAGGGCGATCATCGAGGCCGTGGTGAGCGCGTCGGTGGGCGATGAGAGCGGGGAGCGCAAGAAGTCGAAGGCTCCGTCGATCGCGGTGCCGCCGAAGCTCGTGCCCTCCCGCCACGCCTCGCGCTGCACACGGAACCACACCCCCCGCTCTCCGGCATGCCAGCCGATCCACCATTGGAAGGCGACGAACCCGAGCGGACTGAGCACGACCGCCACCAGCGAGCCCCAGTCCCGGGATCGCCTGATGGCGAGGAAGCTGGCCACGGCGCACGCGGCGACGAGGGCGACGGCGTTCGGGCGGGTGGCGGTGGCGAGCATCGCCAACACCCCTGCCCACAGCCACTGCTCACGGTGCAGCATCAGGAGCGTCCCCGCGGCGAGCACCAGCAACAGCGCCTCGCTGTAGGCGAACGAGAGCACGAAGCTGCCCGGGAAGAGCGCCATCAGCACCATGGCCCGCCCCGCGACCCTGACGTCGAACACCGCCTTGGCGAGGAGGCCGACGATCCAGATCGCTGCCGCCCCGAGCACGAAGTTCAGCGCCAGCGCGGCGAACACGTCGCCACCGGGCAGGAAGCTGTCCAGCCAGCGGGTGAGCGTCGGGAAGAGCGGGAAGAACGCCGCTCGCGCTTCGGGCTCTTCGTAGGTGATCCCTGCCGGCACCGAGCGCGGGTAGCCGTCGCGCACGATGCGCAGGTACCAGGCCCCGTCCCACGACGTGAGCACGTCGACGATCATTCGCACCGCGTTGGCCGGGCGTTCGCCACCGCGCCTGTTGATCTCGGCCACCCGCTGGGCGGCGACCACTCCGCTGCCGACCATGACGAGCACGCGCGACAGCAGGTAGGTGATCCCCGCGCGTAGCACCGCCAGCCGCCACAGAGCACGGTCGGTGGTTTCGCCCGGGAGGGTGGTCGGTGCGGCGGTGTCGGTCATCACGAGCGGCGGGCGAACGAGCCGTAGGGCCGGGTGGACGCTAACACGACGCCCCTACACGCGGGGGGTCTGCCACTACTGTGCGAGAGCACCCCATGAGCGCCACCGAAGCCCTGCCTCGCGCCGAGCCGCAGACGGCCGGTGGACGTGTCGATCACCTGCCCGCGCTCGACGGCATCCGTGGGCTCGGCATCCCGATCGTGCTGCTCTACCACCACAACGTCACGTGGCTGACGGGCGGCGTGCTGGCGGTCTCGATGTTCTTCACCCTTTCGGGCTTCTTGATCACGCGGTTGATGATCGCCGAGTGGGAGCGCAGCGGCACGGTCTCGTTGAGGCGGTTCTACGAGCGCCGCGCCCGCCGGCTGTTTCCCTCCTCGTTCGTGGTGCTGCTCGGCGTCGTCGTGATCTGGACGGCATTCCCCGGCTCCGGCCGTCGCCTCGGCTTCTGGGAGTGGTTCAGCGGACTCACGTACTGGGAGAACACCTACCTGCTCGTCACCGGCAAGGACTACGGCGGGCTGTTCGGGCTGGCGAACCCGGTGCAGCACTTGTGGAGCCTGTCGCTCGAAGAGCAGGTGTACCTGGTGTTCCCCCTCGTCGTGCTCGCGCTCCTGGCCGGCAGGCGCACGGCGGCGGCGTCGTGGCGGCTGTTCGCCGTGCTCGCCGCGCTGGCCGGCGCCGGGTTCCTGCTCGGGGCTTGGTACGAGTCCCACGGCCCCCTCTGGGCGAGCCTGCCCGGGATCGACGCCAAGTGCGAAGGCGTGGCCTGCGCCTACTACGCGACCGAGGTCCGTGCCGGGGAGTTCTTCATCGGCGCGGCGTTCGCGGTGCTGTGGATGGTGTGGAAGGGGACACCCGGACTCGTGCGGTGGCTGCGCCGCCCCCGCGTGCAGGTGGCCTCGTATGCACTGCTCGCGCTGGAGGTGTGGCTGTGGTGGCAGGTCGGCTACCGCAACTCGTGGACCGAGTTCTTCTTCCCGTGGGGCGTGCTCGTCAACGGCCTCGTCGTGTGCGCACTGATGGCCGTCGCGAGCGCTCACACCGGGGTCAGCGGGCCGCTGTCTTGGAAGCCGCTGCGCTACGTCGGCCAGATCACCTACACCATCTACCTCGTCCACTGGCCGGTGTTCCTGCTCTTCGACTCCTGGCGACTCGACCCGAGCCTGCCCAAGGTGCGGCTCCCCGTGCTCGGCTGGGAGACGGTCGACGGCTTCTGGCTGTTCTGGCCGAAGCTGGCGCTCACGATGGGCATCGTCCTCGCCCTGTACCACCTGCTCGAGGACCCCGTGCGCAGGCGGCAGCGGTGGATCGGTTGGCGGCTCGCGCCGTGGTTGGCGGCGATCGCCGTGGTCGGGACGCTGGTGGCGGCGTTCGGGATCGATCGTCGCGCGAGCGCGAACGACGCGCTGAGCGCCCTCGACAGCGACGCGCTCGCCTTACAGCAGGCGGCCATCGCCGGGCTCGCCGACCTGGCGCCCGACGCCCCGACGTCGTCGGCCGTCGATCCCGAACTGCCCGCCCGGCTCTTGCTGGTCGGCGATTCGCAGAGCTGGGTGCTCGCGAGCGGGCTGGAGGCCTGGGAGGCCGAACACGGGGTCGACCTGGTGCCGAGCCCTGGTGTCGGCTGCGGGATCGGGGAGAACACCCCGGTGCGCTACCTCGGCATCGAGCAGCCCGAACGGCCGGGTTGCACGGAGTGGCGCACGGCGCTGCCCGCGATCGTCGACAAGCTGCAGCCGAACCTGGTGGTGGTGGTCGGCGGAGCGGCCGATCTGAGCGACCGCCAGATCCCCGGTGTCGACGGCTGGGCCAGCATCGGCGAGGCCGCCTACGACGAGTGGCTCGTCGCCCAGATGGAGGCCTTCGTCGACGTGGTCGCCGCCGGCGGTGCGCCGGTGCTGTGGCTGACCCACCCGCACATCGAGCCCCAGTACCAAGCCGGCGAGACCGGCACCCCGCCCTTTGCCGAAGCCGAGCCGCAGCGGATGGACCGCTACAACGAGCTGATCGAGCAACTCGCCGCCGCTGACCCACGTGTGCTCACGGCCGACTTCGCGAGCGCCGTCCGCGCCCATCCTGGCGGCGAGTTCGAGACCGACATGCGCCCCGACGGCGCCCACATCGACCTGCGCCACGCGCCCGCGCTCGTTGCCTGGCTCGACGCCGCGTTCAGGGACGCACATGCGAGCTGAGCCCCCGATCGCTGCCCGGCTGCCGCGCTGGCTGGTGATGCCCGGCGTTGCCGCCGGTTTGGGCTGGGCGATCGCGTACGCGGTGGTGTGGTTGAGCGGCCAGCGGTTCTCCACCGCATACCTCGGCTACGGCTGGCAGCTCCTCCCGTGGGACGTGCTCTCGACCGACCCCTTGAGCAGCGTGTGGTTCCTGCACATCCAGCCGCCGCTCTGGAACCTCGCGCTCGGCCTGCCGGCCTGGCTGTCGCCGTTCTCCGACGCCGGCACGCTCCAGGTGTTGATGTTCGCGATCGGCGTCGCCAATGCCGTGCTCGCGGCACTTGTCGCCGAGCGACTCGGTGTGCGACGCCGATGGGCGACACTGGTCGCCCTCGTCGCCACCGTGCATCCCGAGGTGCTGAAGCTGGCGTTCGAGCCGACCTACGAGCTCGCCGTCTCCGCCCTGTTGCTCGCCCTGCTGTGGGCAGCGGCGCGCTTGGCCGACTCAGGCACGCGCTCCGCGGCAGATGCCCGGCCGGGCCGGTGGCTGCTCGCGGTCAGTGCCGTCGGCACGGCCACCGTGCTCACTCGCAGCCTGTACCACCCGGTGTGGCTCGTGGTGGTGCTCGCCGTGTGTTGGTGGGCGCTGCGTGGCCGCGTCACGTGGCGCACCGTCGGCCTCGCCGCGCTCGTACCGCTCGTGCTCGTCGGCGGTTGGATGGCGAAGAACCAGGTGCTGTTCGACCGCCCGACGCTGTCGAGCTGGTTCGGGATGAACCTGCAGCGCGCCGTCGTGCCGGTGCTCGACCTCGACGACCTGCAGCGCATGCACGCGGACGGCTCCGTGTCCGACATCGCGATCATCGGCCCGTTCGGCAAGTACGAGCTGTACGCCGACGTGATGCCGCCGTGCGCGCCGACGCGATCGCACCGCGCGCTGGCGGAGCCGGATCGCACCACCGATCTCTACAGCCCCAACTTCAACTACGAGTGCTTCCTACCGGTGTTCGACCAGGCCGGCGAGGACGCCTGGGCCGTGATCCGTGAGCACCCGGAGGCGTTCCTGGAGGGCCGCCTGTGGAGCCTGCGCACGACCTTCGCCGTCGCGGAGACCCCGCCGCGGTCGCCGTCGGCGGTGATGCGCGCGATCGACTCGGTCTACTCGGTGCTGCGCGTCGACTATCGCGGCGCGCTCTCGACAGAGGGCTGGGGCAGCCCCATCTACGGCGAGCTCGTCGCTCCGACCGACTTCGCCCTCGTGCCGATCTTCATGTACGCGGGGACCGCGCTGGCCGGGGTGTGGCACGCCTGGCTGCTGGCCCGTCGGCGGGCTGCCGACATCGGGCGCAGCTTGGTGCTGGTACTCGGCGGGTTCACGGTGGTGTGGACGGTCGGCGTCGGCGCCGTCGCCGAGCTCGGCGAGCAGGCGCGCTTTCGCACGATGGTCGACACCGTCGTGTGGGTGATCAGCTTGAGCGCGGCAATCGTGTTCATCGCTCGTCGCACGAGGTCGGCGTCGGGCGGTACATGAAGCCACCCTCGATCGGCTCGGCGACGAGGCGACCCTCGGTGACCAGCTCGTCCAACGTCTCTGCGCCGGCCGTACCGAACAGCGCGTCCTCGGTGATGATCACCACGCCGTCGTGCTCCAGCATCGGGCAGGGAAGCGCCCGGTAGGCGGCCTGCATGTCGACCAGCTCCCCGGTGAGCGACTTGACCGGCAGCGGCGCGTAGGCGGCCGGCAGACCGGTGGCCCAATGCACGCCGTCGGCGTCGTTGACGATCACGATGTCTGCTCCGCTGCCTGCGGCCGCGGCGACGTACGGGGGAGTCGACGTGAGGTCGCTGAACCGCTCGGTGAGCTGCCACGGCTCGACGGCTACCGCGAGCCAGGCGACGGCGAGCAGGCCGGCAGCCGCCACCACGACGCGCCCGGCAGGGGACTTGGTGCGGGCGGACGGTAGCTGCACGCTCCACACCACGCCGACGAGTGACAGCACTCCCGCGGGCAGCATCAGCCTGTTGTCGGCGATGACCAGCGCGTCGAAGCCGGCCATGCCGAGCACCAGCCCGACGGTGAGAATGCCCGCTGCCGCAAGGCACAGCTCCAACGGCGCCGGCAGACGGCGCAACTGCCGATGGACGCGTTCGCCGGCTCGGTCGCCGACGCGTTCGCCCGCCTGGTCGGCCCGGTCGCCGGAGCCATTGCCGGCCCGGACGCCCGCCTGGTCGGCCCGGTCGCCGGAGCGATTGCCGAGGACCAGCCCGACGGCCGCCCAGGCGACGAGCACCAGCCAGCCGACGAACAGCGGCCAGGCCCACCAGGTGGCGCCGTCGCCGCCGAAGTACGTGAGCCGCAGGTCGCCCTGGCTGGCGTCGAACCAGCCGCCCACCGAGCGTGCCATCAGCTCGACGTCGTCGCCGCCGAGTCCTCGCCACGCGGCCGCGTGGCCGCCCCCCGCTGCAGAGGCGGCCACCATGTTCGCCGCCGCGGGGGCGAGCGCCAACGCCGTCCAGCCCGCCGCAGCCAGCGGTCGCCGCTCACGGCGCCAGTGCTCCAACCCGGCGAGCAACGAGAGCGGTGCCCCGACGAAGCGCAACAGCCCGGCGGCCATCGCGAGGCAGACGACGAGTGGCCAACGGCGACCGGTGTCGCGGTAGTGCAACAGGGCGGCGACCAGCCCGAGGACCACGGCGACGAACAACGGCTCGGAGAGTGCAGCCTGAGTGACGAGGCGGCTGACGGGAAGAGCGACGATCCCGAACGCCAGCACCGCCCGCCAGACGGCGGTGGTCCGGTTCGTCGCCCGAGTACCGGCGACGGTCAGCCCGGCGGTCGCCGCCATTGCGAGGGCTGTGACGATGCCCATCGCTCGCTCCGCTCCGGCGACGATCGCCAGCACGCCGGCCAGCGTCGGGTAGCCGACGGGGAAGTCGACGAACGGGAGCCGCCCATCGCGCTGCAGGAACTCGGCGGCCGTGAAGTTCGTGAACGAGGGCGCGAGCGTGGTCGTGAACGGGTGCCCGTCCGCCGTGGCGCGTGCACCGCTCCAGTACGTCGCGGTGTCCAGCATCGGGATCACTCCAGTACGCAGCTGAACGACGGCGACGACGAGGCCGACCAGTGCGGCGCCGGCAGCACCGACGAGTCCCCACCGCACGGCGGGCAGGTGGTGGGGCGCAAGCACGGCCGGATGGTAGATCGGTCACGGCGTTGGACGACGATGGGCAACGTGCCAGCATCGAAAGACCCCGACGCCACCTCCGACGCCACCTCCGACGCCACCTCCGAGGCCACCTCCGACGCCGTGATCGTCCACACCCGTCCGAGGCCGGGGATCGTCCAGCTCACGTTGAACCGCCCCCACAAGCTGAACGCGATGACCAGCGAGCTGGTGTGTTCACTGCACGACCACCTCGCGGCGATCGCGGTCGATCCCGAGTGCCGCGTCGTGGTGCTGACCGGCGCTGGGCGTGGGTTCTGCGCTGGACTCGACCTCGGTGGGTACGGCACCGCCCCTCACACCGCCCACCTCGGGTCCACCCAGACCGCCTTCGCGGTGCAGAAGCACATCGCGTCGCTCATTCCGCGGCTGCGCAGCCTCCCCCAACCGGTGATCGCCGCGGTCAACGGTGCCGCCGCCGGCGGCGGCTTCGCCCTGGTGCTCGGCTCCGACGTGAGGCTCGCGGCCCGCTCGTCGAAGTACAACGCCGCCTTCGTGCGGATCGGGCTCTCGGCCTGCGACATCGGTACCTCGTGGCTGCTGCCCCGCATCGTCGGCGCGGCGAGGGCGCAGGAGCTGATGCTCACCGGGCGCGTGTTCGGCGCCGACGAGGCATACCGCATCGGGCTGGTCGTCGACCTCGTCGACGACCACGAGCTCTTGGACGTCGCCTACGCGAAGGCCGAGGAGATCATGTTGAACACGCCGTTCGGCGTCGCCCTCACGAAGGAGGGCATGTGGAGCGCGCTCGAGATCCCCGGCCTCCAGGCGGCGATCGACGTCGAGAACCGTCAGCAGATCATGGCGAGCGCCACAGCCGACCACCGTGAAGCGATGGCCGCCTTCCTCGAACGCCGCCCCCCCACCTACCACAACGCCTGACCGGCACGCGGGGGGAGGCGGAGGCGGCCGACGAAGACCGCATCCCCAAACCGCAGGCTCCGCGCCAATCTGTCAACCAAACCGCGTCAGCCGCAGGTTCGCTGACAGATTGGCGCGCAAGCTGCGGCTTTTCTGTCGTCTCGACTCTCTTGAGCACTCCTGCAGCGCACATCCGAGTACGGGTGTCACACGTGTTCTCTACCTTCGCCAGACATGCGATGGGAACAGACACTCCTCGCTGCCGCCGAGCAGTATCGCGGGCTCGTGCCCGCCAGTGTCCTCGACGAGATCGGCTTGTCGATCGACGCCCGCGGGCGGCTCATCCGGCGAGGTGTGCTGCGACCCGTGTACCACCGCCGCGTGTACGCGCTTGGTGACGTGGCACTGGACTTCGAGGGTCGGGCCCGGGCGGCCAGCCTTGCGGTTCCGGGTGGCTGGGTGTCGGGCGTCACCGCCGGCCGACTTTGGCGCCTGCGGGGCATGCCCATCCACCGTCTCGAGCTGACCGTACCTACGGCGAGCCGCCCTCGCCTCGACGGCGTTCGGGTGCGACGAACGTGCCTCGAGCAACCCGACGTGGTCGATCAACTCGACGGCCTTCGCCTCAGCTCAGTCGCCCAGACCCTGTTCGAGCTCAGCTACGAGCTCGATGACATGGCGCTGCGCTCGGCACACGAGAATGCCCTCGAACGGCGCATCGTCACCCCGGCCGAGCTCGCCGAGATCGGGTCAAGGGCAGTACGCGTGGGACGCAACGGGTCGGAGAAGTTCCGAAGGGTAGTGCTCGAGCGCAACCCCGAGCTGCCGGCGGTGATGAGCCGCGATGAGCTCGTGCTACTCGACGCGCTCGGCTCCGCCGGCCTCGAGATGGAGCGCCAGTTCGCACTCATGTTGCCGGGTGGGCGCCCGATCCGACTCGACGGCGCACGCCCCGAGGTTCGCTTCGGACTCGAGGTCGACGGCGACACGCACGAACGAGCAATCAACATCCAACGCGACAAGCACCGCGACATCCAGGCAGCCACGATCAACTGGGAGGTGCTCCGACCGACCACGGCCGACGTCCGAACGAGGCTCGGGCTGACCGTGCGGTGGATTCTGCAGGCCTACGCCGCCCGCCGCCATCTCTTCGGCCTCGCCCCCTAAAGCCGCAGCTTGCGCGCCAATGTGTCAATGAACGTGCGGCTAGCGCAGTTTCGTTGACACATTGGCGCGATAACTGCGGTCTGCAGAGCAGGGGCAGAGGCGGGGCCGGAGGCGGCCAGCGGGGGCGGCGAAGCGGACCTACGCGGCGGGGGTGCCGTGGAGGGGGAAGTGGCAGGCGACGAAGTGGGCGGGAGCGATCTCGCGCAACGTCGGCTCTTCGCGGGCGCAGCGCTCCTGCGCGACCGGGCAGCGGGGGTGGAAGCGGCAGCCCGGTGGGGGCAGCACCGGTGACGGCGGTTCTCCTTCGACGGCGACCCGCCTGGTCGCGACCTCCGGATCGGCGACGGGGATCGAGCTGAGCAGCACGTTCGTGTAGGGGTGAGCCGGCAGCCGGTAGAGGTCGTCGCTCGGTGCCACCTCGCAGATCTTGCCGAGGTACATCACCGCTACCCGGTCGCTGACGTTCTTCACGACGGCCAGGTCGTGGGCGATGAAGACGAGCGTCAGGTTGTAGTCGCGCTTCAGGTCCTCGAGCAGGTTCAGCACCTGCGCTTGCACGCTCACGTCGAGTGCCGACACCGGCTCGTCGCAGATGATCAGCGTCGGGTCGAGCACGAGCGCCCGCGCGATCGAGATGCGCTGGCACTGGCCGCCGGAGAACTGATGCGGCTGGCTCTCTGCCGCGCGCTGCGGGTCGATGCCGACGTCGTCGAGCACCTTGTCGACACGGGCGCTCTGGTCGGCCTTCGTGCCCCGCTTCCATATGGTCAGCGGTTCGAGCACGATGTCGCGCACCTTGCGCCGGGGATTGAGCGACGAGATCGGGTCCTGGAAGATCATCTGCATCCGCGTGCGCGCCTCACGCATCGGGTCGCCGCTCATCTTCGTCAGCTCGGTGCCCTCGAACACGACGGAACCCGACGTCGGGCGGGGGAGTTGCATGATCGCTCGGCCGGTGGTGCTCTTGCCGCACCCGGACTCGCCGACGACTCCGAGGGTCTCGCCGGGCATCACGTCGAGGCTGATCCCGCTCACGGCGTTCACCTTCAGCCCCGTGCGCCCGACGGGGAACTCGACGACCAGGTCCTCGACGCGCAACAGGGCTTCGCCGGAGCGCAGATGTGCCTTGCCGGTGCCGGCCATCAGGCATCGCCTCCCACGCCGACGGCTTCGCCGCGCCGGGAGATCTCGACCCGGCGCTCGAAGTACTCAGGTGAGCCGACCGGGTACCAGCAGGCATACGTGTGCTCGGGGATCTCGGCCTGCACCAGCGGTGGCTCCTCCTCGTGACAGCGTTCACGGGCGTAGATGCACCGCGGCGCGAACCTGCACCCCTGCGGCGGGTTGACGAGATCGGGCGGACGCCCCGGGATCGCCAGCAGCCGAGTGTGGCTCGGCGCGTCGAGCTTGGGGATGCTCTGCAGCAACGCCTCGGTGTACGGCATCCGCATGTGGGCGAAGAGCGACCTGGTGGGCGCCTTCTCCACGAGCTTGCCGCCGTACATCACGGCGATCTCGTCGGTGTGCCCGGCGACGACACCGAGGTCGTGGGTGACGAGCACGAGCGACATGTTGCGGTCGCGTCGCTGCTCGTTGATCAGGTCGAGGATCTGGGCCTGGACCGTCACGTCGAGCGCGGTGGTCGGCTCGTCGGCGAACAGCACCGTCGGCCCGCAAGCGAGGGCGATGGCGATCATCACGCGCTGGCGCATGCCACCGGACAGCTCGTGGGGGTACTGGTTCAGCCGGCGGGCCGCTTCGGGGATGCGGACGTCCTTCAGCAGGCGCTCGGCGGTCTCCCACGCGAGCTTGTCGGTCATCCGCAGATGCTCGGTCAGCGGTTCGGCGATCTGCTTGCCGATCTTCATCAACGGGTTCAGCGAGCTCATCGGATCTTGGAAGATCATCGCCATCTCGGCACCCCAGAACCCGCGCATCTCCTTCGGGCTGCGCCCGACCAGCTCGTTGCCCTCGAAGCGCACCGATCCGGAACGGATCGTGCCCCTCGTCGGCAGCAGGCCCATCAGCGACCGGGAGAGGATCGTCTTGCCCGACCCGGACTCGCCGACGATGCCGAGCGCCTTGCCACGGTCGATCGAAAAGGTCACCCCGTCGACCGCGCGAACGAGCCCGCGATCGGTCTGGAAGTGCGTCTTCAGGTCGGTGACCGACATCAGCGTGCCGCTCTCGGGGCGACCCTCGGTCTGCAGTCTGGGGGGGCTCACAGCGCCGCCTCCCGGATGTCGAACCGGCGGGCGACGCGGTCACCGATCAGGTTGAACGCGAGCACCGTGACGAAGAACATGATGCAGGGGAAGATCGTCGGCCACCAGGCCTGTTCGATGCGGGGTCGGTTCTCGGCCACCATCAAGCCCCACGAAGGCGACGGGGGCTTGACCGAGTATCCGAGGAACGCGAGGCCGCCCTCGGCGACGAGCAGCAGCGCCACACCGGTGAACACCACCGAAGTCATCGCCGGGATCAGGTTGGGCAGCACCTCGCGCACGAGGATGCGCCCGTTCTTGGCACCGAGGCTGCGCGCGGCCAGCACGAACTCGCGCTGGGAGATGGACAGCGTCTGCGCACGCACGATGCGGGCGATCGGGGCGATCGACAACAGCGCGAGCACGAACGTGATCGACCACGTCCTCGTGAGCCAGTTGAACGCGCTGTTGTCACGGGCGAGGACGTCGAAGCGTCCGACGATGAGGATCGAGATCACGAGCACGGGAAAGGCCAACAAGATGTCGATGACGATGGAGATCACCCGGTCCATCCAGCCGCGGAAGTAGCCGGACACGAGCCCGAGCACACCGCCGATGAGGAGCCCGACGACGATCGACGAGAAGGCCACCCGCAACGAGATCTGGGCGCCGTATATGCAGCGGGAGAAGACGTCTCGCCCGAGCTGGTCGCTGCCGAACCAGAAGGCGGATCCTGGGCGGGCACCGAAGTTGCCGGCTCCCTCGAAGCGTTCGTTGGGGTCGACGATGAACGGGACCACGTCGGCGAACACGGCGAGCAGCACGAGCGCCGCCAGCCAGATGACGCCGAAGAGGAGCCCGATCTTGGGCAGCCGTCGGCGCTTGCGTACCGGCGGGGGAGCGACGGGTTCGCCGCCCTCCACCTCGGTGACCAGGCCGACGGCGACGAGCGGGTCGATGTTGTCGGTGCGGGGCTCGCTCATCTTGGCGTCCACCTCGTGTCGGACTTCTGCATGCCGCTACCCGAGCGCTCGCGCATGTCGGATGCGGGGATCGATCACGGCGTACAACAGGTCGACGAGCAGGTTCGCGGTGACGACGACGACGACGAGCAGCGCGGTGACCGCCTGGATGACCAGCAGGTCGTTCTGCTGGACCGCGAACACCAGCCGGTCACCGATGCCCTTCGGCCCGAAGAACTGCTCGGCGATCACCGCCCCGCCGACGAGCCCGGAGAGCTGCAGCGCGACGCTCGTGACGAGCGACAGGATGGAGGCCCGCAGCGCGTGGCCCCACAGGATGCGCTTGGGCGACATGCCCTTCGCACGGGCGAGCATGATGAAGTCGCTCTGGAGCGTGGAGATCATGTCGGCGCGCAGGAAGCGACTCCACACCGCGGCCAGCCCGAGCGCGAGCGTCAGCGAGGGCAACAAGAAGTTGCGGAAGTGGTCCCACGGGTTGTCCCACGGCGCGACGTAGACCGACAGCACAGGGAAGGTCTCGAAGCGCACCGCCACGAACAGCAGCAGCAGCACTGCGAACACGAGCGGGGGCACCGAGATGAACGCGAATGAGACGAGGCTCGTCGATCGGTCGAACAGGCCGTCGCGGCGGTACGCGGCGTAGACGCCGAGCGGGACGGCCACGAGCAGGCCGAGCAGGATCGCCCAGAAGCCGATGAAGAAGCTGGCCGGGAGGCGCTGGCGGAACATGTCGGCCACGCTCTGGGACTGGGCGTAGCTGTAGCCGAAGTCACCGGTGAGCATGTCCTTCAGCCAATAGAAGTACTGCACGAAGATGTTGCGGTCGAGATAGGGGTAGTCAGCCCGCACCTTTTCGATCACCTCGTCGCTGACCGTGCCCCCGGCAAGGTCGCGTACGGGATCGCTTGACCCGATGCGGGTGGCCACCATCACGACGAACGTGACGATTACGAACACGATCGCGAACTGGGCTATCCGCTGCAGTGCGTAACGCAAGGGCGCCTACCTCGTGGCGATTGGTCTCGGACAGGACTGGACTCGGCTGGACAACAGGAAACGCGTCATCGGCCACCGCAGTGGCCGAGTCGCCCCGCGACGGGCGACCCGGCCACATGGATGGTCCTATCAGGACCCTTGGAAGACGGCCGTCAACCAGACCTGACCGGGGAAGCCGGCGCCGTCGCGCAAGAAGCCGTCGCCGTCGGCCTGGGGCGTCTGCCCGATGCCTTGCACCGACGTGTTGCTGACGACACCCCACTTCGTGAACGACGTCGGGATGATGAAGCACTGCTCGGCGAACCGGCGGTTGATGTCCTCGGCGTAGCTGCGGCGCAAGTCGGGATCGAGCTCCTGGCGGCTCTTGTCGAGCAGGTCGTCGATCACGGTGTCACGCAGGCGTCCGAAGTTCAGGGCGAGCTGTCCGTCGTCGGAGGCAGCAGAGCTGTGCCACCAGTAGTACTGGGTGTCGGCGAACAGCCCGGCGTGGTTGCGCCAGCCGAAGGCGTCGAACGCCGCGTCGCCGAAGAGGGCGTTGTTGATCAGCTTCGACTGCTCGATCTGGTCGATCGTGACGTCGACACCGACCTGACCCCACGCCTCTTGGATGTACTGCGCGGTCAGCAGGTTGACCGTGGCGGTGGTGGTGGAGTAGTTGATCGTCAGCGGGCCGTTTGCCGCCTCGTAGGCCTCGATCGCCGCCGATGCGGCCGCCTGGTCGTAGGGCAGCGAGCCGTTGTCGGCGAGGTAGCCCTCCTGGCCGGGCGAGAACGGACCGTTGGCCGGGTCGGCGTTGCCGTTGGCGATGACGTTGATCAAGTCTTCCTTGTCGATCGCCTGCAGCAGCGCGCAGCGCACGCTCTGGTCCGCAAGGTACGGCTTGGTCAGGTGCATGAGGATGTAGTTCGTCTCGCCGTACTGGTTCTGCAGCAGCGTCGGGAAGTCCTCGTTGCCCTCGAGGTCCGAGAGCACCGCCGCGTCAGAGGTGGACATCATGTCGAGGTCACCGCTCTGCAGCGCAGTTGCCCGGGTCTGGGAGTCGGGGATCACCTTGAACTCGATCGAATCGAGGTAGGGGAGCTGGTTGCCGTTCGCATCGGAGAGCCAGTAGTTCTCGTTGCGGTTGACGACCATGTTGTCGCCGGGAGCGAAGCTGCCGAACACGAACGGCCCGGTGCCGACGGCCTGGGGCGCAAGTGTCGGGTCGGCGTCGGCGGCGGCGAGCCACGTCGGCGACGCGATCAGGCCGAACTGGCCGCCGAGGTAGTACGGGAACAACGGCCAGGTGATCGGGTTGGCCGGGTCGCCGTCCTTGCCGGTCTGCAGCGTGAACGTCATGTCGTCGAGCTTTTCGATCAACAGCAGGCCGTCCGTACCGAGGGCGAGGTCCTTCACAGCGGCCTTGACCAGGATCCCCGAAGCGGTGCGCTTCAGGTTGTCGATCACTGCGTCGGCGTTCAGCGGCGTCCCGTCGTGGAACGAGATGCCCTCACGCACCTTGACTGTGAAGACGGTGCTGTCTTCGTTGGCCTCGATGCTCTCGGCGAGGAACGGCCGCCAGTTGAGGTCCTGGTCGACGACGACCAGGGGGTCGAAGAACGAGCGGGCGCGCATCTGGCAGTACGAGTCGCACTGCATCGCGGCCGGGATCCACGGGTTGGCCACCTCGGCCTCACCGCCGACGACGATCGTGCCGCCGTACTCGGGCTCGGGTGCGGGCGGCTGGGTCTCCTGCGGCGCGGTGGTCACCACCGCCGTCGAATCCGGCGCGCCGGTCGTGTCGGTCCCGCCGTCGGTGGAGCCGGTCGTCTCGTCGGGGGCCTCGGAGGAGTCGCCCCCGTCGCCGCCGTCGTCTTTGTCGCCGCAGGCCGCTGCCACGAGCACGAAGCTCACGAGCATCGATCCGAACAGCACTCCAGGCTTACGCCTGCGCTTGGTCGTGGTGCGCACCGTCTGGTTCCCCCTGTTGCTGAGCCGTGGTTGGCACGGATGGCCCCGGGGGTGGTGGTCGCCGCATGGTTGCTTACGGCTGCAGTGCTGTGCTGTGACCCCCGGCACAACCCGTCGCTGGCACCATAGCCGGTGGCCGCGCCCGCGCCGTGACCGAGCTGCGCCCTCGCGCGGCACGGCTACGGTGCGCTTCCATGTCGCGACTGATCGGACAGCTCCTCGTTGCCCCAGGCGTTGACCCGGCGCTCGCCGCCCGTTCGACCGACGACACGTTCGGGTGGGAGAAGGCGGCCGCGCAAGCCGAGCTCGACGAGGTGCGCGAGCAGCTCGCGTTCTGGCAGCACCGCCTGTGGGCCGCGCAGTCCCAAGCGGTGCTCGTCGTGCTCCAAGCACGTGACGCCGCCGGCAAGGACGGTGTGATCCGCAACGTGATGACCGGCATGAACCCCGCCGGCACCGTCGTGACCAGCTTCAAGGTGCCCGCGGGCAGAGAGGCGAGCCAGGACTACCTGTGGCGCTGCCATGCGGCGTGCCCGCCGCGCGGCACGGTCGGCATCTGGAACCGCAGCCACTACGAGGACGTACTGGTGGTGCGGGTGCGTGAGCTCGTCGAGGAGAAGCGGTGGCGCAGCCGCTACCGCCACATCCGCGAGTTCGAGCGGATGCTCGCCGAGGAGGGCACGCAGATCGTGAAGATCTTCTTGAACATCTCCTCCGAGGAGCAGCGGGAGCGCCTGCAGGACCGCATCGACGATCCGGAAGAGCGCTACAAGCACAACGCCGGCGACCTGGCCGAGCGCGCGCTGTGGGACGACTACACCGCGGCCTACGACGAGGCGATCGCGCAGACCTCCACCGACCACGCCCCTTGGTACGTGGTGCCGGCCGACCGCAAGTGGGTGCGCAACCTGGCGGTGGCCCGGTTGCTGCTCGCCACCTTCGTCGACCTCGACCCCCAGTTGCCCGATCCGGACCCGGCGATCGTCGGCACGGTGGTCGTGTAGCCGCACGCTAGGTTCGGCCCCATGCCCGAGGTGCCCGACGAGCGCGAGATCATGGACTGGGCCACGTTCGGGACGGCGTCGCGAGCGGTCGCGCAAGCCGTCGCCGACGACGGCTACGAGCCGGACATGATCCTGTCGATCGCCCGGGGAGGCCTACTGATCGGCGGCGCCCTCGGTTACGCGCTGTCGGTGAAGAACGTCTACACGATGAACGTCGAGTTCTACACGGGTGTCGACGAGCGTCTCGAGGTGCCCCGCATCCTGCCCCCGGCACCCGACTTCGTCGATCTCGGCCACGCCCGCATCCTCATCGCCGACGACGTCGCCGACACGGGCCACACGCTGCGCAGCGTGCACGACTTCTGCGAGGGCAAGGTGGGCGAGGTGCGCACCGCGGTGTTGTACGAGAAGTCGCACTCCGTGGTGCACTGCGACTACGTGTGGAAGCACACCGACCGGTGGATCAACTTTCCGTGGAGCTGCGAAGAGCCCGTCGCGAAGCGCGACTGGAACGTGCGCGACGCCTGAACGCCGGCTTCGGGCGCCGAGGCGTCAGTGGTCGCCGACCTTCTTCTGCAGGCGCTCGGTGGTGACCACGCCGACCAGGCGGTCGCCCTGCCACACGGTGAGCATCGGTGCGTAGGGGTTGAGCCTGTTCAAGGCGCTGGTCAAGGGTTCGTCGGGGCGTGCCCGGCCGAACCGGGTCAGCGGGGTGGCGAGCTGGCGGAGGCGCACGTACGGCCGTTGGTCCTCGGGCACCTTCCACAGCTGGTCCTCGGCGACGATGCCGGCGATGTGGCCCTGCTCGTCGTCGACGGCGACGACCTTGGCCATGCCGAGGCGGTTGCGCTGCCAGAGCATCGTCTCGGCGTCGGTGTCGCCAGGGGCGTGCGCGATGCCGTACCAGGTGAGGTCGGTGACGGTGAGCCCGTCGAGGCGCCGGCGAATGCCGATGCCGGCGCGCTCGGCCGAGGCGTTGAAGGCGATGAACACGCCGGTGAGCAAGATGAAGAACCCTCCGGCGCCCTCCAACACCAACCACAAGCCGATGCCGGCCACGAGCCAGCCGACCACTCGACCCGCGGTGGTCGCCTCTTCCATCGCCCGGTAGCGATCACCGTGGATGCGCCAGCGCACTGCGGCGAGGATCCGTCCGCCGTCGAGAGGAGCCCCGGGGAGCACGTTGAAGAGTGCGAGGGCGACGTTGATCACGCCGAGCCAGGCGACGATGGTCAACGTCGAGTCGCCGAAGCCCGCCGCGTGCAGCGCGAAAGCGGCGCCGACCCCGATCAGGCCGAGCACGAGGCTGGCGATGGGACCAGCGGCGGCGATCCAGCCCTGAGCCCGAGGAGTCGGCGGTTCGTCGGCCAGGTATGCCATGCCGCCGAGCGCCCACAGCGTGATGCGCTCGGTCTCGACGCCGTAGTGCCGAGCGGTGAGCGAGTGGGACAGCTCGTGCGCCAACACCGAAGCGAAGAAGGCGAGCGCAGCGAGCACGGACACCAGGATCGAGACGGCGGTGATGCTGCCGTCGTCGGTGGCGACGCGCGAGAGGTTCGCGGCCACCAGCACCGCAGCCACCGCGAGGCTCCAGTGCACCATCACCGGGACCCCGAACAGCTTGCCGATCTTGATCGATCCGGGCACTGTCCTCCCATCGTCCGACGTCGCCCTCTTGTGGAATTGGACGCTACCGGCTACCTGCGGCGAAGAACGGTCGCCGCGCAGCTTCGCCCGCTGGCACCCCAGATGCCCGCACCTGGAAACGTCGCCGCGCCGGTCAGGTACAGGCCGCTGATCGGGGTCTCGTAGCGGGTCAGCTCACGGGGCCGTCCGCGCAGGGCGGCGAGCGGCCCGCCCGCGAAGCTCGTCGCATGCCCGCGGGGCAGGTGCAGGTCGGCCTCGTACCGATCGGGCGTCATCGCGCGCCACTCGCCGAGGCCGTCGAGGAAGCCGGGCTCGACGAGGTCGGTGGCGTACAGGTCGAGCCAGCGTCGCGGCTCGGCCGAACCCGCCCATCCGCCGCGCAGCGCGTACGGGGTGAACAGCACCTCGAGGCTGAGCACGTGGCGCCCCGGCGGGGCCATCGTCGGGTCGAGGACACTCGGCACGTTGGTGAGCAGCACCGGGCGATCGAGCACCTCGCCACGGGCCATGAGCGCGGCTCCGCGATGCAGGTCGGCCACCGACGGAGAGACCATCAACGACGGGTGCAGCGGGTCGTAGCCGAGGCGGTGGGCGAGGTTGTGGTCCACGCGGCGGTACCGCGGCAGCACCTGGATCGCCGCGTCGATCTTGCTCTCGTAGCCGTCCTGCGCGGGGGTGGTCTGCCAGCGCTGAATGGTGCGCCCGGCGCCCGACGGCGGGTTGCGCAGCCACGACAGGAACGTCGAGCGCGGATCACAAGCCGACACCACCACCGGTGCCGTGATCACCGTCGCGTCGTCGAGGGTGACACCGGCGACGCCGACCGAGTCGCAGTCGATGCCCGCCACGCGCGCGCCGGTGCGCAAGTGGCCCCCGGCGGCCTCGAACGCGAGCTTCAGCGCGGCGGGGAGCATCCCGCTGCCGCCCTCGGGCCGCCCCACCCTGGCGGCGTGACGCATCGCGATCGTCAACGCACCGAGCCCGGTGCCCGGCGCCTCCGGGGAGAGTCCCCATATGACCGGGCCGGCGGCGACCGCCGGCGCCACGATGTCGTCGGAGGCGAAGTAGCGCCGCAGCACGTCGGCCGCGCTCATCCGGCTCCACCGCAACAAGGTCGTCGCCCCTGCGCCCCTCCGGACGAGCGCCCCGCGCACGAGATTCGTACGCGACGGCGGCGCCGCCGCGGCGCCGAGGATCAGCCGGGCCACGGGCAGCGCGTCGCGCACGTAGCGGCGGTAGCCGTCCACCTCGCGCGGGTGCGTCGCGCCCAGCGCGTCGATGGTGCGCTCCACGTCGTGGAACGCCGGCCAAGCGGGTCCACCGTCCCACGTCAGGTTGAGCTGCCCGGGGTCGACGTCGAGATAGCGCAGCCCGTGCCGGTGAAGGTCGAGCTCCTCGGCCACCGGAGTCGCGCGGATCGAGATGTGGTCGCAATTGCAGATGTTCACCCGCACGCCGAGGACGTCTTCGCTGGAAGCGCAGCCGCCGACGGTGGCCCGAGCCTCGAGGAGCAGCGTCCGCAGACCGGCTCGGGCCAGGTAAGCCGCGCAGATGAGGCCGTTGTGGCCTGCGCCGACCACGATCGCGTCGAAGTCGGTCGTCTTCCCCACGGCACGATTCTGTCGCACTAGGTTGCGCCCGTGGTCGACGCACCGAGGTACTGGTCAGACCTGCGCGGGCCTGAGCTCGCCGAACGTGTCGACGAGTCTTCGATACTCGTGCAGCCACTCGGCGCGATCGAACAGCACGGACCCCACCTGCCCCTCGTCACCGACCACGCGATCGCGTCGGCGGTGGCCATCGCGGCTTGCGCCAGGGCGGTGGCCGATGGGCTCGACGTGTGGCTGCTGCCTCCGATCGCGTACACCAAGTCGAACGAGCACGCGTGGAGCCCAGGCACCATCTGGCTGTCCGCACGCACGATGCTGTCGGTGCTGGAGGACCTCGGGCGCTGCGTCGCCGCGACGCGCGCCCGCAAGCTCGTCTTCTTGAACGGTCACGGGGGCAACTCGGCGTTGGTCGCGGTTGCCAACCGCGAGCTCCGCCTGCAGTTCGGACTGCAGACGTTCCTCGCGCATCCGAGCCTGCCCACCGACCAGGGCGGCGACAGCGCTGCTGCGGCGCAATCCGAGCTGGGGATGGGAGTACACGGAGGTGCCGACGAGACGTCGCTGATGTTGCATCTGCACCCAGAGCTCGTCGACATGTCGGTGGCCGAGCGGAACGTGCCGGAGTGGCTCGCCGCGAATCGCCACGTTCGCTTCGGCGGTCAGGTCTCGTTCGGCTGGCTGTCGGACGACTTCGGCCCGCAGGGCCTCATCGGCGATCCGACGCAGTCATCGGCCGAGCACGGTGAGCGCTTGTTCGCAGCCGCGGTCGCCACCTTCGTCGAGGCGCTGCACGAGATCGCCCGCTTCGACCTGCGCCGCTGACGCGACCGGTGCCGGCCCACGAGGACCGGCACCGATCACGCGTCGGAATGCTGTTGGAGTGGCCGGTCAGCGACCGGGCGCACCCTCGCAGAAGCTGTTGTCGACGACTGCGGTCAGGTCTTCGGCGATCTCCAGACCGCGGTCGACGAAGGCCGGGCCGAGGATGTCGGCCAGCTCGGAGACCTTGTCGTCGTCGAACGAGCAGTACGTGCCGTCGGCGCTGTTCGCAGCGATCTCTTCGGCCTCGAGCAGCTCCATCCCGGCCTCGTTGAGCTCGGGCGAAAGCTGCCAGTAGGTGTCGTAGGTCTCGTTGATCGCGACGAGCGCGTCGTTGATCGGCACGGGATCGGCCAGGTAGTCCACCCAGGCCTGGGCCAGCTTGGGCACGAGCACCTCGAGGCACGGCGCCAGCTCCTCCAGGCGGTCCTGGCGCACCGACATCATCGCCGGGTAGTTGGGGAACCCGATCTCGGCGAGGATGAAGTACTCGACGTCAGCCGGCGCCCCGTCCTTCCAGTCGATGGTGTTCTCGTACTTGAACACCTCGTTGGTGACGAAGCCCTGCTGGATGAAGTTGCCGCCCTGGGCGATCCACTCGTCGGGTGCGCCGCCATAGCTCGGATCGCTCTGGCCTTCGTCGATGTAGCCGTTCGAGATCAAGAACTCGAGATAGGCGACACCGTCGAAGTGGAGCACCTTGGCGCCGGTGGCGGCCATGTCCTCGGGATCGGTGATGTCGAGCTGGGTCGGGTCCCACATCAGCATCTGCGGGTCGACGTCGAGCGTCTTCGACACCCCGACCACGGCATTCGTGGCCGAGTCCTTCATCGCGTCGGATGCGTTCACGTAGCCGAACGTGATCTCGTTCTTGGTGTACATCTCCGACGTCACCGGGCTGAACGAGATGGCGTCACCGCCGGCGCGGATCTCGACCTCTTCCACGCCACCCGCGGCGTACTGGGCCTGGATCGGACCGGAGTACGTGAAGTTCTCCTTGTTCGCAACGCCGTCGGGCCCGATCAGCTGGTAGGTGCCGCCGTGCTCGAGCTCTGGCCACCAGTCGGTCTGGACCACGATCTTGGTCGGGCACACGGGTCCGTCGGGCGCGTCCGTCGACGGTGAGTCGGTGGTCGGGGTGTCGGTGGACGGTGCGTCGGTGTCTTCGCTGCCCGAGTCGTCGCCGCCGCAAGCCGCGGCGGCAAGACCGAGCGTCAGTGCGAGACCGACGGCGGTGAGTTTTCTGGAACGCAACATGGCTGGTGCTTCTCCCCCTGCAGGATTGGACGTGGATGGGTGGTGGGTGGATGGGAAGGTGCCCGCGCCGTCACGACTCGGCGCGAGCGGACTCGTGCCACGAGCGCAGCACGCGATTGGAGAGGAAGCCGAACATCACGAAGATGCCGATCCCGAACAGCGACGAAACCGCGGCCGCCGCGAACAGCTCGGGCGTGCGCGTGTCCTTCTGGTAGTTGTCGATCAGGCGGCCGATGCCGATCGCTCCCTGCCGGAAGAAGAAGTCGCCGACGATCGCGCCGATCACGCACCCACCGGCCGCGATTCGCAGCCCGGTGAAGATCGCCGGCATGGCGCCGGGCAGCTCCAGCTTGCGCAGCCTGGTGAAGCGGCCGGCGCGGTGCAGGCTGAACAGGTCGTGGTGGGTCCGGTCGGCCGATTGCAGGCCGAACAACGTGTTCGTGATGATCGGGAAGATGGCGATCAGCACGCAGGCGATGACGCGGCTCGTGATGTTGGAGCCGAACCAGATCTTGATGATCGGCACCAGCGCGAGGATGGGCAGGGTCTGGATCAGCACGGCGTAGGGGAAGATCGACCACTCCACCCACTTCGCGCCGTTCATCGCGATCGCCACCAGCAGCCCGAGCACGGTGGCGATCACCAGCCCCGTCAGCGCGACCCGCCCGGTGACGAGCATCGCCTCGAGGATCGGGCGCAGTCCCTTGTTCTCCTCCCAGGTGAGGAAGCCCTCCTGCAACACGACGTGGGGAGGCGGCAGGGCGATCCGCCGCCGGTTCTCGTCCATCATCACGTAGGAGACGAAGTACCAGATGCCGATCGAGATCGCGAAGGTGGCGAGCGGCGCGGCGACGCGCAGCCAGCGTGACCACCGCGACTGGCCGGCCGGGCGTTCCGGGGGTGCGGGCTCGATCGAGCCCTCCTCCCAGATCGTCGGCGTCCCCATCGGGCCGAGATCTGTCTCGGGGTGGGTGGCGGTCACGCGTGGGCCTCCAACAAGGCCTCCGAGATGCGCCCGCTCAAAGCCGCGAACTCGGATGCGTAGCGCAGCTCCGGGGCTCGCGGGTACGGGAACGGGACGTCGACGTCGTCGATGATCCGCCCCGGGCGCCCAGACATCACGAGGACCCGCGTGGAGAGGAAGACCGCTTCGGCGATGGAGTGGGTGATGAACAGCGCGGCGAAGCCTTCGTGCCGGAACAGGGCGAGCAGCTCGTCGTTCAGGCGCTCGCGGGTGATCTCGTCGAGCGCGCCGAACGGCTCGTCGAACAAGAACACGTTCGGCTTCATCACGAGCGAACGGGCCAGCGAGCACCGCATGCGCATCCCGCCGGAGAGCTGCTTGGGGTACTTCGCTTCGTGGCCCGAGAGCCCGACGAGCTCGATCGCCTCGGACACGCGCGGGTCGAGCTCGGACTTCGCAACGCGGTGCAGCTCGCCGATGAGCTCGACGTTGCGCCGCACCGTGCGCCACGGCAGCAGCGTGGCGTCCTGGAACACGTAGCCGATCGACTCGCGGTCGACGCGGCAGCGCCCGGCGGTCTCGGTGGTCAGCCCCGACGCGATCCGCAGCAGCGTCGACTTACCGCACCCCGACGGACCGACGACGGTGACGAACTCGCCGGGCGCGACCGTGAAGCTGACGTCGTCGAGCGCGTGGGTGCCGTCGGGGAACACCATCGAGATGCGCTCGAACGACAGAGATGCCTGGGTCGGCGCGCCAGTAGGAGTCGGCGGGCTGGCCGTCTCGGGTGCGGGAATCATGATTCGCGAAACCTTAAGGGGTCGTCGCAGGGCCACCGGCGCTCGACCGTGACCAGCGTGTTGAGATCTTGTTTCCTACACCATCTGGGGGCCTTAGGTTTCGCTGATGACCGAGCGGATCACGGGCCGACAGTTCCAGGAGTCCGACGGCGTCGAGGACTGGCGTGAGGTCGGCGGCGGCGCTGGTGCCTGCTTCAAGACCGGGTCCTTCGGCAAGGGTGTGGCGTTCGTCGACGAGATCGGCCGTGTTGCCGACGAGCTCGACCACCACCCCGACGTCGACCTGCGCTACGCCACCGTCACCGTGCGCTTGACCACCCACGAGGTCGGCGGCCTGAGCGAGCGTGACGTGCAGCTCGCTCGGCGGATCTCGGCGATCGCTCGTGGGCTGGGAATCGTTGCCGGCCCCGACGCCGCCTTCGCTGGCGACTGAGGGCTGGCGGCGTCGCGGCAGCTAGTTCGGCAGAGCGACCACTCGTCCGGCGTGGACGACGATCCGACCCGCCGGACCGAACGCGATCGCTTCGCGGATGCAACTTGCCGGAACGGCGACGAGGTCTGCCCTCTCGCCGACCACGACGCCGGCAGCAGGCAGGCGTAGCACCCGGCGGGCCACGGTCGAACAGGCGGCGTAGGCGTCGGCGGGGGAGAGGTGGGCGGTGACCGTCATCAACCCGGCGGTCTCCAGCGGGTCGGCCCGCCCGAGCGGGTTGAACGGATCCTGCAGGTTGTCCGCGCCGGCGGCGACGTCGACGCCCGCTGCGCGCAGCGCGCGCACCGCGGTGAGCCCCCGCGGCATCGCCGACTGGTGGTCCCTGCCCTGCAGGTAGAGGTTCGTCTGCGGCAGCGCGACGACGCCGATGCCAGCCTCGGCGAGCTTCACGGCGACGCGGCGCTGGACGTCTTCGGGCTGCATGCCGAGGCTGACGCAGTGCGACGCCGTCACCGCGTGGGGAAAGCCGCTCGCCAGCACCCGATCGGCGAGGTCCTCGACGGCGAGCACTCCCACGTCGAGGGTCTCGTCGGAGTGCAGGTCGACCGGCAGGCCGGCATCGGCAGCCATCTGCAGCAGCGTCTCGTTCGCCTCCTCCGGTCGCTCGTCGAGGTGAGGGCAGCCTCCGACCACGTCGACTCCGGCGTCGATCGCCTCTTCCAGGAGCGCCCTGGCGGCCCGGCCGGGCTCGCCGGTGATCGGCCAGCCGACGAGAGCGACGATCTGGAGATCGCAGCTTCCCGAGACGCGCCCCCGCAACAGCGTGAGCGCTTCGACCGAGTGCATGCCGTTGGCCACCGTGAGATCGGCGTGGGTGCGGATGGCGGTGACGCCGTTGGCCACCATCAGCTGCACCGCCCGCTCGGCGCGCTCGGCGGTGTCGGCCACGTTCAACAGGTGGCGGTTGCCCTCCATCGCCTCGATCGCGCCGAGCAGATCGCCGCGCGGGTTGGCGATTCGCTCCGCGAGGAACGCCTTGTCGAGATGGGCGTGGGGCTCGGCCGCGGCTGGCAGCAGCAGGCGCCCGCCGAGGTCGGCGATGTCGGCCTCTGGTGGCACCGCCAGGTCGGGGCCGACCTCACGCACGGTCGCGTCGCGGCAGAGCACGTCGACGTTGCGCCCGTCCTCGAGAAGGGCGTTGCGCAGGAGCAGCACGGACACCGGGCGAAGTTACCCCGGTGGTACCGTCGTCAAGCCTCCCCGTCTCGCCGGCGGTGGAGTCCAACCCGGAGGTCCCGTGATGAAGGTCGGTGCGTTCTTCTTCGGAGGCGTCGAGATGGACGACGCGGGCGGAGGTCCGCCCCACCCGATGGACCGGCGCTACTCGAACGAGCAGGTGTGGAAGGCCACGTCCGAGTACGTCTCGTCGGCGATCGAGGCCGACCGGCTGGGGTTCGATTCGTTCTGGACGACCGAGCACCACTTCCAGTACGAGGGCTACGAGGTGATCCCCAACGGGCTCCTCGTCTCCGCGTGGATCGCCGCGCTCACCAAGCGGGTGCGACTCGGTGCGATGTTCAACGTCGTCCCTCAGTGGAACCCGTTGCGTCTCGCCGAGGACTTCGCCACCTTGCACAACCTGTCCGGCGGGCGGGGGCTGCTCGGCGTCGGACGCGGCACGGTGCCCCGCGAGGTGCTGCACCTGAACGACAAGGGCGTCTCGATCGGCTCCCACGACAACCCCGAGCAGGCAGCCGCCGACGAGCTCAACCGTGAGGTGTTCGAGGAGTCGATGGAGATCATCCGCCGGGCGCTCACGCAGGAGTCGTTCGAGTACTCGGGCAAGCACTTCCAGATCCCGATCCCGGGCATCCCCGACCGGGGAAGCACGGTGAAGGCGCTCAGCCTCGTGCCCCGTCCGCTGTACCCGTTCGAGATCTGGCAGGCGGTCACCAGCCCGCCGACGCTGTCGTACGTTCCCGTCGTCGGGCACTCGGCGGTGTTCTGGAACCAGCACCACAGCTTCATCAAGCGCTTCTGGGACACCTACGCCGAGAAGTACGCGGCCGCCCACGACGGACACGAGCTCGCCGCCCACGAGAAGCGCATGCTCGTGGTGTCGGTGCGCATCGAGGACACGTACGAGAAGGCCTACCGCAGCGCCCTACCGGGCCACGACGAGTTCTGGAAGTTCCTCGGTCCTTACGGGTGGAGCCGCGGGTACATGGGGGCCGACGGCTTGCCCGCCAAGCCAGGCCTGATCCCGACCCTCGACGAGTCGCTCGACAACAAGACGATCCTGATCGGCTCGCCCGAGCAGGTCGCCGAAGGCGTCGCCTTCTACCGCGAGCTGCTCGGCCTCGAGTACCTGACGATCTTCCCGCACATGCTCGGTGACCCGTACAAGAAGGCCGACGAGCAGATGGCCCGCTTCATGGAAGAGGTCGTCCCCCTCGTCGGCTGAGCCCCGCACCACTCACGGAAGTGCGATATCTCAAGACAGACGGGTGTCACCACATATCGCACTTCCGAGTCTGCGGCCGGCGTCACGACCGAAGTGCGATATCTGAAGACAAAAGGGTGTCACCACATATCGCACTTCCGGATCAGCGGCCGGCGCAGGAGCCGACGCGGGTGCGGGGGTCGGCGGCCCCGACGAGCATGCCGTCGTCGCGCACCTGGATCGCGTGCGCGTGGCCGAAGCCGCTGTCGAAGGGACCGGTGCGCTCCACCCCGTGCCCTCGAGCGCGCAGATCGTCCGGCCAGCCAGCAGACGCATGCCCCTCCACCTGCACCGTCGGCCCGCTCGCTGCGGTCCACGTGTCGAACCCGGTCACCGGGCCGCGCAGCACCCACCGCCCCGAGCCCACGGCATCGGCAGGCGAGCGACGGTGGGCGAAGAGCCGCGCCGCGACCTGCAACAGGATCTGGGGCTGCGCGTCGCCGCCCATCGTGCCGAAGACGGCCGCCAGCGAGCCGTCCGGACGGGTGGCGAGGGCTGGGCACAACGTGTGGGGCGGACGACGCCCGGGCGTCAGCTCGGCGGGATGACCTGGGACCAGGCTGAAACCCATGCCCCGGTTGTGCAAGTTGATGCCGGTGGTCGGCTCGACCAGCCACGATCCGAATCCAGCCGCGTTGGACTGGATCAACGAGACGCCCATGCGCTCGTCGTCGACCGCGCAGAGGTAGGTGGTGTCGCCGTCACCGGTCGGCACCGCGCGCCGCGACGCCCGGTGGAGGTCGATCTCGGCGCCGCGCGCACATGCCGCCGCGAGCAGTTGTGCGCCTTCGGCACGGTCGTGGAGCACAGCGGGGCGGTCCCGACCCGCCGCGGTGGCTGCCTCGACGAGCAGGTGCGCCCACTCGCCGTCGTCGGGGTCGTCGGGCAGGTCGAGCGCGTCCGCCAGCACCGCGCCGGCCAGGGTGAGGTAGCCCTGCGAGCCCGGCGGGGTCGTCCACAGCCGGTGCCCGAAAGCATCGGCGTGCAAGGGCTCCACCCATGACGCCTGCCGCGCGGCGAGGTCGGCCGGCGAGAAGTGCCCGCCGCCGAGGCCGAGCAGCCCCGCGCCGAACGGCCCCTCGTAGAACCCGGCGCGGCCGCTCTCCGCGATCGCCCGCAACGCGGCGGCGACGCCTGGTCGACGCACTCGCCCGCCGGGCCGGGTCGCCTGGGCGGACAGCTCGTGCAGCGCTTCCCGGCCGCGGTGGTCGACCATCGCGAGCGATGCGACGAGCAGCGGCGAGGCCGGGAAACCCTCCTCGGCCAGAGCGATCGCGGGCGCCAGCACCTCGCCGATCGGGAGCCGGCCGAATCGGTCGTGCAGCGCGGTCCAGCCGTCGACGCATCCGGGGACGGTGACGGCGCCGAGATGGTGCCGGAAGGGCACCTCGGCGAGACCCGCCGCTCGCAGATCGTCGGCGGTGGTACCGCTCGCCGCGCGTCCGCTGGAGTCCAGCGCGTCGACGGTCCCGCTGGTGTGCACGAGGGCGAACAGGTCACCGCCCATCCCGCACAGGTGAGGAGAGGTGACGGCCATGGCCGCGTTCGCCGCCACGGCGGCATCGACCGCGTTGGCGCCCCGCGCGAGCAGCTCCATACCCGCCTGCGTCGCGAGCCCGTCGGCGCTCGCCACCATGTGGCGGGGCGCTCGGGTAGACGTGAACGGAACCGATGGTGTGCTCACCGGGCGCAACCTACGCTGCGCCTGCGACCCCCATGCACGCTGCACTCGGCACCATCGTCGGACCTGCCCACGTCCTCACCGATCCCGACCTACGGGCCGGTTACGAGACGGATTGGACCAGGCGCTTCATCGGTCGCTGCGACGCGGTCGTGCGGCCCGGCTCGGTCGACGAGGTGGCCGCCGTGCTGCGGTGGTGCCAAGACCACGGCGTCGCCGTCACCACCCAGGGCGGCAACACTGGCCTGGTCGGCGGTGCTGTACCCGGCGACGGGGGGATCGTGCTGTCGACGCTCAGGCTCGACGCGATCGACCCCGTGGACGCCGTCGCCGGGCAGGTCACCGCGCAGGCCGGCGTCACCCTCGGTGCCCTCGGCGGAGCAGTGGCCGGCAGTGGGTGGGAGCCCGCTGTCGACCTCGGAGCGCGTGACTCGGCGACCATCGGGGGGATGGTGGCGACCAACGCCGGTGGCACTCGTGTGCTGCGCCACGGGATGATGCGCCGCAACGTGCTCGGCGTGCAGGCGGTGCTTGCCGACGGCACCGTGATCTCCCATCTGTCCGGGCTGGAGAAGGACAACACGGGCTTCGACCTCGCCGCGCTGCTCACCGGCAGCGAAGGCACGCTCGGCGTCGTCACCGCCGCGCGGCTGAGGTTGGTGCCCACCCTGACGAACTGCGTCGCGGTCTGGGTCGCCTGCGCATCGTGGGCCGACGCGGTCGAGCTGACCACAAAGCTCCGCCTGCAGGTGCCCGGGCTGGACGGGCTCGAGGCGGCAGACGGTGCGTCGCTCGACCTCGTCCACGACGCGCTGGGGCTGCCGGCGCTGTTCGACGAGACCCCTCCTGTCGCCGTGCTCGCCGTCTGGGCGGGTAACGGCGAGCCGCCTGAGGACGCGCTCGGCACGCTGCTCGCCGATCGGCACCAGGTCGCGGCCGGCGACACGCGAGGTGTGCGACGTCTGTGGGATCACCGCGACCGCATCACCGAAGCCATCGCCACGCGCGGCGTGCCCCACAAGCTCGACGTCACGCTGCCCCTGGTGCGCCTGGGAGCCTTCGCCGAGCGCGTCCACGAGGAGCTTCGCGGCCATCGGATCGACGCGGTCTACCTGTTCGGGCACCTCGGCGACGGCAACCTCCACGTCAACTTGCTCGGTCCGGCTGCCGACGACACGAGCTGCGACGAGGCGGTGCTGGCCCTGGTCGCCGAGCTCGGTGGCTCGATCAGCGCCGAGCACGGCATCGGCAGGGCCAAGAAGCGATGGCTGCACCTGGCCCGCAGCTCGGCCGAGATCGAGGTGTTCACCAGGCTGAAGCGGGCCTTCGACCCGGCGGGGATCCTCAACCCGGGTGTGCTGATCGACATCTAGCCGGCCCCGACCGCTCGGCTCAGCTCACCCACTCGCCGCGCGACACGAGCAGCTCCTTCAACACCGTCGGCCGGTCGGTCATGATCCCGCCGACACCGAGGTCGAGCAGGCGCTGCATCTCGGCCGCGTCGTCGATGGTCCACACGTGCACACCCACCCTGCTGCGGCGGGCGCGCTCCACCGTGCGCCGCGTGATCACGGTCAACCGACCCCGCCGTGGTGGCACCTGGGCCACGTCGGGCACCGCGGGCACCCGACCGGCCAGCCACTGCCCCACTTCCCGCGGGCTCATCGAGGTGCACGCGTCGGGGCCGAGCAGTCGCCGCAACCGCACCAGGCGCGGGTGCGAGAACGCGCCGACGCAGACGCGGCGCAGGCTGTCCGTGCGGCGCAGCACCTCGACGAGGGGCTCCACCGCGGCATCGGTCTTGCAGTCGATGTTCACCATCGCGTCCGGGAACGCCTCGAGCAGCTCGACGAGCAATGGGATCGGCTCCGCCCCGCCGACTCGGGCTTGCGCGACCTCTGCCCAGCGCAGCGCGCTGATGAACCCCTCGCGGCCGCACGTGCGGGCCAGGTCGTCGTCATGGAACGCCGCGACCACGCCGTCGGCGCTCACCTGGACGTCGGTCTCCAGGTAGCGGTAGCCGAGGGCTACGGCAGCGGCGAACGCCGGCATGGTGTTCTCCGGCCAGTCTCCGGCGCCGCCGCGGTGAGCGAAGGGGATCGGCCCGGGATGGTCGAGGAACGGGTGGCTGACCCGCCGCGCCGCGCGCATGGGCGCAAGTATCGTCCGCCCCATGGCCGATCTCAGAGCCCTGCCGCTGGCGGGGGAGCGATACACGTCGACTTCGACGATCACCGTCACCTCGCCCTACAACGGGGCGGTGCTCGGCGAGGTTCCCGCGTGCACCGCGGCCGACGTCGACCGCGCGGTGGCCGTCGCGAAGGCCGCTCTGGCCGCAGGCGCGATGCCGTTGTGGAAGCGCGCCGAGGTGCTCGACCGCGCCGCAGCGCGTCTCACCGAGCGCCGCGAGGAGTTCGCGCGCTTGATCGCCGCCGAAGCCGCGAAGCCGATCCGCACGGCGCGGGTCGAGGCCGAGCGCGCGGCAGGCACCTTCCAGTTCGCCGCGGCGGAGGCCCGCAAGCTCGGTGGCGAGATGATCCCGCTCGACGCCATCCCCGCCGGCGAGGGCAAGCTCGGCTTCACGTTGCGAGTGCCGATCGGCGTCGTCGGCGCGATCGCCCCGTTCAACTTCCCGCTCAACCTCGTCGTGCACAAGGTCGGCCCGGCGATCGCCGCCGGGTGCCCGGTGGTGCTGAAGCCCGCCTCGCAGACCCCGTTCAGCTCGATCGCTCTCGCGGAGATGCTCATCGACGAGTGCGGCCTGCCCGCCGATTGGCTGCACGTCGTCACCGGAGGCGGCTCGACGGTGGGCAACGCGCTGGTCGACCACGCCGACATCGCGCTGATCACCTTCACCGGCTCGCCCGAGGTGGGGTGGTCCATCCGGTCACGCGCGCCGCGCAAACGGGTCGGGCTCGAGCTCGGCAACAACGCGCCCGTGATCATCGAGGCCGACGGCGACTGGGCAGCAGCGGCGGCGAAGATCAGGACCGCCGGCTTCAGCCACGCCGGGCAGAGCTGCATCTCCACCCAGCGCGTCTTCGTCCACCGCTCCGTCGCCGACGACTTCACCGCCGCTCTCGTCGAACATGTCGGCACCCTGGTGGTCGGCGACCCGATGGACGAGTCGACCGAGGTATCCGCGCTCATCTCCACCGGCGAACGCGATCGGGTGCACGACTGGGTGGTCGAGGCCGTCGCGCAAGGGGCGCACCTCGCATGTGGAGGGCGCCTCACGGCCGACGGCGTGTTGGAGCCGACCGTGCTCACGAACGTGACCCACGAGATGAAGGTGTGCGCGAAGGAGGTCTTCGGACCCGTCGTGGCCGTCGCCACCTACGACGACGTCGATGATGCGCTGGCCCTCGCGAACGACAGCGAATACGGCCTGCAGGCGGGCATCTTCACCTCCGACGTGGCCACGGCGCTGAAGGCCGTCCGCACCCTCGACTTCGGCGGCGTACTCGTGAACGAGGTGCCCACGTGGCGGGCCGACCAGCAGCCCTACGGAGGCCTGCGCGACTCGGGCAACACCCGCGAAGGGCCCGCCTACTCGGTGAAGGAGATGACCGAGATCCGCATGGTCGTCCTCGGCCCTTAGAGGCGAGGCGGCTCAGATCGTGCGGCCGCTGTCCTTCCAGTACTCGTCCTTCAGCAGGCGCTTGTAGAGCTTGCCGGTCGGGTGCCGGGGGAGCTCCTCGCGGAAGTCGATCGATCGCGGGCACTTCACGTCGGCCAGTTCGGTCCGGCAGAAGGCGATCAGCTCCCGCTCGAGCGCCGCCGCGGCGGCTTCGTCGGCGGGCATCTCCACCGGGTGCACGACGGCCTTGACCTCTTCGCCGAAGTCCTCGTTGGGAACGCCGAAGACCGCGACGTCGATGACTTTCGGGTGGGTGACGAGGACGTTCTCGGCCTCCTGGGGGTAGATGTTCACCCCGCCGGAGATGATCATGTACGCCTTGCGGTCGGTGAGGTACAAGAAGTTGTCGGCGTCGAGGTAGCCGACGTCGCCGAGCGTGCTCCACCCCAACGGGTGCCGCGAGCCCAACGTCTTCTCGGGGTCGTTGTGGTACTCGAAGGTCGCGCCCCCTTCGAAGTAGATCGTGCCGCTCTCGTACGCGGGCACCTCCACGCCCTCCTCGTCGACGATGTGCACCGTGCAGGCCAGCGGCGTGCCGACAGTGCCCTGGTGGGCGAGCCACATGTCGCTGTTGCAGTAGACGAACCCGTTGCCCTCGGTGCCGGCGTAGTACTCGTGGATGACCGGACCGAACCACTCGATCATCTGGCGCTTCACCGGGATCGGGCAGGGTGCGGCGGCATGGATCACGCACTGCAGCGACGACACGTCGTAGCGGGCGCGCACCTCGTCGGGCAGCTTCAGCAGGCGCACGAACATCGTCGGCACCACCTGGCTCACCGTGGCCTTGAACTTCTCGACGGCCTTCAGGTACTCCTCGGCGTCGAAGTGCTCCATCACGACGACTGTGGCCCCGTGCCCCTGGGCCGCCAGGCAGAACCGCAGCGGCGCGGCGTGGTACAACGGCGCGGGCGAAAGGTAGATGCTGTCGGCGGTGACGCCGAACAGCATCCCCAT